>NZ_JBQHDE010000009.1:0-222902 GCF_052068455.1 Micromonospora sp. H33 | reverse complement strand
CGCACCAACATCCGCCCGGTCGTCGTCTTACCGCAGCCGGACTCCCCCACCAGACCCAGCGTCTCCCCCGGCCGCACGTCGAAATCCACCCCGTCGACCGCCCGCACCAACCCCGTCGTCCGCAGGCCGGTCCGCACCGGGAAATGCTTGGTCAACCCCCGCACCCGCAGCAACGGCTCCCGGTCGTGCCCCGCCCGCATGCTCTGCTCCGGCACGCTCATCGCGCCACCCCCACCTCGGCGACCTCGTCACGGTAGATGCGCTGCCGCTCGACCTCCGGCAGGTGGCAGGCCACCAGGTGCCCCCGTTCCCGCACCTGCCGCAGCTCCGGCACCTCGGTCGACGACCGGTTCCCGTTACGGCCCGCGTAGCGGCACCGCGGGTGGAACGCGCACCCCGACGGCAGATTGATCAACGACGGCGGGTTCCCCGGGATCGGCACCAGGTCCGCCGACGCGTCACCGTGCAACGACGGCACGCTCGACAACAACCCCCACGTGTACGGGTGCTGCGGCCGCCGCAACACCTGCTCCACACTGCCGTGCTCCACCGCCCGACCGCCGTACATCACCAGCACCTCGTCGGCCACCTGCGACACCACACCCAGGTCGTGCGTGATCAGGATGATCGCCGACCGGAACTCCCCCTGCAGATCGGCCAGCAGATCCAGGATCTGCGCCTGCACCGTCACATCCAACGCCGTGGTCGGCTCGTCGGCGATCAACAGATCCGGGTCGTTCACCAACGCCATCGCGATCATCGCCCGCTGCCGCATCCCACCCGAGAACTCGTGCGGATACTGATCGAACCGCCGCGCCGGCTGCGGAATCCCCACCCGGCCCAACATGTCGACCGCCCGCTGCCGCGCCTCCCGCTTGCCGGCCCTCGGGTGGTGCACCCGGTACGCCTCCGCGACCTGCCGCCCCACCGTGTAGTACGGATGCAACGCCGACAACGGATCCTGGAAGATCATCGCCATGTCCCGGCCGCGCAGCCGGCGCACCTCCTCTTCGGACATCCGCACGAGGTCGCGTCCGGCGAGCAGGATCCGCCCGGACAGCCGGGTGCGGCGGGGGTCGTGCAGGCCCAGGATCGACAGGGACGTCACGCTCTTGCCGGAGCCGGACTCCCCCACGATCCCCAGCGTGCGACCCTGCTCGACGGTGAAGGACACGCCGTCGACCGCCCGGACCACGCCGTCGGCGGAGTCGAACCACACCCGCAGGTCCTCCACCTGGAGGTAGGGGCCCGGCCGGCGGCCGGCCGGCACGGTGCTGGTGGTCATCTCGTCTCCCCTCATCCGAGTCGCACCCGTGGGTCGATGACCGCGTACAGCACGTCGACGACGATGTTGGCGATCACGATCAAGATGGCGGCCAGCAGCACGGTGGCCATGACCACCGGCAGGTTCAGGAACTGCACCGCCTCGACGGTGGCCTTGCCGAGACCCTGCAGGCCGAAGATGGTCTCGGTGATGAACGTGCCGCCCAACGCGGTGCCGATGTCCAGCCCGGCGATGGTCACGATCGGGGTGATCGCCGCCCGCAGGGCGTGCCGGGTGTGCACCCGGCGCAGCGGCAGGCCCTTGGCGCGGGCGGTCCGGACGAAGTCCTCGGACAGGGTCTCCAGCATCTGCGCCCGGGACAGCCGGGCGTACAGCGCCGAGTTGAGGAAGCCCAGGGTCATCCACGGCAGCAGGAGGCCCAGCGCCCACTTCCCGGGGTGCTCGGTCAGCGGCGTGTAGGTCGGGAAGGGCAGCAGCCCGGTCGCGTACACGAGCAGGTAGAGCAGGATGAGGCCGAAGAAGTAGACCTGCATGGAGGCGCCGGCGAGGCTGACCCCGATGGCGAGGCGGTCGAAGACCGTGCCGCGGCGCAGCGCAGAGATCATGCCCAGGGTCACGCCGAGCAGGATCCAGATCGCCGCCGCGCCGAAGACGATGCTGAAGGTGACCGGGGCGCGCTGGGTGACGATCTCGGTCACCGGCTGGTCGTTGCGGAACGAGTACCCCAGGCACGGGGCCGGGCACTCCCGCTGGAAGTCCCCGGAGCCGAAGGTGCGCCCGACGAAGATCCCGCTGACGAAGTTGCCGTACTGCTCCGGCAGCGGGTCCCGGATGCCCAGCCGCTCCTCCACCTGGGCGATGTCCTCGGCGGTGCAGTTCTTGCCGCACATCACCTTGGCCGGGCTGCTCGGCACCGCGAAGAAGAGCCCGAAGGTGACCAGGCTGATGACGATGAGGGTGACGACCGCGACGAGCAGCCGCCGGACGATGAAACGGAGCATCCGTCGAACCTCTCGGGCTGTGGTGGGGAGCGGCCGGGGGCCGCTCCCCACCGGGCGTCACTGCTTGACGTAGATGGTGTTGACCTGGATGGCGCCGAAGGCGTCGCTGAGGAAGGCGTTGCCGACCTTCGAGCCGTGCAGCACGTAGGTGGCGTCGTAGTAGACCGGGATGACCGGCACCAGCTCGCGCATGATCTTCTCGTCGAGCTTCATCCACTCCGCGTCCTGTTCGGCCGCGGGCAGCTTCCGCACCCGGTCGATCTCGGCGCTGATGCCCGGGTCGTTGAGGTAGGAGAGGTTGTTGTTCCCCTCCGGCCCGATCTCCCGGCCGTCGTACAGCGGCGGGATGATGGTCGAACCGGTCGGCCAGTCGGAACCCCAACCACCCAGGTACAGGTCGTACGGGTTGTTCTTGCGCCCGATCTCGTCGTAGTAGCTCGACGACTCGATCGACTTCATGGTGATCTTGAAGCCCCGCTCGGTGAGGCTCTTCCGGATCGCCTCGGCCTGCTGGGTGCGCAGCTCGGTGTTGGCATGCGCCAGCACCAGCTCCGGCGTCCGCCCGCCCAGCAGCTCCTTCGCCTTCGCGGCGTCACCGGTGGGCGGCGTGCCGAACACGTCGTACTGCTTCCAGCCGGCCGTCGTCGGCGACATGAGCGTGGTGGCCGGCGTGCCGGCGGCCTGGCCACCGATCGCCTTGAGCGCCGCGTCCTTGTCCACCGCGTAGTTCAGCGCCTTGCGGACGTTGATGTCGGTGACCCGCTGCGTGTTGATGTTGAGCACCCAGGTGTACTGCGTCGGGCCCTTGACCACCCGCTCGGCGACCGGGCCGGACGTGGTCCGGGACAGCACCGCGGGCGGCACGTCGGTCCAGGTGAACGCGGTCTGGTCGGCGGGGGCGTCGGCGACGAGGCGCTCGGCGATCTGCGCCGCCTCGAGGCCGAACGTGAACCGGAAGCCGTCCGGGTACGCCGTGCGCAGCGGGTCCGTGTTCGGGTCCCAGTTCGGGTTGCGCTCCAACTCCAGCGCCACGTCCCGCTGGTACGACTTCACCTTGTACGGTCCCGAGGAGAAGGGCCGCAGGTCGTAGTTGGTCCTGGTGTCCTTGGCCGCCGGCACCGGCGCCGTGGTCGCCATCGCGGCCGCGTACGGCATGTCGCAGTGCGGCTCGGCGAAGGTGAACCGGATCGTCTTGTCGTCCGGGGTCTCCACTCCGTCCGGCGCCGGCTTGCCGCCGTCGTACGGTCCCTTGTAGGTGGCGTTGTACTCGCCGCCCGGGTAGAGCCACTGCTGGATGTAGTGGGGCCCCTCGTTGAGCTGCGGGGCGAAGGACCGCGCGACGCCGTACGCGACGTCCTTCGCGCTGATCGGCGACCCGTCCTCGTACTTCAGCCCGTCGCGGAGGGTGAACTCCCAGACCTTGCAGTCGCCGTTGACGTCCTTGCCGGGATCCCTGGCCAGGTCGCCCACGAGGAGCATCTCGCCGGTGCCGTTCTCCTTGTAGCCGGTCAGCGACCGGTAGATCAGGCCGGCGGTCAACTGCTGGACGTTGACGTAGTTGCGGGCCGGGTCGAGGTGCTCGAAGTCGAACTCCCGCAGGACGGTGATGGTCCCGCCCTTGGTGGCGCCCTCGACGGCCGCCGCCGGGCCCTGGTTGTCGGCCGCCTCGTACGAGATCGAGCCGGTCTGGGTCTTCGCCTTCTCGTTGTCGGTGGTGCCGCCGCCGTCGGTGGTCTTGGAACACCCGGCGGCGAACAACGCCACGGACAGGACACCGATCGACAGTGTCCGGACTCTTCTGTGCACGGTGCATCTCCCTTCCTGCCCGGCGCAGGCCGTGTGCGGCCCGCCGTTCGCCGGACGAACGGTTGGTGATCGGATTTCGGTTACCGGGTCGACCGGGGATCGAGGGCGTCCCGCAGCGCGTCGCCGAAGAGGTTGAACGCGAGGACGAGGACGAAGATCGTCAACCCGGGGAACAGGGTGTAGTACGGGTCGCTGGCCACGTAGCCGATGCTGTTGTAGATCATTCGACCCAGGTCCGGGGTGGGCTCGGTGACGCCGATGTTGACGAAGGCCAGGGCCGCCTCGATGGCGATGAACTGCGGGACGTTCAGCGACAGGGTGACCAGGATCGGCGCCCAGATGTTCGGCAGGAACTGGCGCAGCAGGAGGTGGCCGGTTCCGGCGCCGGCGGCCCGCGCGGCGTCGACGAACTCCCGCTCCCGCAGCGAGATGACCTGGCCCCGGACGAGTCGCGCCGTGTACGTCCAGCTGAACAGCCCGAACGTGGCCACGATGAGGGCGATCCGGAAGCTCGGCGGCGGCGCCTCCCGCGCGGTGAAGAAGCGGTCCTCGACGATCGGGATGACGGCGAGGGCGAAGATGAGGAACGGAAAGGCCAGCGTCACGTCGATGAACCAGTTGATGAGACTGTCGAGCCAGCCCCGGGCGTAACCGGCGACGACACCGACGGCCACCCCGATCAGCGATGCCAGCAACGCCGACACGAAGGCGATGAACAATGACGTACGCAGGCCGTAGACCAGTTGCATGAGGATGTCCCGGCCGCTGCCCGGTTCGAGTCCGAGCAAATGGTCGGCGCTGATCCCGCCGCCGTAACCGAGAGGCATGCCGAAATCGTTCAACCGGTCGACGAACTTGTCGGTCGGATCGATGCCGGTCAGCCACTCGAGCAGCGGGGCCGCCAGTGCCACGACCATGGCGACGACCAGGGTGACCGCGCTGAGCAGCGCGGTCCGGTCCCGCTTGAGCCGGAGCCAGGCGAGCTGGCCGGGTGAGCGGCCGACGATGTCACGGCGGGCGGCGCCGTCCGGGGTGTCGGCCAGCGAGTTCACCTCCGCCACCGGCTCGGGCGGCTCCCCCGCGAGGGAGAGGGACGGCGGGTGGGACATGTCGCTCATCGCGGGCCCCTTCGTCTGCGGAACTGCCATCTGCGCCGACGATAAGCGAATCAGAAAGGGCGGAAAGAATCGTTCGGATAACGACCGGATCGGTTGTCATTCATTCACAACGGTTTGGCAACGGCGCCGGCACCTTGCCGTAACGGGGCCATTCCGTTGTCGTCCGTTCGGCCATATCCGGGTCAATGCGCAACGCGACGCCCACCGATCCGGTTGTCATGCGTGGGTTCCATTTCCGCGTCGGTTCGTTGGCGACGGCCCGTCCAGGGGCGGCGGGACGGTCCACGTCGCCCGCCGGCGCGACGGCACGAGGCGGTCCCGGAGCCGGGCGGCGGCGTCGCCGACGGTCGCGGTGACCATCGGCAGCAGGCGGGTGGAGTTCATCAGCGCGATCTCCTCGGCCGGGCTGGTGGCGCCGTCGAGGAAGCGCAGCACCCGCTCGGGCGGGTTGCGCTCGAAGAGCCGGTCGAAGAACCCGGGCCCGTCGATCCCGCCGCGGTCCAGCGCGCGCAGCGCCACCGCGTCCATCCACCGGTGACGGCGGGGGTACGCGGGTGCCGGCACCGGCGGCCGGCCGGCGGCGACCGCGGCGGCGACCTGCTCGGCCTGGCGGTGCATGGCGGAGAAGGTGAAGCCGGTGGACGGGCGGGTGGCGCCGCCGGCGGTGCCGAGGCGTACCACCCGGGGCGAGGGCCGGGGATCGAACGGTCCGTCGGTCATCGGGATCACCCCGTTCTCCACCTCCCGGACGGTCAGCCGGGCCGGGTCCAGCCCGAGCAGGTCCCGGTACGCGGCGAGCGCCACGTCGTAGCCGGAGTCGGTGAGCAGGCCGGGGGTGAACTCGGTGTACTCCACGAGCGCGGACCGGTCGCTGACCGGCAGGACGTAGCCGAAGGAGACGCCCCGGGCCGGCTGCGGGGTGCGGAAGTCCATCAGCACCGCCCGCCCCGGGTCGAACGCCGGCCGGTCGGCCTCCAGCCACCAGCCGCGGAAGTGCTGGAGCCAGTTGGTGCGTCCCGGCCGGCGGGGCGGCCGGGGTCGCGAATCGAGGACCCAGGACGCCCGGACCGTCGACCCGCCGGCGTGCACGGTGACGTGCTCGCCGTTGTCGTCGAGGGCCTCCGCCGGGGCGACGACGCGGATCGCGTCGAGGCGCTGCTCGGCTTCGGCAGCCCGGTCGTAGACCGGGCCCGAGCGCAGCATGGCGTACCGCAGCGGGTCGAGGTCGAGGACGCGGCGCCGCGCCGGCGTCGCGATCTCGACCTGCGACCAGCTCGCCGCGAGCAGCGGATCGAGGTCGCTGTCGGGCCGGCCCCAGAACGCCCAGGTGCGGTCCTGGCCGCGGCGGTGCACCGGGTCGACGACCGCGACCCGTAGGCCGCGCACGCGGTGCCGGTCGAGGGCGGCCAGGACGAGCGACGCGGCGCCGCCGCCGCCGACCAGGGCGAGGTCGACGTCGACCGGCGCGGAGCTGTGCACCCGTTCACGCTGCCACATCGGCGCCGGGGGCCACTACCCAGAACACGACGTACGAGTGGAGCCACGTCCAGGCGCGCCGCCGCTGAGACGCCCGGTCGAGGCGGCAACTGGACATGCAGCCGCCCGGTTGCCTAAGGTGACAGGCAACCGGGCGGCTGCATGTTGAGGAGGGGCGGATGGACGACGTGTTCCGGGCGCTGGCCGACGCGAGCCGGCGCCGGCTGCTCGACGACCTCAACGTCCGCAACGGGCAGAGCCTGCGCGAGCTGTGCGCCGGCCTCGCCATGACCCGGCAGGCGGTCAGCAAGCACCTGGCGGTGCTGGAGGCCGCCAACCTGGTGACCACGGTGCGCCGCGGCCGGGAGAAGCTGCACTACCTCAACCCCGCGCCGATCAACGCCATCGCCGACCGGTGGATCCACCGCTACGACCGCGAGCGGGTACGCGCGCTCGCCGACCTGCAGGAAGCATTGGAGCGCAAGCCGATGGACGGTCCCACCTTCGTCTACACCACGTACATCGACACCACGCCCGAGCGGCTCTGGGCCGCCCTGACCGAGCCCGAGTTCACCCGCCGGTACTGGGGCGGCGTGGCGCTGCGGTCCGACTGGCAGGTCGGCTCGCCGGTGCTGTGGCAGGACGAGCCCGGCGGCGAGTTCCGCGACCTGGGCCAGCACGTCCTGGCCGCCGAGCCGTACCGGCTGCTGTCGTACAGCTGGCACGGCTTCCAGCCGGAGCACGCCGCGCACTTCGGCTGGTCGGACGAGGAACTGGCCGCCCGGCTGGGCGAGCGGCGCTCGAAGGTCACCTTCGAGATCGCCCCGTACGGCGACGTCGTCCGGCTCACCGTCACGCACGACGACTTCTCGCCGGACAGCGAGATGCACCGCGCGATCAGCGGGCAGCTCGACGGCAGCGGCGGCTGGCCCGAGCTGGTGGCGAGCCTCAAGACCCTGCTGGAGACGGGCCATCCGCTACCCGAGCCGCAGCTCGCCCCGGCCGGCTGAGCGCGCGTTCCCGTCGATGTCGCCCGATTCCGGGCCCTCGGCCCACCGGTGCCCGCCCGGCGACCGGGCGGCATCGACGGGAGCAAGCACGCGCACGCCCCGTCCCGGCATATCCGCTGCTCCCTCCGCTTCCCGGGTGGACACGTGACGGCAACGAGGATTTCTCATTTTCACCGGATCGGGGGCCCAACCCTCCTAGTGTTGGGCACACCGGTGCTAGTTGCGGAGTTGGCCACCCGAACGACGTCCCACCCATCAGCGGACGAAAAGTGAGGGAAGACGCGTATGAAGGCGAAGACAGTCCTCGTGTCGGCGGCGGTCGGCGTCGGCCTCGGCACGCTCCTGCTGCCCGGCGCCGCGTGGGCCCAGACCATCGTGTCGCCGGCCTCCACCCCGGTCGGGGGAACCGTCGTTCTCACCGCCACCACCTGCAACCCGAAGTCGGGCGACGCGATCTTCCGCGTCACCGGTCCCGACCGGGACATCAACGTCCGATCGACCACGGCGGCGGCCGGCGGGGGGCTCAGCGCGGAACTCTTCACCGCCGGCTTCACCCTGGGCACCTACACGGTGACCGCCACCTGCGGCGACGGGAGCGCCGCGGGCACCGCCACGTTCACCGTCACCCCGATCGGCGGTGCCCAGGCCGGTGGCCGCACGGACGGTGGCGGCGCCGGCTCCGTCGCCGCGGGGGTCGCGCTCCTCGGCTCCGCCGCCGGCGGCGCGCTCATCCTGGCCCGCCGCCGTCGGCACGCGACCATGGCCGCGACCGGCTGAGGTCACCGGCCCACCCATCCCTGGGTACGGGTGCCCGCATCGGCGAGCCGCCGGCGCGGGCACCCGGGCGACGCGCGTACGGAGGTGGGACGTGTCCCGACGCCGGCCCGGCTGGGCGGTCCGGATGATCGCCCTGCTCGCCGCCGGCGGACTGGGGCTGGTGACCAGCGGCCTCCCGACGTCCCCGCCCCGACCGCCCCGACCGGGCGACGCCCCGGCCGGCGCGCGCCCGGTGACCCCGCTGCCGCCACTGCCCCGGGCCGAACCCGTCGAGGTCCGGATCCCGACGATCGGTGTGCGGGCGGGGCTCGTGCCGGTCGGCGCCGACGCCCGCGGCGAACTCGAGGTGCCGCCGCTGGACCGGCCGGAGATCGCCGGGTGGTACCGGCACGGCGTCACGCCCGGCGAGACCGGCAACGCCGTCCTCGTCGGCCACGTCGACACCACCGCCGGTCCGGCGGTCTTCTTCGACCTGGGGCGGCTTCGCCCCGGTGACACCGTCCGGGTCGCCCGCGCCGACGGGAGCGTCGCCACCTTCGCCGTCGACGGCGTCGCCGCGTACCCGAAGGACCGATTCCCCACCGACCTGGTCTACGGCCCCAACCCCGCCGCCGGCCTGCGCCTGGTCACCTGCGGCGGCCGCTTCGACCCCGACCGCCGCAGCTACGTCGACAACGTCATCGTCGTCGCCACCCGGGTGCCGTGATCCGGATCGGGCCGTCCCCGCGTACCGTGACGCGCGGCGGAGGCGTGGCGACGCGGAGGTGGACGCGTGGAACCAGGGGTGCGGGAACGGCTCCGGCTGCCGGCCGTGGTCGGACGGTTGCTCGGCCGCGTCGCGCCACCCCAGCGGCGCGAGGCGTCCCGACGGGTCAACCCGGACGCGGTCGTCGACTGCGCGGTCTACGTCGGAGGCCGGCGGGAGCCCGGCCGCCCCCACTACGCCGACGCGTACGCCCGTGCCCGCCGCGGCCGCAACGCCTTCGTGTGGCTCGGCCTGCACGACCCGGCCCCCGCGGTGATGGCCGCCGTCGGCCGGACCTTCGGCCTCGACGAGCTGGTCGTCGAGCAGGCCCTGGCCGACGGCCGCCGGCCCACCGTGCAGCGCAACGGCCACGTGACGGTGCTGGTGCTCCGGACCGCGGGCTACGTCGAACACAATGAACTCACCCACGACTCCGAGGTGATCGACACCGGCGACGTGACGGTGCTGCTCGGCGACCGGTTCGTCGTCACCGTCCGCCACGGTGCGGCGGGCGCGCTGACTTCGGTCCGCGCCGACATCGAGCGTCGCCCGACGGTGCTGGCCGAGGGCCCCTGGGCCGTGGCGTACGCGGTCGGCTCCCGGATGGTGGACCTGTACCTGGAGGTCGCCGGGCACGTCGAGCGGGACCTGGAACGGGTCGAGGAGACGGTTTTCGCCCGCGACCGCTCCGCCGACATCCAGCACATCTACCAGCTCAAGCGGGAGCTGGTGGAGTTCAAGCGGGCGGTGCTGCCGTTGCAGGCGCCGCTGCGGTCCCTGCTCGACAGCCGCCCGGACAACCCGCCGCGCGCCCTGCACCGGTGGTTCGCCGACGTCGATGCCCGGCTGACCCGGGCGGTGGACCGGGTCGCCGCCTTCGACGACCTGCTCAACTCGATCCTCCAGTCCCGGCTCGCGCAGCTCGCCGTGGACCAGAACAACGACATGCGCAAGATCGCCGCGTGGGCCGCGATCGCCGCCACCCAGACCGGCATCGCCGGTGTGTACGGCATGAACTTCGCCCACATGCCGGAGCTGGGCTGGCGCTACGGCTACTTCGGCGCGCTCGGTCTGATGGCTCTGAGCGCGTTCACGCTGTACCGCCTCTTCCGCCGATCCGGCTGGCTCTGACGGCCTCAGTCGTCGTCCTTCTTCTCCTCGTCCTTCCTCTCCTCGTCGCCCTTTTTGTCATCCTTCTTGTCGTCCTTCTCGGGCGGGTTGTTCTGGCCGGCTATCGAGAGAACCGATCCGCAGGTGGCGCCGTCGAGCTGGAACTGGCCCGGCAGTAGGTTCACGTCGCGGTAGGTCGCCTCGACGGTGGCGTTGCGGGACGCCTTCGGCCGGAGGTCGCCGATCCGTGCCTGTACGACACGACCCTCCTGTCGCCAACTGCCGGGCGAACCCCGCAGGAGCCGCTGCTCGCCCGGGAACGTGAAGGTCAGCCGGCCGGTGTCGAACGGCACCGTTCCGACGTTGGCGACGCTGACCGCGGCGACGAACCGGCCGTCGACGGCCCGGCGGACGCTGTACCGGACGCTGCACTCCGGCGCGCGCTCCCCCAGAGCGGCCACGGCAGGCGGAGCGGCCATCGTCCGGTCTCCCTGGCCAGGGTTGTCTCCGGAGAACGGCGCGGCCACCACGACACCGGCGACGAGCAGCACTGCGGCACCGGTCGCCGCGACTATGGCCCGCTGCGTCGCCGGCAACCGTCGCCAGCGACGCAGCGGCGCATCCAGGGAGCGGCCTGCCCACCAGGCGGCGGCGGTACCGACGAGGCTCGGCAGGTACACGGCGGTACGGTTCGGCGTGGCTCCGCCGGCGCCCCCCACGGCAACCTGGGGCAGGAGGAGGCTCGCGGGAGCCAGACCCGCCACGGCGCCGAGCGACTCCGCGATCTCGGCCGCGGCCGGGCGCCGGTCCGGATCCTTGTCCAGGCAGCGCCGGCACAGGTCGCTCACCTCGGGCGGCAGGTCGGCGATCTCCGGCAGCGCCGCCGGCTCCTGGTAGCGGTGGGCGGTGAGCATCTGTGTGGTGGTGGCGGCCTGCCACGGCAGCCGGCCGGCCAGGGTGCGGTACAGCAACAGGCCCAGCGCGTACACGTCGGTGGCCGGCCGCACCGCGCCCCGCTCCAAGCGCTCCGGCGCCAGGTACGCCGGTGTGCCGAGAAGCTGACCGCCGGCCTCGGACTCCCCCGACGCGGCCGAGATGCCGAAGTCGACCAGCTTCACCCCGGTGCCGGCAACCACCACGTTGCCCGGTGTGACGTCGCGGTGCACCACGCCCTGTTCGTGCGCCGCGGCGAGCGCGGCGGCCACCTGGGCGCAGATCAGCACGGCCACCCGCCACGGCAGCGCGCCGCCGGTGAGCAACTGCGCCAGTGACCGCCCCTCGACCACCTCCATCACCACGTACGGCAGCGGCCGTCCACTGTTGCCGGTGGCGTCGCCGTAGTCGTACACCGCCACGATGTTCGGGTGGCGCAGCCGGGCGGCGGAGCGGGCCTCCGAACGGATGCGGTTCAGCAGCCGCGGGTCGGCGACCAGGTCCGACGACAGCACCTTGACCGCGACGTCCCGCCCGAGGACCTCGTCGTGGGCCCGCCAGACCACCGACATGCCGCCCGCGCCCAGCCGCTCCCGCAGCCGGTACCGCCCGCCCAGCAGAGATCCGGTGTCCATATTCCGTAGCGATGCCCACCGGGCACCGGCGGGAAACAACCGGTACGCCGACCGGCAGCACGCCTTACGAGGGCCTGGACGTGCTGACCGGGCTGCTCGGCCGCGTTCCGGCCGGCCGGGTCAGCCGCCGGGCAGCGCCTGCGCGAGTTGCCGCGTCAGGGCGGCGAGGATCTCGTAGCCGCCGGCGTCGATCTTGTCCTCCCGGCGGAGGTTGACCAGCTTCTCGGCGAACTCGCGCAGCTTCTCCCGCGCCTTGTCCTCGTCGCCCTCGGCGAGTCGGTCCGAAACCTCCCGCAGCCGTTTGCCCAGCTCGTTGCTGGCATCGCGCCGCAGCTGCCGGTCCCGCACCAGTCCGTCGAGCGTCGCCTGGAGGCCGGCCAGAAGATCCGCGGGACGCACGGCGGGCCGTGCGGAGGGCGAGGGCGACGCCGACCGGCTCGGGGAGGACGACAACTCCTCCGCCGGCACGTCGGTGACCTCGGCGGTGATGGTCTCCCGCGGGATGGCGAAGCCACCGGCCGGGCCGGGGCCGGCCGGGTCCCCGCCGGAGCAGCTGACCGCCGCCATGGCGACCGCGAGCACCACCCCGGCACCGGTCAGCGCGGCCCACATCAGGCGACGGCCGTCATCCGGAGCCCGGTGCCGGCTCCCGCCGATCCGGGGCGGCGATGAGCCCGCCGACGGGTCGGCCCACTCAGCGTCACGGGGATCGGGCGTGGCAGGCACGCCGGAAATCATGCCAGAGCCGGGCCGGGCCGGCCGGGGTGCCCGCACCGGGGGCTCTTCCACGGATCGGGTAGACACATCGACGTCCACCGGTGCGGAATCCATCGCGGACGGTACGGGTAACGGAACGTGTCGGCGGTGCGCTCGTTCTGGTGGAGGTGGAGTTCATGCCTTCGCCGGGTGGGGTCCCCGCCCCCCGGATCCCACCCGGCCCATCACGTGTCAGAACAGGGACGGAGGCAGCATGACGCCGGACAGGATGCTCTCACCGTCGCCGGACTGGCCGCCGATGAATGCCCGCTCCGCGCCGACGCCACCGCCCCGAGCGACGCTCCTCCGTCCGCCCGCGCCGCCGGTCGTGACCGGGTCGACGCCCACGCCGACCCCGCCCGGCGGCAGCGGCGAGTGGTGGCCCTACCCGATGTTCGGCGGCATCACCCTCCTGGTCGGCTGTCTCGCCCTGATCGTCGTCGCGCTGACCTGATTCCGCCGACCAGGGCAAACCCGAGAACCGGGTTGCCGGCCGTGCCCGCGCAGCGCTCCCGCGAGCCGGCCTGATCCGGCACCCCCGGCTCGGCCCCGCTCCCGCCGGCCCGGAAGGATGACCGCCATGGCGAAGCGTGGAGAGCGGGCCGGCCCGGGCGGGTCCTGCCCGTGCGGCTCGGGCCTGCCCTACGTCGAGTGCTGCGGCCGGCTGCACCGGGGCGCGGCCGACGCGCCGACCGCCGAGGCGCTCATGCGCTCCCGCTACGCCGCCTTCGCCGTCGGGGACGCCGCGTACCTGCTGCGCAGCTGGCACTCCTCGACCCGCCCGGCGCGGCTGCGGCTGGACCCGGGCGAGCGCTGGACCGGCCTGGAGGTCGTCGACAGCGAGCGGGGCGGCCTGTTCGACACGACCGGCACCGTGGAGTTCCGGGCGCACTACCGGGAGCGCGGCCGGCCGGGCACGCTGACCGAGCGCAGCCGGTTCGTGCGGGAGGACGGCCGCTGGGTCTACCTGGACGGCGAGAAGCGCTGACGGCGCGTCGGGGTGCCCGACGGCGGCGTCGGGGCGCTAGGATGGTGCCGGCATCGTCCTGCGCCACACCTCCCTCCCGGTGCTCACGCCACCGGCCTCGCGGAGGCAAAGGGGGCCCCAGCCCTCGGGATGCACCACCACGTGCCCCACTCCGGCGGGGTCGACGGGAGCGTGAGTCCCCGCGACCGCGCCGTCGACAGGGAGCATGTGATGACGAACCAGCGCGCCTTCAAGGCCCGGGTCCGCGCCCGGATGGACAAGACCGGTGAGAGCTACACGACCGCCCGCCGGCACCTGCTGGCCCGGGTGCCCGTCGCCCCGGCCGAGCCACCCGCCGCCGCCGAGGCCGGGACCGAACCGCCGGCCGTCGAGCCGCCGGCCGAACCGCCCGCCCCCACCGCCACCGGGCCGGCCGAACCGCCGGCAACGCCGGCCGAGGCACCGCCGGTCGACGCGCCGCCGGTCGCCGGCGGCACCGCCGGGCAGGTGGCCCGGATCCCGGACGCGCTGCTGCGCGAGCGCACCGGGCGCGGCTGGGAGGAGTGGTTCGGCCTGCTCGACGAGTGGGGCGCGACCGCACACACGCACACCGAGATCGCCCGCTGGCTGGTCACCGCGCACGAGGTGCCGGGCTGGTGGGCGCAGACCGTGACCGTCGGGTACGAGCAGACGCGCGGCCTGCGCGCCCCGGGCCAGCAGCGCGGCGGCGGGTACTCGGCCGGGGGCAGCCGCACGGTGGCCGTGCCGGTCGACCGCCTGTTCGCCGCGTTCGCCGACGAGGCGCTGCGCCGCCGCTGGCTGCCCGACGTCGACGTGCGGGTGCGTACCGCCACCGCGCCGAAGACGTTCCGTGCCGACTGGGCGGGCGGCCCGACCCGGATCGCCGTCGGGTTCGTGCCGGCGGGCGACACGAAGTCCCGCGTGTCGGTGCAGCACGAGAAGGTCGACAGCGCGGAGCGGGCGACGGAGCTCAAGGCGTACTGGCGGGAGCGGCTCGACGCGCTCAAGCACCTCCTCGAGAGGGACGGAGACGCGCGATGACGATGACGTTCGTCAACCTGCCGGTGGCCGACCTGTCCGCCGCCGCCGAGTTCTTCCGTGCGCTCGGCTTCACGGCCGACGAGCCCTCCGGCGACAGCGTGCACCTCGCCTTCGACGACACCACGCACCTCGTCCTGCACACCCGGGCGGCCTTCGAGGCGTACGCCGGAGGGGCCGCGGCCGATCCGGCCGCCGGCCGGGAGGTGATCGTCGGGCTCGCGGTGGAGAGCCGACAGCGGGTGGACGACCTGGTGGACCGGGCGGTGGCGGCCGGGGGTGAGCCGCTCGGCGCCGGCCAGGATCTGGGCGGCCTCTACATGCGCGGCTTCCGGGACCGGGACGGCCACCAGTGGTCGTTCCTGCACCTGGCCGGCTGACGGTGGACGGCCGGCGACCCCGCGGGTGCGCCGCGGGGCCGCCGGCCGGCGGTCAGCCGGCCCGGGCGGCGGGCGAGGCTACCCGGGCCCGACCGACGGCCACCAGCAGGGCCATGACGAGGTACGGGGCGGCGGCCACCGCGAACGCGGCGCCGTTGCCGGCGGCGGTGGCGAGCAGGCCGTACGCGGCGTAGACCGCGATGATCGTCAGGTCGGTCGCCATGCCGGCCAGCGAGGTGACGGTGGCCCGGCTCGGGCCGGTGATCCGGGCCTGGAGCCGGGCGTCCGCGAGCACGGTCGCCAGTTGGAAGCCGCAGAAAGCGGCGCCGACCAGCACGAACCCGGCCGGGCGGCCGAGCAGCGCGCCCGCGGCGAGCGCGACGGCCGATCCGGCGAGCAGCCCGCCGTACCCTCGGCGGCCGAGCCGCTCCCCCGCCGGGGCGAGCAGGCCACCGACCGCCACCCCGAGCCAGGTGAGCAGGAGCAGCAGTGGCACGGCCGGCTCGGACACGCCGGTGTCCCGGGCCAGCAGCGGGGTGTACTCGTCGAGCGCCCCCCACAGGGCGGCGACCGCGGCGACCAGCAGCACCGCCGCCCGGACCCGCCGGTCGGCGTGCGCCTCGGCGAGCCCGGCGCGCAGGCTGGTCCACCAGCCGGGACCGTCGCCGACGCTCGGCTCTTCCCGACGGTCGCCGAGGCCGCCGGTGTGGCGGTGCTCCGGCAGGCGGGTGGCGACCGCGGCGGCGAGCAGGCAGGCCAGCACGCTCGCCGCCCCGACGGCCGGGTAGCCGCCGACGGCCAGCACCGGTGCGGCCAGCACGATGGACGCCAGCACGCCGACGGTCTCCGCGGTCCGGGCCCGGCCGATGACGCGCGCGTACCAGCCGACGGCGCCCAGGTGGTCGAGTTCGGTGTAGACCAGCGCCTCCAGCGCGCCGGAGGCGAGCGCCCCACCGGCGCCCCAGAGCAGGAAGCCGACGGCGAACGCCGGGTACGACGGCACGAGCACCCAGAGGGCGAAGCCGGCCGCGGTCACCAGCGGAGCGAGGCAGAGCAGCAGCCGCCGCGAGAGCGCGTCGGCGAGCGCGCCGGAGGGGACCTCCAGCAGGATGCCGCTGGCCGACCAGATGACGAACAGGGTCGAGATCTGCCAGACCGACAGGCCGGTGTCGGCGAAGAGCAGCGCGTAGACGGGATAGAGCAGGACGAGGTCACGCAGGACCGCGTACGCGTAGAGGGTTGCCGCGAGCCGACGGACCCGGCGGTCGGGCGGACGGACGGTGCTGGGGGTCATGAAACCTTCCCGTGGGATGAGAGCGGACGCCGGACGAACGGCGACCGCGGCGGCCCACGGGACGGACTCTCAGCGGTGGATCAACATCGCCACGTCATGCCGGTGATGCTAGACGGCCACTGCGGTGGTGACCACACGGTTCGGGGCGGGATCCGTCGCGGATCCCGCCCCGAGCACCCGCCGGTCAGCGGCGGAACTTGTCGGCGTCCGCCGGCGGGATGACCACCGTCGCCTCGACGTCGTCCGGCGTCGGCTGCGTCGCGGCGCGCGAGGTGACCTGGGTGGCCTCCGGGTCGTCGGCGGAACGCGGCACGGGCACGGTCGGGTCGGCGCCCGTCGGCCTCGGCACGACCTGGGTGGTGTCGGCGGCACCGCCGAGGTGGGCCTCGGTGTCCCGGCGGCCGGCCTGGTAGGCGCGGGCGTGGGTGGCGATGGCGTGGGACTCCTGCTCGGCCCGGGCCAGCCACGACTCCCAGCGGCTCTGCATCGGACGGACCAGGCCGCCGCCGACCCCGACGACGAGGATGCCGCCGACGGTGGCGAGCACGGTCACGAGCACCGGGGTGGTGATCGTGGTGGCGACGCCGATCTGGTTCAGCGCGGCGATCACGCCGAGGCCGAGGATGAACACGTACGCGATGGTGGCCAGGATCCGCCCGTACGACAGGCCGCCCAGCGCGCCGCTGACGATGTCGCGGACCGCGTTGGCGATGGCGGCCGCGACCACCACGATGACGATCGCCACGAACGCCCGCGGCAGCCAGGCGATCACGCCGGCGATCAGGTCGGAGATCGGGTTCGGGCCCCAGATGCCGAAGGCGATCTGAAGCGTCACCAGCAGCACGCCGTAGTAGGCGAGCTTGGCCACAATGTCGCTGGCGTCATAGCGGGAGCGGGCGAGCGCCCGCCGGATGCCACCGCGCTCGACGGCGCGGTCGAAGCCGACCCGCTCCAGCACCTTGTCGACGATCTTGAGTACCGCCTTGGCGACCAGCCAGCCGACCACCAGGATGGCCACGAAGGCGAGCGCCTTGGGCAGGAAGAGCAGCACTGAGCGGAGGGCGTCCCCCGCCGCGTCACCGAAGTTCTCTGTCATAAGTTCCTCCAGGGGCATGCGGTTCGTTCGCCCGACCTACCCCTGCTGGCTTCGGCAGAAACACGGCGTCAGCGGCGGCAGTCGTACGTGACCACCGTCCGTGCCTGCGCCGGCGAGGGCGCGGTGATGTTGACCGTCGCCGTCTCCGCGGTGCGGCCCACCCCGCTGAACGTCCACCGCAGCGTCAGGTCCACGGTGGGCTGGCCGCGGCCCACCCGTTCGGTGAGCACCGCGCCCGGCGCGCTGCCGGAGCGCAGCCACTGGTAGCGGATCTCGCCGGCGCGGCCGTTGGTCGTCACGGTGGCGACCACGTCGACGGTGACGTCGCAGCGGTCACCGGCCGGCTCGGGCACGGCCACGGTCACGCCGGCGATCTCCAGTGGACTGAGCCGCTGCCACAGGTACCACCCGACGACCGCGACCAGCACCACCGTGAGCAGGGTGGACAGCACCGACGTCACGCGCCGCCAGAGCGGCCGGCGCCGGGGTGGCGGCGCGGGCGACGGCCAGGGCGGGGCGGCCGGCGGCGCGGCGGGCACACCCGGCCCGAACCGCACCTCACCGCCCGTCGCGGGAGGCGTGGCACCGGGGGTACGCGCGCCGACCACGCCGCCGTGGGACGCCGTCGTCTGCTCCCATGTCGGTGCGGAGCCGGCGAGGTGGACGGTGCGCTCCTCGACCGGCTCCGGCGTCCGCAGGTGCACGGTCGGCTGCCCCTCCGGGCCCCTCCCGGGGGCGGGGACGACCCGTGCGGTGGCAACGTCCGACCCGAGACGTGTGGTGGGCTGGTCGCGACCCAGGTGAACGGTCGCGCCCGCCGCGTCGAGTCGGGTCGTCGGCTCGTCGCCGCCGAGGCGGATGGTCGGCTCGTCCGGGCCGAGGCGCCCGGTGGGCTGGTCGTCCCACGGGTGCGGACGGCCCAGGTGCACGGTCGCGCCGTCGTCGGGTGTCCACCCGCCCGGCGTCGTCCGGTCGTCCGGCTGGGTCACGGCGGCCCGCCCTCCTGTCGGTGTGCCGGGCGTCGTCAGCCCGGGGTGCAGAACGGGTAGAGGGTCACGTGCACCGGGCCGCTTTCGGCCGAGGTGTTGCCGGCCCGGTCGGTCGCGGCCACCGTGACCGGGATGCGCGTGCTGTTGGCCGGCCGGGGCAGGTCGGCGATCACGCCGGTGAACACGCCCCGGCCGGCGGAGCTCATCGCGAGGTCGACGGTGCGGCCGTCCAGCCTGTACCGCAGGCGTACCCGCAGGTCCCCGGCGGCGGTGCGGTCGTCGGAGGCGGTGGCCGTGACGGTGCTGGCGGTGGGCCCGTACGGGCAGCCCTTCGGGTCGAGTTCGGTGGGGCTGGCGCCGACCTTGCCGACCGTCGGGGCACTCGTGTCCGGCGGGGGCGGCGGGCTGGTCGAGACGGTCGGGCGGGGTGCCGGCGGGGTGGTCGCCGGAGCCGCCGTCGCCGGTCCGCCCGGTGTGGTCGGAGTGCCGGTCGCGCCGCCGGTCGGTGCCGGAGTGGTCGGGCCGGCGGTCGGCGTGGCGGTGGCCGTCGGGTCGGGTGTCGCGGTCGGCGCCCCTGGCGCGGTGCCCGGATCCGCCGTGACGACGGTGCCGATGGTCGGCTCCGCGCCGGCCACCGCGGTGGAGACAAATTCCTCCCGCGCGGCGTAACTCAGTCCGGCGCCGCCCAGGACCACGGCCGCCGCCACCACGCCGGCCACCAGGGCGGGCCGGGCACGGCCGCCGCGCAGCCAGCCCCACCGGTCGGCACCGGAGCCCAGCGTCGTGGTCGCCACGCTGGTGGCGCCGCCGGTGTCGTCGCGGAACGGGAAGAGAGCGGCGAGCAGCGCCGCACGGCGGGCCAGCTCCCGCAGGCCCCGCTCCTCCCACTCCGGCCCGTACGCGTCCGCCGCCACCTGCTCCAGCACGGCGAGGAAGACCTCCGCCGGCTGGGGCCGCTCGTCCGGGCGCTTGGCCATGCCGTGCCGCAGCAGGTCGTGCACCGGCTCCGGGGCCGGGTCGGTGGGGATCGGCGCCTCCGCGTGCTGCCGGCGCAGCGTGAACAGGTCCCGACCGTCGTACGGGGGCCGGCCGGTCAGGCACTCGTAGAAGGTGGCGGTCGCGGCGTAGATGTCGCAGGCCGGGCTGGCCGGAGCACCGGTCCACTGCTCGGGCGCCATGTAGCGGGGCGTTCCGGACACGGTGGTGCCGGCGCCGGTGCCGACCGGCAGGGCGATGCCGAAGTCGGCGAGCTTGCTGGCACCCTCGGCGGTGACCAGCACGTTCTCCGGTTTGTAGTCCCGGTGCACCACACCACGGGTGTGGGCCACGCCGAGCCCCGCCAGGGATCCCTTGAGGACGACCAGCGCCGCCTCGGGGGTGGTGGCGCCGTTGGCGCGCAGCATCTGGCGCAGCGAGACCCCGTTGACCAGTTCCATGACGATGGCGGCGCCGCCGGGCGACTCGACGTACTCGTAGAGGCGCGACACGTGCGGGTTGTCGATCTCGGCCAGCAGGTGGGCCTCGGTGCGGAACGCGTCCCGGAACGACGGGGCGTCCCCCACGGCGCCGGTCAGGTACTTGATTGCCACCGGTGTGCCCGTCGCCTCGTGCACGGCCAGGTCGACCCGCCCGGACGCGCCCGCGCCGAGCTGCCGCACGGGCGTGTAGCCGGACACCTGCCAGCCGGTCACGACCACACCTCCCCGACCCCGACGGGGCGGGCCGACCGGCCGCCCCGCCGGTCATTGTGGTCCGGCCGGCACGCCGGGAAATCGGCGCAACGGCTGCTTCCCGGCCCCGGACGTCGGCCTGGCTGTGGACCCGCGACCGGGGTCGCGTACGCATGGTCGGTTACGGACACGGCCCAGTGGTAGCAGGTGCCCGCAACCCGACCGGCGGTGCGGCCCGCGGGTGAGGGCGGCCTACGGGCGGTGCGCGGCGTCGCGCCGCTGGCCGTCCCCGGTCGACGGCAGTGCGGCCTCGCCGCCGGCCCCGTCCGGTCCCGCGGCGGTATGCCCGAGCTTGTCGAAGAAGCGCAGCAACTCGACGGGGAACGGCATCACCAGGGTGCTGTTCTTCTCCGCCGCCACGTCCACCACGGTCTGCAGCAGCCGGAGCTGGAACGCCCCCGGTGTGGCGGCCATCGCCTGGGAGGCGTCGGCGAGCCGGCGGGACGCCTGGTACTCGCCGTCCGCGGCGATCACCCGGGCCCGCCGCTCCCGCTCGGCCTCGGCCTGGCGGGACATCGACCGCTTCATCCCCTCGGGCAGCGCGACGTCCTTGACCTCCACCCGTTCGATCAGCAGCCCCCACGGCTTCTCCGTGGGCGCGTCGATGACCGCCTTCAGCTCGGCGTTGATCTTGTCCCGGTCGCCGAGCAGGGTGTCCAGGTCGGCCTTGCCGATGACCGATCGCAGCGCGGTCTGCGCCACCTGGCGTACGGCCGAGGGGTAGTCGTGCACGTTGACGAGGGCCTTCACCGGATCGACGACCCGGTAGTAGACCACCGCGTCGACGGTGAGCGTCACGTTGTCGCGGGTGATGGCGCCCTGCGCCGGCACGCCCATCACCACGGTCTGCATGCTCACCCGCACCATCCGGTCGGCGATCGGGATGATGAACCGCAGTCCGGGCTCGCGGACCGGCGGCACCACCCGGCCGAAACGGAACACGACGCCCCGCTGGTACTGCTGGACCAGCCGGATGCTCAGCACGCCGAGCAGCGCGACGACCGCGACAACGATCACCACGCCGACGATGGCCGCTCCCATGGCACCCCCGATCCGGTACGACTTCCCGGGCGGCCCTTTCCCGCTGTGGCGGCGGATAGTCCTCCGCATCCGGAAGCGGGATGTCGGGGTCGTCAGGGACGGGCGTCGAGCAGCCGGTCCAGGTTCACGGCGGTGCTGATCAGCGACAGGTGGCTGAAGGCCTGCGGGAAGTTGCCCATCTGCTCACCGCTGGGGGCGATCTCCTCCGCGTACAGACCGAGCGGACTGGCGTACGTGAGCATCTTCTCGAAGGTCAACCGGGCGTCGTCGAGCCGGCCGGATTCGGCGAGGGCCTGCACGTACCAGAACGTGCACATCGTGAAGGTGGCCTCGTCGCCGGCCAGACCGTCCGGTGACGCGTCGGGGTTGTAGCGGTAGACGAGGCTGTCGGAGACGAGTTCGGAGTCCATGGCCCGCAGGGTCAACTGCCACATCGGGTCGGTCGGCGTCACGAAGCCGACCGAGGGCATGGCGAGCAGGGCGGCATCCAGGACGTCGGTCGCGTAGTGCTGCACGAAGGCGCCGCGGCCGGGGTGGAAACCCCGGGTCATGATCTGGTCGTAGATGGCGTTGCGGGCGGTGACCCAGCGGCCCGTGTCGGCGGGTCGGCCGTGGCGGTCCGCGAGGCGGATGGCCCGGTCGAGCGCCACCCACGACATCAGCCGCCCGTAGGTGTAGTCCTGGGGGCCGGCGCGGCTCTCCCAGATCCCGTCCTCGGGCTGGTCCCAGTTGTCGCAGAGCCAGTCGATGATGCGAACGATGCGCAGCCACGCCTGATGGGGGCCCTTCAGGCCGTGGCTGTCCGCGAGGTGGATGGAGTTGAGAGCCTCGCCGTAGATGTCCAGTTGCAGTTGCCGTGCCGCACCGTTGCCGACCCGCACCGGCCCGGACCCGCGGTACCCCTCCAGGTGGCCGAGCACCTCCTCCGTGAGATCGGGCGAGCCGTCGACGCGGTACATGATCTGCAGCGGCACTCCGTCCCGCTCCGCGTCCTGGACCCGATCGCCGAGCCACCGGAGATAGCCGGCGGCCTCGTCGGTGAAACCGAGACCGAGCAGCGCATGCACGGAGAACGACGCGTCGCGGATCCAGGTGTAGCGGTAGTCCCAGTTGCGTTCGCCGCCGACCTGCTCCGGCAGCCCGGCGGTGGGCGCCGCGATCAGGGCTCCGGTCGGGGCGTACGTCATGAGCTTGAGCGTCATCGCCGACCGCTCCACCATCTCCCGCCAGCGCCCGGTGTACCGGGACCGGTCGAGCCAGCGCCGCCAGAAGTCGCGCGTCTCCTCCAGCATCTCCCGCACCTCGTCCGGACTGTAGGCGCGGGGCGGATCCGGCGAATTGGTCTCCAGGACCACTCCCCCGGCCTCGCCCTCATGGAGCGTGGCGACCACACAGAGGCCCTCTTCGGTGCGCCGGCGTTCATGCTCCTCGGACAGGCGCTCGGCGTACCGGATGGTGCCCAGGGTGAGCGACTGCGTGGTACTGCGCAGGACGCTGCCGTCGGGGTACGCCTCCAGCTTGTACGGATCGCGGCCGTAGTTGAAACGCGGCCGGCAGTCGGCCCGGAACCGCATGCTGCCCCGGACAACCCGGAGCATCCGGACCAGACGGTGACGATCGGTGGGTCGGTCTCCCGCCACCGGCATGAAGTCGACCAGCTCGCCGACGCCGTCAGAGCTGAGGAAGCGGGTGATCAGGATCGGGGTCCCCGGCAGGTACAGCTGCTTGCTCGTGTAGTCGACGCCGTCGGGCGAGATTTGGAAGTAGCCGCCGCGACGCCGATCGAGCAGGCCGCCGAAGATGCTCGGCGAGTCGAAGCGCGGCGCGCAGAACCAGTCCAGGGTGCCGTTGATGCTCACCAGCGCAGCGGTCTGCAGGTCGCCGATCAGCCCGTGCGCCTCCACCGCAGGGTACGAGTCCACCAGACCTCCCCAGTCTTCCCCCGACCCCGCCGACTACCCCCGACCTCACGGGCCACACCTCACATCCGGTACCGGCCGGGAAGCCGCGTGCCGCCAGGGCGAACCGGTCAGCGCTCGGGCCGACGCCGACCCGGGCTACCCGTTCCGCGCGCACCTGCGGCACGTCGGCGGGGCGATCGAGGAGTGACGAATCCGCAGGTACGGCGGCACGTGAGGGTGGTCATAACGGCTGGACGGCACACCGTCACCCGCTGCTAGTCTCGTCCGCAGGTCATGAGTGCCAGCGCGAAGCCCCGGCTTGCTGGCCGGCAACCCTCGTCCACGTAGGGGTGCCCCGGGTGAGGACCAGGCACCGGAGCGGGCTCCGGTGCAAGCGTGGCCTGGTTCCCCAGGTCAGCACCGACCTGGAGGAGAGCCATGTACGTCCGCATCGACGCCCCGCCGCCGGCCCTGACCCGGCGCCGTCACGTCGACATGATGCGGGTCTGCAGCGCCGCGTGTAGCTGAGCGCCACACTCCCTCGCACCGAACCTTCCCAGCGGTCCGCCCACCGGCGCACCGTCGGCGGCGCACGCCCGTGCCCGCCCGGACAACCCACTCGGAGACACCTGTGCGATTCGTTCCCGCCCTGACCCGGGCCGCCGCCCTCGCCGTCGCCGCCGTCCTCGGCGCCGCCACCCTCACCGCCTGCGGCGGTGACGACGCCGCCGGCTCGGCGGACAACCCCTACGACCTGCTCCAGCCCGGCGTGCTGCGCGCCGGCACGCTCACCGACGCGCCACCGAACGTGTACCTCAAGGACGGGAAGTTCACCGGCTTCGACAACGACCTGCTGGTCGCGGCGGCCGCGAAGATCGGCCTGAAGGTGGAGTTCGTCGGCACCGACTTCTCGGCGCTGCTCTCGCAGGTCGCCAACCGCAAGTTCGATGTCGGAAGCTCGTCGATCACCATCACCGAGGCGCGGAAGAGGACCGTCGACTTCGGCAACGGCTACGACTTCGGCTACTTCGGACTCGACGTGCCGGCCGGCTCCCCCATTACCGGCTTCGACCAGCTCAAGGGCAAGCGGGTGGTGGTCGTCCAGGGCACCGTCCAGGACGACTACGCCACCCGGGAGGGTCTCGACCCGGTCCGGGTGCCGGACTACAACGGCGCACTCAACCAGCTCAAGGCGGGCACCGCCGACGCCTGGATCGCCCCCGCCGAGATCGGCGACAAGTCGGCCGCGGACAGCAACGGCAAGATCACCGTGGCGGCGAAGGAGCTCAGCCCCGCGCCGACCGCGTACGCGTTCGCCAAGGGCAACGACAAGCTGCGCGAGGCGCTGGACAAGGCGCTCGACGAGGTGATCGCGGACGGCACCTGGACGCGACTCCAGCAGCAGTACTACCCGGGTCGACCGATCCCGGCGGACTTCAAGCCGGGCAGCGGCACGGTCACGGTCAGCTGACAAGGAAGGGCCCCTTTTAAACGCCTGGCGAGGTGAAGGGGCCCCTTCTTAACAGGAACCAGGAAAGAGCGAGCGGGGCGGTAGGAGAAGCCACTGATGGATCCGTTGAGCACCCTGTGGGAGACCTTCTTCGACTGGGAGTCGATGCGGGAAGCGCTGCCCGAGATGCTGACCGTCGGGCTGCCCAACACCCTGATCCTGGCGGTCTCCGCCGCCCTGCTCGGCACCGTGCTGGGCCTGCTGCTGGCGGTCGCGGGCATCTCGCGTACGCGTTGGTTGCGCTGGCCGGCCCGTGTCTACACCGACGTCTTCCGCGGCCTGCCGGCGGCGGCGACGATCCTGCTGATCGGCGTCGGGCTGGCGCCGTTCGGGATGGAGGTGTGGGGTCCGAACCCCTACCCCCTCGGCATCCTGGCGCTGTCGCTGATCGCGGCGGCGTACATCGGGGAGATCTTCCGGTCCGGCATCCAGTCGGTGGAGGCCGCCCAGGTGGAGGCAGCCCGGGCCCTCGGCTTCTCCTGGGGGGAGGCGATGCGGGTCGTGATCATCCCGCAGGGCGTCCGCCGCGTGCTGCCCGCGTGGGTCAACCAGCTCATCGCGCTGATCAAGGACTCCAGCCTGGTGTACTTCCTCGGGTTGCTGGCCAGCCAGCGGGAGCTGTTCCGGATCGGGCAGGACTACGCGGCGAACACCGGCAACCAGTCGGCGCTGCTGCTGGCCGGCCTGTTCTATCTGGCGCTGACCGTGCCGCTGACCCATGCGGTCAACTGGATCGACCGGCGGCTGCGGCACGGGCGTCCGGCCGGCTCACCCGGCGACGAGGACGACGACCTGACGTTCGCCGGTGCGGTGGAGGGGAGCCCACGATGAGTACGTCGGTCAGTGTGAGCCTTCGCGACGTGCACCTCGCGTTCGGCCGGAACCGGGTGCTGCGCGGCGTCGACCTGGACGTGCCGAGCGGGGCCACCGCGTGCGTGATCGGCCCGTCCGGGTCCGGCAAGTCCACTCTGTTGCGGACGATCAACCGGCTCATCGAGCCGGACAGTGGCGACGTGCTCCTCGACGGCCGCAGCGTGCTGGGCGACGACCCGGACCGGTTGCGGCAGCGGGTCGGCATGGTGTTCCAGCAGTTCAACCTGTTCCCGCACATGAGCGTGCTGCGCAACGTCACCCTCGCGCTGCGGCGGATCCGGAAGCTGCCCGAGGACGAGGCGGTCGCGGTGGCCCGGCACCACCTGGACCGGGTGGGGCTCGCCGCGAAGGCGGACGCCCGGCCGGCGCAGCTCTCCGGCGGGCAGCAGCAGCGGGTCGCCATCGCCCGCGCGCTCGCGTTGCAGCCGCAGGTGATGCTCTTCGACGAAGCGACGTCGGCGCTGGACCCGGAACTGGTCAAGGGTGTGCTGTCGCTGATGGCGGAGCTGTCCGCGGGCGGCATGACGATGGTGGTGGTCACCCACGAGATGGGCTTCGCCCGCGAGGTGGCCGACACGGTCGCGTTCATGGACCGGGGCGTGGTGCTGGAGGCGGGGGCGCCGGAAGCCGTGTTCGAGGCCGCCGAGCACCCCCGGCTGCGCCAGTTCCTCTCCCAGGTCCTCTAGCCTTCGGCGCCAGAGCACCGGCCGTCGTGGTCATTGCGACGCCGGCAGCGGCCGGCGTCGTCGAGCCGGGCGTCACACCACACCCGGGTACGGAGGAACTGGCGGTCCTCCTCGCTGAGGGTGGTCTCCCCGGAGTCGACGGCGGTGACGTGCCCGAGCGAGTCGCGCAGTGCGAAGGCGAGTCTGGTGGTCTCGTCGAGGCTGGTCAGGGTGTGGGCAGGTGGATGACCCAGCGGGGTGCGGTCATCGCGGCCACCGGCTGTTCGGTGAACCGGGGACGGTGTGACGGCAGTCGGTGTGCCGGGACTGCCACTGCCGCAGGGCTTGGCGGATGCGTTCGGCCTCGGTGTTGGCGGTGGCCCGCTCGCTGTGCAAGCGGTCGAGTTCGTCGGCAACCCGGTTGAGGAAGTCGTGCACCTGTTCGGGGTCGAGACCGCGCCAGCGGGTGTCGAAGGCGGCGGCGCGGAGGTGGTACGGGCGCAGACGCTCCCCCGTCGTGTAGATCATCGCAGCGGTGCCTCCTGCTTGGCGATCAGCATGTCGATCTGCCGATCTCGTCGTCGATCGAGCCATGTCCCTGGCTCGTGGCGTGGCGCCGAGGCGGGCGGGAGCAGTGCGCGTCGTTCGGGTCGACACCACCGGAGCCAGCACCCGCCCCGGGCCATGCACTGAGCCTCGGCGAGGAGCTGACCAGGAACTACAGCGTCCGAGGGGCCGCTCCGACGCAGGAATGAGGCATCTGCGTACTCAGCCGGTCGACGAACTGTCACTAGAGTGGCGGGTGGACCGGAGGGAGACGTCCGTGCCTTTGAAGCGACACCGGCTCTCCCAGCGGCGGAAGGCCCTCGGGTACAGCCAGGAGCGCTTGGCCGACATCCTTGATGTCGAGCGGTCGACTGTGGTGCGCTGGGAGAATGCCGAGACGGATCCCCAGCCGTGGCATCGGACCCGGATCGCTTCCGCACTCGGCGTTACGCTCGAACAGCTCGACGACATGCTCGCCGACGTGTCGGTGGCAAGGCATCGAGGACAGGCCATGCTGGCATGAGCCAACGAGGCGTGCTGGCCCTGGTCGTCTGCGCCGCTCCCCCGGTGTTGAGGATCGGTGAGCTGATCGGGCTCCTACAGGAGGACGGCTGGACGGTCTGCCTCACCGCCACGCCGACCGCCGCGACCTGGATCGATCGAGAGGCACTCGCCCAGCAGACCGGCTACCCGGTTCGGGTGGAATGGCGCAAGCCCGGCGAACCCGAGCCACATCCGCCGGCTACCGCCGTCGCCGTGGTACCGGCGACGTTCAACGTCATCAACAAGTGGGCTCAGGGAATCAACGACACGCTCGCTCTCGGCATCCTCAACGAGGCGCCCGGCGGCGGCATCCCGGTGTACGCGTTCCCGAACGTCAAGGCACAGCTCGCCGCGCATCCGAGCTACGACCGGCACCTGCGGCTGCTCCGGGACGCGGACGTCGTCATTGCACCACTTCCTGCCGAGCTGAGTTGGCGAACTGTCGTCGACCGGCTCGACACGCCGGCATAGCTATCCCGCTACGGCGTTCAGCGCACCCGCGATCGGCGCTGACCTCTAGCGCGACCACCCTTCTTGGCAATATTCTCCACCTCACGCCCGGCCTTTGGAGCTGGTTTTCACGCGGCTCACCGCACCCCCGCGAGCCGGGCGCGGAGGAGATGCCATGCATGTCGAGCAGAGCGAACTGGACCGCCGTACGCTGCTGAGGGCCGGCCTCGGCGCCGCCACCGTGGCGGTGGTCGGGAGCGAACTCGCCTTTCCCGCCGCCGCCCACGCCGACCCCGGCGCCGATCTGGACTGGATCTACAGCTGCGACGAGTGGGGTGCGCGCCCGCCGAAGGACCCCCTGGTCGTCAGCGCGATCCCGACCAACAAGATCATCGTGCACCACATGGCGTTCCCGAACGTCACCGACTACAGCGAGGCGCAGGCGATCAAGCTGGCCCGCGACTGCCAGAACCTGCACATCGACGGCAACGGCTGGTCCGACACCGGCCAGCACTTCACGGTCAGCCGCGGCGGGTACGTCCTGGAGGGACGGCGGGGCAGCCTGGAGCGGTTGCAGGCCGGCGACCGGCAGATGGTCTCCGCCCACTGCCCCGGCGAGAACGGCCGCTCCATCGGCATCGAGAACGAGGGCACCTACGTCACCGAGACGCCGCCCGAGGCGCTGCTCGACTCGCTGGTGAAGCTCTGCACGACCATCTGCCGGCAGTACGGGCTGCACGCCCACGACATCTTCGGCCACTGGGACTTCCGGAACACGCTGTGCCCCGGGGCCGCCTTCTACCGCCAGTTCCCGATGCTGCGCCGTCGGGTCTTCGCGGCGCTCGGCACGGACCTCGCCGACGTGCCGGCCCGCCGCTGGCCGGACCTGTGGCGGTTCGTCGGGTCGCCGTCGGTCCGGGTGGCGCAGTACCTGCTCGCCCACCGCGGGTACGCGGTGACGCCGACCAGCGTCTTCGACGCCGCCACCGTGACCGCCGTGCAGGACTGGCAGGCACGCAACGGCATCCCGGTGGACGTGGACGCCACCCTCACCCCGCCCACCTGGGAGTCCCTGGTGCCGGAGCTGGACAAGGACGCCAGCGGCCTGCCGGTCAGCGCGGCGCAGTTCATGCTCAACACCAAGGGGTACGCCGACGTCGCGGTCACCGGCGAGTACGACTACGTCACCAAGAAGGCGGTCAAGGATCTGCAGGCCCTGCACGACCTGCCCGAGGACGGCAAGCTCACCACCGGCACCTGGTGCGTGCTGGTCGGCGGCTCGGTCCGCCAGTCCTACCGCTGACGGGCTCCGCTACGCGGTGGAGGTGGTCGACCGCCTCCACCGCGACGGCGGCGACGCGTGGGCGCACGCGTCGTTGTCCGGCACCCGATCGTTTGCCACGATGATGCTGGCTACGACCAAGGAGGGTGTGCCCGTGCAGACCAAGCTGAACCCGTACCTCAACTTTCCCGGCACGGCGCGGCAGGCGATGGATTTCTACCAGGGCGTCTTCGGCGGGAGCCTGAATCTGAACACGTTCGGCGAGTTCGGCAACGACGACCCGGCACTGAAGGACAAGATCATGCACGCCATGCTGGAGGCCTCGAACGGCATCACGCTGATGGCCTCCGACATCGCCCCCGGGATGGAACTTCAACCCGGTACCAACATCGCCATCAGCCTCAGTGGCGACGACGGCGACGAGCTGCGCGGCTACTGGGACAAGCTGTCCACCGGCGGCACCGTCACCATGCCGCTGGAGAAGCAGATGTGGGGCGACGAGTTCGGCATGTGCGTCGACCGGTTCGACATCCCGTGGATGGTCAACATCACCCAGCCCCAGGGCTGACCGCTCTCCGTCGGGTGTAGCCGGGGCGCCACGGGGTATGGCCCCGCGTGACCGGCGTCCACGACCTCCGCGTCCGCCCGGACCTGCGGTACGTGGCGAGCGGGTGGAGCACCCTGGTCACCGACGTGCGCGGTCGCGTCACGGGCGCCGACCCGCAGGGCTTCTTCGCGCGCAACACCCGGGTCCTCAGCCGCGAGCGGATCACCGTCGACGGCCGGGAGCCGGTGCCCTTCAGCACGGCGAGCGTGGGCGCCCACGCCATGCTGTCGTACGCCGAACTCGGCGACGGCGAGGCGCTGCCCTCCCGCGCGGCGTACCTGATCGTCGAGCGCTTCGTCGGCGAGGGGCTGCGGACCCGGCTGACCGTGGCGAGCTACGCCGCCGAACCGCTGGACCTGCGGCTGCGGGTCGAACTCGCCGCCGACTTCGCCGACACCAGCGAGGCCGAGAGCGGCCGCCGGCTCCAGTTCGGGGACGTCGACACGCGGTGGGACGCGGCGACGCAGGAGCTGCGCCTGACGTACCGGTGCGACGGGCTCGACCGGGCGGTGGTGATCCGGGCGTGCGCCGACGCGCCGGTCCGGTACGCCGACGGCGCGCTGGCCGTCGACGTGGCGGTGCCACCCCGGGAGTGCCGGCAGGTGGACCTCGTCGTCGAGCCGGTCGTCGACGGCCGGCGCCTCCCCGCCCCGCCACCGACCTTCGCCGAGCCGGACGACGCGGCCGCGGCGGCGCGCGACCGCCTCGCCCGCGAGCTCACGCGGCTCCGCAGCGCCAACGTCGACGTCACGGCGGCCTGGGGGTGCGCGGTGGACGACCTGGCCCGGCTCCCCCTCGGTGAGGAGGCGGGGCCGACGGCGCCCATCGCCGGACTGCCGATCTACCAGGAGATCTTCGGGCGCGACACGATGACCGCGTCGTGGCAGGCCCTCCTCGCCGGGCCGACGATGCTGGCCGACAGCCTGCGACTCAACGCCCGCCACCTCGGGCGCCGGGTGGACGACTGGCGGGACGAGGAGCCGGGCAAGCCGCTGCACGAGGCCCGCCGGGGCCCGGTGTCCGTCCTCGGGATCGACCCCTTCGTCCACTACCACGGCGACTGGTCGACCGCGCCGGACTTCCTGGTCTTCCTCGGCCAGTACCTCGCCTGGACGGGGGATCTCGACACGGTGCGGGACCTCCTGCCGGCGGCGAGCCGGTGCCTGCGGTGGATCGACCGGTACGGGGACCTCGACGGGGACGGCTTCCTCGAGTACCACTGCCGCTCCCGCGCCGGCCTGAAGAACCAGGGCTGGAAGGACTCGGACACCGCCGTCGTCGACGAACACGGCCGGGTGGTGCCGAACCCGATCGCGAGCAGCGAGTTGCAGGCCTACTGGTACGCCGCGCTGCGGCACTCTGCCGTAGCGTTCGCCGTGGCCGGCCGTCCCGCGTTCGCCGCGGGCCTGGTGCGCCGGGCCGCCGCGCTGAAGCGGCGCTTCCACCGGGCGTACTGGATGCCCGACCACGGCTGTTACGCGATGGCGCTCGGACCGGACAAGCGGCAGGTCCGCTCGGTCAACTCCAACGACGGGCACCTGCTCGCCACCGGCATCGTGCCGGCCCGCATCGCGCCGGTGGTTGCCGACCGGCTGATGGCACCCGACATGTTCAGCGGCTGGGGCGTCCGTACGCTCTCCAGCGCGCACCCGGCGTACAACCCGTTCAGCTACCACCGCGGCAGCGTCTGGCCGGTCGAGGCGGGCACCATCGGCCTGGGGCTCGCCCGGTACGGTTGCTGGTCGCACCTGCACCGCCTGGCCGAAGGGATGTTCGCGGCGGCGACGCTGTTCGACGACCACCGCCTGCCGGAGGTGCTCAGCGGCCTGCCACGCGACCACGACCACCCGCACCCCGGCGTCTACCCGAACTCCTGCTCCCCACAGGCCTGGTCGGCCAGTTCCGTCATCGCGCTGATCCAGGCCCTCCTGGCGCTGCGCCCGGCCGCACCCCTGCGGACGATCTTCATCGACCCGCACCTCCCCGAGTGGCTGCCCCGGCTCACCCTCGAAGGGGTACGGGTCGGCGGCGCCACCGTCGACCTCACCCTGCGGCGCCGGCGCGGCGGGCGCACCTCCGTCCGTGTCCGCGGCGACCGCATCGCGGTGATCCGCCGCCCCACCCTGCAGGCGATGGCCACCCGCCATCGGATCTAACGTCGACACCGATCAGAAGGGAACATCATGACCCACGTCACGATCATCGGGAACGGCAAGATGGGCCAGGCCCTGGCCGAAGTCGTCACCGCCGGCGGCAACACCGTGGACGTGCTCGGTCACGCCGAGGTACACCAGCCGGCAGCCGGGCAGATCGTCATCCTCGCCGTCCCCTACCCGGCGGTCAGCGAGGTGCTCGCCGCCCAGCGCGAGAACCTCGCCCGGAAGGTCGTCGTCGACATCACCAACCCGCTGAATTTCGACACCCTCGACTCGCTCGTCGTCCCGCCGGACAGTTCGGCCGCCGCGGAGATCGCCAGAGCGCTGCCGCAGTCGCGGGTCGTGAAGGCGTTCAACACCAATTTCGCGGCTACCCTCAAGGCGAGGAAGGTCGGATCACAGCCGGTCGTCGTTCTCATGGCCGGCGACGACGCGCCCGCCAAGGCGCTCCTCGCCGATGTGGTCGAGCCCGGTGGTCTGAAGGCGGTCGACGCTGGCCCGCTACGTCGCGCCCGGGAACTTGAAGCCATGGGCTTCCTGGAGATCACCCTGGCCGCCGCCCAGAAGCTTCCGTGGGACGGTGGTTTCGGCGTCGTGACCTGAACGGGGTCAGCCGGTTGTTGCGTCAAATTTAACGAAGTATGACGATTGATGGTCAGGGGGGCCCTTCCAACAAGGAGGTTCTTCATGACCGAAGTGACTGAGGCCCCGGACGTCCGCAACTATCAACTAGGCAAGAGTCGCCCTCCGCTCACCATCGCGGACCTGCCCGAGCCGGAAGAGGTGTTCGGCGTACGCAAGCTCGGGCTCCCCCAGCTGTTCAAGTACGCGCTGGGCCCGAGCCTGATCGCTCTCGGCATCTCCATCGGCAGCGGGGAATGGCTGCTCGGCCCGCAGGCGGTGGGACAGTTCGGCTTCGTCGGCGTCGGATGGGTGATCCTCGTCTCGGCCGTCCTGCAGACGTTCTACAACGTCGAGTCATCGCGGTACGTGATGGCCACGGGCGAGGCGCCTGTGGTCGGTTGGGGGCGGGTGCCTCCGGGCTACCTGCTCTGGGTGCCGCTGTCGGTGTTCCTGGTCATCTTCGCGTTCATCGCCGGCGGCTGGGCCGCGTCCGCTGGCCAGGGCATGTACGCGCTGGTTCACGGCGAGGTGGCGGCGGCCGGAGCCGAGGAGCCGCGGCTCTGGGCGATCGCCCTGCTGGTGCTGGTCTTCCTCATGACCGCGGCGGCCAGACGGATCAGTCGCACCCTTGAACTGGCCAACTGGGTGATGGTCGGGACCATCCTGGTCGCCCTGCTGTTCGTCACCCTGCTCGTGGTGCCCGGGAGCCTGTGGTGGGAGGGCATCCGCGGATTCTTCACCCCGGCCGCGCCGCCCGCCGGCATCACGGCGACCCAGCTCGGCGGGCTCGCCGGCTTCACCGCCCTCGCCTCCGGCCTGAACTGGTACGTGATGGGGCACTACCGGGACAAGGGTTACGGCATGGGCTACCGCACCGGTTACATCTCCGGACTGCGCGGCGATCGGCGCGAGCTGCTCGCCAGTGGAGTCACCTTCCCGGACGACCCTGTCAACGCCGCCCGGTGGAAGCGGTGGTACCGGCTGCTGCTCACCGACATGTGGGGCGTCTTCTTCGTCGGGGCCATGCTGGGCATGCTCCTGCCCACCATCCTGATGGCACAGGCGGTGCAACTGTCCGGGCAGAAACCGACCCAGGCCACCGTGCCGACCTTCGTCGCCACCGCGCTCGAACCCGAGTACGGCAAGGTGATGTTCTACGGGATGCTGCTGATCGGCGTACTCGTCCTGTTCAGCACCCAGCTCGGCATCTTCGAGGCGATGGTGCGGGTGACCACCGACGCCGCCCACGCCACGAGTCCGCGGCTGCGGCGCCTGATCGAGGGCGACCCCCGCCGGTTCTACTACCCGTTCATGCTCCTGCTGCTGGTGATCATCGCCGTCGTCCTGCACCTCGCGCTGCCGGTCAGCCTGGTGCAGTGGTCGGCGAACATGTCCAACCTGGGCGCGCTGATCTTCCCGTTCATGCTGATCTACCTGAACAGCAGACTGCCGCGCGCCGCGCGCCCGCGGGCGTGGCATTACGTACTGCTGATCATCAATGTGATCTTCTTCGGTTTCTTCTTCGTCAACTTCATCGCCGACTTCGTCGGTAACCCGCTGGTCACGTTCTGATCGGCGAGCTGTCGTTTCAAGCCCCGGTGCCGACCAGGGCACCGCCGCCGGTCGCAACCGGGCGTCGCGACCGGCGGCGGTGGGCCCTACGCTGGACGCCATGCAGGACGCCGCCCTCCACGGTGCCGAGGTGCCATCCCGCGAAGCGATCCTCGACGCCGCCACGGCACTGATGGCGCGGCTCGGCTACGCCGGTACCTCCATTTCGAAGATCTCCGCCGCCTCCGGGTCACCGGCCAGCTCGATCTACTGGCACTTCGGCAACAAGGACGGGATCTACCTCGCCGTGCTGCGGCGCGCCCGCCAGTACCTCGTCGACTCGCTCCCGGGGATCCCGGCCGGTGACACGGTGGAGGAGCGGCTCACCGCGTTCCTCGACGGCGCCGCCGCCGCGTTCGAGCAGCACCCGCACGACCTACGGCTGCTGCTCGACCTCGGGATGCTGGAGCAGGGCACCGGTGTCGCGGCCATCGCTGAGCTGGGGCAGTACCGGCTGGCCCTGCGGCAGTGGGCCACCGATTCACTCGGCCACGTCTTCGGCCTCGCCGACCGCCCGGCCGTCGCCGACGAGATCGCCCGCTTCATGCTCAGCGTGGTCGGCGGGACCGCGATCGCGCGCTGGTTCGACGGTCCGGTGGCGTCGCTGCCCGTACAGCAGCTACGCGTCGCCCTGCTGGCCCTCGCCCGCCATCACGGATTGCCGGTGGACGAGGGCCGGCCGTAGGCGGAGCCGTTGGCAGAGCCGTAGGCGGAGCCGTTGGCAGAGCCGTAGGCGGAGCCGTTGGCAGAGCCGTAGGCGGAGCCGTTGGCGGGCCCCGACGGCGCGCACAGACCACCCGACCCGTCGTAGGACGTGAACTTCGGGTAGCCGCACCGCCTCGAATCCATTGACATCCGTCGTGGTGCTGGCCATCCTGGGTGAGTCAGGTTACTGAACGGTCACTATCCAAAATCGTCCATATTTGGGCGTGTTTTGGAAGTGGGTTCGGCCCAGAAAAGGAGGACATCGTGTCTCTGCGCAGACTGACGTTGACGGTGGCCGCCGCGGTCGCGGTCGCCGGCACCGCGGTCGCCGGCACCACTGTCGGCGGCATCCCGGCGGCGAGCGCCGCGGACGGTGGCGAGCAGCAGGCCTCGGCGACTGAGACGAGGACCATTCGGTACGGTTCGTGGACGATTCCCGCCGCCACCGGCCACACGCACGACGAGATGGGCAGCACCGGGAACCGGCTGGCGTTGAACGTCGAGAAGCCGTGCTCGGACTGCATGGTGACGGCGATCAAGCCGAACCTGGTGTACGAGGACGGCAGGAACGCCAACATCAACACCGGCCCGATGCTGCACCACGCCGTGATCGGCCAGTTCGGCGAGCCGGACCTGGTGTGCCGCCTCGGCGGGCTGGGCCCGAAACGCGTGTTCTCGTCGGGGAACGAACGAACCCCGGTGACCCTGCCCGCCGGGTACGGGATGCGGATCGACTCGGGCGACCGCTGGAGCATGGTGTACGACCTGATGAACCACGCCCACGAGCAGAAGACGGTCTACATCTCCATCGAGTACACGTACGTGACCGGCCTGGCCGCGCGGCGACTGACGCCGGTCACCCCGATGTGGTTGGACGTGGTGAGCTGTCTCAACCCCACCTTCGACGTTCCCGCGGGAGACACCACCCGAACCGCGCGGTGGAGGTCGACGGTGAGCGGTGAGGTCGTCTACGTGAAGGGTCACCTGCACCACGGTGGTAGGACCATCACGGCCACCAACCTCACCACGGGTCAGCGAATCTGCGAAGTCGCCGTGGTCCTGGGTGGTTCGCCGGAGTTCATCGACGAGCACGGCAACAAGGAGATCTCCGATGCACCGCCCTGCATCGGCGCTCCGGTCGCGACCGTCCGTCGCGGCGATGTCCTGGAGGTCGCGGCCCGCTACGTCGCCGACCATCCGCACGAGGACGTCATGGGCATCATGACCGGTTGGATCGCCGAGCGCTGACGGCGCGACCGACGACCCGAGTGGGCGGGCCGCGGCAGGACACGGCCCGCCCACGCCGTTCCGGCACCACCCACCACCGTTCGACGCACGCGTCGATGACCGCCACGCCGTAGGCCGGATCCCCAACACTGCGGAGATTGCCATGACAGCTCTGGATGGGAGCGCGCGCGTCCCCCGGTTGCGCCGTTCCCGGCTCCGGCGCCGGGCCGCGTCCTGTCTTCTGCCACTGGCGCTGGTGGTTGCCTGGACGGCGATGTTCCTTGGCGCCCCCCATGTAGGGGCGAGCGAGGGCGTCCGGCAGTTGGCGCTCTTCGGCCATCTGGCCGCGTTGGTGCTGGGCTTCGGCGCGGTGCTGACCCTGGACTGGTTCGCTCTGATGTGGCTGCTGCGACGCCGAACCCTGGCTACCGTCATGCAGGTCGCGCGCGGCGTCCACGCGCCGATCTGGCTCGGCCTGGGCGGACTGACGCTCAGCGGTGTTCTCCTCGCGCCCGACACATCGGCGCCGTTGACCGTGGTCAAACTCGTCGCGGTGCTGGCCGTGGCGATCAACGGTCTCTGCGCGCGGCAGGTGCAGCGGCGGTTGGCGGAACTGAACGGAGAGATCCCACCGCGCAGGCTTCTGCTGACCGCGGCCCTGGTCATGGTGATCTCTCAAGCCGGCTGGTGGACCGCCACCGCCGTCGGATTTCTCAACGCGCAGCAGTAGCGGGACGCCACCCTCTTTTCACCGCAGCAGGTCGGTGACGGGTCGGGCACGGATCGACGCGTCGAGGACCTGGGCGGTGTGGGCGAGGGCGACGGTGCCGCCGAGCCGCTGAACCGCCGACGCGATCTGCATGAGACAGCCCGGGTTGGCGGTGACGAGCAGGTCGGCGCCGGCGGCGAGCACGTCGCGGGCCTTGCGCTCGCCCAGCTGCGCCGCCGGCTCCGGATTCAACACGTTCCAGACGCCGGCCGATCCGCAGCAGATCTCGGCGTCGGCGATCTCCCGCAACTCGAGCCCAGGAATGGCGCACAGCAGCTCACGCGGCTGCGCCCGCACTCCCTGCGCGTGTGCCAGATGGCAGGCGTCGTGGTAGGCGACGGTCACCGGCAACGGGTGACGCCGGGCGACCGGTCCCAGCTCGACCAGCACCTCGGACAGGTCGCGCACCGTCGCGGCGAACGCCGCGGCCCGCTCGGCGTACTCGGGGTCGTCGCGGAGCAGCTCGCCGTACTCCTTCAGGGACGATCCGCACCCGGCGGCGTTGACGACGAACCAGTCGATGCCGGCGGAGGAGAAGACGTCGATCAGCGCCCTGGCGAAGCGGCGCGCCTCGGCCTCACGTCCGTTGTGGATGCTCAGGGCGCCGCAGCAACCCTGCCGGTCCGCGAGGACGACCACCTCGCACCCCTCCGCGGCGAGGACCCGCGCGGTGGCCGCGTTGACGTCGGGAAAGAAGGCGCGCTGCACGCAGCCGGCGAGCATGCCGACCGTCGCCCGCTTCTCCCCCTGCGCGGGCACCCGCCGGGGAGTCCGGGCGGCCCGCCCGATCCGGGGGGCCAACGCTTCGAGCGCGGCGAGCGTCGGGGCCAGGCGCGGGAGCAGCCCGGTGCGCCGCACCAGCCGGCGCAGGCCGGTCGCCTGGTACGCCCGCAGCGGGCCGCGCAGCAGGCGCAGCCGCTTCGGGTACGGGAAGAGGCCGAAGACGGCGGCCCGCAGCGCCCGCTCCCGGCGGGACCGGGAATGCCGGCGTTCCACCTGCTGGCGGGTGTCCTCGATGAGCCGGTCGTACCGGACGCCCGACGGGCATGCGGTGACGCAGGCCATGCAGCCCAGGCAGCGGTCGAAGTGCTCGACCATCGACGCGGTCAGCGGCTCGCCGTCGAGCCCCTCCTTCATCAGGTAGATCCGCCCCCGGGGCGAGTCCATCTCCTCGCCCCACAGCAGGTAGGTCGGGCAGATGGGCAGGCAGAAGCCGCAGTGCACGCAGTCGTTGACCAGGTCGCGTCGGGGCGGGTGGTGGTCGTCGAAGGCCGGTTCGCCCGGCGCGGCGGCGACCGGTCCCAGGACGTCCCGGGGTGCGCTCTCCGCTCGGCTGCCCCGCGGCCGTCCGACGCCGCCCTGGGCCGGGACGTGACCGGCCACCTCAGATCCCTCCCACGAAGCGGCCGGGAGCGAAGCGCCCGTCCGGGTCGAACTGCCGCTTGACCCGGCGCATCAGGTTGAGCCCGGGCACCGGCCCCCACAGGTCGACCCGCTCGCGCACCGCCGCCGGCGCGGTGAGCACGACGGCGTGGCCCGCGACGGCCGCCGCCGCGGCGCGCAGGTCCGCGACGAGCCGGGCCACCGCATCGGGTCGCGCGGCACCGGGCAGGCCGGCGTAGAGCACCCCGGTACCCGCGGAACCGCGGATGGCCAGCGGGACCTGGTGTCGGCGCCGTGCCTCGCCGGCCGCCGCGAGCAGGCGCGGCACGCCGGAGAGGGCCGCCGTGAGCTTCACCCCGACCTCGCCCGTCCGCCACGGGAGAGCCGACCACCACGGCGGCGGGGCGGCCGCGGCCGTTCCCCCGCCGAGCAACCGCCGGGTGGCGGCGACCCGCTCTCCCACGCCCTTCGGCGTTCCCTCCAGCAGCACGGCGACCTCCACCCCGCCGTCGGGCGCCGCGTCGACCTCGAGTGCGCTCGGTACCACCTGCGCCGCGAGCACGGCGGCGGCGAGACGGCCCGCCTCGGCGGCGTCCTCGGCCCGGCGACACACGTACGCGCTCGCGGCGGGCAGCGGGTGCAACCGGAACGCGCACTCGGTGATCAGCCCGAGGGTGCCGTACGAGCCGGCGACGAGCTTGCCGAGGTCGTACCCGGCGACGTTCTTCACGACCTTGCCGCCGGCGCGGGCCACCACCCCGTCGGGGCGCACCATCGTGACGCCGATCAGCAGGTCGCGGACCGTGCCGTAGAGCATCCGCCGGGGCCCGCTGGTGCTGACCGCCACCGTGCCGCCGACGGTCGCGCCCGGCATCGGCTCGTCCAGGGCGAACTGCTGGCCGGCGGGGGCCAGCTTGGCCCGCAGTTCCGCCAGCGGGGTGCCGGCCCGGACGACGACCACGAGGTCCCCGGCCGCGTGTTCCACCACGCCGGTGAGCCGGCGGGTGCTGAGCAGCAGGTCCAGCCGACGCGGCGGATTCGCCCAGTCCTGCTTGGTGCCACCACCGTCGACGACCACGGCCAGTTCGTGCGCGGCGGCGGCACGCAGCAGGGCGGCCGCCTCCTCGGTGGAGCCGGGCATGGCGAGGTAGCGGGGCTGGACGCCGGAGACGACGTCGCCGGCGCCGGCCGGCCGCACGGCGTCGGCGCCGGCCGCGGCGCGAAGGGCGTCGAGGACGCGGTCGGACATCAGAACACCTCCGCCAGGCCCGCCTCCTGCGCCGGGTGCGCGCCCTTGCGCCGGCCCGGCACCTCCCCGCAGAGCCGCGGGGTCGGGAAGACCTTGCCCGGGTTGGCCAGTCCGCGCGGGTCGAAGGCGCACCGGAGCAGTTGCATCGTGTCCAGATCGTCGTCGGTGTACATGCGCGGCATGAACTTCGCCTTGTCCATGCCGACGCCGTGCTCGCCGGTGATCGAACCGCCGTGTTCGATGCAGAGGTCGAGGATCGCGCCGGAGACCTCCTCCGCCTGTTCGGCCTGGCCCTCGACGCCGTCGTCGAAGAGCACCAGCGGGTGCAGGTTGCCGTCGCCGGCGTGGAAGACGTTGGCCACCCGGACGCCGCGCTGCGCGGAGATCTCCGCGATGCGGCGCAGCACCTCGGGCAGCGCGGTGCGCGGGATGACCCCGTCCTGGACGATGTAGTCGGGGCTGATCCGCCCGACCGCGGCGAACGCCGACTTGCGGCCCTTCCAGAACAGCGCCCGCTCGGCGTCGTCCGCGGCGATCCGGATCTCGAAGGCGCCGTTGTCGCGGCAGAGCCGCTCGACGTCGGCGAACTGGGCGTCGACTTCGGCGGCCGGGCCGTCGAGTTCGACGATCAGCACCGCCCCCGCCCCGGCGGGATAGCCGCACTGGACAGCCGCCTCGGCGGCCTCGATGGCGAGCGCGTCCATCATCTCGATCGCCGCGGGGACCATCCCGGCGCCGATGACCGCGGAGGTCGCCGCCCCGGCCTGGTCCGTCGTGGCGAAGGCGGCGAGCAGCGTACGCACCGCCTCCGGTGACCGGGTGAGCCGTACGGTCACCTCGGTGGCGATGCCGAGCGTCCCCTCCGAGCCGACGAAGGCGCCGAGCAGGTCGTAGCCCGGCGCGTCGGGCGCCCGGCCGCCCAGGCGGACCACGTCGCCGTCGGGGGTGACCACCTCCAGCCCGGTCACGTGGTTGGTGGTGAAGCCGTACTTCAGGCAGTGCGCGCCGCCCGAGTTCTCCGCGACGTTGCCGCCGATCGAGCAGATCTGCTGACTCGACGGATCCGGCGCGTAGTGGTAGCCGTACGGCGCCGCGGCCCTGGTCACCTGAAGATTGATCACTCCCGGCTCGACCACGGCCCGCTCGTCGTGCGGGGCGATCTCCCGGATCGCGCGCATCTGCGAGGTCACGATGAGCACCCCGTCGGCGTGCGGCAGCGCCCCGCCGGACAGCCCGGTGCCGGAGCCGCGCGCGACGAACGGCACGCCGGCGTCCGCACAGGCCCGGACGGTCGCCGCGCACTCGGCGGCGGTGCGCGGCAGGGCGACGAGCGCGGGAACGACCTTGTACTGGGCCAGTCCGTCGCACTCGTAGGTGCGCAGCTCCTGCCGGTCGCTGATCACCTGCCGGTCGCCGAGCGCCGCCCGCAGTCGCGCGGCGAGGCTGCTGATGTCCGTCGTGGTCATCGCCGACCTCCCGTCGCGCTCTCGGATCAGGGCATCCGCTCGTACGCGGGCAGGGTCAGGAAGTCCACGAAGTCGTCGGCCACGGCCACCTCCATGAACAGCTCCCGCGCCTCGGCGTAGTCGGCCGGGTCGCCCGGCAGCTTCGCCAGCTCCTCGTCGGCGAGGCGCTCGACGAGCTGGCGGCTGACCTTGTCGCCGGTGTCGTCGAGGGTGACGCCGTTGTGCAGCCACTGCCACACCTGCGACCGGGAGATCTCGGCCGTCGCAGCGTCCTCCATCAGGTTGAAGATGGCCACCGCGCCGGTGCCGCGCAGCCAGCTCGCCAGGTACTGGATGCCGACGCTGACGCCGTTGCGCAGCCCCGCCTCGGTCATCCGCCCGGGTGTGCTCCGCACGTCGAGCAGTTGCGCCGCGCTGACCCGCACGTCGTCGCGGGTCCGGTCGAGCTGGTGCGGTCGGTCGCCGAGGACGCCGTCGAAGACCTCCCGGCAGATCGGCACCAGGTCGGGGTGGGCCACCCAGGACCCGTCGAAGCCGTCGCCCGCCTCGCGGGTCTTGTCGTCGCGGACCTTCGCCAGGGCCGTCTCGTTCACCCGCGGGTCGCGGCGGCTCGGGATGAAGGCCGCCATCCCGCCGATGGCATGCGCGCCCCGCTTGTGGCAGGTCCGCACCAGCAGTTCGGTGTACGCCCGCATGAACGGGGCCGTCATCGTCACCGCGTTGCGGTCGGGCAGCAGGAAGTCCCGCCCCCGCGTGCGGAACTTCTTGATGACGCTGAACATGAAGTCCCACCGGCCGGCGTTGAGTCCGGCGGAGTGCTCGCGCAGTTCGTAGAGGATCTCCTCCATCTCGAACGCCGCCGGGTAGGTCTCGATCAGCACGGTCGCGCGGATCGTGCCGCGGGGGATACCGAGCCGCTCCTGGGCGAGCAGGAAGACGTCGTTCCAGAGCCGGGCCTCCAGATGGCTCTCCATCTTCGGCAGGTAGAAGTACGGACCGGAGCCGCGCTCGAGCTGCCGCGCGGCGCAGTGGAAGAAGTACAGGCCGAAGTCGACGAGGCTGCCCGAGGTGCGCTCGCCGTCGACCAGGATGTGCTTCTCGGTGAGGTGCCAGCCGCGCGGCCGGACGACGATGGTCGCCAACTCGCCCTCGTTCAGCGTGTAGCGCCGGCCCTCCGGCGAGGTGAAGGCGAGCCTCCGGTCGATCGCGTCGCGCAGGACGAGCTGGCCACCGATCATGTTCTCCCAGAGGGGTGTGTTGGCGTCCTCGTGGTCGGCGAGCCACACCTTCGCGCCCGAGTTGAGGGCGTTGATCGTCATCTTCGCGTCGGTCGGCCCGGTGATCTCCACCCGGCGGTCGACGAGCCCGGGTGCCGGCGGCGCGACCCGCCAGTCGCCGTCGCGGACGTGCCGGGTCTCGGGCAGAAAGTCCAGCAGGCCACCGTTGGCGAGCGTGGCCTCCCGTTCCGCGCGCCGGGCGAGCAGCTCACGCCGTCTGGCGTCGAAGGCGCGGTGCAGTTCGGCGAGGAAGCCGAGCGCCTCCGGCGTGAGGATCTCCTGAAAACGGTCGTGCCGGGGACCGGCGATCTCGACCTCGTCGGGCATACCCATGGCGCGCTCCTCACCGTGGCGGATGCCGTCGAATCGATCCACGGGATGGTGAGTCGACTCTAGTTGCGGGACCAACGGACCGCGAGTGGTGGGACGCCGGCCCGTTTGACCGGCGACCATCGCGGAAAGAGTGGCGGGCATGAACTGGGCCCGTCGAGCCGTACCCGCCGCCGTCGCCGCCGTCGCGGCCCTCGCCGCACGCGACCTGCTCCAACGCGACCACGCGCTGCTGCGCAACTTCCCGGTCCTCGGCCGCGCCCGCTACCTGCTGGAGTCCATCGGGCCCGAGCTGCGCCAGTACATCGTGGCCGGCAACAACGAGGAGCGGCCGTTCACCCGCGACCAGCGGCGCTGGGTGTACGCGTCGGCGAAGGAAGAGAACAACTACTTCGGGTTCGGCACCGACAACGACATCGAGTACACCCCCGGGTACCCGATCATCAAGCACCGCACGTTCGGCCGTACGGTGCCGCCGTCGTCCCCCACCGCCGGGCACGACGTCACGCTGCCCTGCGCGAAGGTGCTCGGCGCCGCCCGGGGCCGGGCGCGCGCGTTCCGTCCGGAGTCGGTGGTCAACATCTCCGGCATGAGCTTCGGCTCGCTCTCCGGCAACGCCGTGGAGGCGCTGAACCGGGGCGCGGCCCTGGCCGGCTGCCTGCACAACACCGGCGAGGGCGGGCTGTCGCCGTACCACCGAAAGGGTGGTGACCTGGTCTTCCAGATCGGCACCGCGTACTTCGGCTGCCGCGACGAGCACGGCCGGTTCAGCCTCGAACGGCTCAAGGACCTGGTCGCCGGTGCGCCGGTGAAGGCATTGGAGATCAAGCTCAGCCAGGGCGCGAAGCCGAGTCTCGGTGGCCTGCTGCCGGCGGCGAAGGTGTCCGCCGAGATCGCCGCGACCCGCGGGATCCCTCCGGGCCGGGACTGCGTCAGCCCGTCGCGGCACGCCGAGTTCTCCGACTGCGACAGTCTCCTGGACTGGGTGGAACTGCTCGCCGCCGAGACCGGCCTGCCGGTCGGCATCAAGTCCGCCGTCGGCGACCTCGGGTTCTGGGCGGAGCTGACCACGCTGATGCGCGACACCGGCCGCGGCGTGGACTTCGTGACGGTCGACGGCGGCGAGGGCGGCACGGGCGCCGCGCCGCTGATCTTCACCGACTCGGTGTCGCTGCCGTTCCAGCAGGGCTTCTCGCGGGTCTACCGGGTCTTCGCCGAGCGGGACCTGCACGAGCGGGTGGTCTTCGTCGGCGCGGGCAAGCTCGGCCTGCCGGACAACGCCGTGGTCGCGTTCGCCCTCGGCGCCGACATGGTGAACGTCGGGCGGGAGGCCATGCTGGCCATCGGCTGCATCCAGGCCCAGAAGTGCCACACCGACACCTGCCCCACCGGCGTCGCCACCCAGAACGCGTGGCTGACCCGGGGCCTCGACCCGGCCCGCAAGTCGGTGCGGGCCGCCAACTACGTCCGGACCCTGCGGCGCGACCTGATGAAGGTCGCCGAGGCGTGCGGCGTCGAGCATCCCGGGCTGATCGACACGGGCTCGGTCGAGGTCCTCGACGGCCGTACCGCCTCCACCCCGCTGGACGAGGTGTACGCGTACCGCCCCGGCTGGGGGCTCCCGTCCGCCGCCGACCGGGCCGAGATCGTCCGGCTGTTGACCGCCGAGGCGCCGCAGGGCGGCAGCGCGCCCCCCTCCCCGACGGCCGTGGGCTGAGCAGGAAATATCGCGGGTGCCGTCCGGCCGGTCTCGCGTACGGTGGCGCGGTGCTGATCCGACGTGAGTCCCCCGCCGACGTCGCCGCCATCCACGCCGTGCACGCGGCCGCCTTCGCCGACGCGCAGCGGCCGGACGCCGTACCGGTGGAGGCCGGCCTGGTCGACGCGCTGCGCGCCGACGCCGGCTGGCTACCGGCGCTCTCTCTCGTCGCCGTGGTCGACGGGCAGGTGGTGGGGCACGTGGTGGCCACCCGTGGGCACGTCGACGGCGAGCCGGTCGCCCTGGGGATCGGGCCGCTCGGTGTGCTGCCGGCCTGGCAGCGGCGCGGCGTCGGGTCGGCGCTGATGCACGCCGTGCTGGGCGCCGCGGACGCGCTCGACGAGCCCCTCGCGGTGCTCCTCGGCCACCTGGACTACTACCCGCGGTTCGGGTTCCGGCCCGCGGTCGACCTGGGCGTCACCCCGCCGGTGCCGGCGTGGGGTGCCCACTTCCAGGCCCGTCCGCTGACGGCCTGGCGCGACACCATCAAGGGCGAGTTCGCGTACGCGGCGCCGTTCGCCGACCTGTAGTCGGCGCGGCTCCGGCACTTCGGCGCGCCTTCCGGACGCGTGGGCCCGGCCCCGACATCCGGACGTCGGCCTGCGAGAGTGGTTGCGCGGCACGGTCGGGTCGCCCGGCCGGCCGGTCGTCACGGCTCCCGCCCCACCCGGTCCCGGCCGTCCTGGGAGACTGGACGGACGTCTGGAGGTTCCGGGCGCTGGCTGTCGGGAGGTCCCCGTGGCGGTGGACGTGGTGTCGGAGGTCGTGATCGACCGCCCGGTCGCCGAGGTGGCGGCGTTCGCGGGCGACCCGACGAACGCTCCGGCCTGGTACGTGAACATCACGTCCGTGGAGTGGCGGACGCCCCCGCCGCTGCGGGTCGGCTCCCGGGTGGCGTTCGTGGCGCACTTCCTCGGCCGGCGGCTGGCCTACACGTACGAGATCGTCGAGCTGGTGTCCGACGATCGGTTGGTGATGCGGACGGCGGAGGGCCCGTTCCCGATGGAGACCACCTACCGCTGGGAGCCGCTGGACGCGCGGCGTACCCGCATGACGCTGCGCAACCGGGGCGAGCCGAGCGGCTTCGCGTCGATCGCCGCGCCGGTGCTGGCCGGCGCGATGCGTCGGGCCAACCGGAAGGACCTGGCGCGACTCAAGGCACTGCTGGAGCGGGCGGAAGCCTGACCGACCCCGACACCGTTCGGGCAGGTCAGTACGACTTTCCGAACAGGTGTGCGAACATGTGTCCGTGTCGACCGAGGCCACCGTCCTGCACGCCGACCTGGACGCGTTCTACGCGTCGGTCGAGCAGCGGGACGACCCCCGCCTGCGCGGCCGGCCGGTCATCGTCGGCGGTGGCGTGGTGCTCGCCTGCAGCTACGAGGCCAAGGCGCGGGGCGTCCGCAGCGCGATGAACGGCCGCCAGGCACGCCGGCTCTGCCCCGACGCGGTCGTGGTGCCGCCACGGATGGCGGCGTACACGGCGGCCAGCCGCGCGGTGTTCGAGATCTTCCGGCGCACGACGCCGCTGGTCGAGGGGCTCTCGGTCGACGAGGCGTTCCTCGAGGTGGGCGGCCTGCGCCGGCTGGTCGGTCCGCCGGCCGACATCGCGGTCCGACTGCGCCGGGAGGTCCGCGAGCAGGTCGGGCTGCCGATCACGGTCGGCGTCGCCCGGACGAAGTTCCTCGCCAAGGTGGCCAGCGGCGTCGCCAAACCTGACGGGCTGCTGGTCGTCCCACCCGGGCAGGAACTGGCGTTCCTGCACCCGCTGCCGGTCGAGCGGCTGTGGGGCGTGGGCCCGGTGACCGCGGCGAAGCTGCGCGAGCGGGGCATCCGCACCGTCGGCCAGGTCGCCCGGCTCGGGGAGGCGACGCTGGTGACGTTGCTCGGCGCGGGGGCCGGCCGGCACCTGCAGGCGCTGGCGCACAACCGCGACCCGCGACCGGTGCAGGTGGGGCGGCGGCGGTCGTCGATGGGCGCGCAGCACGCCCTCGGGCGTGGTCCGCACTCCCCCGCCGACCTGGACGCGATCCTCGCCGGCCTGGTGGACCGGGTGACCCGCCGGATGCGGTCCGCCGCCCGTTCGGGCCGTACGGTGATGCTGCGGCTGCGCTTCGCCGACTACACGCGGGCGACCCGCTCGCACACGATCGGCAAGGCGACGGCCGACACGGCACCGCTGCTGGCCACCGCGCGGGCGCTGCTGCGCGCGGCGCTGCCGGAGATCGAGCGACGGGGCGTCACGCTGATCGGCGTCTCGGTCGGCAACCTGGACGACGCCCCGGTGCAGCCGGCGCTGCCGTTCGACCGCGACCCGGGAGCCGACCTGGACGCCGCGGTGGACGCGGTGCGCAGCCGCTTCGGCTCGGCTGCGCTGACCCGGGCGACGCTGCTCGGCCGCGATCCCGGAGTGGAGATGCCGCTCCTGCCCGACTGACCGTCGGCCGGCGCGCCGGGCGGCAGACTGAGGGCATGCCGCCACCGGCCGGACCCGCCGACACCGGACCCGCCCGTCCGCCCCTGTCGGCGTGGCGGTTCGTGCTCTGGTTCGGCGTGGTGGCGATGCTCGCCGACGTCGTCTACGAGGGCGCCCGGTCGATCACCGGGCCGCTCCTGGCCGACCTGGGGGCGAGCGCACTCACGGTGGGCGTCATCACCGGCGTGGGCGAGGCGTCCGCGCTGGTGCTGCGGCTGGTGTCCGGGCCGCTGGCGGACCGTACCGGCCGCTTCTGGGCGTGGGCGGTCGCCGGGTACGGGCTCACCGTCGTCAGTGTCCCGTTGCTGGGTCTCGCCTCGGTCGTCTGGGTCGCCGGGGCGCTGATCATCGCCGAACGGGTCGGGAAGGCCGTCCGCCAGCCGGCGAAGGACACGTTGCTCTCCCACGCCGCCGCCGTGACCGGTCGCGGTCGCGGCTTCGCGGCGCACGAGGCGCTGGACCAGGCGGGAGCGCTGGCGGGGCCGCTGGCGGTGGCCGCCGTGCTGGCGGCGAGCGGCGGCGACTACGGCCCGGCCCTGCTCGCGCTCGCGGTGCCGGGAGCGCTCACCCTCACCGTCCTGGCGTGGTTGCGGGTGCGGGTCCCGCACCCGGCCCGTTACGAGACCGGCCGGCCCGCCGAGCAGCCGCGACAGCGGGACCGGGCGACGCCGGGGGCGGCGAGCCGGCTGCCGGGCAGGTTCTGGGTGTATGCCGCCTTCGCGGGGCTGACCATGACCGGGTTCGCCACGTTCGGCGTGCTCTCCTTCCACCTGGTGGCGGCGGACCTGCTGCCCGCGGCGGCGGTGCCGGTGCTCTACGCGGCCGCGATGGTCGTCGACGCGGTGGCCGCCATCGCCACCGGGTGGGCGTACGACCGGTACGGCGCCCGGGTCCTGGTCGTGCTGCCGGTCGTGGCCGCCGCCGTTCCCGCGCTCGCCTTCTCCCCCACGGTCGGGCCGGCGGTGGCCGGCGTGCTGGTGTGGGGTGCCGTGCTGGGCGTGCAGGAGTCCACGTTGAAGGCCACGGTCGCGGATCTCGTGGGGCCGGGCCGGCGGGCCACGGCGTACGGAGTGTTCGGCGCGGTGGTCGGCGTCGCCGCCGCCGCGGGTGGTGCGCTGACCGGCGGGCTGTACGAGACGTCCGTTCCGCTGCTCGTCGCGGTGACCGCGACGGTCCAGGCGGTCGCGCTGGGCGTGCTGGTGACCGTCCTCCGCCGGGACCGGGTCGGCTCGCCGCGCCGAGGCGGTGTCGGAGGTACGGGTTAACGTGCGGGCGTGACCGGACCTGGGGATGTCCCGCCCGAGCTTCTCGACCGGCTGCGCCCGATCTGTCTCGGCCTGCCGGAGGCGTACGAGGAGCCGGCCTGGGTGGGCGTGCGCTGGCGCGTGCGCAAGCGCACCTTCGCCCACGTGCTCACCGTCGACCCCGACCACCAGATGTCGTACGCGCGGGCGGTCGGGACCGACGAGCCGGTCTGCGTCCTGACGTTCCGGTCACCGGTGGACGAGATCCAGGCGCTGGTCGCCGGCGGCCACCCGTTCTTCAAGCCCGGCTGGGGCGCCGACGTCCTGGGGCTGGTCGTCGACGACGGTTTCGACTGGGACGAGTTGGCCGAACTGCTCACCGAGAGCTACTGCCGCCTGGCGCCCCGGAAGCTCGTCGCCCGGGTCGCGCCGCCGGCCTCCCCAGGCGGCTCTAGCCGGTGACGTAGCGGGTGGCGGCTCCGATCGGGGCGCCCGCGACGGCGGTCGGTCACGCCGCGTACGCCGTCAGGCGGCTGGCAGTCCCCCACTCGGTCGGATACCCCGGCCGTCGGTCGTGCCGCCGGAACCCCGCCGCGTCGACTCTCGTTACGTGACCGCGAGCCCGCCGCCATCCCGGCGGCACACGCTCGCGGAGGTGAGCGGTGTCGGATCGTCACGAACCCGTGACTCCCGCGTGGGAGTGCCGGGACTGCGGGCAGAGCTGGCCGTGTCCGACCCGCCGCCAGTTGCTGCTGCGGGAGTACGGGCCGCACCCGGCCAACCTCAGCGTCTACCTGGCGGCCTGCCTGACCGCCGCCACCGCGGACCTGCGGTCGCCGCCGGCCGCCCTGCGGGAGCGGTTCCTCGGCTGGATCCCGCACCCGCGCCACCGCGCGTTCTGACGCGCCGCCGCCTGCGTGCCCCGGAGCCGTACCGGGCGTTCGAGGGGCAGCGGGCGCTGGCCGCCGACCAGGTCACCGTGTGGCGGTGACGCACGCGGCGGAAACGGGATCGGCCAACGGCCGGGCCGCGTAGCGTGGAGGGCACACGCGACCGGGGGGAGAGTGACGTGACGGAGCCGGAGGAGAGTCGGGAGAAGAGCCCGAAGACCGACCGGGTGCTGTACTCACCCGACGGGGACCCGCACCACACGCCGGCGCAGGCGCCACAGCCGGACGAGCACCTCCCGCCGACCGTCACCCGCGGCGACCGTACCGAGGTCATCGACGACGAGCAGTGACTCCACCCCGGCGCGTGTGAACACCGCACGGACGGGTAGCCGCTGCCGTGGTCGACTGGCGGGCCGTGTTCACGCCGGACACTCCGCTGCTGGAGATCGTCGTCCGGGGCAGCGTGATGTACCTGACGCTGTTCTTCCTGCTCCGGGTCCTCCTGAAGCGGGAGAGCGGTACCACGGGCGTCACGGACCTGCTGGTGATCGTGCTGATCGCGGACGCGGCCCAGAACGGCATGGCGAAGGACTACACCTCCCTGGCCGACGGGGTGGTCCTGGTCGCGACGATCATCGGTTGGGCGTGCCTGCTCGACGCGCTCGCGTACCGGTGGCCGGCCGCCGCCCGCGTGATCCGTCCCGGTTCGCTGGTCCTCGTGCGGGACGGCCGGATGCTGCGCCGCAACATGCGCCGGGAGCTGGTCACCGAGGAGGAGCTGTACGCCAAGCTGCGCGAGCAGGGCGTCGATGACCTCGCCGACGCGCGTGAGGTGCGGATGGAGTCCGACGGCGGGTTCAGCGTCATCACCCGCTCCAGGGAGGGCGGCGCCGGCGGGACGTCCCGCACGCGGGGTGCGCCCTGACCGGTCACCGTCCCTCGGCCGCGCCGCCGCGCCGGAGCCGGCCGCGGGCCACCAGCTCCACGGTGAGCACCACCGCGACCGCCTCCACGGCCAGCAGGCCGATGAGCACGAACAGCTGTGTCACGCCGGCGGTGAGCGGGTCGGCGCCGCCGAGCAGCACGCCGACGAACGCCCCCGGCAGGGTCACCAGGCCGACCGTCCGCGTCTGGTCCAGCGCGGGAATCAACGCCTGACCGGCCGCCGGGCGGCACACCAGCAGCACCGCGTCGCGCGGGAGCAGGCCCAGCGCGAGGGCCGCCTCCGCCTCGCCGCGCCGGCCGGTCAGGTCGTCCAACGCCCGGCGGCCGGCCAGCGAGGTGGCGGTCATCGCCCCGCCGATCAGGATGCCGGCGACCGGGATGACCGCGATCCCCCGCACCGGCAGCAGGCCGGTCAGGAGCAGGGCCACCACGAGCGGCAGGCTTCCCGCGACGATCGGCACGCCGGCCCACCAGCCCCGTCCGCCGCCGGTGATCCGGCGGCCGGCGGTCACGGCGGCGACGGTGCACATGAGCAGCACGAACCCGGCGGTCGCCCAGAGCGACCCGACGATCGCCGCGATCGCCACCGACACCGCCGCCAGTTGCAGCGTGGCGCGGACCGCGGCGACGACGATCTGCCGCCCGTGACCGAGCCGGCCCACCGTCGCGACGGCCGCGGCCAGCGCCGTCAGGACGACCAGCGCGACCGCCAGCCTCGGCCCGATCACCAGCATCGTCGACGTCATGCGCCAGTGCTTACCCGATCCGCCGTCACCAGCCGCGGCCACCTGGTCGGCGTGCTGGCCGGCGCGGACCGGCTGCCACTGTAGAACCGGAACCCCGGAAGCGGCCCCGGGGGCACCGCGCGTGCCGTAACCCGGACGGGTGGTCGGCTCGCCTTCCCGGCCACCCGCCGCCCCCGCGTCCCTAAGGTTCGACAGGTGTCGTGGGAAAACGGGGAGACCGGCATGCGGGCCTACCCGGCCATCGAGGATCACGGTCTCATCGGGGACCTGCAGACCGCCGCCCTGGTCACCCGCAACGGCACCATCGACTGGTTCTGTGCGCCCCGGTTCGACTCGCCCAGCATCTTCGGCGCGCTGCTGGACCGCCGGCGCGGCGGCTACTTCTCGATCGTGCCCGACGGCATCCGGTACATCAGCAAGCAGCTCTACCTGCCGGACACGCCGATCCTCATCACCCGCTTCATCAGCGCGGACGGCGTCAGCGAGATCGTCGACTTCATGCCGGTGACCGGCGAGCGGCCCACCGACCAGCACCGGATCGTCCGGATCATCAACATGGTGCGGGGCAGCATGAGGTTCCGCGCCGAGTGCTGCCCCCGCTTCAACTACGGACGTGAGCGGCACGAGTTGGAGATGCACGCGGACGGTGCCGTCTTCCGGGCCCCGTCGGCGACCCTGACGCTGCACGCCTCCCACCCCGACGGGCGGCTGATCCCGATCGAGAACCTGCAGAACATCGACGGGGACCTGCTCGCCTTCACCACCCTGCAGGAGGGTGACACGGGCGCGATCGTCATGGAGACCGCCGGCACCGAGGCACCCCGCCGCTTCACCGCCGAGGAGGTCCAGGCGCTGTTCGAGTTCACCCGCGACTACTGGCGCCGCTGGCTCGACCGGTCCCGGTACACCGGGCGGTGGCGGGAGATGGTGGAACGGTCCGCGATCACGCTGAAGCTCATGACGTACGCGCCGACCGGCGCCATGATCGCCGCACCGACCGCCTCCCTGCCCGAGGAGATCGGCGGCACCCGCAACTGGGACTACCGCTACACCTGGATCCGCGACACCTCCTTCTCGGTGCACGCCCTGCTCGGGCTGGGCTTCACCGACGAGGCGGCCCGGTACATGACCTGGCTCGACGAGCGCATCCGCGAGGCCGGCGACCACGCGGCACCCCTCAAGATCATGTACCGGGTGGACGGCTCGTCCGACCTGCACGAGGAGGTCCTCGACCACCTGGAGGGGTACATGGGGTCGGGGCCGGTCCGGATCGGCAACGGCGCCGCCGACCAACTCCAGCTCGACATCCACGGCGAGGCCCTGGACGCCATGCTCTTCGCCGACCTGCAGGGCATCCGCACCTCGCACCAGGTGTGGCGCAGCACCGTCCGGATGGTCGACTGGCTCTGCGACAACTGGAACCAGCCGGACGCCGGCATCTGGGAGAGCCGCAGCCACCCCCGCGACTACACCTTCGGCCGCCTGATGTCGTGGGTGGCGATGGACCGGGCCATCCGCCTCTCCGCCCGCCACGGCCGCCCGGGGGACGTCCCCCGCTGGGTCCGCGAACGGGACGCCATCTACAACCAGATCATGTTGCGGGGGTACGACTGGAACCGCCGCTCCTTCGTCCAGGCGTACGGGGAGCAGGTCCTCGACGCCGCGCTGCTCATCATGCCGTCGGTCGGGTTCGTCACCCCGAGCGACCCGTTGTGGCAGTCCACCCTGCAGGCCATCGACAAGGATCTGGTCTCCGACAGCCTCGTGCACCGCTACAAGCCCTCCGAGGCGCCGGACGGGCTCCCCGGCGACGAGGGCACGTTCAACATGTGCACCTTCTGGTACGTCGCGGCCCTGGCCTGCTCCGGGCGACTCGACGACGCCCTGCTCACGTTCGAGAAGATGTTCACCTTCAGCAACCACCTCCGCCTCTACGCGGAGGAGATCGCCCTCACCGGGCAGCAGATCGGCAACTTCCCGCAGGCATTCAGCCATCTCTCCCTGATCACCACGGCCCTGGCGCTCGACGAGCTGCTCGACGCCCGACACCGAGGTTGACGGAGGGTCAGCCGTCGTCGGTGTGGTTGCGGGTCCACCGGCCGCCCACCGGCGGCGTGTCCAGGCGTACCCCGCCGTCGCCGTTGCCGGCGAGGTCGTTGTCCTCGATCCGGCAGGCCACGCAACTGCCCCGCTCGGTGATCCACAACCCGTACGTCTGGGTCCCGGCGCCGGTGTCCCACACCCGGTTGCCGTGGACGGTCGCCGAGTCGACCGGCGCGTTGACGGTGATCCCGGCCCGGACCGGCGGCGGGGCGGGCAGCTCGTACCGGCTGCCGGGCTCGGGCACCGCTTCGTTCCACGCGGTGGCGGCGTCGGGCCGTACCTCGGCGAGGGTCAGCTCGGTGGCGGTGTTGCCGGCGACCACCGCCGTCCGGCCGTCGACCCGGAGGACCTTGCCCCGGTGGCCGTCCGGTGGCCAGGAGCCCTCGACGTCGCTCACCGACTTGCGGCCGTACCGCACCGAGTTCCCCGCGCCCACGGTGGCCGGGGCGCACCGCCGGCCGTTGTCGCGGATCCGGTTGCCGACGAGGAAGGCGTCGACCATCGGACGGTCGATCCGGATGGCGTCCAGGCCGTTGTCGGAGAGATCGTTGCCGTCGAGCACGACGTGCGCGGCGGCGCCCCGGTAGCCGTTGCCCAGGTCGTACTCGTGGTAGCCGTACCCGCCGTTGGCGGTGATCCGGTTTCCCCGGATCGTGTACGGGCCCGGCGTGTTGCCCATGCTGATGCCGTCACCGATGTTGCGGTCGATGACGCAGTCGGTGAGGATCCCGCCCCGACCGGCGACGCCAGCGGTGCCGTTGGCGGAGACGTCGAAGCCCGCCTCCAGGTTGCCGGTGAGGGTGCACGCGGAGACGACGAGACCGTCGGCGCCCCAGTCGGAGATGCCGAAGCGGTTGGCCTCGCTGTGGCAGCCGACGATCCGGTAGCCGCGCGGCGGCGTCCAGTCCGGCTTCTGGAGTTCCAGGAAGATCCCGTTGGTGCCGTTGCCCAGCGTCGTGCAGTTGGCGATGGTGCAGCGCTCGATCGCACCCCAGCCGCCGACGCCGATGCCGATGCCCGCACCGCCCATCTGGAGGCCGTTGTCCAGGCGGCCGCAGCCCACCACGACCACCCCGTCGATCAGCGTGTCCTGAAGGAAGTCGCAGCCCAGGCCGGTGGCGCCGGTGTGGTGGATGTAGAGGTTGCGGAACACGCCCCGCACGACGTACTGCAGGCCCAGCCCCTTGGCGAGGTAGCTGTACCCGGTCATCGCCACGCCCGAGCCGTCGATCTCGAAGTCGGCGAACGTGCACTCGGCGATGTGCCGGTCCCGGTCCGCGCCGTGCTGCACGGTGGTCCAGAAGGCGAGCGGCACCGGGTCGGACCGGTTGCCCTCGTTGCTGAGCAGGAAGCGCGTCGCCGCCGGGCCCGCCCCGATGAGCGACACCCCGCTGCGCCACACCGTGCCGGCGTCCCGGATCGCGTAGATCCCGGGCGGACAGTAGATCACCCGGGCCCGGCCGTCGGCGGCGTACCCCTCGCCGAGCCGGTCCACCAGCGCCGCGAGGGCCGGCTGGTCGTTGGTCACCCCGTCCCCGCACAGCCCGTGGTCCCGGGCGTCGCACCAGAGGGGCGCGCCGGCCACGGGTGTGAGCCGCTTCGGCACCGCGGTGGACAGACCCTGGTGGGACACGGCGGGCTCCTCCGGCCGTCGATCGGCTGGTCTCCGCCGCCCGCCTTCCCGCTGCCGGCAGCGGGAAACCCGTCAGGTGGGGCGCCGCCCGGCGTCCGACGCGCGGAAGGCCGGTCCGGCGACGGGGACGCGGAACGCGGCTCCGGCGGTGTGCGCGGGGCACACCGCCGGAGAGCCGCGTCAGGCCGCGAGCGCCACCGGCGGCACCACATCCGGTACGCCCAGGCGCACCGCGTCGGCGGCCTCGTCGTCCGTCTGCTCGTGGGCCGCCCGCTCGGCGTGCACCCGGGCCACGTAGTGGGCCACCTCCCGGTCGACCCGCTCGGCGTCCCAGCCGAGCACCGGCGCCATCAGCTCCGCCGCCGGACGGGCGGCGGCGAGACCCCGGTCGAAGGTCTCGATCGAGATGTGGGTGCGCCGGGTGAGCACGTCCTCCAGGTGCAGGGCGCCCTCGGCGGACGCCGCGTAGACGATCTCCACGCGCAGGTAGTCGTCGGCGGCGTCGAGCGGCTCGGCCAGCGCCGGGTCCTCCCGCAGCAGGTCCAGCAGTTCATCGACGGCGGCGCCGTGGCGCCGCAGCAGGTGCTCGACCCGCTCGACGGACAGGCCGTACTGCCGGGCGATCCGGCGGCGCTGGTTCCACCGGGCGACGTAGCCCTCGGCCCCGAGCAGCGGCACCCGGTCGGTGCACGAGGCGGGCACGCCGGCACCGAGACCGCGCACGGCCTCGTCGACCGCGTCCCGCGCCATCACCCGGTACGTCGTGTACTTGCCGCCGGCGACCATCACCAGGCCGGGCACCGGGCTCGCCACGGTGTGCTCCCGCGACAGCTTGGCCGTCGCGTCGGAGTGTCCGGACAGCAGCGGGCGCAGGCCCGCGTACACGCCCTCGACGTCGTCGCGGGTCAGCGGGGTGGCCAGGACCTCGTTGACCCGCTCCAGCAGGTAGTCGATGTCGCGACTGGTGGCCGCGGGGTGCGCCTTGTCCAGGTCCCAGTCGGTGTCGGTGGTGCCGATCAGCCAGTGCCGGCCCCACGGGATCACGAACAGGACGCTGGACTCGGTGCGCAGGATCAGGCCGGTGGTGGAGCGGATCCGGTCGCGGGGCACCACGAGGTGGATGCCCTTGGACGCGCGGACCTGCACCGGGCCGCGCTCGCCCACGAGCGCCTGGATGTCGTCGGTCCACACGCCGGTGGCGTTGATGACCTGCCGGGCGCGGACCTCGAAGACCCGGTCGGTCTCCAGGTCGTGCACCCGCGCGCCGGTGACCCGGTCGCCGTCGCGCAGGAAGCCCACGACGCGGGCCCGCGACAGCGGATGCGCGCCGTGCGCCGCGGCGGTGCGGACGAGGCAGGTCACCAGCCGGGCGTCGTCGACCTGGGCGTCGTAGTACTGCAACGCGCCGACCAGCGCCTCCGGCCGCAGCGACGGGCAGGCGCGGACCGCGCCGCGCCGGGTCAGGTGCCGGTGGGCCGGTACGCCCCGGGCGTGGTTGCCGGAGAGGCTCATCGTGTCGTAGAGCAGGACGCCCGCGCCCGCGTACAGCCGTTCCCACCCGCGGTGGCGCAGCGGGTAGAGGAACGGCACCGGGCGGACCAGGTGCGGGGCGAGCCGTTGCAGCAGCAGGCCCCGCTCGCGCAGCGCCTCGCGGACCAGACCGAAGTCGAGCATCTCCAGGTAGCGCAGGCCGCCGTGGATCAGCTTGCTGGAGCGGCTGGACGTGCCGCTGGCCCAGTCGCGGGCCTCGACGAGCCCGACCGACAGGCCCCGGGTGACGGCGTCGAGGGCGCAGCCGGCGCCGGTGACGCCACCGCCGACCACCAGGACGTCCAGTTCCTGACCGCTGCTGAGCGCGGCCAGGGACCGCTCGCGGGCGGCCGGTGACAGTGTCGCGGAGTGCATGCGTTCGTTCTCCTGTTTCTGGGCGGCCGGCGCGGACGTCGGCCGGTCCGGGCGGCCGGCGGGGAACGCCGGCCGCCCGTTCCTCGGGTGGGGGTGATGCTGATCAGTCGACGTCGACCCAGTCGAGGGTGCGCTGGACCGCCTTCTTCCAGCGGCCGTACCCGTTCTCGCGCTGCTCCGGCGACCAGGTGGGCTGCCAGCGCTTGCTCTCGTTCCAGTTCTCGCGCAGCTCGTCGGTGTTCTTCCAGAAGCCGACGGCGAGGCCGGCGGCGTACGCGGCGCCGAGCGCGGTGGTCTCGGCGACCACCGGCCGGCTCACCGGCACGCCGAGGATGTCGGCCTGCATCTGCATGCACAGGTCGTTGACGGTGACGCCGCCGTCGACCTTGAGGCACTCCAGGGGCACGCCGGAGTCCTTCTCCATGGCCTCGGCGACGTCCCGGCTCTGGTAGCAGATGGACTCCAGGGTGGCCCGGGCGATGTGCGCGTCGGTGTTGAACCGGGACAGGCCGACGATCGCGCCGCGGGCGTCGGAACGCCAGTACGGGGCGAACAGGCCGGAGAACGCCGGGACGAAGTAGACCCCGCCGTTGTCCGCCACCTGGCGGGCGAGGATCTCGCTCTGCCCCGCGGTGCTGATGATCTTGAGCTGGTCGCGCAGCCACTGCACGGCCGACCCGGTGACCGCGATCGAGCCTTCCAGGGCGTACACCGGGGCGTCGGTGCCGAACTGGTAGCACACCGTGGTGAGCAGGCCGGCCTTGGACCGGACGATCTCCGTGCCGGTGTTGAGCAGCATGAAGTTGCCGGTGCCGTAGGTGTTCTTGGCCTCGCCGGGGGCGAAGCAGACCTGCCCGACGGTGGCGGCCTGCTGGTCGCCGAGGTCACCGGTGAGCGGGACCGGGCCGGTGAACGGGCCGTGCGGCGCGGTGGTCCCGTACGAGTTCGGGTCCGACGACGGCCGGATCTGCGGCAGCATGGCGCGCGGGATGCCGAAGAACGACAGCAGCTCGTCGTCCCAGTCGAGCGTCTCCAGGTTCATCAGCATCGTGCGGCTGGCGTTGGTGGGGTCGGTGACGTGTACGCCGCCCTCGGTACCGCCGGTGAGGTTCCACAGCAGCCAGGTGTCGGTGTTGCCGAAGATCGCCTCACCGCGCTCGGCGGCCTCCCGGACTCCCTCGACGTTCTCCAGGATCCACTGGATCTTGCCGCCCGAGAAGTACGTCGCCGGCGGCAGGCCGGCCTTGCGGCGGATGATGTCGCCCTTGCCCTCGCGCTCCAGGGCCGAGGCGATCCGGTCGGTCCGGGTGTCCTGCCAGACGATGGCGTTGTAGTAGGGGCGGCCGGTGCGGCGGTTCCACACGACGGTGGTCTCGCGCTGGTTGGTGACGCCGAGTGCGGCGAGGTCGGAGGCGGTCAGGCCGCGCTCGTTCATCGCGGTCTGGATGACGGTCTGGGTCCGCTCCCAGATCTCCAGCGGGTTGTGCTCGACCCAGCCCGCCTGCGGCAGGATCTGCTGGTGCTCGAGCTGGTGGCGGCCGATCTCGTTGCCACCGTGGTCGAAGATCATGAAGCGGGTGCTGGTGGTGCCCTGGTCCACCGCGCCGACGAAGTCAGCCATGCGGGAGGTCTCCTCTGCGGTCGAAGGGGGATGTGTCGATCAGACGCGGGCGGGCTCGGGCGTCGCAACCGTCTCGGTGGCGATGGCGCCCGGCTCCGGCTCGTCGCTCGGCAGGAACCGGCCGATGACCAGCTCGTAGAGGCCGGCGCCGATGACGCCGCCGACCAGCGGTCCGACGATGGGCACCCAGAAGTACGGATATCCGCTCGTGTCCTGGAACGCCGTTTCGTACCCGGTCAGGAAGGACGCGAGGCGGGGGCCGAAGTCACGGGCGGGGTTGATCGCGTAGCCGGCGTTGACGGCGAACGCCATGCCGATGGCCACCACGATCAGGCCGACGATCAGCGGGGCGAGGTTGGCGCCGGGCAGGGAGTTGCGGGCGTCGGTGACGGCGAGCACGAGGAACAGCAGGATCGCCGTACCGATGATCTGGTCGCGGAGGGCGCCCCACTCGGTGACGCCGGCGCCCGGCAGGGTGGAGAAGACGCCCTGGCTCTTGCTGGTGAGGCCGGGGTCGAACCGGGACAGCACCTCGCTGTAGTTCCAGCGAATGATCAGGGCGGCGACGAACGCGCCGGCGGTCTGGGCGAGGGCGTACGGCATGACCTTGCGCCAGGAGAAGCCCTTGAAGACGGCGAGGGCGAGGGTGACCGCGGGGTTGAGGTGGGCGCCGCTGATCCGGCCGGCGACGTACACGCCGAGGGTCACGCCGAGGCCCCAGGCCCAGGCGATGCTGTCGAACTCGCCGGTGCCGGCGGCGGCGACCTGGGCGACGACGCCCACGCCGAACAAGATCAGGATCGCGGTGCCGGCGAACTCGGCGGCCAGCTCGCCGACGAGACCCGGCGCTCGCACACGCTGTGTCATGGTGCCTCCAGGTGGGGGTGGCGGCCCTCCGTGAGCAGGGGAAGGGCGGAGGGCCGGTCGGTGTCGGCGAGGTGTCCGACCGTCGCCGTGCGGTGAACCGTAGGAAACACGGGAGGCAGGGTCAACGAACCCCGGTCGACAATGTCGAACACTGTTGCGATGGCCCGAACGCGATTAGCATCCGGCCCATGCCGGGTCAGGTGCAGTCCATCGCGCGTGCCGCGGCGATTCTCCGCCTGCTGGCCAGCAGTTCCGGCCGGCTCGGCATCGGGGAGATCGCCCGTTCCCTCGACCTGCCCAAGGGAACCGCACACGGCATCGTGCGCACCCTGCAGGACGTAGGCTTCGTGGAGCAGGACAAGACCTCCGGCAAGTACCAGCTCGGCGCCGCCCTGCTGCACCTCGGCACGAGCTACCTCGACGTCAACGAACTCCGTTCCCGTTCCATCAACTGGGCGGACCCGCTCGCGGCGCGCAGCGGCGAGGCCGTCCGCATCGGCACCCTGCTGGACGGCAAGGTGCTGGTGGTCCACCACGTGTTCCGGCCCGACGACACCCTCCAGACGCTGGACGTCGGGTCCCTGCTGCCCCCGCACGCCACCGCCCTCGGCAAGGTCCTGCTCGCGTACGACGTGGGCGCCGCCAACGCGGTCGTGCAGGGCGAGCCCGAGCCCTACACGCGCCGCACCCTGGTCACCGCGCGGGCCCTCACCCGGGCCCTCAGCGAGATCCGGGACAACGGCTGGGCAGCCGAGATCGAGGAGATGACCCCCGGCAAGGCCGGCATCGCCGCACCGATCCGCGGCTACGGGGGCCTGGTCGTGGGCGCGATCGGGCTCTCCGGCCCGGTGGACCGCATCTGCGACGGGTCGGGCATCCCCCGCCCGACCCTCGTCACGTACGTCCGCGACGCCGCCCGCGCGGTGTCCCGTGATCTCGGCGCCGCGCGCTGGTGATCCGCCCACCCCACCACCACCCGGCTTCACGAAGGACGAGCAATGACCGAGAGCTACGTCGTCGCCATCGACCAGGGAACCACCTCGACCCGCTGCATCGTGTTCGACCGCCGCGGCAACCTCGTCTCGGTGGCTCAGCGGGAGCACCAGCAGCACTTCCCCCGGCCCGGCTGGGTGGAGCACGACGCGGCGGAGATCTGGCGCAACGTCGGCAAGGTCGTCCCCCGCGCCCTCGCCCAGGCCGGCGTGACCGCCGACCAGATCGCCGCGATCGGCATCGCCAACCAGCGTGAGAGCACCGTCGTGTGGGACCGGCGCACCGGCGTCCCGGTGGCGCCCGCGATCATCTGGCAGGACACCCGCACCGACGCGGTGGTGGAGACCCTGACCCGCTCCCCCGGCGCCGAGGACATCCAGCGGCTCTGCGGACTGCCGCTGACCACGTACTTCTCCGGGCCGAAGCTGCGCTGGCTGCTCGACCACGCGCCCGGGCTGACCGAGCGGGCCGAGCGCGGCGAGGTGCTCTTCGGGACGATGGAGAGCTGGCTGATCTGGAACCTCACCGGCGGCCCGGACGGCGGCCTGCACCTGACCGACGTCACCAACGCCAGCCGGACCATGCTGATGGACCTGCGGACCCTCGACTGGCACCGGGACCTGCTGGCCTTCTTCGGGATCCCCGCCGCCATGCTCCCCGAGATCCGCTCGTCCTCCGAGGTGTACGGCACCGCCACGGCCGTCCTGCCGGGCGTCCGCATCGCGGCGGCCCTCGGGGACCAGCAGGCGGCCCTGTTCGGGCAGACCTGCTTCGCCCCCGGCGACGCCAAGTGCACCTACGGCACCGGCAGTTTCCTGCTGCTCAACACCGGCGCCGAGCCGGTGTTGAGCAGCCACGGGCTGCTCACCACCGTCGGCTACCGGATCGGCGACGAGCCCGCCGTGTACGCGCTGGAGGGGTCGATCGCGATCACCGGGTCGCTGGTGCAGTGGTTCCGCGACCGGCTTGAGCTGATCAGCACCGCGCCGGAGATCGAGACCCTCGCCCGTACGGTCGAGGACAACGGCGGCTGCTACATCGTGCCCGCCTTCTCCGGGCTGTTCGCGCCGCACTGGCGCAGCGAGGCCCGCGGGGTGATCGTCGGGCTGACCTCGTACATCACCAAGGGGCACCTGGCCCGCGCGGTGCTGGAGGCGACCGGCTGGCAGACCCGCGAGGTGGTCGACGCGATGAACGCCGACTCCGGGCTGGAGATGACGGCACTGCGGGTGGACGGCGGGATGACCGCCAACAACCTGCTGATGCAGTTCGTCGCGGACGTCCTCGCTGTGCCGGTGGTGCGCCCGATGGTGGCCGAGACGGTCTCCCTCGGCGCCGCGTACGCGGCCGGGCTGGCCGTCGGGTACTGGCCGGACCTGGAGGGACTGCGCCGCAACTGGCACCTCGCCGCCCGGTGGGTCCCGGAGATGGACGCCACGGTCCGCGAGCAGGAGCGGGAGAACTGGCAACGCGCCGTCGAGCGGACCTTCGGGTGGATCAAGCCCGAGGCCCGCGCCGCGAACGGCTGACCCGGTGCCATGGCCGCGACGCGCCCGTCACCGGGCCTCGCAGATCCGGCCGCTGAGCGCCGGATCGCCCTCCCGGCCCGCGGACCAGATCGGGTTGACGTCGAGGACGAGCGGCGGCGCCTGCCAGGCCGCGCTGAGCCGTTGCACCACCTCGTACACCCGGAGGGGTTGGTCGACCGGCTCGCCGGCGAGGAAGGCGACGGCCTGCTCGTAGACGTCCCCCCGGCCGAGCAGGCCGCCGTGCAGGGCGGGGACCTCGACGACCGGAACCCGCGTGTACTCGCCGGGCGGCGCCTCGGCCGCGCCGATCAGCGGGAGGAACGCGATCATGCGGACGCCCGGCACCGGGCACAGGATGCGGTTGCGGTAGAACGGCGCCTCGGCGATGACGGACCGGATGAACAGCTCGTCCGGCCCCGTGTCGACCTCCTTGACCAGGTTCGTCACGGCGGCGATCGCCCGCAGCTCCCAGCCGGCCACGAGGCCCCAGCCCTCATGCCAGGGCGGGGGGTAGTAGGCGCGCCCGGGCCAGATCAGCGGGCTGAAGAGCATCGCCGCCGCCACCGGTCCACCCGGCAGCTTGTCGAGGTACGTCCGGATCACCAGCGCCCCCTCGCTCTCCCCGGCCAGGGCCACCGGCCGGCCGGTCCGCCGGTGGAGGGCGTCGACCTGCGCGTCGAGCAGCGCCGCACTGGAATCCAGCGACCGGTGCGTGTCCTCCGGCCGGTACGCCAGCGGCCGGCCCGAGGCGTCCAGGCCGGCGTACGAGAAGCGTTCCACCCGGGGGTCGACGGGCGGCTGCCCGTCCCAGCTCGACTCGAAGCCGGCCAGGACGACCACCGCGTACGGCACCTTTTCCGGGAGGGGTCGCTTGAGGAAGGGCGGGGTCCAGGCTCCCGTCGTGCCCGAGGCGAGCCCGATCAGCGGCGGCGCCCCGACCGCGGCGACCATGGTCACCACGATCGCGATCGGCGCCACCGGCACGCGTACCAGGCGAGTCGGCTCGTGCCGGACGGCCGCCCGCACCGTCCGCCGCCACAACAGCCCGTTGACCACCCCGGCCAGACCGGCCACGATGACCCGCGACCAGCCCGGCACGCTCACGATCACGGCGCTGGCCAGGGTGAGCACCAGGAAGTTCAGGACCGACCAACCGAGCAGCCCGACCGACGGCAGGCCCCGCCACCAGTGCTGGACGACCCCCGCGCGCTGGAGGAACGGGGCGATGAGCAGCATGGGGACCACCGAGGCGAACAGGTACCAGGAGAGCGCGACCGCGGAGAACGCGACGGAGATCGCCGCCCACGGCGAGATGATCAGGATGGCGATTCCGGCGACCTCCAGGTTGCGCCGCACCAGCCAACGCCACGACGGGCGATCCAGCTCGTCCGGCCAGGCCAGCGCCGTCAGGCCGGCGGACAGCACGCCCCGGACGACGACGGCGACCACCAAGCCGAGCGCGAACGTCTCCCAGGAGTTGTGGTAGACGAGCAGCCAGCGCAGGTCGTGGTACGAGTCGTACGGCCAGACCGCGGTGGCCTGCGGAGCCAGCGGCTGCGCGGCGAAGAACCTCAGCCCCACCAGGGCGCCCATCTCCACCATCGGCGGCACCGCGGCGAGCAGCAGCAGTGCGGGGCCACGAGGACGGTCGGTCATGTTGACGTGCATCGTCCGTAGGATGCCCGGTCGCCGCTACCCTGCGTGCAGCTTCACGGCAACAGGTCTTGACGGTGACCTGCGGCACACCATTCAATGTGCAGGTGGCACGGTGCCACGTCGGAGCGGCCTCGCCATGGGACACCGCCACTTCGACCGGTTTCGCTCTGGCGTCATCCGGCAGCGCCCGCCGGGTGCGGTAGGTGCGGGGGGCAATCGGTGAACGAGCGTCGCCGACGCATGCGGCTCAGCGCGACCCTGCACATCGTCTCGCACGGGGTCGCCGTCCTGTACTGCCTCCTGACCCTCGACCAGCCGCACCGGGGGAAGATGCTGGTGGTGTACGGCTGCGGGATGGCGGGCGGCGCGGTGGGCCTGTGGGCCGCCCGCCGGGTGACCACGAAGGCGGCCGGCTACCGCATCTCCGGTGTCATCCTGATGGTCACGCTCCTCGCACTGGCGCTGGGTTCCCACTGGGACGGCGGTGCCGCCGCCCCCGCCGCCCTGGGCTTCGTGACCACCACGGTCTTCGTGGCCACCCAGACGCCCCGGCTGCGACTGATGATCGGGCTCGAGGTGCTCATCCTCGGGACGTACGTGGCGGTCGCCGAGGTCGGCGAGCCGATGCGCCCCGGCCACCTCTTCATCAACGTCGCCGGCATGATGGTGTTGATCTCGGTCTGCTCCACGCAGGCCCGCAAGCTCGCGCGGCAGCGCTCCCAGCTCCGTGCCCTCGCGACCCTGGATCCGCTCACCGGCGCGCTGAACCGGCGCGGGCTTGCCGAGTTCGCCTCCACCCTGTTCGTTCCGCGGTGCCGCCCCGGCCCGTCCCTGCTCTGCCTGGACCTCGACGACTTCAAGCTCGTCAACGACCGGTACGGGCACGCGGCCGGCGACCAGCTGCTCCAGACGACGGTGGCGGCGGTGCGCCGGACAGTCCGCCCGGACGACGTGGTCGCCCGAATCGGCGGCGACGAGTTCGTCGTCGTCCTGGTCGACGCCGACGCGGCCACCGCGCAGACGGTGGCGGCCCGGGTCGACACCGCGGTATGCCAGCAGACCGGCGTCAGCATCGGCTGGGCCACCGCCCCGTACGACGGGACCACGCTGGAGTCGCTGATGCACGCCGCCGACCAGCGCCTCTACCGGGTCAAGCAGGAGAAGCACCGGGTGACCGGGGCCGCTCCCCCACCCCGGCACCCGGACACCCTCGGCGTGCTGCCGTAGAGACCCTCGACGGTCCTCCGGGGATGCCTAGCGGACGCTCACGGTTATCTTGTCGAAGTCGGGTGCCGGCCCGTACGGGTTGAACATCCGCACCGAGTTGGCCCCGGGCCGCAGCGTCATCGTCACGGTCGTGGTGTCGACCGTGCTCCATCCGCCGGTGTCCGGGAAGGTCAGGACGATCGGCGCTCCGCCGTTGACGCTGATGTGCCCGACGCGCGGGCCCTCACCGTTGACGAAGGTGATCGTCACGGCGGCCGTACCACCCGTCCGGGCGGTGACACCGTTGAACTGCAACGCCCCCATGTCACGGCCGATGTAACCCACCTTCTTCTGCCCCGAGCACCCGGAGCAGGTGAAGGTCCGGGTGCCCGCCAGCCCGTTCACCGGCGACTCCGCCTCGTACGACGTCACCACCGGCGGCGCGGCCGGGGTGGCGGGCGGCGGTGCGGCCGACGGGCGCACCGCGGACGGCGACGGCGAGGGCGAGGGCGGGACGGACCGGTTCTCCACCGAGCCGACGCGCACGTCCTTCCCCGCCGGCGATCCCGGGGCCGACGCTCCGGCGGTGCCCTCACCCTGACCGGAGGGCGCGGACGACTCCGGGGCGGGCGTGACGGCGCCCGTCCCGGGACCGGGCCCCGCGTCGACGGACGATCCGCTGTCCACGCCCGCCGTGAGCGCCGCCAGCGCCAGCACGACGATCAGGTAGCCGACCCCCACCACCGCCAGCAGGCGGACGGGCCCGATCCGCCAGACGCCGTCCTGGTCGCCTCCGTGCCGTGGGCGCACCTCGTCCTCCCCCTTCGCCGCTGTCGCGTCGACGCCGATCGCCCGGACCGATGTGACCGGTGACACAGGATTGTATGGGCATTGGAGTCGATTTGACCGCCGCGCCCGTCACCTTTTCGATCATCGTCACCGCAGGTCCCGCCCCCGTCGCCGGGCCCTTCTACCGTGATGGCGCCGCGGTCGGGAGTTCCGTCACGGACGGCCGCGGATCGTCCGGTTGCGCAAGGCGGGAGGTCAGGTGGCACGCAGGAGGTTCGCTCCCTGCGCGGCGACCACTGGAACATCGAGGAGGTCGACGACAGGGACGTCGACGGCTGGGGCGGCGACAGCCCGGATCCAGAGACAGTCCGGCGGCTACTCGGCGAGCACGACTTCGACTGCTGACCACGCCGCCTCACCACGACGAGGGTCGCTCCCCTGGCCGGGGTGCAGGGGGGCCGAAGGTCCCGCCGGGACGGGAACGGTGGCTCGCCGGAAGGCGGACCAGCGCCCCTGCTGGTGGCACGCCGATCGCGGTGGAATCGATGTGTGCCCACCGGGGCACATCGGATGACGAGAGAACGTGGAAGCCATGACCGCGATTGCCGAGCGGCACATCCCGGAGACGACCGCTCCTGCGGTCTGCACCGACCGGACCCCGACGACCACCCGCAGGGCCGCCCGGTACGTCTTCGCCGGCGTCCGCCTGGCCCTCGGCTGGACGTTCCTGTGGGCGTTCGTCGACAAGGTGTTCGGGCTCGGGTTCGCCACCCCGTCGGAGCGCGCCTGGATCAACGGCGGCAACCCGACCAAGGGTTTCCTGAGCGGCGCGGAGGGTCCGTTCGCCGGCTTCCACCACGACTTGGCCGGCACCGCCTTCGCCAACTGGGGATTCATGCTCGGCCTGCTCGGCATCGGCCTGGCGCTCACGCTCGGGATCGGCATGCGGATCGCCGCCGCGGCCGGCGCGACCCTCTACGTGATGATGTGGTCGGTGGCGCTTCCCCCGCAGACCAACCCCTTCCTGGACGAGCACCTGACCCTCGCCGCCGTCCTGGTCGGCCTGACCCTGATCGGCGCCGGCCGGACCCTCGGCCTCGGCGCGGCCTGGGAGAGGCTCCCGATCGTGCGGAAGCTGCCGTTCCTCAAGTGACGAAACCGCTCAGCCGAAGGGGCCCCGCCACTGCGGGGCCCCTTCGCGTTGCCACGGACCTGTTGCCATCCGTCGCCGTCGATGGCAAAGTGTCCGTCATCCGAAGTGGATGAGCCACTGGTCCAATCCGAGGACGGACGCCCGTGACCAGCACCCCGATCGCGCACGACACCCTCGTCGACGCCCTGGTCAACCGGCTCCGCGACGACGTGCTGGCCCGCCGGTACCCGGCCGGAAGCCGGCTCCCACCCGAGCGCGACCTGGCCGCGTCGTACGGCGTGACCCGCACCTCGCTCAAGCACGCGCTGGTGCGACTCGCCCAGGCGGGGCTGGTGGAGACCCGGCACGGCGTCGGCACCGTGGTCCTGGACTACCGCCGGCACGGCGGCCCCGACCTCCTGCCGATGCTGCTGACGCACGCGCTGGGCGAGGGCACGGACGGCCGCTGGCTCGCCGAGGTGTTCGAGGTACGCCAGGAGGTCGGCGCCGTCGTCGCGGCGCGCGCCGCCGCCCACCGCAGCGCGGACCAGGCGGACGCGCTGCGGGCGCAGATCGCGACCGTGACCGGCGCGCGTGACGCCGACGCCGCCCAGCTCGCCGAGGCCGAGGTGCACCGGATGCTCGCGGCGGCGGCCGGCAACCGGGTGTACGAGCTGCTGGTCAACTCCCTGCTGAAGGCGTACCTGGAGGTGCGGTCGCTGTTCCGGGCGCCCTTCGCGGACCCGGCGGTGGCGGGCGCCCGCCTCGCGCCGCTCGTCGACGCCGTCTGCGCCGGCGAGCCGTACGCCGCACGAACCGCCGCCGAGGCGTACCTGGCGCAGACGCGGGAGCTGATGCTCGGCCAGCAGTGACCGCGTCGCCAGCCGCACCACCCGCACGAGCCCGACCGCCCGCTCGACCCCGATCGCGAGGAGCGTGGGACATGGAGGATCTGCTGGCATCCCGGTGGCGTGGCCAGGCCGGCCGCAAGGAGGTCTGGTACACGACCATCACCGACCCGGCGACCGGGACCGGCATCTGGCTGCACCACGAACTGGTCGCCCCCGCCGACGGCGCCACCCCGTACGCGCACGGGCTCGTCGGCGTCTTCCCCCCGGACGGCCGGCCGCTGCTGCGCCACCTGCCGCCCGCGCCCTGGCGGCCCGACGGCGCCGTCTTCGCCAGCGGCGACGTCCGGATGACCCGGGACCGGTTCACCGGGCACGTCGAGGACGTCTCCTGGGACGTGTCCTGGCAGGACGCGGGACCTCCGATGTACACGTTCCCGCGGTGGGCGTGGCGGCGGGAGCTGCTTCCGGCGGCGCAGGTCGTGCCGGCGCCGAGGGGCCTGCACCACGGCGAGGTGCGCTACGGCGACCGCGTCGTACGCCTGACCGACGCCCCCGGTGCGACCGGCCGCATCTTCGGGCACGGCATGGCGCGCCGCTGGTCCTGGTTGCACGCCGACCTCGGCGACGGTGACGTGCTGGAGATCGTGGCCGCGGTGGCCCGGCGGCGCGGCTGGCGGCACCTGCCCGTCCTGCCGTTCGTCCGGCTCCGGATCGACGGCGTGGACTGGCCGGGTGGCGACCCGCTGCTGGCCGCGCTGCGGTTCCGCGGAGTCCTCGCACTCCCGGAGTGGCGGGTGAGCGGCCGGCACGGTGACCGCCGGCTGTCGGTGACGGTCCGGCAGCCCGCGGAGCGCACCCTCAGCGTGCCGTACACCGATCCGGACGGGTCGCGGTGCGTCTGCCACAACTCGGAGCGCGCCGACGCCGAGATCCTGCTGGAGACGCGGGCGGGTGGCGGCGGCTGGCGACCCGAGCGCCGGTGGCGCCTGGACGGTACGGCGCACGCCGAGGTCGGCGTGCGCTGAGAAGCGTCCAGCACGGATCGCTCCTCCTCCCCGCGTGACCAAAGCGGCTGAGCCACTGAGCCAGCTCGACCGCCCACCGCCTCCCGGAAGGGTCCGAACGCCATGCGCCGCACCGTCGCCACCCTCGTCTGCGCCGCCGTCCTGCTCGCCGCCACGCCCGGCGTCGGCCGGGCCGACACCACGCCGTCCGCCGCCGTCGCCACCCGGACCGGCGGGTACACGCCTCCGCCCTTCGGCACGGGCTGCACCGTCCACCGTTTCGGAGAGGGAGAGTGGCCGCCGGCCTGGCTGTGGTTCACCGACCCGCTCTGCGTCGAGTACGCGAAGCGCGACATCACCGCCGACAACGGCGGAGCGCTGCGCTTCCTGCTGGCCGAGCCGTCCCGCTTCGCCCTCGCCGCCACCACCTGCCGGTACTGGCAGCAGGACCACTGGAGCGTCCAGCGCACCCGGGGCGCCACCCCGCTGGTCGCCTGGGACGGCAGCTACTGGTTCGACCGGCGGACCGGCGTCGCCGCGCTGCGGCTGACCAACTTCCGCGTCGCCGGACGTTCCGCCGGCATCGGCGACGTGGTCGCCGCCCTCGCCGACGACCATCCGGAGCTGGCCCGCGCCCTGGCCGAGTACGGCGCGTCCCCCGGCGAGACGGGCCTCACCGTGACCCTGCCCGACAGCCCCTGGTGCGGGACGTCGTGAACCGTCGCTGGCTGCTCACCGCCGCGCTGACCGGCACCGCGCTGCCCCTGCTCGGCGGGGCGGCCCGGTCCGCGGCGGCGCTCCCGGCGTCCACGGTGGACACGCTCGACGCGTTCACCGACACGCTGATCCCCGGTGCAAAGCGGTTCCCCGGGGACGTGGCCGTCGCCGGGGTCGCCGCCGGCCCGGGCGGAGCCGACGCCGGGTTCCTGACCCTGCTCACCGATCCGCGCGCCGGCGCGCGGCCACTGCTCCCCGCCATCGCCACCCTGCTGAACGCCCGGGCGTGGGGTTACGCGCTCAGCCGGGGCATCTGGTTGACGCCCCTGCTGCCGGCGTTCGTGGCGTTGCCGTACCGGCACCGGTCGGCCGTCGTGGCCCGCCTCTTCCAGCGCGACGACCCGGACCGCGACCTGTGGGCCGTGCTGGCGCTGGCCTCCAGCCTGGCCTTCGACGCGGCGGCGCACCTGCCCACCGCCCAGGCCGTCCGCGACCGGCACCCGGGGCTGGCGACGCTCCGCTTCCCGCCGCCCGATCCGGACGGGTTCTGGCGTCACCCCGACTCCTCCTACCGGCGGGCGCTGGCCGATCGGCACCCCGACACCACACCCGAGGGGAGCCCGCGATGACCGAACGCTGCGACGTGGTGGTGATCGGCTCCGGATTCGGCGGCGCCATCCCCGCCTACTACACGGCCGCCGCCGGAGCCCGGACCGTCGTGCTGGAACGGGGACCGTACGTCACGGCGGCCGACGTGCGGCACAGCATGCAGCTCGGCAGCGTCGGCCGGATCGTCGACGCCATCGAGGGCGACGGCCTGACCGTCATCGCTGGCAACTGTGTCGGCGGGTCGAGTGTGGTCTACTTCGCCGCCTCACTGCGCGCGCCCTCGGTCACCTTCGAGCGGACCGGCGGCACCGGGAAGCGGCTGTGGCCGGCCGCCATCAGCCGCGCCACGCTGGATCCGTACTACCGGCGCGTCGAGACCGCGCTTCCGGTGACGACGCCCGACTGGCCGGACGTCTCCTACGCCGGCGGTGTCTTCGCCGCCGCCTGCCGGCACACCGGCCACACCGCCAACCCCGTCCCCGTCGCGGTCGACCTGCCCCGCTGCACGAACTGCAACTGGATGCTGTCCGGCTGCCACGTCGACGCCAAACGGTCCATGCTGGTCAGCTACCTCCCGGGGGCGACCGCGCACGGCGCGGACGTCCGGCCGCTGCACGAGGTGCAGACCATCTCCCCGGCGAGCACGCCCGGCTACCGGTACCGCGTCACCTACACCGTCCTGGACCCGGACGACTACCGGATCATCACCTCCACCGGATGCCTGGAGGCGCGCGTCGTCGTCCTGGCGGCGGGCGCGGTGGGGACACCCGTCGTGCTCCGCCGGTCCGCGCCCCTGCTCGGCGGGGTGCCCGCGGCGGTGGGCCGGCACCTGTCCGGCAACGGAGACCGGATCAGCGTCGCCGACGTATCCGAGGACGCCGTCGCCGGTCTGCTCGGCCTGCGCCGCGGCCCCGCCGGCGCGTACGACGCCCACCACATCGGCCGGGCGATCACCGCGATGACGTACGACTACCTGGACGCGGGGCGGCCCGAGTTCGAGCGGTTCAGCCTCCAGCAGCTCGCGTTCCCGGCTCTGACGAACCTGCTGGCCGGCGCACCCGGCTGGTACGGGGTGGCGAAGAAGGACCTGCGCTCCCGCTGGCGCTCCTGGCTCACCGTCCTCGCCATGACCGAGGACGACAACGAGGGGACCTTCGGCGTACCGCCGCTGACCGGGTCGTTCACCCGCGTCACGAATGGGCTGGGGCTGGGCGGTTTCTCGTACGCCCCCTCCGCCGCCACCCGTCGCGGCTGGGCTCACGCCGACGCAGCCACCCGCCGCATCTTCACCGCCGGCGGCCTGGCGACCGTTCACCCGTGGACCGAGGAGGTCGGCGGGGCGGTCACCGCCCACCCCCTGGGGAGCTGCCGGTTGGGGGACGACGCGGCGACCTCCGCGCTCACCCCCGGCCACGTGCTGCGCGGTCATCCCGATCTGTTCGTCACCGACGCCTCCGCGGTTCCGGCCGCGCTGACCGTCAACCCGTCGCTCACCGTCGCGGCACTCGCCGAACGGGCCAGCGAAACGATCCTGGCGCGGCTGGCCGCCCTGGGCGTGACCCGGGGCCAGGAGATCCGGCCACCCGGAGTAACCGGATGATATGGGACAAACGGGCGGTAAATCGCGGCTGATTCCTGGACAGATCCGGCTCTCTCCGCCGAAGCGGCACCATGCCAGACGCGGCAGCGAAAACGGTCGGATCGGTGGCGGTTGCCGACGCCGACGCCGATGAGGAACAGTGCGGTATCCCCCCGGGCAGGAATGTCGAGGGCTCGCCCTACCGTCGATACCTCGCGCTTTCTCCAATCGGAGCGGACCCGCCGTGCATGCCGTTACCGTGCGTGACGTGACCTCTTTCCGCATTGCCGCCGTGACGTTGAGTGCCCTCCTCGTGTCGCCCGCCGGAGCGGTCGCGACCGGGAGCCGGGCGGTGGCCGCACCGCACCGGCCGTGCCCCACTGTGGAGTCGCCGGGGCGCCCGCCCGCCACACCGTCACCGCCGCCGGTCGACTCCGCCCAGCGGGCGGTGGGCGGGGAGGGGCTGGCGACCGCTGGACTGGCCGCACCCCCGGGCGCGCCGCGGGTGCCCGCGGTCACCGCCACCTCCTGGGTCGTGGCCGACCTCGACAGCGGTCTGGTGCTGGGTGGCTGCGGACCCCACGAGCACCGGACGCCGGCCAGTGTGCAGAAGCTGCTGCTGGCGGCGGCCCTGATGCCCCGTCTCGACCCGGCCCAGGTCGTCGAGGTGAAACGGGAGGACCTGCACGATCTGGATCCGGAGAGCTCGCTGATGGGGGTGGTCCCGGGTGGCCGCTACTCGGTCGAGGACCTGTGGCTGGGGTTGCTCCTCGAATCCGGGAACGACGCGGCGAACGTGCTGGCCCGGCTCGGCGGCGGCGCCGCCGGCCGGCCGGGCGGGGTGCAGGCGATGAACGACGAGGCACGCCGGCTGCGGGCGTACCAGACCCACGCCGCGACGCCGTCGGGTCTGGACGGCCCCGGCCAGTACACCAGCGCGTACGACCTCGCGCTCATCACCCGGGCCGCCTTCGCGCGGGAGGACTTCCGGAGGTACATGGCGACCCGCGCGACGCAGGTGGCCGAACAGCGGGGGCGAGGCGCCTTCGCGATCACGAACGACAACGCCCTCCTGGGCGCGTACCCCGGGATGCTCGCGGGCAAGACCGGCTTCACCGACCTGGCCCGGCAGACGTACGTCGGGGTGGCCGAACGCGACGGACGGCGACTCGCCGTGACCCTGCTCGGCGCGGAGACCGCGCCGCTGGGCAGCCTGGGCGAGGCGACGGCGCTGCTCAACTGGGGCTTCGCCCTCTCCCCCGACGCCTCCGTCGGCCGCCTGGTCGCACCCGAGGAGAAGAAGACGAAGGACGACCGTGTCGTCATCGCCGTCGGAGACGGGCGCGGTGGGGCCGGCGCGTCCTCATCGCTGTCGTCGCCGGTCGCGCTCGGCCTCGGCGCCGCCATCCTCCTGAGTGTCGTGCTCGGGGCGACGCTCCGGCGACGGTCCGGCGCGCGGAAACGGCTGACTTCCCTCCCGCTGTCAGGCGGTACGGGAACAGATGCTGCGGGACGTTTCTCCTCCTCACCCCGCGCCCCGGCGGACGTGGAGGACTAGGCTGGCCCCATCGTTGAAGGGCGACGAGGGAGGCCACCGTGAGCCAGACGGAGCGGACGGACGCCGTCGAGGACTGGAACCTGGCCGAGGACGACGGGGTCCTGGACGCCTCGGACACGCTGGACGACGACCGCGTCCGCGATCCCCTCGACACCGGCATCGTCGCCGCGGACCACTGGACGGCTGCGAACCGGTACGGCACGACGCCGGCCGAGCAGCGGGCGGGCGAGTCCCTCGCGCAGTTGCTGGCCCAGGAGGAGCCGGACATCGACCCGCACGCGGACGTGACCGACGACGAGGACGAGCTGTTGCGGCGCGGGTACGAGCGCGAACTGCGCGCGGGACGTCTCGTCGCCCCTGACGAAGGCCAGCGCCCGGACGACGAGGCCGACTCGGTCGCCTGGGACGCCGGGATCGACGCGGGCGCCGCCAGCGCCGAGGAGGCCGCGATGCACCTGGTCGCCGATCCCGACGGCCCGGGCGACGGTCCCCTCCGCTGAGCCACCCGTCAGCCGGTCTAGCACGCCGACCGCGGCGGAGGGCCGGCCGCGCCGACACCACGTCAATGCGGCCGGCGGCACCGAACGCCGCCTACCCCCGCAAGGATCAGGCCCGACGGCGGTAGACCGGAATCTCGTCGATCGGCACCCTACGGTGAACCTCGACCGGGCCGACGTGCCGCTCGCCGGTGAAGAAGTCCTCCCACTCCCCCGGCGGCAGCCATACCGGCCAGGTGCTGACACCGGGTTCGGTGACCGGAGCGACCAGGAGGTCATCGCCGAGCTGCCACTGCTGCGGCCAGTCCCAGACCCGCTTGTCGTCCGGGTGGTCGAAGAACAGCGGCCGCATCAGGGGCTTGCCGGTCTGGACCGACCGTTGCGCCTGCTCCACCAGGTACGGCACGAGTTCCTCGCGCAGCCGGGCGAACCGCCGGAAGACGTCGAGCACCCGCGGCTCGCCGGTTCGCTCCGCGATGTTCCAGGGCGTACGGTCCACCGAGGGCTCACGGTGGTGGTTGAACTCGGAGTGGTACTGCAGGATCGGGGCGAAGCAGGCCGCCGCCGCCGAGCGCAGGTAGAGCTCCGCATCGGGGATGTCGCCGGAGAAGCCGGCGAGGTCCCAACCCCAGAAGAAGATGCCGCCGACACCGGCGGTCAGGCCGGCGGTGATCGATGCCCGGTATGCCTCCCACGTGGAGTCCTCGTCGCCGGCCCAATGTGCCGGGAAGGCCGCCGATCCGGTGAACCCGGCCCGGCTGAACGTGGCCCCCTCGATCCCTGCTGACCGCATCAGCTCGTGGTAGGCGGCGGCGTACCGCACCGGGAACTGGTTGTTCCCCTCGTCACCGCGTGATCCGTCGAAGTACCGCAGATCGTGACCCCACGGGTGCTCGCCGCCGTCGGTCTTGAAGCCGTCGACGCCGAGCTCTTCGACCAGGTAGCGCCGCTTGTCCAGCCACCACCGCCGGGCCTCCGGGTTGGTCCAGTCGGGCAGCAGCGCCCCGGGGAACCACCAGCCCCGGTTGCGGTGCGGCGAACCGTCCGCCTCACGGACGGCGTACCCGCGCTCGGCCAGGGTGGTGAGATCGGCGGCGATTTGGCCGTCGTCGCCGCGGTCGGTGGGGATCAGCGGGATCTGCCACAGCAGCACCTTCACACCGGCCTCGTGCAGTTCGTCGATCATCGCCTTCGGGTCGGGCCAGGCCCCGTCGGCGGGGAACTCGAAGTCGGCGAGGCGGTGCGGTGCGCCGTCCGGGTGCACCTCGTAGCGCGCGTCGCGGAAGGCCACGAAGGTGGCCTCGTCGCTCCAGGCCTCGATGACGATCGCACCGACCGGGATGTCCTCGGCGAGGCTGCGGCGCACCTCGGCCAGCACCCGGGCCTGGGTGTTCCACTCGTTCCCGCTCATCCACGGCCGGAACACCCAGGCCGGTGGTACCGGGGGCTGCCCGGTCTCGGTGAGGAACTCCCGCACGACCGCTGCGGGCTCGCCGGTGTAGAGGTGCAGTGGCAGCACGGGCGTGGCGGGGTCGATCTCGGCCTCGACGAGGATCCGGTCCGGCCGCGACGCGCCGACGTCGTACCAGCTCCGCCGGCTGGTCACCACGTGGAAGCCCCAGCCGCCGCCGACGACCACGGCGAACGGCATCGGCAGGTAGGTGCGGTGGCCCTGCCGCTTGTACTGCTCGAACACCGTGGCGTCGAGCACCTGGCCGCGCTGGTCGAGCGCGTGGTACCGCTCACCGAATCCGACCACGTGTTCGCCCTCGGCGAGCCGGAGCGCGAAGCGTACCCGGCGGGGTCCGTCGCTGCCGGTCAGCCATTCGACGCTGCCGGGGTCGAGGACGCCGGCACCGCCGGGGTCGCGCACCTCCAGCCGTCCGCCGTCGCGCTGCCAGGCCAGCGGCCGTACCAGGTAGGCGACCGTCCGGACCTCACCGCCCGCCGAGGTCCGGGCGACGATGGTGTACGCGTCATCGGAGTCCGTCGTCGCCCGGGCGATCCACACCGTGCGGCCGCCGGTGTCCGGGGCGGCCGCGGCGGCGGAAGCCAGGTGGCCCGCCGAGCCGGTCGGCGGAGCGGCGGGCGCCCCGAAGTCGAGGGCCACCGTGGCCGGGTCGACGCGCTCGGCGGGCACCTGCGTGCCGGCACCGAACTCGACCCGGACCTCAGTCACGTCCGGGTCGGTGAGCACCCGGATCTCGTACTCCTCGCCCCGCAGCGGATACACCGGAACCCGCTGGTCCAGGTCGTGGCGGTAGGGGTGCCCGGTCCCGGCGGGGCGATGGCTGATCACGGCGTCACTCACCGTCCGACCTCCAGGGCGAGCGTGACGAACATCGCGTGCGACCACAGCAAGGGCGTGGCCACGGGCCCCCAGCGCTCGGTCCACTCGGCGATGTACTCGGGCCGCTGGGTCTGGCCGCTGACCTGCTCGGGCAGGTGGCCCTCGGGGGTGGCCTGGCCGGCGATCCACTCCAGCCGCTGCCGGGCCGCCTCGGTCCGGCCGGTACGCGCCTCGTGCCAGCCCAGCCAGGCGGTGAGGATCAGCCACTCCCCGCCGCCGTAGAACGTGTCGCCGAGGTAGCGGTAGACGCCGCCGCGCAGCAGCTGGTCGCGTACCTCCTCGTACGTGCGCTCGGCGACCGTGCTGCCGGGGTCGACCAGGTCGAAGGGAGTCAGGCAGGCCAGGAGGCTGCCGTCGACGGCGGTGCCGCCCAGCCACTTGGTGAGGTGCCCGTCCGCGGCGCCCTCGGTGGCGATCAGGGCCTCGAACTCGCTCACCTTCGCGGCGGCGGCGGCAGCGCGGGCGGCGTCGAGCAGCGGCTCGCCGTGCTCGTCACCGGCGTGGACGACCGCGCGCAGCCCGGCCAGCACCGCGCCCAGCGTCGCGACGTGCCGGTGCTCCGCGTGCTCCTCCCACCAGTCGTAGCAGGGCCGGTCGCCGAACGCGATCAGGTAGTCGACCGTGGCGGTCACGGCCGGCCGGTAGGCGGCGAGCGGCCGTCCGTGCCGTGCCGCGTGCGCGACGAGCATCCACAGCCAGGTGCCGTAGCCGTCGAGCTGGAAGTTCCACCAGGGCTCGTCGCCGTCGCCGCCGTCGAGGGTGTAGCGGGTCGGCAGCATCTCGTCGGCGCCGATCTTCTCTCCCCGCTCGGCCCGGGCGACGAGGTCGGCGATCCGGCCGGCGCGGGCCTCGATCACCGTGGCGCACCACCGGAGGAACCCGTCGGCGCTGTCGGCCCGACCGGCCCGGCTCATGGCGTCGGCGATGAAGGCGCCGTCGCGCAGCCAGCTGTAGCGGTAGACGGGGTAGTCGGGGCTGGCCGGGTAGGCGCCGGACGGGTGCTGGTGGGCCTCGATGAGGGTGAGGCTGGACTCGACGAGCGTACGCAGGTCGGACCGTGCGGCGATGGGCACGGGGTTCCTCCAGGAGGTGTCGGTATGGTCGTGCGCGAGGTGCGGCCGAGTGCGGAACGGCCGCGCCCCGCTGGTTTCCACTACTTGATGAGGGCGGTCACCGCGGCCGCCGCCTCGTCCAGCGCCGCCTGCGGCGTGGCCTGGCCGGAGGCGGCCTTCTCCAGTGCCTGGGTGACGATGTCCTGCATCTTCGACTGCTGGGCGTCGAGGACCGGCGGGAGCGCGATGTCCGCCAGCGCGTCGAAGACGGCCTTGCGGTTGGCCGGCGGCGTCTGCTTGAGGTAGGTGTCGAACGCGGCCTGGTCGTCGACCGCCGGCAGTTCCCAGTTGGAGGCGAGCCGGGTCTCCACGGCCTTCTGCGAGGTGCCGAGGAACCGGGCCCACTTCCAGGCCGCGGTGGCCTTCTTCGTCTTCGCGGACACGGCCGTGGCGTTCATGAAGACCGCGTTGGCCTTCCGGGTGTTACCGGGCTCGGTGACGATGTCGAAGTCCAGCCCGGGCGTGCTCGCGAGCTTGGAGATCTGCCAGATCCCGTTGTGCCACATGGCCAGCTTGCCGGAGGTGAACAGGGCGGTGTCGTAGTCGGCCTTGCCGCCGATCTCGGCGACGGTGGGCTGCACCGTGCCCGGCTTGCTCAGCAGCCACTGCGCCGCCTCGAGGCCCTTGGCGTCGTTGAAGGTCGCCTTCTTGCCGTCCTCGGAGAGGAACGAGCCGCCGTTCTGCGCGAGTGCCTTGTAGAACTCGTGGAAGGTGACGGGCTGGTAGTCGCCGTAGATGCCCTTGGCCTTGTCGGTCAGCTTCTCCGCCGCCGCCCGCTCGTCGGCCCAGGTCCAGTCCGCGGTGGGGTAGGCGACGCCGGCGGCGTCGAAGAGCTTCTTGTTGTAGAAGAGCACCACGTCGGAGAACGTCGAGGGCACCGCGTAGAGCTTGCCCTTGAACTGGAAGGCCTCCCGCGCCTTCGGGTAGAGCCGCTTCGCGTCGTAGTTCTTGTCGGCCTTGGCCGGTTCGTCGAGCGGCAGCAGCGCACCGGCCCGCGCGTACGTCACGAAGTTCTCGTAGTTGAGCTCGAAGGTGTCCGGCGCGGTGCCGCCCGCGATCGCCGTCTGCAGCTTGGTGAAGTAGTCGTCGTAAGCGGCCGTCTGCACCTGCACGGTGATGCCCGGGTTCTGCTTCTCGAACTCGGCCTTGATCGCGTCCAGGTCCTTCAGGTGGTCGGGCGCGGCCGAGAAGGTGAAGTAGGTGATGGTGCCGGTGGCGCCGTCGTCCGCGCCGCCGGACGCGTCCTGCCCGCACGCGGCGAGCAGGCTCACCGCGGCGAGCGCCCCGGCCGCGGCCGCCAGGACTCGTCTTCTCGTGGTCATCGGATCTCTCCTTGGGGGTGGTGGGTGGTGGAGGAGGAGCTAGGCCTTGATGCCGGTGAAGGCGATGCCCCGCACGACGTAGCGCTGGGCGAAGACGTAGAGCGCGAGGATCGGCAGCACCGACAGGGTCGATCCGGCCATGACGACGTTCCACGCGGTGCTGTACCGACCCTGCAGCAGCGACAGGCCGACCGGCAGGGTCATGTGTGCCTCCGTCTGCGCGATGACCAGTGGCCAGAGGAACGCATTCCAGCTGGACATGAAGGCGAAGACGGCGAACGTGGCGAGCGCCGGTGTCACCAGCGGCAGCAGCACCTGCGCGAAGACCCGCAGATGCCCCGCCCCGTCGACGTACGCCGCCTCGTCCAACTCCTTCGGCAGTGCCATGAAGGCCTGCCGGAGCATGAACACCCCGAAGCTGGAGACCATCGTGGGCAGCAAGAGCCCGGCGTAGCTGTCGACCAGCCCGAGGTAGCGCATCTCGATGAACAGCGGGACGATGATCACCTGCATCGGGATCATCATCGTGGCGAGGTAGAGCACGAACACCGCGCCGCTGCCGCGGAAGCGAAGGCGGCTGAATGCGTACGCGGCGGTCGCGCTGGTGACGAGTTGCAGCAGGGTGGAGACGACGGCGACGCCAACACTGTTGGCGGCGAAGCGCCAGAACGGGAAGGCCTCGCCGAGCCGCTCGTACGGCTCGACCGTGGGCGGATCGGGCAGCAGGGGTGCGTCCACCCGGCCGAGCTGTGCGTCGCCGGTGAGCGAGGTGACCAGCATCCACGCGAACGGCCCGAGCATCGCCACCGCACCGAGCGTGAGCGCGACGTACCGGAGGATCTTCCTATTCATAGTGCACCCACCTGCGCTGCAGTCGGAGCTGGGCCAGGGTGACCAGGAGGATCACCGCGAAGAGGACCATGCTCATTGCGGAGGCGTAACCGACCCGCCCGTACGAGAAGGCGTAGTTGACGATCTGCTCGACCACGACGCTGGACGCGCCACCCGGCCCGCCTTCGGTCATCACCCACACCTGGTCGAAGACCTGAAATCCGTTGATCAGGCTGATCACGGTGACGAAGAACAGCGACGGGGAGAGCATCGGCAGGGTGACGCTGCGCAGCTTGCGCCACCAGCCGGCGCCGTCGAGCGCGGCGGCCTCCACCACGTCGCGCGGGATGGCCTGCAGACCCGCCAGCAGGATCACCGCGACGAACCCGACGTCCTTCCAGACGGAGGCGAGCACCACGGAGGGCATCGCCCAGTCCGGGTCGGTCCACCACCCGGGTCCGGTCACGCCGAACGCGCCGAGGATGCGGTTGACCAGCCCGTCGGCCGGGTTGAGCAGCCACTTCCACAGCAGTGACACGGCGACCCAGCTGCTGATGACCGGCAGGAAGAAGGTGGCCCGGTAGAGGGCCATCGCGGGGAGCTTGGCATCCAGTAGCAGGGCGACGGCGAGCCCGCAGACCAGCACCAGCGGCAGGTAGCCGGCCAGGTAGACGAGGGTGTGGCCGAGCGCGGCGTGGAACTCGGCGTCGCCCAGCAGTTCGGTGTAGTTGTCCAACCCGACGAACGTGGGCACACCGATCAGGTTCCAGTCCTGCAGGCTCACCCACGCGGTGCCGAGCATCGGGCCGATCCAGAAGCCCAGTAGCAGGAGGAGGCTCGGAGCGAGGAAGCCGGCCGCCGCGAGGGCCGTGCGCAGCCGGCGGCGGGCGCCGGATCGGCGACGCGGCGGGGTCGGCGCTTCCGGCCGCGCCGTCGGCCGGGTGGTGGTGGCGGTACGTGGTGCGGTCACTGGGTCACCTCGGCGCCGGGAAAGGCCGCCAGCCGCGCCCGTATCGCGTCGGCGTGCGGCTCGGCGTCCATCGTGAAGGGCGCCCGGAGCACCAGGGCGGCGGCGCCCAGCGCCCACTTCGTGTCGTCCCACGGGTCGACGTGCACGCTGACCCCGTCTGCCATCGGCGGGAACATGCCGGCGCGCAGGGCGGTGAGGAATCCCTCGGCGAGGTGCGTCCAGGCCAGGGTTCCTTCGCCGCTGACCAGGATCGCCTGCGGGTCGAGCACGGTGGCCAGCCCGGCCGCGACGGTGCCGAGGCGCGCTCCGGCGGCACGGTAGACGGCTCGGGCACCGGCGTGCCCGTCGTCCGCCGCCGCGCGCAGGTCGGCCGGACCAGCGTCCGGACCGATGGCAACCACCTCGCGCGCCTGCTGGACGAGCGCGGCGTCGCAGACGTACGTCTCGAGGCAGCCGCGCTTGCCGCAGTGGCAGGGCGGTCCGTCGGGGTCGATCGGCAGGTGCCCGAGCTCGCCCGCCGCGCCGTGACCGCCGCGACGCAGGTCGCCGGCGGAGACGACGGCCGCGCCGACGCCCTGACCGAGGGTGATGGTCAGGAAGTCCTCGTACGGCCGGCCCAGGCCGTACAGGTGCTCATACGCCGCCAGGGTGTTGACGTCGTTGTCCACGAGCACCGGCACGTCGAGCAGCTGGCTCAGGTAATCGCGCAGCGGCATGTGCCGCCAGCCCAGCAGGGGCGCCTCCACCAGGCCGGTGCGGCTGTCGACGAAGCCGGGCACACCGAGCCCGACCCCGAGCAGCGGTGCATCCCCGACCGCGGTCACGTGCGGCGCGAGCAGCTCGGACAGGGCGTCGAACGGGTTGACGGCGGTTTGGTCGAACGGGGCGGAGAACGTGTGCAGGACGGTGCCGTCAAGATCGGCGCGTACTCCGGTGAGCCGACCAGCGGCGACCTTGACCCCGATCGCGTGCGCGGCGGGGCCCACCACCGCGAGCAGCTCACCGGGACGGCCACCCCGCGAAATCCCGTCGTCGACCTTCCGGATGACCCCGGCCTCGATGAGCGAGCGGGCGACCGCGGTGACCGTCGGAGGGCTGAGGCCGAGCCGCCGGGCGATGTCGGCGCGCGAGATCGGCCCGTGTCGACCGATCAGGGCGAGCACGGCGACCCGGTTGACGTCCCGCAGGCGGGGCCCCGACGTCGCAGCCGTCATGGAGCACTTCCTTTCACCGCTAAATTCGGTGTCCAAACAAAGGCTCTGAAGTTAGGCGACGGATGTCAAGGCCCCGTGACCAGACCGAGACCATCGGCGGCAGCACCGCGACCTGCGCAATACTGGGCGCTCCCGGCGGGAACGTGAGGAGCCGAGCGATGCGCCCAACCACCGTCGTCAACCTGAAGGGCCACCGGGACGACCCGGCGTACGCCGACGTGGTCTACGTCGGGCGCGCCATGCATCGCGGTGGCTGGCGTCTGCCGACCTCCCCGCTGTCCAGCCCGTTCCGGCCGGGGCGTGACGGGACCCGGGACGAGGTCCTCGACAAGTACCGGGCGTACCTGCTCGGCCGTCCCGAGCTGCTCGCCCTCCGCCCCGACCTGCGCGGGCGCCGGCTCGGCTGCTGGTGTGCGCCGGAACGCTGCCACGCCGAGGTCATCGCGGAACTCGCCGACTCGCCGCCGACGGCGGCGTAGGAGGCCGCGGGAGCTGTCCGGCCGCCAAGATCACCTACCCCGGGGTCGAGGGCACTAGGATCCCGCGACGTGAATCCCGTACGCATTTCCTGGCCACGGGTGCGGAAGTCGACGCCGTCCCGTCCATGCGGATGATCGTCGACCTGGCCGACCTGGACGCGTCCCGCTGGATCCAGCTCACCGGCAACTCCGGGCACGCGTTCCATTCCAACTACGACGACCAGCTCGAGCTGTGGCGTACCGGCCAGACCCTGCCCATGCGCTGGGATCGGACGGCCATCGCGGCCGAGGCGGCGCAGACGCTGACCCTGGAGCCGTGACCGCCGTTGAGGTGAGGGCCGGTGTCGACGGCCCGGCGCGGCGCGCGCCGGGATGTCGACATAGACCCTAGGCCGGTACGGCTCCCGGCCGGCCCGCCTCGACGACCCAGCGCGCGGTGGTCGACGCGGGGGCGTCGGGCGAGTCCACGCCGGCCACCGAACGCTCCTCGACCAACCAGCGCGACCGGTCGACGTCCATCCGCAGCCACCCGTGGGTACGGCCGTTGAAGTAGCGCACCCACGGGTTGAACGCCCGGTTCGACGCCTCCACGATGGGCACCAGCTCGGCCGGGAAGTTCGACGTGATCGAAGTGGCGACGAACTCGGTCGCGACCACCGGCGACGCGGCGTCGTCGAAGTTGAGCTTCAGGTCGCTCACCCAGGTCGAGTGGATGTCGCCGGCCAGCACGATCGGGTTCGGCGCGCCGCTCGCCCGGACGGCGGACAGCAGCCGCGCCCGCTGCGGCGAGTATCCGTCCCACTGGTCGAGGTTCACGGTCGACGCCGGCGGGGGCGTGACGAAGCGGGTGGCGGCCATCATCACCTGTTGGCCGAGCACGTTCCACAGGGCCGGCGACGAGCGCAACCCGTCGACGAGCCAGGCCTCCTGCTCCGGCCCGGTCAGCGTCCCCGTCACGTTGGTGGCGCCCAGCGCCTGGGGGCCGAGGTTGCCCGGAACGTCACCGGGCTGGTCGGTGCGGTGCTGGCGGGTGTCGAGCATGTTCAGCCGCAGCAGGGTGCCGAAGTCGAGCCGGCGGTAGATACGCAGGTTCGGCGAGCCGGGCAGGTACGAGGCCCGGACCGGGGTGTGCTCGTACCACGCCTGGTAGGCGTGCGCCCGCTGGATCGCGAACTCCTGCTGCGCCTGGTAGCGCTGGGCGTACGGCAGGTCGTCCTGCTCGTCGTCCAGGTCGGCGTAGTCGTTCTCGGTCTCGTGGTCGTCCCAGACCGCCACGAACGGGAACGCACGGTGCACCGCCTGCAACTGTGGGTCGGTGCGGTACAGCGCGTGCCGGCTGCGGAAGTCCGCCAGCGTCGACAACTGGTCGGCGCCCGCAGCCGTCCCCGAGGACGGGTTGTGCTGCCGGACCGCTCCGGCCCTCGGGTCGTACTCGTAGATGTAGTCGCCGAGGTGCAGCACCAGATCCAGGTCGTACCCGACCATGTCCCGGTAGGCCGCGTAGTAGCCGTTCTGCCAGTCCTGGCAGTTGGCGATGCCGAACCGCAGACGGGACGCCGGCGATCCGGCCGGCGGCGCGGTGCGGGTCCGGCCGACGTCGCTGAGGTGGCGGCCGGCCCGGAAGCGGTACCAGTAGTCCCGGCCGGGCCGCAGGCCCCGCACGTCGACGTGGACCGAGTGCGCCCACGTGGGCCGGGCGGTCACCGAGCCGGCGCGGACCACGTGACGGAACGACGGGTCGCTCGCGACCTGCCAGCTCACCTGCACCCGACGGCCGCCCATCGAGGTGGCGTCGAACGGATCGCGGACCAGCCGGGTCCAGAGCACGACACCGTCCGGCAGCGGATCACCGCTCGCCACCCCCAGGCCGAACGGGTTCCAGGACAACCCGCCCGCGTACGCCGGATCCGCGCTACCCGCGACGGCCGCGGTCCCGGTCAGGGCCGCGGCCCCGACGAGGAGGCGACGCCGCCCGACACCCCGCTGCTCGACCTGTTCGCCCACGACCCGTCCTCCCTGCCGCACCGTCGAGGTGATCGGACTCGGCACAGTGGAGGTCCGCGTGGAGCGCCGATTGAGGACACATGACGTTCCGGCGAATGATCCCGGCCACCGTACAGCGTCACGACACTACGAGCCTCGGCGTCGACCGACAAGAACCGGCAGTTCACATCGAGGGCACCGGATGGTCCACAGTCATCGGTAGACAGTCCGATGACAACGAGAACCCCCGGAGGTAGAGAGCATGTCGTCAGCCTTCACACGAACCCGACGGGCTGCGGTCCGCGGTGGTGCGCTGGCCACGGTGGCCGCCCTTGCCGCCCTGTCCGGAGCGGCGGCGCCGGCCGCTGCGGGGAACACCACCGACGTACGGTTCGCGACGTTCAACGCCTCGCTCAACCGGGGGGCCACGGGAGCGCTGCGGACCGACCTGTCCACGCCCGGCAACGCGCAGGCCCGCACCATCGCGGAGATCGTCCAACGCACCCGACCGGACGTGCTGCTGATCAACGAGTTCGACTACGACCCGGCCGCAGCGCGGCTGTTCCAGGACAACTACCTGTCGGTCGGCCAGAACGGCGCGGCGCCGATCGCCTACCCGTACCGGTTCATCGCGCCGAGCAACACCGGCGTCGCCTCGGGCTTCGACCTGAACAACGACGGCCGGGTGGTCACCGAGCCCGGAGCGCCCGGATACGGCGACGACGCGCTGGGCTTCGGCGCCTTCCCCGGTCAGTACGGCATGGTCGTCTACTCCCGCCACCCGATCGACCACGACCAGATCCGCACCTTCCAGAACTTCCGGTGGAAGGACATGCCGGGCGCGCTGCTGCCCGACGACCCGGCCACCCCGGCACCCGCCGACTGGTACGCCCCGCAGGAGCTGGCCGCACTCCCGCTCTCCTCCAAGAGCCACTGGGACGTGCCGGTCCGGATCGGACACCGTACCGTCCACTTCCTGGTCAGCCACCCCACGCCGCCGGTCTTCGACGGGCCGGAGGACCGCAACGGGCAGCGCAACTTCGACGAGATCCGGTTCTGGGCCGACTACGTCCGCCCCGGCCAGGGCCGCTACATCTACGACGACGACGGGCACCGGGGCGGGCTGCGTCCCGGGTCGCAGTTCGTGATCGCCGGCGACCTGAACTCCGACCCGTACGATGGCGACAGCATCCCGGGAGCCGCCCAGCAGCTCCTGGACCACCCCCGCGTCAACGCCGACGTCACCCCGTCGAGCACCGGCGCCGCCGAGGCCAGCGCCGTCCAGGGCGGCGCCAACACCGCCCACCGCAGCAACCCCGCGTACGACACCGCCGACTTCGCCGACGTGCCCGGACCGGGCAACCTGCGCGCCGACTACGTCCTGCCCTCGCGCGGCCTGACCGTTCGCGACGGCGGCGTGTTCTGGCCGGTCGCGAGCGACCCGCTGTCGCGGCTCACCGGCACGTTCCCGTTCCCCAGCTCCGACCACCGCCTGGTCTGGCTCGACGTCCGGACCCGCCCCGGGCGCTGACGTCGCTCGGCGAGGCGTCCCGCACACGTTCGTACGCGTGCGGGACGCCTCGTCGGCGGTCGCCGTCGTGCCCGCTCCGGTCCTACAGACGGGGCAGCTCGACAGGCCCTCTGCACACCTGATACGTCCACGTCATCAGCTCCAAAGCGTCCGAGGTGGGCCCCAGGCTGCGGCGGTGTGGGAGGCTGCCCGGCATGGATGGCCTGACGGAACGGGTGCGAGCCTTCGCCGAGGAGCGGGACTGGCAGCCGTTCCACACCCCGAAGAACCTGGCCATGGCACTGGCCGGCGAGGTGGGTGAGCTGCTCGCCGAGTTCCAGTGGCTCACCCCCGAGGAGGCGAGCCGCGTCATGGCGGATCCGGAGGCCGGCGCCCGGGTCCGCGCGGAGATCGGCGACGTCATGATCTATCTGAGCCGGCTCGCCGACGTCCTCGGCATCGACCTGGTAGAGGCGGCGCTGACCAAGCTGGACGAGGCCGCCACGCGCTACCCGGTCGAGCAGGCGAAGGGCTCCGCCGCCAAGCGGTGAGGCCGCGCCGACAGCCGCCGCGCCATGCGCGTCCGGATCAGCTACGACCCCGGCGCTACACCTACGGCCGCAAGCTCAGTGACGCTCCGATCTCCGGCATCGGGCACGAGGGCGGCTACCCCAGCATGACGAAGACCGCCGACTACAAGATCGGGGCGCTCGGGTTGGTCATGTTCTCTTCACGGACCGTTCGGCCCGCCGTCGCGCGTACGCGGGTGCGGCTGGTTTCGATCGACCCGTGACAACCTCCTCGACACGTGTGAAGGCCGCCGCGTTCGCGGCGACCGCGATCGTGCTTCTCTCGACGGGCCCGGCGGTCGCCGCGGACCGGTCCGGCCACGACGGCCCACACCGCGGCGCGCCCTGCGGGCCCGACGCCTCCCTGCTCGGCTTCTCCGATCACCTCGACAAGGCGACGTTCCAGGACACCGCCGTGTCCGGCCTGTCCGCGCTCGCGCTGACCGGCCGGTCCGGCGCGCTGGCGCTCGTGGACAACATCGGCACGACACCGGCCCGGGTGTACGGCCTGGACCTGGCCACGGACCGGCGCGGCGTCTCGGTGGGCGTACGCAGCGTCACGGTGCTGAAGCGACCGGACGGGACGCCGTACACCGGGACCGACTTCGACGGCGAAGGCCTGGCCGCCGAGCGCGGTGGCACCATCCTGGCCAGCTCCGAGTCCGAGCCGTCGATCCGGCGGTTCCGACTCTCCGACGGACGGCAGACGGCCACGTTCGCGGTGCCGACCCGGTTCCGGGTCGCACCGGCCGGCCAGGCCGCGGTGAACCAGACCTTCGAGGCGCTCGCCGCCACGCCCGACCACCGGACCCTCTACGCCGGCATGGAGGGGCCGCTGTCCGCGGACGGCCGCGACAGCCAGGGCCGCGGGTTGCAGCGCATCCTCCGGTACGACGGCCGCGAGGGCGGCGCCTACACCCCGACCAGCCAGTACGCGTACCGCACGGACCCCGGGCTGGGTCTGGTGGAGCTGGTGGCGCTGGGCGGTGACCAGTTGCTCGCCCTGGAGCGCGGCTTCACGGCGGGCGTCGGCAACACCGTACGGGTGTACCGGGTCTCCGCCACCGGCATACCGGACCTGTCCGGTGTGGAATCCCTGGCCACGCTGACCGATCCGCGCGCCTGGCTCGGCAAGCAGCTTCTCGTGGACGTCGTGGGCTGCCCACCGTCCGGCGCCACGGCGAAGCAGCCGCAGCCGAACCCGTTGCTGGACAACATCGAGGGCATGGCCCTCGGTGACCGGCTGCCCGGCGGGCGGCAGCTGCTCTACCTCGTCTCCGACGACAACGCCAACCCGGCGCAGACCACCCGGGTGTACGCGCTGAGCGTCGCGCTGCGGCCGGAGCCGGAACTCACCGACCGGGCGCTGCTGTCCGCCACCGCGTACCAGCCGGGCCCGGTCTCCGGCACCCAGCTCGCGCCGACGCCGGTGAACGGGGTCACGCCGCCGTTCCCGGGCCAGCCCATCCCCGGCTTCTCCGCCGTCATCCCGGCCCGGGCCGGCGACCGCTCCGGCAACCGGCTGCTCGCCATGCCGGACAACGGCTTCGGCGCCAAGAACAACTCGGCCGACTTCCTGCTGCGGGCGTACGACATCGAGCCCCGGTACCGGACGGGCGAGGTGCTCGTACGCGGCTTCCTCAGTTTCCGCGACCCGGACCGGAAGGTGCCCTTCCCGATCGTCAACGACAACACCGCCGACCGGCTGCTGACCGGCGTCGACTTCGACATCGAGTCGCTGGCCCGGGATGCCCGCGGCGACCTGTGGATCGGCGACGAGTTCGGCCCGTACCTGATCCGCACCGACCGGACCGGCAAGGTGCTCCAGGCGCCGATCCCGCTGCCCGACGGGGCCAAGTCGCCGCAGTCACCGGACCTGGCGCCCGGCGAGACGCCGACCGTTCCGGGCAGCCGCGGCTTCGAGGCGATGGCGGCCAGCCGGGACGGGTGGACGCTCTACCCGATCCTCGAAGGGGCGAAGACCGACGACCCCGACCAGCGCCGCCGCGTCGTGTACGAGTTCGACGTACGCGCCAACCGGTACACCGGACGCACCTGGTCGTTCCGGGTGGACGATCCGTCCCTCGTCGTGGGCGACGCGGCGCTGCTCGACGGCCGGCGACTGCTGCTCATCGAGCGGGACAACGCGATGGGCCCGCAGTCGCAGGTGAAGCGCCTGGTGGTCACCGACCTCGACGCCGCGGCGGCGGGCGGGACGCTCCCCCGCCGTACCGCGGTGGACCTGATGCGGATCGCCGATCCCGACGGCGTCTCCACGCCGGCGCGGCCCGGCGAGTACGGCGTCGGACCGCTCTTCTCGTTCCCCCTCCAGTCCGTGGAGTCGGTGCTGCCGCTGGCCGGCGACCGGGTGCTGGTGGCCAACGACAACAACTTCCCCGGTAACGACGGCCGGATCCCCGGCCGGGCGGACGACACCGAGCTGATCGTCCTCGACGTCCCCGGCCTGCGGTAGCCCGACCAATCCTCGTTCGAGGTCAGGGCGTCCTTCACGTCGTACTCATGGGTGAAGGACGCCCTGGTCGGCTTGCCGAGCGGGGCAGCGCGGTTGTCGCGTCGCGTGGCACCATTCGCGTGATCACCCAGCGGTGCTCAGGGCTCGCGGGGCACCGGCTGGGCCAGGGCTTGGAGTTCCGTCGGCAACTGCGCCAACGCGTCCTCGAACTCGTCGTGCCCGACCACACGGTGCAGGGTCTTCAGGACGGCTTCGACACCGCGCTCCGCGAGGTCCTCATCCACCCCGGCGCGCTCCCCCACCCGCCGCAGGAACTCGTCGTACGCGAAGACCTCCTGCTCCTCCGTGCCCTTGACCAGGAGGTCGCGCAGCTCGTACGCGACGTGGTCGGCCAGATCCGCCGCCTCGCCGCCGCTGATCCGCTCCGCGAGGGTGCGCAGGGTGGCCACGGTCAGGGATTGCGCCGTGTCCGACGGTACGCCCGCCCGTGCGGCCACCTTTTCGAAGAACTGCAGCTCAGCCATGCCCCCGTCCTTCCGTCTGGACCGGGGGTGGCTACCCCCGGCTACCGGCCACAAACAGGGGCACGTTCCCCGATCAGGGTCAGCCGGCGGCGGCCCGGCCCATCTCGGCGAGGATCCCGGTGCCCTGACCGAGCTCGATCAGGTAGCCGTCCGGATCTCGCAGGTAGCACCGGATCTCGACACCGTGATCCTTCGGCTCGGTCAGGAACTCCCCACCCCGCGACCGCCACTGCTCGTAGACGGCGCGGACATCGGTGACGCGGACGTTCATCGCGCTGCTCAACGTGGCCGAGTCCGGCGGCGCCTGTGCCCGTACGTCCGGCTTGTCGTCGGTCGGACCGCCCTCGTCGTTGATCACGATGTAGCTGTTGTGGAACCGCAGGATCGCCGGCTGGCGTTCCCGCACCACCGTCGCTCCCAGCACCCGCTGGTAGAACTCCCGTGAACGGTCCACGTCCCGCACGATCAGCAGATGTGTGAGCACCAGCCCGCCCTCGGGCTGGAAGTAGTCCGGCGCCTCGCTCGCCATCCGCCCCTCCCCCGGTCCCATCGGTCGGGCGTACCCGCTTGCGGCCCCGGCACACCCCAGGGGTGGGCGGGCCGGCCGGTCGCCGACATGTGAGGATGCGGCGCATGCGTGCGGTGATCTTCGACGAGTTCGGTGCCCGGCCCGAGGTCCGCGACGTCCCGGACCCGGTGCCGCCGGCCGGGGGCGTGGTCATCCGCGTCGAGGCGACCGGGTTGTGCCGCAGCGACTGGCACGGTTGGCAGGGCCACGATCCGGACATCCGGCTGCCGCACGTCCCCGGGCACGAGTACGCCGGTGTCGTCACCGCGGTCGGCGCCGGCGTACACCGGTGGCGGCCCGGCGACCGGGTCACCGTTCCGTTCGTCTGCGCCTGTGGCCGCTGCCCGGCGTGTCTGGCGGGTGACCAGCAGGTCTGCGAGCGGCAGACACAGCCCGGCTTCACCCACTGGGGCTCGTTCGCGGAGTACGTGGCGGTGCGGAACGCCGACGTCAACCTGGTCCGCCTCCCCGACGAGCTGGACTACCCGGTCGCGGCGGCGCTCGGCTGCCGCTTCGCCACGGCGTTCCGGGCCGTGGTCAGCCAGGGGCGGGTCGCCGCGGGCGAGTGGGTGGCGGTGCACGGCTGCGGCGGAGTGGGGCTCTCCGCGGTGATGATCGCGGCGGCGTGCGGCGCGCAGGTGGTGGCGGTCGACATCGCCCCCGGCGCGCTCGACCTGGCCCGGAGCTGCGGGGCCACGGTCTGCCTGGACGGCAGTGTCCTCACCGGGCCCGGCGCGGTGGCCGCCGCCGTACGGGAGGCGACCGGTGGCGGCGCCCACCTGTCACTCGACGCGTTGGGCAGTCACGCCACCTGCACCGCCTCGATCGAGAGCCTGCGGCGGCGCGGACGGCACGTGCAGGTCGGACTCCTCCCGGTTGCCCAGGGCCGCCCGGCCCTGCCGATGGAGCTGGTGATCGCGTACGAGCTGGAGCTGCTGGGCAGTCACGGCATGGCCGCGCACGCCTACCCGGAGCTGCTCCGGCTGGTCACCGCTGGCGTCCTGCGCCCGGCCGAACTGATCACCCGCACCATCGGCCTCGCCGAGGTGCCCGACGCGCTGGCGACGATGGACCGGCCCACCGCCGGCGGAATGTGCCTCATCAACCCTCGGTGAGATCGCGTCACGCCGTCGTCTCGGACACCGCCGCGCTGACCCGCGGGTCGCGGTCGGCTCCGTCGCCGAGTGCCCGCAGCGCCTCCTGGTAGGCGGGGGCCGTGGTCGGCGGCGACGGGGACGGACACGTGTCGGAGAAACAATCGAGATATTTAAACATGTGCTGGATGACGGGTGCCCGCCCGGTCCGTAGCGTCGGTCGGCAACACCGCGCTGGGGCGTACGTCGGCTCGGGCTGTTCCGGTGGTGGTGGCTCGGCGCCACGTGGCGCCGTGTCGGAACAGCGAAGGGAGCAGCGGTGCCTTCATCTCCCCCCATCTCGCGTGCTCGGCGCACCACCCGGTTGTTGTTTGCCAGCGGTCTTGTCGTGTCGCTGACCTTGGCGGGCACGCCGGGTTGGGCGGCTCCGGAGGAGGGCCAGGCCGCGAAGCCGAACCCCATCTTCCTGACCGGTCCGAACGAGGGCCGGCCGGACAGCATCGCCATGACTTACCTACGGGCGAACGCGGGTCAGCACGGTGTCCGCGCCTCGGACCTGAGCGATCTCGCGGTCGCGTCCAGCTACACCAGCGCTCACAACGGCGTAAGGCATGTGAACCTCTCCCAGCGGTACAAGCAACTGGAGGTGTTCGGGGCCACGGCCACGGTCAACGTCGCCCGGGACGGCAGTGTCATCTTCGTGGGCGACACGTTGGTGTCCGGGCTGTCCGGCGGCGCGCCGGACAAGGTGTCGGTGGACGCCGTCAAGGCGGTGCAGGCGGCGGCGAAGGAACTGAAACTGGCGGCTCCGCATAGCCCGCGGGTCCTCAGCCGTGCCGCCGGTCCCGCGCAACGGACGGTGGTCTCCGGTAGCGGCATCTCCGACCAGCCCATACCGGCGAAGCTGGGGTGGCAGCCCAGCGAGGACGGGTTGCGCCTGGCGTGGCAGTTGGTGATCGACGATTCCACGGATTCCCACCTGTGGAACGCGACGATCGACGCGCAGACCGGTGAGTTGCTCGCCGTCGAGGACTGGACCACGCACGACGAGGTGACCGAGCTGTCCAGCACCCTGGGTCAGCATGTGGCCGGCCGTTCGCAGGTCACCGGTACGGCCGGTTCCCCGAACCCCGTGCAGGACGGATCGAGTTACCAGGTGTTCGGCCTCCCGACCGAGAGCCCGAACGACGGGCCGCGCACCCTGGTGACGAACCCGGCGGACGGGACGGCGTCGCCGCACGGCTGGCACGACACCGACGCCGCCGCGGGCGCCGAGCACACCACGACGCAGGGCAACAACGTCCACGCCTACCAGGACCAGGACAACAACAACACGGCGGACTTCGGCAGCAGCCCGGACGGCGGGGCCGGTCTGAGCTTCAACTTCCCGCTCGACCTCGGTGAGCACGCGCAGAACTACCGGGACGCGGCGACGGCGAACCTCTTCTACTGGAACAACATCGTCCACGACGTCACCCACCGGTACGGCTTCGACGAGGCGTCGGGCAACTTCCAGGCGAACAACTACGATCGCGGTGGCGCGAGCGGGGACTACGTGCGCGCGGAGGCAGCGGACGGCGGCGGCACGAACAACGCGAACTTCTCGACCCCGGCGGTCGACGGCGTGGGCACTCCCCGGATGCAGATGTTCCTGTGGCCCGGCAACCAGTTCGGCAGCCAGAACCAGGTCGTCGTGGACGGCGCGGGCTCCTTCGACGCGTCCTGGTCGCGATTCACCCCGGCGCCGACGGTCGCCGGGCGGTCCGGGCAGTTCGTGTATGGCGGTACCGGCTGCACGACCGCGACGTACCCCGAAGGCCGGCCGGCCACCGGCTGGATCGCGGTGCTCGACGGCGGCACCGCCGCCTGCAGCTACCTGGTACGCGCCCAGGTCGCCGAGTCGCTCGGGGCCGTCGCCGTGGTGATCGCGCACAACGCGGCCGGCGCCGCGCCGGTCCTGACCGGGTCGATGGCCGGCGCACCGGTCACCATCCCGGCGGTCGCCGTGACCCAGGCCGACGGAGCCACCATCAAGGCCGCCATCGCCGACGGAACGGCGACGGGAACCCTTCGGAAGCACCCGAACCACCCCGGCATCCGCGACGGTGACCTCGACGCCGGCGTCGTCATCCACGAGTACGCGCACGGCATCTCCAACCGGCTCACCGGCGGACCGACGATCAACTGCCTGACCGGCGACGAGCGGATGGGCGAGGGCTGGAGCGACTACTTCGCCATCACCATGCTCATGGACCCGAGGTTCGACAGCGCGGACGGCCGGCGCGGCATGGGCCCGTACGTCCTGTTCCAGGACGACCGGAGCGGCAACGGCATCCGGCCGCGGCCGTACTCCCGCAACATGGAGATCCAGCCGTTCACGTACGACAGCATCAAGACCGGCGGCTGGCTGAACGGCACGTCCCTGGCGATGCCGCACGGCGTCGGCCACGGCTGGGCGGCCGTGCTGTGGGACATGACGTGGGACCTCATCGACCGGCACGGGTACAACCCGAACGTCTACGGCTCCTGGAACACCGGCGGCAACAACCTCGCCATGCAGCTGGTCATGGACGGGTTGAAGTTCCAGGGCTGCGGACCGGGCTTCGTCACTGGCCGCAACGCGATCATCGCCGCCGACGCGGCCCTGACCGGCGGCGAGAACGCCTGCACCCTCTGGGCCTCCTTCGCCCGCCGGGGCCTGGGCTACAGCGCGGTGCAGGGCACCACGAACCGCGACGACAACACCGAGGCCTTCGACACCCACCCGTCCTGCCGCGGCACCTTCACCGGCCTGGCGGCACAGCCCGCCCTGAACACCGTCGACGCCGGTGACGCGGTCCCGATGAGGTTCAACCTCGGCACCAACCGGGGCCTGGACATCCTCGCCAGCAACTCCCCCTACTCCCGCCTGGTCGACTGCGACACCCTCCGGACCGTCAACCCGGACGGCAGCATCACCCCCCGGCCCACGCCGGTCGCCGCCCAGACCCCCGGTGGCTCGCAGCTGTCCGTCAACGCCAACGGCCACTACACGTACCCGTGGAAGACCGACCCGGCCTGGGCCGGCACCTGCCGCGAGTTCGTCCTGACCCTCGACAACGGATCCCAGCATCGCGCCTACTTCAGGTTCACCGGCTGACCAGGATGTAGGCGAGCAGTCGGAGTCGGAGGGAGCATCCCACCCGGGGATGCTCCCTCCGTCATCCGCCGGCGAAGGCGGCCACCGGTGCGGACTCAGCGGCGAAGAGTTCAGGCGGGCGTCTCGGACACCGCCTCGATGATGCGCAGGTCGCGCTCGGCTCCGTCGTCGAGCGCCCGCAGCGCCTCCTGGTAGGCGGGGCTGCGGTAGGCGGCAACGGCGGCCTCGACGCTGTCGAACTCGATCAGCGTCGTGCGCTCCACGATCCCGGACTCGAACGCGTGAGCCGGAAGTCCGCGCGCCAGGAACCTGCCGCCCGCGGCGCGCATCGCCGGCCCGGCCAGCTCGACGTAGGCGGCCAGCTTCTTCTCGTCGTTGATGGACCGGAACGTGTTGATCCAGTACGCCTTCGCCATCGTCTCTGTCTCCTGTTCGCTGCCAAGCCGTAGGAGCCTAGCGCGCGGTGGAGCGATGAGGGGTCTTGGCCGGCTATCCCCCCGGACGTTGCCCGGAGGACGACGCCCTTCGTTCGGGTGGTGGCGATCGTGGGCGACATGTGCCCGCCTTCACCGATCACCTTCGGCGTAGCTCGCGGAGGATCTCGACGCACTCTGCGTATGCCCGGTCGTCCGCGTAGCTGGAGTGTCCGAGCGTGGCCGGATAACAGCTGTCCCCTGCCGTCCTGGCGAACGCCGGGTCGATGATTCGTCGGTCGACGTCCTGCTGGGCGCCCGCGGTCCCCTCGGTGGCCCCCGGGTCGCCGCTTGTCCCGACCGGCCTGACGTCGCTCAGGATCCACCCGCCGATCGGGTCGCTGGGCCGGTAGAGGTTGCGCCACGGCCAGCGGGCGCGGGCACGGTCGGTGATGTCCAACGGCCGGCCCATCAGGAGGGCGCCGGTACGGCGCAACGCGGTTGGTCCGAAGTATGCGGGGAAGAAGCGCGCGTAGAGCCGACGCAGCGGGCTGCCGTAGGTGAGCAGGGCAACTCGTGCGCTCTCCGCATAGGTGAGTTGCATGACCACAGCCGCGCCGATGACCGTGCCCTGGGAATGACACGACAGCAGGACCTGACCGCCGCAGGTACAGCCGAGGTACGCGATGCGCCGGACCAGATCCGGGACCGCCCGCTCGGCGTAGCAGGGGGGCGCGAGTGGATGCGTGGCGCGCGGCCAGAACGTGCCGACGTCCCACAGAACGCCGACGGTCCGGCGGAACCGCGGGTTGCGGTACGCCTGGCGCCCGACGTAGAGGAGGCCGGCCGCGAATCCACCGACGAGCAGGTCGCCGATGTTGACCGCCAACCGCGCCCGCGCGTCGGCGTAGATCCAGTTCCGGTCGACGAGATAGCCGACCACGCCGCCTGCGGTCAGGGCGGCGAGCAGGACGACGAACACGCCACTGACCCGTCCACCCACGTCGCTCATGGTTGCGCGGGACCAGGCGGCGGCGATCTGGCGCGCACGTCGCAGGGTCTCCGCGTGCTCCGGCACGTCGGGCGCCTGGAGAGCCTCCGCGACCCTCTCCGGCTGGTAGGCGCGGGCAACGTGGTCACACAGCATCCGGTCGGTGCCGCGCCGCACGAGCCACAGCGCGACACCCGCCAGCAGTAGCGCCGTCGCGGCCACCGGGACCGCCATCGCCGCTCCCCAGAAGTACACCAGCGGGACGACGATCGTGTCGGCGGCCCGATCGGTCGGCCCCGGCTTGCCCACGACATGGGCCACCGCCAGGGCCAGGCCGGCGGCGAAGGCGCCGGCGAGCACCACAGCGAACATCATCAGCGCGGGCGCCGCGAGCCCGAACCACACCGGTGACTGTTCGGCCGCCGAGCTCGCGCGCCTTGTCCGGGCACTCTGCGTCAGCAGGAGGACCAGCATGGCCAGCAGTAGAACGAGCTGCGCGGCAACCAGCACCTGAACCGCTCCCGTGAGCCACGGCAGCTGCGAACGTGCGTCGCCCGGCACGCGCACCGGTGTGTTGACGCCGGGCTGCCAGACCACCGCCCCGCCGAGAACGGTCACGGCCAGGGCCAGCCACGGCAGGAGCGTGTAGAGGTCCCGCCGGCCAGCGTGTTCACCGCCCTTGCCCGGCAAGGGGCGGTCGTTTCGCAGGCAGACCAGCACCGCGGTCAGGCCGAGCAGGCCCAGCGCCAGCCCGAACAGGACCATCGCGGCCCCAGCGGCCGCCCCCGGCTGCACTGCGCGAAGGCTCCGGCCCTGACCGGCGAAGGGTGCGAGCAGGAAGACGCCGACCAGCGCGAAGCCGGCCGCCACGTGGGCGGCACGTAGCCGGCGCACCTGGCTCTCGCCGTTCCACATCCGGCGGTCCTCCAAGGGCGTCCGGTCCTGCTCCTCCGAGGCGGCCGGCGGCACGTTCGCTGCTTCCAGCTCCCGCCAGGTCTTGTTCGCCAGCCACCACAGCAAACCCACCACGGCCAGTGGCAGCGCGGCGGTCACGGCGATGCGCCGCCCGGGCAGGTCGAGCCACGACCAGGAGAGGAAGCCCAACCACGAGACCCGGTCCGTGCAGTCGCGCGCTTGGCGCACACACTGCCATCCGAAGAAGTCCATGGAGACCAGGACGACGGCCAGGACGAGGGTGACCGTTATCGACAGCGCGAACAGCCGCAGCAGCACCTCCGCCGTACGCCGGGCACCCCGGCGCCCGTCGTCGGCGCCCGTCGGCGGCAGAGCGAAGAAGGCCACATTCACCAGCAGGAACGGTGTGAGCAGCAACCACAGCGCCCGCTGCCCGCTGCCCGCGGTCAACCCGCCCCAGGAGTACGCCTCGAGGCGCTCGTCCGCCGTATCGGTGGAGGTCTGCTTCGCTTCCCACTGCCGGCGGTAGAAGCCCGCTTCGGCGTCTCCCGCCACGCGCACCACGTGCGGGTGTGCCAGCATGCGCTCCGGCGGGGTTCCGGACACTCCGTGAACGCGCAGCTCGGTCCAGCCGCCGCCGTCCCGGTTCACGTAGCCGCCCACGTTCCACCTCCGGCGCTACCGCAACTCATGCCCTCTCTAACGGACGACGCCGCAACCGGCAGTCACTCAGCGGACACCAATCGCGAACCGTGTCGCGGGTGAAAGGTCCGCCGCAAGAGCGCTGAGCGCGCCGACGGCCCTTCAGCCGAGGGCGAGGCGTCCCTCCTCGTCGTACCGGAGGCGGCCGCCGGTCAGGGCGACGTGCAGGCCGTACCGGAGCAGCTTGTCGATCTTGTCGGTGCGCCGCCGGTAGCCGAGGCGCTCCAGCCCGGCGCGCAGCAGCCGCTCCTCGTCCATTCCCGGTACGCCCTGCAGCACGTGCACGAAGGCGTTCGCCACCTCCTCGGGCGGCACCTCCTCGAACGCCCGGTCGTTGCTCGCCTGAATGATCCGGTACGCGCGGTACGTCTGCGGGTCGGTCCCGTCGGGCCAGGCGTACCGGCCCACGGTGGGGTGGGCGTACAGCCGTCGGGAGTCGACGAGTGCGAGCACGGCGGTGCGGCGGTCCTCGCGCGTCCGGAGGAAGCCGAACCGGGCGAGGGCCAGGCGGGCGAGACGGTGCTGCTCGATCGGCCCCTCCGCCTCGATGATCTCGCGGAGTGCGGTCCGCATGATCCCGCGCACCCGCTGGTCGGTGGCGAGCAGGTCGAGGTCGGCCTGATCGCCGAGCGGTGTCGGGACGTACGGGACGAAGGGGCTCACCGTGACGGCGTCGGACGCTGTCACCGGCGCGACGACCACCGGGCGCGGCGCGGACGGAGCGGCGATCCCGGTCACGGGCGCCGGCGTCGTGGCGGTCCCGGGCTCGTCGTCCGCCGCGGGGCGCGGCTGCGGCAACTCGGTGTCCACTGTGGGATACGGCTGCGGGAGTTCGACCTCCGCCGCGGCCCGGGGCTGCGGCGGGTCGACCTCGCCGCGCGGCGCGACGACCTCCGATGGCTCGGGCTCGGGTTCGACGGTCGCGGGTGCCTCGGCCCGGGCGATCGCCTCGTCGACCCGGTCGAGGAGCGCGGACCTGTCGTGGAGCCACGCCGGCAGCCAGAACCGCACCACCTCCGGCCAGCCCATGATCGTGCGGAGCAGCGCGGGCGCCGAGTCCCGGTCGGCGACGGTGGGGCGGGCGCTCCAGTCGGGGCCGTCGAGCATGACGGCCACCTGCCACCGCGGTGACCCGGGTGCGCGTACGGCGATGTCCACGGTGAAGTCGGAGAGGCCGTGCGAGGTGCGGACCTCGTGGCCGCGGTCCCGCAGCGCCGCGGCGACCTCGTCGCGGATCCGGCTGCGCCGCTCGGTGCGGTCGGTGGCGAGGTCGCCCAGGCGGTCGGCGCCGGCGGCGGCCATCTCGCAGTACGCGCGCAGGTGCTGGGTGCCCACGGCGGAGGTGCGGGACAGGTCGATGTCCGACGGGTCGAAGGACGAGTACAGCACGACCTGCCGTCGGGCCCGGGTGATGGCCACGTTGAGCCGCCGCTCGCCACCGGCCTGGCTGAGCGGGCCGAAGTTCAGCGGGAGCTGGCCGGTCTCCGGGTTGGTGGAGAAGGCCAGGGAGAACAGGACGACGTCCCGCTCGTCGCCCTGCACGTTCTCCAGGTTCTTGACGAAGATCGGCTCCGCGACCGCGCCGGACAGGTGCTCCCGGATGAGCGGGTCGGTGCTGTCCTCCAGCAGGTTGAGGATGAGGTCCCGCTGCTGGATGTTGAAGGTGACCACACCGATGGACTGCCCGGCGGTGGCCGGGTCGTGCAGCCGGCGGGTGATGTCCGCGAGGATCGCCCGCGCCTCGACCTCGTTGGTCCGCGAGCCGCCCCGGTCGTACTGGCCGTCGACGCGGCGCCAGGTGATGCCGGCCGAGCCGCTGGCGCCGGGCGACGGGAGGCTGGAGAGCTTGTTGTCGTAGTAGTAGCGGTTGGAGAAGGCGATGAGCGACTCGTCGTGGCTGCGGTAGTGCCACGACAGCCACCGCTGCGGCAGTCCCGACTCGACCGCCTCGCTGAGGATGCTCTCCAGGTCCTCCGGCACCGGGCCGTTGTCGTCCTCGACCTCGTCGGTCGTGTGGCTGGCCTGCATGATGCTGGTCGGCGGCATCTGCCGGGAGTCGCCGACGACCACCACGGCGCTGCCCCGACCCATCGCGCCGATGGCTTCGGCGACGCGGATCTGCGACGCCTCGTCGAAGATGACCAGGTCGAACCGCTGACCGCCGGGGGCCAGGAAGTTCGCCGCCGAGGCGGGGCTGACCAGGACGCAGGGCGTCAACGCCAGCACCGCGTCCGGGTACTGCTCGAACAGCTCCCGGAAGGACCTGCCGCCCCGCTTCCGGCGCAGTTCGGCGGCGAAGTCGGCGAAGCGGCCGCGCCGGTCGGTGGGGCTGAACGGGCGGCGGCGCACCAGCACCGACGGCAACTGCGTCGGCAGCGCGGACCGCAGTTCACCGGCGGCGGCCTCGAACTGGGCGATCTCGTCGTCGTGCAGCTCCGGGTCGAAGTACTGCAGGCCACCGGCGCGTACCCGCTCGGCGAGGGACGCCGCCGCGACTCCCCGCCGGTAGACCTCCTCGGCGAGCTGCCCGGTCACCTCGGCGCGAAGCAGCTGGTCCCGGTACTCGGTCAGGCCGGCCGAGGTGAGCACGTCGGCGTGGGTCAGGACGGTCGCCCACCGGCGCAGCGGGAACAGCTCCTCCGCCCGCAGCTCGTGCAGCCAGGCCGCGCCGTCCCGCTGCCAGGCGTCCACCCAGTGCGCGCCGCCGGCCCACAACGCCAGCTCCGGCGTCGCCGAGCGCAGCACCCCGCGCCAGGCCCGCCACCGGGAGGCGACCCGGTCGAGTAGGGCGGCGTCGACCTCGGTGACTCCGCGCTGGAACAGCTCCCAGGCCTGCGGGTGCCGGGCCAGGAGCGTCCGGCCGGCCCGGGTCGCCTCGACCGCCTCGGCCAGCCGCTCCGGCGCGTCGGGGTCGGTCGGCTGCCACGCCGGCAGCCGCAGCCCGCCCAGCGCCACCGTCTGCTGGTGGAGCGCGGCGGCCTGCGCCTGGGCGGCGACCAGGCGACCGGTGGCCACCTCCACCCGGTCGACGTCGAGCGTCGCGCCGGCGACCAGGTGCACCGCCAGCCGGTCCACGACGGCCTGCCGGCGCTTGCGCTTGCCGAACAGCTTTCCCGCCGCCTCCTGAGCCTCGGCGTGCCAGGCGGTCAGCTCCGCACGGGCGAACACGTCCGGCCGGAAGGTGGCGAGCTCACCGGCGAAGCCCTGACGGAAGGCCGCCAGCTCCGCCTGGAGCCGGGCCATCGCCTCGTCCCACCGCCGGTCGCCGGCGCGCAGGGTCGTCTCCCGGTCCGGCAGCATCCCGCGTACGGCGAGCCAGGCGCCCGCCTGCAGCTCGCTGACGGTCTCCGGGGCGGGCAGTGTCCGCAGCAGCCCGACCAGGTGGGGGTGGGCGGCGAGGTCGGCCCGGAGTCGTTCCAGCTCTTCGGCGATCTCGGTGACGGCGGCACCGTGCAGCCCGTCGAGGGTACGGCACCCGCTGAGCGCCCACGGGTGCGCGGCCCGGACGCGCGCCGAGCGGGCGGCGGCCGGGAACTCCCGCAGCGTCGTCTCGACGTGGGCGCGTACCTCGGCGGGAGCGTGCAGGTAGCTCAGCGGGACGGGGGCGACCGGGCCGTCCCCGTACGCGAGGACCTGCTCGTAGGCCGACCAGAGCGACATCCCGACGGGGTTGGCGGAATGGACCTGCGTCGGGTACTCCACCAGCGGCGCGAGGCGCGTCCGGTAGGCCGTCTCGACGGCCGTCCACGTGCCGTCGCTGCCATGGTCGTACTGGTCGAGGGCGTCGCGGAGCTGTTGGCGGATCGCGTTGAGGGACTGCTTGCGCCCGTGCAGGTCGAGGGCGAACGGCCCGAGGCCGATCTGCTTCAGGCGGCGCTTCACGACTTCGAGGGCGGCCTGCTTCTCGGCGACGAACAGCACCGACCGGCCGGCGGTGACCGCCCGGGCGATCATGTTGGTGATGGTCTGCGACTTGCCGGTGCCGGGCGGTCCTTCCAGGACGAACGACTGGCCGCGCTCGGCCATCACGATCGCCTGCATCTGGGAGCCGTCGGCGGGGATCGGCAGGTGCAGTTCCGCCTCGTCGACGAGGAGTTCGGCATCGGGGCGGGCCGGGTCGTCGAAGGTGGCGCCCGAGGATTCGACGAGGTGCCGCACGACGGGGTTCGCCATGAACCGGGGCCAGTGGTCGGTGAGGTCCCGCCACATCTGAAAGGTGGAGAACTGCAGCAGCCGCAGGCTGGCGGTCTCGTCGATGCGGTAGTTCAGCCGGTTGTCGACCAGCCCGGTGTTGACGGCGGCGAGCGTCTTGGCGATGTCGATGCCGTGCTCGTCGAGGACCGGCTGCTCCAGCTCGGGGATGCGGACGCCGTGCTTGACCCGCAGCCACTCGACCAGGCAGTGGTTGGGGCTGGCGACCTCGGTGCCGTCGATGACCATCGCGTACGGGCGGCGGCCGGTGCCGCCCTCGATGCGCACCGGCAGGAGGAACAGCGGGGCGTACGCCTCTCCCCCGGTCGTCTTGGTGTGCACCAGCGTGCCGATGGTCAGGTAGAGGTAGTTGCTGCCGGTCTCCTGCTCCATCGTGCGCGCCTCGCGCTGCAACGCCCGCATGACGGTCTTGTAGCGGGCCTCGGTGACGGCGCCGTAGACGCGGCGGTCGGTCCGCAGCTCGCGGGTCAGGATCTCGGCGTCGAGGTCCTGCGCCCGGCGCGCACCGGCCAGCTCGTGGACGTGGCTGATGTCGTCCTGCGGGATGACCTGCACCTGGCGGCCCTCGTGGATGAGGTCGTCGAGCAGGGCGAGGGCGCCGGCCGGCACGTGCAGGTCCAGGCCACGGCCCCGCTTGGGCAGGTTGAGCAGCGGGTTGCGCAGGCTCAGGTCGAGCAGGGACTTCCGCCACTGCTGGATGCGCGCCGGCGAGCCGTCGGCCTGCTGCGGCACCTCGTCGCCCTCGTCGGCGAGCTGGCGCAGCTTGGCCGCCGCGACACCGGGCGGAAGGTCGAGGGACGCGGCGGCGTCGGGCGCGGCCTCGGCGTCGACCGGCGCCGGCGTGACCAGCTCGTCGGTCGACGGCAGCGGCCGGATGCCGGAGCGGTGGGCCAGGTGGACGTCGACGACGCCCTGCAGGCGCTGGCCCTCGCCGCGGAAGTGGCCGAGCCCGACCCGTACCGCCTCGGTAAAGGTGGCGGACTGGGCACCCGGCCCGATACGGGTCAGCTCGACCGGCACCGCCCGGCCCGAGTCGACCATCGAGATCAGCAGGTTCGTCTCCGTCACGGCGGCGGAGCCGAGCCGCTCCTCCTCCAGCAGGAAGCCGCCGAAGGCGTGCCCCTCGCTGATGAAGACGAGCGGGTGCAGCCCGGCCGCCTCCAGGCACGCCGCGTACGTGACGGAGAGGTCGAGGCAGTTGCCGAGCCGCCCGTGCAGCACGGCGGCCGTCGTCCGGACCTTCTGGCCGCTGTTCTCGAACGACGCCGGCAGCGTCTGGTAGGTGATCTCGAGCTGGCGCAGCGCCTCGTACACGGCGCCGGCGATCAGCGCCGCCCGCTCCGAGCCGTCCTGGTAGCCCTGAAGCGAGCCGGACCCGGTCCGCGCGAGCAGGATCTGCGCCGCCGCCCGCAGGACCGCCTCCACCGCCCGCGTGTTCGGCTGCACGAAGGCCGCCAGGCTGTCGTAGAGGGCGGGGCTGTTGAACCACTCGTTGTGCGCCAGCACCGACGACGGGGCGACCAGCCTTAGCGCCTTTTCGTGTGCCTGGACGGTGAGGCGGTAGTCGACCGGGAACGCCTCGTCGGTGCGGTACAGCAGCGCGCGATCCGGCGTGACGTCCCGGAAGTCGTCCCAGCCGGTGCTCGCCCCGGGCCGCAACGGCGCGGCGAGGGTACGCGTCCACGGCTCGGTCAACGGGCCGTCGGGGCCGAGCAGCTCCAGCGTCAGCGTCACGTCCGCCAGCGGTTCCGTACCGCGGTTGACCAGCGTGAGGTGGCGGACCAACGGCACCCGGTTGTGCACCAGGGCGGCATTGATCGCCGGCTGCACGAGCAGTGCGACGGCGAGCTGGTCGTCGTCGGCGGTGAACTCCGCGAAGACGCTGTCGGACATGGGCGTTGCTCCAGGTGGCGAGGCCAGGAAGGGCCAGCCTAACGGTCATCCGACCGGTGGACGGGGCCCCGGCCGTACGCCGATCTTGGCTGTCGTACGCCTGAGGCAGGATGTGCGCCATGACGACACACCACCCGAGCCCCCGGCGCCTGGTCTACGGCAGCTTGAACCCGATCGGCGGCTGAGCATGCCCGTCATCGACAAGGTCGCCTGGATCCGGTTGGAGAACGGCGCGATCCTCAGTTCCCGCTCCCGCGGCAAGGACGTCTACTACCTCCCCGGCGGGAAGCGCGAACCCGGCGAGAGCGACCTCGACACCCTCACCCGCGAGATCCGTGAAGAACTGAGCGTCGCCATCGTCCCCGAGAGCGCCGAACACCTGGGGACGTTCCACGCCCAGGCGCACGGGCACGCTGCCGGCACGACCGTGCGGATGACCTGCTACACCGCCGACTACCGGGGCATCCTCGAACCGGACAGCGAGATCGAGGAGATCGCCTGGCTCACCTACCGCGACCGCCAGCGCGTCTCCCCGGTCGACCAACTCATCTTCGACCACCTGAAGGAGACGGCCCGTCTACGCTGACGCGACCCGTCGATCGGCCCGCCCCGCCCTGAACGGTAGCCACCCGCCTCGCTCGGGAAGTTCGGCGGTCACAGGTTGTGGCGGTCGTCCGCCGGCAGGCGGGGCGGCTCCTGGGGCTCTGCGGACTGGTCGGGCTGACCGAGCTGCGCGACATGGGTCGGGTCGAGGACCCGGGAGAGGAACGAGCGGGTCCGTTCGTGCCGCGGCGCGCCGAGCACCTCCTGCGGCGGCCCCTGCTCGACCACCACACCGCCGTCCATGAACACGACGCGGTCGGCGACGTCCCGGGCGAACGCCATCTCGTGGGTGACCACCATCATCGTCATGCCGTCCTCGGCCAGCTTGCGCATGACGGTGAGCACGTCGCCGACGAGTTCCGGATCGAGTGCGGAGGTCGGCTCGTCGAAGAGCATCAGCTTGGGGTCCATCGACAGCGAGCGGGCGATCGCCGCCCGCTGCTGCTGCCCGCCGGAGAGCTGCGCCGGGAACGCCTTCGCCTTGTCGGCCAGGCCGACCCGCTCCAGGTTGTCCCGCGCGATCCGCTCGGCCTCGGCGCGGCCGCGCCGGAGCACCCGGCGCTGGGCGATGGTGAGGTTGTCCAGCACGGTCAGGTGCGGGAACAGGTTGAACGACTGGAAGACCATGCCGATGCCGCGGCGGACCGAGTCGATCTCGACGTCCGGGTCGGTCATCTCGATACCGTTGACCCAGATCTTGCCGGCGGTCGGCTCCTCGAGCAGGTTGACGCAGCGCAGCAGCGTCGACTTGCCGGAGCCGGACGGCCCGATGACACAGACCACCTCGCCGTGGCCGACCTCGAAGTCGATGCCCTTGAGCACTTCGAGCGGGCCGAAGGACTTGTGCAGGTCGCGGATCTCGACTGCGGGCCGGGATTGGGTAGTCGTCATGTGGATCACCGAGCCTTGGCGTAGCGGAGTTCGAGGCGTCGTACCACCTGGGACAGGGGCAGGGTGATGATCAGGTAGGTGAAGCCGGCCACCAGCAGCGGGGTGGCGTTCACCCGGTCGTTCAGCGTGTCCCGACCGAATTTGGTGATCTCGATGGTCGACGCCGTCACGCCGAGCACGTAGGCGAGCGACGAGTCCTTGGTGAGCAGGATGAGCTCGTTCGTCAGCGGCGGGATCACGACCCGGAACGCCTGCGGGATGACGATGGTGCGCATCGCGGTGAAGTGCGACATGCCGAGGGTGCGCGCCGCCTCCATCTGCCCCTTCGGCACGGCCTGGATGCCGGCCCGGATGGTCTCGGCCATGTACGCGGCGGCGGTCAACCCGAGACCGATCGCGATCGAGCCGAACACGCCGCCCGGGATCTCCCGCTCCGGGAAGGCGATGGGAATGCCGTACCCGACGAGGAAGAGCACCAGCAGCGCGGGCAGACCGCGGAACAGCTCGATGTACGCCGTGGCCAGCCAGCGGTACGGGGCCACGCGGGACAGGCGCATCAGCGCGAGAAGGGTGCCGAACACGAGGCCGAAGGCGAACGCACCCAACGTGTAGAGGATCGTGTTGCGCAGCGCGACGGTGATGATCGTCGGGAACATCGACTCGATGATGTCGACGCGGAAGAACGCCTCTCGCAGCCTGCCCCAGTCGGCGGCGTAGACCACCACGGCGATGACGGCGACAAACGCCAGGTACTGGAGCCAGAGGGACAGCCGCTCTCGCTGGCGGCGTCGCAGCTTCACAGTTGGATGCTCCTTGCCCACGCGGAGGGCGCGCGACGGGCGCGCGCCCTCCTGCCACGAGTGTCGATCACTTGGCCGGCTGCTTGCCGATCCACTTCTCGTAGATCTTGTCGTAGGTGCCGTCCTGCTTGGCCTTGGCCAGCACCTCGTTGATCTTCTTGAGCAGCTCCGGGTTGCCGTCCTTCTTCACCGAGAACCCGTACTGCTCGCCGGTGTCGAACTCCGCGGTCACCTCGAACCCGCCCGGGTTCTCCTTGATGTACTCGGTCCAGACCGGCAGGTCGTTGATGGCGGCCTCGACCTGGCCGTTGGCGAGGGCCTGCTGCAGGGCGGCGAGGTCCTCGAACTCCACGAGCTGGAGGCCCTTCTCCTGCTCGAACTTCTTGGCGTAGTCACGGCCCGTGGTCGACGCCTGGATGCCGAGCTTCTTGCCCTTGAGGTCGTCGAACGACTTGTACGGCTTGCCGGTCTTGACCAGCATCGCCTGCGTTGCGTCGAAGTACGGATCGGAGAAGTTCATCACCTTCTGCCGTTCCTCGGTGATCGTCATGCCGGCGGCGGCCGCGTCGCACTTGCCCGTGTTCAGATCCTGGCCGGACTTGATGCCCTCGAACGGGGTGTCGACGATCGTCTGCTCGACGCCCAGCTCCTTGGCGACCAGGTCCATCACGTCGACGTCGAACCCGACCACCTTGCCGCTGGCGTCCTTCGACTGGAACGGCGCGTACGGCAGGTGGGTGCAGACGGTCAGCTTGCCCTTGTCGATGAGCTTGACCCCGCCCGCCTGAACCTCGCCCTCATCCTTCTTGGCGCATCCGGCGCTCAGGGCGAGGGCGGCGATCGCCACGATGAGTCCTGTCTTGCGGACTGCGCTATGGAAAGTCACGCTGCGTCCCCTCCGATTCAGCCCCCGTACGACGGGCAGCCAGGGTTGTGCGAAAACGGTGCGACAAGGGACGGTACCTGATCGGCGGAGCCTTACCAAGATCACAGCGGGGGTTGAATCGAGCCTGCAACCGTCACGGTCAGTAAACCCGGATACTCGGCCCGCAACCGGACGACAGGAGACGCCGGGAGGCCGGGTCAGCCGGGTTCGCGGGAACCTCGCCGGGCACCCCTGCTGCCGCCGAAGGCCGCCCGATCCGAAGGCGTGCGCGACGACCTTCGGCGGCACGTCCGGACGTTCGCGCAGGTGAGCGCTTTGACAGACGCGTTAGTCATGGCTAACGTGTTTCTGGTGATCGACGCGTTGTCTGCCGCTGCTGAACCCACCCGGCGACGCATCCTGCAGCTGCTCGCGTCGCAACCCCGCACGGTGAGCAGCATCGCGGCGGAGTTCACGGTCACCCGGTCGGCGATCTCCCAGCACCTGTTGTTGCTGGCGGAGGTCGGCCTGGTGGAGGCCGAGAAGGTCGGCCGGGAGCGCATCTACCGCGTCGTTCCGGAGGGACTCCGCAAGCTGCAGGCCGAGATCGACCGATTCTGGACCGCCGAGCTCGACCAGTTGGTCACCGACGCACACGCCCTGAAGTCTCAACGGACCGAGAGAGACCGCTGATGTTCACCAAGACCGTCATCCTTCCCGTCGACATCGACGACGCATTCGCCCTCATCACCGAGCCGGAGCGGCTGCGCCGCTGGCAGACGGTGTCGGCCCGCGTCGACCTGCGCGTGGGCGGTGAGTACCGCTGGACCATCACCCCCGGCCACGTGGCGGCCGGCACCTTCCGAGAGGTCGAGCCCGGCAAGCGGGTCGTGTTCGGCTGGGGTTGGGAAGGCAACCCGGACCTTGCCCCCGACACCTCGACCGTCTCAATCACCTTGGAACCGGTCGCCAACGGCACGCAGGTCACCCTCACCCACGAGGGGCTGACCGACGAGCAGGCAGCGATGCACGCCGAGGGCTGGAACCACTACCTCGGCCGGCTCGAGAAGGCCGCCGTCGCCGGGGACGCCGGCCCCGACGAGTGGTCCGCCGCTCCCGAACGGCTCGACGAACTGTCCGCCGCCGACGCCACCCTGGCCGTGCTCCAGACGGTCCTGCGCCAGCTGGCCGCCGAGGACCGCCCCAAGCAGACCCCGTGCGCCGAATTCACCTGCCACGACCTCGCCGAGCACCTGTTCGGCTCCATGGTCGCCTTCGGCGCGTTGGCCGGCGTCAAGGTCGTGAACCCCGAGACGGGTTCGCTGGAGAACCGGATTGCCACCATGGCGGCGCAGGCCATCGAGGGATGGCGCGCCCGCGGTCTCGACGGCACCGTCCCCGCCCCCGGCGGCGGCGAGATGCCGGCCAGGTTCGCGGCGAGCATCATGCCGGTGGAGTTCCTGTTGCACGCGTGGGACATGGCCCAGGGCAGCGGCACTCCCCTGGTCGTCAGTGACGAGGTCGTGGCCTACGTCCACAAGCTCGCCGAGCAGCTCGTCCCCGGCGGCCGCGGTTCCTCGTTCGCCGACGAGGTCACCCCGTCCGCCGATGCCGACCCGATGGAGCGGCTCGCCGCGTACGCCGGCCGCCGCCCCGTCGCTGCCTGATCGGATCCGACGATGCAGATGCCCAAGCCCACCGAGGCTGACAAGCAGTTCTTCCGCTCCCTCATCCCCGAGGCACCGGGGGTCGAGGTCAAACCGATGTTCGGCAACCTCGGCGCGTTCCTGAACGGCAACATGTTCGCCGGACTGTTCGGCTCGTCGATCGGCGTCAAGCTCGCCGCCGACGACCTGGCCGAGCTCGCAACCATCGAGGGTGCGGAACCGTTCGGCCCAGCCGAGCGGCCGATGGGTGGATACCTGTCCCTGCCATCGTCGTTCACCGCCGAACAGGCGAGCCTGTGGGTCAACAAAGCGCAGGCGTACGTCGCGACGCTGCCACCCAAGCTCAAGAAGAAATAACGCCTGCGTCGGCCCAGGGAACGATCAGCGTCCGAGCGCCTCCCGGGCGGCGGAGGAGCTTGCTGGCACCACCCGGCCAGCGGTGGCCGAGACGGCGTTGCGTACCTCGTCCGCCAGTCGCGCCGAGCTTCCACCCGCGGCCCGCAGCTGCTCCAGACCCAGCCGGCCGAGGAAGGCGGCAGCGACGAGGTATCCGGCGGTCAAGCCCGAGGAGGCCAGCCGCCGGGGCAGGAACGTCTCCAGGATGCGCAGCACGGTCGTCGAGGCCGCCCCTGCTCCCAGCACCAGACAGCCTCCGGCCGTAGCGAGCAGCCCGAAGCCGACTCCGGCGGGCAGGGCGGCGTTGGCCAGCTGTTGGCGGATCGCCCGCACCTCCTCGCGGACCACATCTGCCAGGTCCGCTGCCAAGCGCTCGCTGGGACTGCCCGTCGTCGCGCCCCGTCCAGGCCGGTCTGCCGCCTCTTCACTCATCGCGCATTCCCTCCTCGCGATCGAGCCACCCGCGTACCCCAGAGTCCAGCGGCCACACCCCCTAAATCTGGCCCTGCTGGTTCTCGATCCAGCTGTGTGGCACTGGTAGAGCACGTGGCGCCCGCTGCGCCAGCACCGCCGGGGACCGAGCGCGCCCAGCGATTCTGCCGTGTGGCGCGGCCGGTTCAGGGAGTTGTTGCCGCTGGTGACGGCGACGGTGACTGGCTACCTGGGTCACCGGTCGGCTCCGGTGTAGGTTCGGCCGTCGGCGCGGAGGTGCGGGCGGTGGCTGACGGCGTCGCGCCAGATCCGTTGCTCGACGGTCCCGAGGCAGGTTCGGAGGCGCGGGCAGCGGGCGTGGTGAGGTCCGGATCAGGCCGTACGCTCCGCGCCCCGCTCGGAGTGTTCGCAGGGCCACCCCCGCCGGAGTCTGGCTGGGACGTGACGACGGAGGGCGATGGCACACCGGACGGACCAGGCGACCATCCGGTTCGATCAGCGAGCACCGCGGCAGCCGCCGCGGTGGCCAGAAGGGCGAGCACGACGGCGGTGATTCCACGCCACGCGCCGATCCCTCGGCCAGGCCGGCGAGCCATGTTCGGTGACTGAGTCGCGAGACGGGCGGCTTCCGGTGCGGCCGGAGCCACCGCTGCGAGCGCGGGGGCCGTCGGCGAACCGGGCGAGCCGGCGACCGCCTCTGCGGTGGCGGCCATCGCTGCGGCGGTCGGGAACCGATGATCAGGGTCCTTGGCCAGCGCGGTGGCGACGAGGTCGCGCACGGCCGTCGGGACATCGTCGGGCAGCGGGGGCGGCTCCTCGTCAAGGCGGCGCAGGGCCACGACGACGGGGTTCTCGCCCGGGAATGGCGGATGGCCAGCGAGGCAGTGATATGCCACCGCCCCCAGGGCATAGATGTCTGCGGCCGGAGTGATCGCTTTCTCGGACAGTTGCTCTGGCGCCATGTACAGGACGGTGCCCACAACCTGGTTCGCCGCCGTCAAACTCGTCGCTTCCGGAGAGTGCGCGATACCGAAGTCGACGAGAACGACGTGTCCATCCGGTTCAATGATCAGATTGCCCGGCTTCACGTCGCGGTGGACCACGCCGACGTCGTGAGCAGCCTGCAGGGCGCGGGCGGTCTGCGCCACGATCGACAGCGTCTCGGCGGTACCCAGCCGACCGAGCTCAGCGATGCGCTCCGACAACGGCTGCCCCTGCACGTAGGCCATCACGATGTAGGCGAGCCCGGGCGCTCCGGGCAGGGGCGCTTCGCCGTAGTCGTAGACCTCCGCGACACCCGGATGCCGCAACGCGGCCATGGCCCGCGCCTCCCGCCGGAAACGCTCGCCGGCGCTGGCCTCCTCGATGAACCGCGTGTGCAACATCTTGACGGCCACCGTCCGGTTCAGCGTCTCGTCGACAGCGCGCCACACCTCGCCCATGCCGCCGGCAGCGATCCGATCGACCAGGCGATAGCGGTCTCCGATCAGGTCCCCCACGTCCGGCATCCGATTCCCGTACCCACGGAGCTTCTCTCCTACGCCCCAGCCCCGGCGGCGGGCGCCCGGCGGGCATCGCGACCGGTACGCGCGGTGGGTCTGCGGGTCCGTCTCCCCGGGCCCGATCGACCCTTGTAGTAAAGCTTCTTGACGGCTGGCTGCTCCGTAGCTAAGTTTCAGCCAATCGGACAGAGAGGTCATCGTCTATGAAGGCCCGACTCGTCACCACGACCGTCCTGGCAGCCACCTTGGCGACCACCCTCGCGCCCCTTCCCGTCCAGGCTTCCGCCGCAGTTGTGCATTCGTCCGCAGGCGAGCACGGCTGGGTCACCTCGACGTTGCGGCACATGAGCCTGGAGCAGAAGGTCGGCCAGCTCTTCGCCACCTACGTCTACGGCAGCGACGCCACCGAGCCCACGGCCGCCGACCGGGCCGCCAACCGGGCCGCGTTCGGCGTCGAGACGCCGGCCGAGGTCGTCGACGAGTTCCACCTCGGCGGCGTGTGCTACTTCTCCTGGTCTCACAACCTGGACAGTCCCCGCCAGATCGCCACCCTCTCCAACGGACTCCAGCGGGCAGCCCTCGGCGAAGGCAGCAAGGGCCGCGTACCGCTGCTCATCTCCACCGACCAGGAGCAGGGCGTGGTGCTACGGATGCCCGCCCCCGCCGCGCAGTTCCCCGGGGCGATGGCCCTGGGCGCCGGCCGGTCACCGGCGGCCGCGGAGACGGCGGCGCTGATCACCGGGCGGGAGCTGCGCGCGGTCGGCATCCACCAGCCGTACGCGCCGATCGCCGACGTCAACGTCAATCCGGCGAACCCGGTGATCGGCGTACGCGCTTTCGGCGCCGATCCCACCCTGGTGGCCGAGCTCACCGCCGCCCAGGTCACCGGGTTCCAGGACGGCGCCGGCGTGACCGCGGTCGCCAAGCACTTCCCGGGCCACGGCGACACCGACAACGACAGCCACACCAACCTGCCGGTGATCAACCACACCCGCGAGGAGTGGGACCGGATCGACGCGCCGCCGTTCCGGCGGGCGATCAGCGCGGGCGTGGAATCGATCATGACCGCCCACATCATGGTGCCCGCGCTGGACCCGTCCGGGGACCCGGCGACGTTGTCGCCGAGGATCCTCACCGGCGTGCTGCGGGGCGAGCTCGGCTTCCGCGGAGTCATCGTCACCGACGCGCTCAACATGGCCGGCGTGCGGCAGAAGTACGGGGACGAGCGGGTGCCCGTGCTGGCGCTCAAGGCCGGCGCCGACCAGCTCCTGATGCCGCCGAACCTGCGGCTGGCGCGGGACGCGGTGCTGCGGGCCGTCGCCAGCGGCGAGCTGACCGAGGGGCGCATCGACGAGTCGGTCCGGCGGATCCTCGCCCTGAAGTACCGGCAGGGCCTGGCCCGGTCGCCGATGGTCGACGTCGAGGAGGCGGTACGCACGGTCGGCGCGCCGCAACACCTGGCCGCCGTCGCCCAGGTCACCGACCCGACCCTCACCGCGGTCCGCAACGACGCCGGGCTGCTGCCGCTGGCCCGCGCGGACCGGTCGGTGCTGGTCACCGGTTGGAACAGCGCCGCCTTCGCCCCGGTCGCCACCGTCGCCGCCGGGTTCACCGCCCGCGGCGCCCGAGCCACCGCCCGGCCCGCCACCCTCCCCTCCGACCAGACGATCGCCGCGACGGCCGCCGCAGCGGACCAGCACGACCTCACCGTCGTGCTGGTGAACAAGGCGTGGGACACGACGGTCACCGACCCGCGGGCCACCCAGCAGCGTCTCGTCGCGGCGCTGCTCAGCACCGGCAAACCCGTCGTCGTGGTGGCGGTCCGGGACCCGTACGACATCGCGTACCTGCCGGGCGTGACCACCTACCTGGCGACCTACTCGTACACCCGGGCGGCGATGGACGCGCTCGTCCGCGCGCTGCACGGCGAGCTGTCCCCCCGCGGACGCCTGCCGGTCACGATTCCCACCGCCGACGGCGGCACCGACCTGTACCCCTACGGCCACGGCCTGACCTGGTAGGAGGGACGATGAAGGCTTCGCTCCGAACCTTCGCTCTCGGCACCGCCGTGACCGTCCTGGTCACGGCGGCGCCGGCCGGGCCGGCGGCCGCCGCCGCGCAGCCGCCGGCGGACTCCGGACCGCCGGCCGTCACCCCGGCCGACATCCACTTCCGGCACGACACGCTGCGGCGCGGCGACGCCCGCCAGGTCGGCCTGCTCCCCGAGCACGTGGATCGCCTGCCCGCCGACCTGGCGGCATACCTGGCGCCGACGCCCGACCACCCCGGCCACCCCACGTACGCGGGCGCCGTGGCCCTGGCGGCCAAGGACGGCGTGATCGTGCAGCAGGCCGCGGTGGGAACGGCGGTGCGGTACGCCGCCGTCGGACCGCCGCCCGGGCTGGTAGGGGTGGAGCTCCCCGCCGACCAGCAGATCCCGACGCGACCGGACACCATCTTCGACCTGGCGTCGATCTCGAAGCTGTTCACCACCATCGTCACAATGCAGCAGGTCGAACGGGGGCGGGTAGACCTGGACGCCCCGGTCGCCCGCTACATCCCCGAGTTCGCGGCCGGCGGCAAGGCGGCGGTCACCGTACGGATGCTGCTCACCCACACCTCAGGCCTGCCCGCCTTCACAGCACTGTGGAGCCGGTACCCGACGCCGGCCGAGCGGTTCGCCGCCACACTCGCCACGCCGCTCACGCCGGGGGCGACGCCCGGCACGCGGTACGTGTACTCCGATCTCGGGCTGATCGCGCTCGGCGTACTGGTGGAACGGGTGACCGGGCGAGGGTTGGCCGAGCTGGTCCGCGACGGCGTCACCGAGCCGCTGGGCATGACCGACACCGGCTACAACCCGGCCCCCGAGCTGCGGTCGCGGATCGCCGCGACCGAGTACCAGCCGTACGCCGGGCGCGGCATGGTCTGGGGCGAGGTGCACGACGAGAACGCCTGGTCCCTCGGCGGCGTGGCCGGGCACGCCGGGGTCTTCTCCACCGCGGCCGACCTGGCTGTGCTCTGCCAGTCACTGCTCAATGGCGGCGAGTACCGCGGACGCCGGATCCTGCAGGCGGACACCGTCCGGGCGATGCTGGTCAACTACAACGCGCCGCTGGAGCAGGCCTACCCGGAAAGCGATCGCGGGCTGGGCTTCGAGCTCAACAAGCACTGGTACATGATGGGGCTCTCCTCCCCCGTGGCGTTCGGCCACACCGGCTTCACCGGCACGTCGATCGTCATCGACCCGCTCTCCCACTCCTTCCTCATCCTGCTCAGCAACCGGGTGCACCCCGACCGCGGCTGGGGCAGCAACAACGTCGCCCGGCGGGCGGTCGCGCGCGACCTCGCCGAGGCGATGCCGGTGCGTCCACGGTCGGGCGAGGCCTGGCGGGCCGACCCTCGCGATTCCGCGACGGTCACCCTCACCGCCCCGCTGCGCCGTGCGGCGCACGGCGGAAAGGCGAGCTTCCTGCTCTGGTACGACACCGAGCCGCGCTACGACAGCGCCCGGCTCGAGGTCTCCACGGACGGAGGCTCGACCTGGGTACCGGCGCGGATGCTGCTGCGCCACGGCGACCGGCGGTGGACCAGCGACGGGATGGTCACCGGCTACGGCGGACGGGTCTGGTGGAAGGTCTCGGTGGAGCTGCCCGACCAGGCGACCCACCTGCGATGGAGCAGCACCACCGACGGCTCCGGCCGAGGTCGTGGCGTCTACGTCGACCAGATCGTCGCGACGGACCGGAACGGGCTGCTCTTCCACGGCGAGGGCGGCGACGCCGCACGACTCGTCGCCGACGGGTGGTCCCCCGCCCGCTCCTGAGGTTGCCAGTGCTCCCGCCCCCCTGCCCCAGCCACTACCGGTGCAGGCGGCGGGAGCACTCGCCGTCGTGGCCGTCGCGGAGCACGAGCGGGTGGGGTACGGGTTGCCGATCGCGTCGATCCGCAGGTCGAGCCGCCCGGACGGTCGTGGCCGGGGCCTTGCCGAGCTTCCCTGATCGGCGTAGGAAGGAGACCACGGCGTGACCCGTACACCGGCTCGGCAATCGTGATCTGGAACAGCGGTGCGGCGTACGCGCCGCCGCCGACGAACCTCGCCCCGGCCGGGCGGGAGTCCGGCGACGACTCGCACGAGTTCCCGCGCGCCCAGCCCGGCGCCCAGCAGCAGAAGGCGATGCTCACCGGCAAGGTCATCGACGTCTGCGCGGGACCGCCCTGCCCCTGACGCGGCGACACCGGCCGCGCCGGGCGGGCGCGGCCGGTGTCCTCGATGGTGCGGACGGCGGCGGCGGTTCCCGCCCATCCGGTCTCCGGACGGGCGGGAACCGGGTCGTCTACAACTGGATGAGACGGGTCAGGTCCACCTCGGCGATCGCGCCGGCGCGGACCTGGGCGACCGCGACCGGCTGGCCGACGACGCCGTTGGGCAGATCGACCTGCACCAGATAGGTCCCGGGACGCAGATGCACGAAGCCGAACCAGCCGTCGCCGTCGGTAGGCCGGGTGATCGGCTCACCGCCGGTGGTCAGCGGCCGCAGGGTGACGGTCGCCTGATCCAGCGGCGCGCCGGTGCGCAGCGCGACGCGGCCGGACACGTGCCCCTCGGTGGGGGCCGCCTTCCACGGCATCACCGGCACCGCCACCTCGTTGGCGAACGGGGCGTCCGGCCCGGTGGTCAGCGCCTGGGCCAGCCTGTCCCGCTCGGCATTGCGGAAGGACAGCGGCTGGTTGACTCCGGCGCGGGTCGGATTGGCGTACGAGTAGCCGCTCCAGCCGGCGGCGGTGTTGCCCGCCGCGGTGGGGGCGAGCGCCCGGCGCACCTGCTCGACGCTGTCGGGGATGTCGTTGAGGTACAGGGCCGGCCCGATCACCGCCTGTCGGTCGCCCTGCCAGTCGGCGAGCACCTCTGTCCACTCGTCGTACATCTGCTTCTGGTCGGGCATCCAGTTGCGCTTGTAGTTCATGGCGACGACCGTGTCCATGATCCCCTCGGCCATCCAGCCCTTCCAGTCCTGCAACACCTCGGCGTAGGGCCGGGTCTTCTCCCAGCCGCCCATGGTCTGCGGCCCGAAGCTGTAGGTGATGCCGTCCATCGACAGGCGCGCCTGCGGATCCACCTCCCACATGCCGAGGTAGATCTTGCGGACCAGGTTGGTCATCTGGGTGCGCCGCCAGTCCGAGAACTGCGGGTCGGAGGGTAGCGGTGTGTCGGTGCGGCCGGTGGCGGCGCGGAAGCGGGCCAGCGAGGTCTCGCTGTAGCCCCAGTCGCTGTGCGTGGTGGTGGAGTTGAAGTCGGGGTAGCGCACGTAGTCGAGGTTGACGCCGTCGACGTCGTACTCACGCACGATGCTCTGGATCGCCGAGACGATGTAGTTGACCGCGCCCGGGTTGGCAGGGTCCATGTAGGCGTTGGCGCCCATGAGTTCCAGGCCGTCGTAGCGCTTGTTGAGCCAGCGGTCAGGCCCGGTGGCCGACCGGCCGTGTTTGTTGAAGACATGCTCGGGTGAGGAGTGTGGCGTGGCTGAGTTCCACATCGTGTTGACGTTGACCCAGGCATGCACCTCCATGCCCGCCGCGTGCCCCTGCGCGATCATCTCGTCCAGCGGGTCGTAGGGCCGTGGTGCGATAGCTGCGTCGGTGCGCGGGTAGAGCGCCCGGTTGCAGAAGCAGTCATAGCGCCGGGCGATTTGGACGATCAGTGCGTTGGCGTTGATCTTCTTCGCGTCCTGCACGAGCCTGGTGACCTGTGCGGGGGTGTAGATGCCCTCGTTGAACGCGTCGACCCAGTAGCTGCGCCACTGCTGGGTGGGTTCCGTTTCCGGGTTCGCGTTCGCGGGGGTGGCCATGCTTAGCGCGAGGACGGTGGCGGTCAGGACGGCTAGCACTCGTCTTTTCATGTGCCCTCCATGCCGGAAGGTGCGCTGAAGAATATCTGCATCGATTGCAGTAAAGGCGAAGGTAAACTACGGCGGGCTTCGGGGGCAAGGGACCGGGACGCGCCGGCGCTCGGGGCGTCCGCTCCAGTCCGGCAAGATCCTGAGTTGGAGGCTCGCCCAGACTGACGTGTCGGCGACCGAATGGCTGAAGGTGGGGTCCCTCGACCTCCCCTCAGCGGCACAGGCGGCGGGAGCACTCGCCGTCGTGGCCGTCACGGAGCATGCAGCGCCGCCCACCCGGCATCCGCAAGTCGCAGAAGACGCGGTGCCGGAGGAACTGCTTGTCCTCCTCGGAGACGGTCATCTCCCCCGGGTTCATCATCGGCAGCACGGTGATCCAGCGGCCCACGACCCGGGCCAGGCGCTGCGCGGCCGGCAGATCGGCGGCCACCACCGGCAGGTGGATCACGTACCGCCCCTTCACCGGCGGCCGCCGTCGGCCTGCTCGGACTGCCAGCGGCGCAGCGCGTCTTTGACGACGGCCGTTTCCCGGCGGCTCTGCGCCAAGGCGGCGTAGACGGCAGCCATGTCGACGGCGACCCGGTCGAGGAACGCGTACACCTCATCGGGGTTGAGGCCGCGGCGTCCGAGCCGGGCGGGCGGGAAGCGGCGCTCACGCACCTGCCACGGCAGCAGACTGGGGTACGCGCCGGAGCGGTACGTCGTACCTCCGCTCGCCGGGAACGGCCTCTGGTTGCGGACGCTCATCTCTGCCTGCCTTCCTGGTCGTGGATAGGGCGGGCCCACCCGCCCTCCCCGCACGGGCGGACCCACCCCGCCCGGACACCGCAGCTTCGATCAGCGGTACGGCATCAGGGCTGCTCAGCGAGGGTGCGGTCGGGAAGCACGGCGGCCGGTCGGGGGGATCGTCCGACCGCCGCGCTGTGGTCATCCTGTGACAGTCCGCAGTGGAGACGCAACGTTTGATAGCGCGATTTCCCTGGCATGCATTGACTTTCTTTCCTGAACCCTCTAGGAGTTGCAGGAGCAGGTCACGCAATGTTGCGCCATGGAATCAAGGAGTGTGCGGATGGCCGAGGAGCTCGGATCGACCGTGCCGCGCCGGCAACTCGGCCGGCTGCTGCGCCAGTTCCGGAATGAGGCGGGGGTGACTCTGGACGCGGCCGCCGAGGCCCTGGAGTACAGCCGGCAGAAGATCTGGCGCCTCGAGTGCGGCATGGGCCCGGTCCGGGTGCTCGACGTCAAGGCGATGTGCGAGCTGTACGGGGTCTCGCCGGAGATGACCGAGGCGATGCGCGGCCTCGCCGCGGAGACGAAGTCGAAGGGCTGGTGGCACGCGTACGGCGACGCGGTGCCGAGCTGGTTCGAGCTCTACGTCGGCCTGGAATCCGCCGCCTCACGGCTGCGAGGCTACGACGAGTCGCTGATCCCCGGAATCCTTCAAACCAAGGAGTACGCGCACGCGCTCTACCGCCTCAGGCGAACGATGAGCGACGAGGATCGAGAGCGCCTCGTCGAGATACGACTCCAGCGTCAGGCGCTACTCACCCGACGACTCCCCGCTGCTCCCCGGCTGGAGTCGGTCCTGTCGGAGGCAGTGCTCCGACGCAGCCTTGGCGGTTCTGCTGTCATGGCCGCCCAGCTCGACCACCTCATCAGGCTTTCAGATTTGCCAAACGTGTCGGTCAGAGTGCTGCCGCTGGCAGTAGGTCCCCAGCCCGGCGCGGTCGCCGGCACCTTCATGATTCTCGACTTCCCTCCGACAAAGGGCGGTCGAGCCGCGCCGGAACCATCGGTCGTCTACAGCGAGTCGCTCACCGGTGCGCTGTACCTCGACAAGCCGGACGAGTTGGCCGCCTACGAGCGCGTGTGGCGGGGACTGGATGCGCTCGCGCTCAGCGAGGCAGAATCGAAGGACATGATCAAGAGGCTCATTGGGGAGATGCGGCATGACTGACCTGACCGGCGCCGTCTGGCGCAAGAGCACTCGCAGCGGCGACAACGGTGGCGCCTGCGTCGAGGTCGCCATAAACCTTCCCGCCGCCATCGCTGTCCGAGACAGCAAGGACCCATATGGTTCCATGCTGACCTTTGAGCCCCGCGCTTGGACGGCTTTCGTCGCTGATCTGAGGACGGAGGAAACTACCGGCTGAGGCAAGGCGCAATACAAGACCGACCGAGTATCCCTTGTTGCGTCGAACGCTGTCCGAACTAAGTCGAACGCTGTCCGAACTAATACGCCCGGACGGCGAGGCGGTCCTCGTCTCGCCACACCGCCAACTTGCTAGAACAACCGAGTATGCCGAGCCCCCGGAGCCCCCACCCCCAACTTCGTGGCGCCGACGACGGGGAGGACACCCGCCTCAACCAGAGTGTCCGTGGAGACAAGCGGACCTGAGCAAACGCGGTTCAGAAGGCGGTTCTGCCGGTCCTCTAGGGCTACGCAGCCGTTCAAGACCGCGAGGATCTCGAGCAGCTCGTCGGTTAGGGCCGGCGTCCAGCGGTCGGTCGCAATGTCGTCGAGGGGAGACGATCGACGACGGTAGCGTTGGCTTGCGGATCGGTAGTTGAACCAATGCTTGACGACCCGCATTCCACCGACGTCGTAATCCCACACGCGCTGCTTCACCGGAGCGATCCGCCCCGACCCCACCGCCAGGATCTGGTTGTCCGGGTCGTACGACATGAGGTCAGGAATTTCCCCCGCGTCATCTGGGACGGCGGAAAGTACGCGGGGGCCTGTGGTCTCGACGAAATCTGCAAAAGTGCGTACGCCTTGGGGCCGCCCGAAAACGCTCGCACCGAACGTGTGCAGCCAGAGAATTTCGTGACCGATCGCCACTACCTCGCGCCATAGGGCTCGATCAGAGGTCAGTGGCACGCGCACACCGGGTTGCTTCAATTGATCCTTGAAGCGGAATGTGTAGCCGGGATGGCCGACAATGCCAGCCACATACGCGAAGACGTCGACCGGTGCGGGTCGGTAACCAAGGAGATCGTTGAAAAGGGCCAGGAGTCCTGGGCTGACGTTCGGACGCTCACCTTCCGCGTCGCAGTACAACGGGATGACGCGTCCACTTCGATTGTTGTAATGGTGAAGGTCAGGTACGAGGTGAGTGAAGACGAGCGCTGGTCCGCTCTCAATCGGATGGTTGCTCTGCTCGGTGAGGTAGATCTGGGCAGACGATCGAACTGCCCAAAGCGGTGGCCGAGGCCGAACCATCAGACGGTGGTCCGGTAGTACCCACTGACGATCGAACGATCGGTATGCGACCCGTACCGGAGTGATTGGGGGTCCGTTCTCGTCAGCCAGGGTTGTATTGCGTGATGGAATGCCAGGTAGGGGTGGAAGGACATCGTCAATGCTTCGATACTCCGACTCCGGAAGCATCTGACGGCGGGCCGGCTTCCCGCCTTCCGTAAAGGCCCGCCAGCGCAGCTGGAGCGTTTCCGGGTCGGGCGCATACACCCAGGTGCGCCCGGCGGTAACCCCCCGCGAGGATTTGGGGAAGAGGTCCGTCAGGTTCGGGTAAAGGGCCCAGGCAGAGTTGGACCTCTCGAGGAAGGGCTCCCGCCAGCCATCACGACAGGTCGCCCAGCCTGGGTCTTCAAGGTTCAAGCCGTCGAGACGTCCTATTTTGTCGGCGCTAGTACCGGTCAGAGCTAGCCGGTGCACCATGGCTGGCGTGCTGTCGTCACCAGGGCCGTAGCGCGCAAAGATCGCGATGCAGAGCTGTCTGCCCACCTCCGGCCCGAAGAGCCGGGTGTTCTGCTGCGGCCGGTTACCCTCGGGCGAAAGCTCGATGATCCAGCCCTCGTCGCAGGTCCGCCGGAGGTATTCGCGCACTCCCTCGAAGGACTTTCCCTTGATAAAGCTGGCTGGGGTCACGAAGGCCACGACACCTTGCGGGTCAGCAGGATGCGCCTCGAACGCTTTCCAAATTGCCCATCGCCAGAAGCACCACGGCAGGCCATATAGATCGGACTCATATCTGCCACCGCCGGGAGTGCGGAACTCGTCCAGCGATGGCCGCTCTACTCTAGAGCCGCGCGTTAAGGGGACCTTGCGCCGCTCCTCGATCCAGGGCGCACGCCCCTTGGTGTTTTCAACATGGGGAGGATTACCAATCACCACCATGACCGGTACCTCACGCTTGATTCGGTTCGCTTCCCGTCGAGCCTTTTCGATGATCCGGTAGCCGGCCCGCAAGCGCCCCTGCTGTGCGACCGGATCCTCAAGCGCATCGGTTAGAAACCGCACCTCAGAAGGCGGAAGTTCGGTCTGGAACTGCATTTTCATCGCTTGGTGAAGGCGTAGCTCGGCGACAGCGTATGGGGCAGTCTGAATCTCGAAGCCAACAAGCCGCTCTTGAAAGAAGCGCCTTAACCGAGGCGCCCTTGCGCCTATCCCCTGCCGCGCGTCGACCGTAGCTGCAACCGATCGGAGGACCTCCACGAGGAAGGTTCCGGTACCCATCGCCGGGTCGACGACCATGACATCATCCGCCGCGAGCCCCCAGCGACGCTCGAATCGCGCCCGCAGAATCTCGTCGACAATGTCTACAACCGCTCCCGCCAATGGCTGCGGGGTGTAGTAGGAGCCGCTGCGACGCCGCAGGGCCGGGTCGTAGATAGACAGGAAGCGCTCGTACAGGTCAGCATGCACGTCAGTTCGCCCATCATCGATCACGCTCCAATCGACGCAGCCGATGACCCGCAGCAGCGTGTCAATCATCTGAAGCTCGTCTGTTGCCTCGCTGTCGGTCAGGACAGCAAGCGCGCGGCCCATGAGGGAATGCTTCTTGCCGAGCAGTCGAGCGATCTCGTGTAGCGATGTCTCGTCGAAAACGATGCCATCCACCCGCGCCAACAACAGAGCGAAGGTAACAGTTTGAGCGTAGGCATCGGCAAATCCGATGTCGTCGAGCTCGGGGAAGAGAAGGTCCCTCCAGTCCGCCGCCAACAGAGATAGCTCTTCGTGAGCGGCGTCACGGCGGGGATCGGCGAGTATCACGGCGACTTCGTCCCGTAGCAACCGGCATAGCCCCGCAACAACGTTGATTAGGTGCGCAAGGCTGCGCGGTTGCTCTGGCTCCCAGAGTAGGAAGTCCTTGACGAGCGCCTCGAAGGCACTCCCCTGGCTTCGCAGCGGCTTCCGAGCGTCAGATAGGTTTCCCTCCAGCTCAACCACCGGGCCGGCGAGCTCCCCGTAAGAGTAGCGAGCCCACTTCAAGCCGTCTGTGTAGAGGACGTTGGGCAAGGCTTTCAGCTTCTCCCACTGCTCGCGCTCTCGCTTCGTGGGCCGCCGCCAAGTAGCCGGAACACCCCTGCCGGGAGCCTTCAGCTCGACGTAGCCGACGCGAGCTTCGCCCACGTCCACGGCGAAGTCCGGGCGCGCCCTGATCGCATGCAACCGCACCTCGCCGTAGAGGATGGCCTGTACGCCGATGTGCCTAGCCATCTGACGCAGCAACGTTTCGAACGGGGAGCGAAGCTGGTCTTCGTCATCACCGCCGCGGTTCAGCTTTTCCGTGAGGGCAGCGCCGAAGGCGGCGATGTCCGCTGCAACCGGATCAGGAACAAGGCGCAACGCTCTGGTTCCTGAGATAGGACGACGACGATGTGCGGGACTGGCCATGGGACCCCCCTGCAGCCGCAGCCGGTATCCCAGCTTCTCCACAGGCCGCGCTACATACAAGATGCAACCGGTCGATAGCGATTAGTAACGATGCTTCGGTATACTCTTCGATCGGGCATGCAGCCAACGGACTGTGCAGCTGTGCGAAAGATCGACATGCCGGCGCTGACGGGTGACGCTCTGCGGGGCGCAGGCGACTCGGTCCAGGCCTGATCGGACGAAAGTTGGGCAATGTCTATAGCGCACGGCGCGAACTGTCTGATTCGGAGCTTTTAATTGCAGTACGACGCCCTTTGAACTAATTGCGATCTCCCGGAGACCCAACGCTGCTGGGCGCTCCACTGGTTCGTCTCCCGGGGAGCCGGCCGAGGCGAGTCAGCAGCGCCTCGATCTCCGCTGCGGCGGACGCGTGCGGCCCCTGCAGTCGACGCACATCGAGAAGCAGGTCTTCGAGCTGGTGCTGTGCGCCGATCACATCCCCAGCTCCGGCGGCGAGCATGGCGACCTGCTGACGCAACCCTAGGAGTTCGGGCGTCTCAGGGGCCATGAACTGCTGCCCTTCGGCGAGCAGCGACCGCAGCCTCGTCAGTGCCGCTGTCGCCTCGCCGAGCTCCGCCTGGCAGACGGCAGCCTGCTGGCGGCAGTGCCAGATCAGCTCTTGATCCGGTACAGGCCGCTCCGCCAGGTCCTCGGCCAGCTGGGTGAATTCCGGCAATGCCTGCCGGTACGCACCGGCGAGAATGTACAGGTTGGCGAGGTTCAGCCGCAGCTCCAGGATTCTCGGCTGTTTGGCGCCGTGCCCCTTCCTCACCGGCCGGAGCGTGGTTTCGAGCAGCTCGGCTGCCTGAGTGAACCGCTCGTCCTCAGCTAGTTCCCAGGCGCGCTCCTCGACTGCGGCCAGCTCGTCGAGAGACGGCGGCTCGACGACCTCCGGGGTGGCTCGTGGTCGGACGATGTCGACGCGAGTCGGTGGCAGCGGCGCCTGAGGCGGCAGCGGGCCGAAGGGATACCGGTAGGGCATCGTCGGGTCGACCCGCTGCCCGTCGGCGACGGTCAACGCGAGATCAGCAGCCAGTTCCTGCGCGACCGCGCCGAACGGAGCCAGGATCTCGTACACCTCGGCCGCAGAGCCGGGGCGATGCTGCGGGTCCTTGGCGAGCAGCCGGACCACGAGCTGCGCCAGGCCGTCGGGCACGCCAGCGCGGTGTTCGGCGATCGACGGAATCGGATCGTTCATGTGCCGGTGCAGCATGCCGAGTGGGTTGTCCGCCCGGAACGGCGGGTTGCCGGTCAGCAGCTCGAACAGCACACAGCCCAGCGCGTACAGGTCGGCCCGCGGTCCGACCGCACTGTTGAGTGCCTGCTCGGGAGCCATGTATGTGGGAGTGCCCAGGGTGTGGCTGGTGGCGGTGAGCCGGGGTACGTCTGGGCCGAGCAGCGCGGCCACCCCGAAGTCGAGCACCTTGACCGCACCGGTCGGCGTGACCATCAGGTTCTGCGGCTTGAGGTCGCGGTGCACGAGCGATGCAGCGTGCGCGGCGGCCAGCACCGAACATATCTGTGCGCCGATCGCGGCGGCCCACGGCGCGGAGAGCCAGCCGCGTTCGGCGATCAGGTCAGCGAGCACCATGCCCGGCACGAGCTGCATCACGATGTAGATGTCGTCATCGTGGTAACCGACGTCGTGGACGCTCGGCACGCCGGGGTGGTCCAGCCGGGCGGTGACCCGGGCCTCGCGCATGAACCGCTCGACGGCGTGCTCCCGCTCGCTCTCCGGGATGGCGAGCTTACGGAGGAATTTGATGGCGACGGGCCGGTCCAGCTTCTCGTCGAATCCGGCCCACACCTGCCCCATGGCGCCGCTGCCGACCGGGTACGTCAACTCGTACCGGTCGGCCACGCGCTCCTGCGCCTGCACTGCCGTCGCCTCCCCACGCGCTTCAGCAGGTGCCAGCCTATGGCTGGCCGTTCAGGTTAAGCGATTCCCTTGCGGCGGCGGATCATCTGGTACGCCTGCCGGCGGGCGAACTGGTTGAGCTGCGAGCGCAGGCTCTCGTCGTCGAGATAGCGCTGCATCAGCTTGCCGTTGTCGTCGTGCCGGGACAGGATCACGTCCTCGATCCGCTTGTCGCAGACGACGCCGAAGTTGCTCTCGTCGTTGACCATCGCGGCCGCTTCGAGGGTGCCGTCCTCGGCCAGGGCGACGATCTGCTGCTCGACCCAGACCTTGTCGGCCTCGCCCAGCCCGATGCCGAACCGGTCGTTGAACTCGTCGATCAGCTCCGACAGGGCGACCTTGTCCGGGTCGTGCTGGCGGCCCGCTCCCCCGCCGACGAAGCCGGGCAGCATCTGCTCGCCCTCGGGCGTCAGCGACGCGTCGTGTTCGCCGGTCTTGCTGACCCGCAGGTGGGTCAGCGTGACCTCGCCGATGTCCACCGACGGGTCCTGTCGGCGGGGCAGCCGGTTGAGCAGCGCCCGCCCGTACAGGTAGAGGCGTTCCAGCTCCTCGTCGTGGTACGGCACGACCTGGCTGAGGAACGCGTACATGCGGGTGAAGTCGCGCAGCGCGGACCGGAAGGTGTCCGCGGCCTCGGGGTCGTCGGCGGCCAGGGCCTTGTAGCGGTCGACGGCCGGCTCGGTGAACCGGTAGAGCGCCGCGTGGGCACGCTGAAGGCCGGTGTCGCTGGTGGCTTTCGGCTCGGCGGCAAGCAGCGCCTCGGCGTACGCCTGCATCTCGGAGTCGACGAGCAGCGCGTGCGCCATGACCGCGTGCTGGGCGGTGTAGAGCAGGTTCGGGTCGGTGGGCGTGGTGGCGGCCGTCTCGAAGTACGGCTTGAACTGCTCGGCGATGTCGCCGGCCTCGTTGACGAAGTCGAGGACGAAGACGTCGCCCTGGGCCTTGAGCGGATGGATGCGGTTGAGCCGGGACAGGGTCTGCACGGCGGCGACGCTCTTGAGCAGCTTGTCGACGTACATGGTGGTGAGCAGCGGCTGGTCGAAGCCGGTCTGGTACTTCTCTGCCACGACCAGGATCCGGTACTCCACCGGCTGCTTCGCCTTCGGCGTGCCGGCGTGCTTGTCGTCGGCGGTGGTGTAGGCGAACCGCTCGGGCAGTTCGCCCTCGCTGAACCCGTTGACCCGGGCCTCGGTGTGCTCGACGCCGTCGACCTCCAGGTCACCAGAGAACGCCACCAGGGAGTCACAGCCGACGTAGCCCTGCATCTCGACGTACTTCCTGATGGCGGTGTGCAGGCGGACGGCGGCCTCGCGGGAACCGGTGACCACCATGGCCTTCGCCCGACCGCCGAGACGCGGCGCTGTGTGCTTGCGGAAGTGCTCGACGATGATCTCCGCCTTCTGCGCCTGCATCGTGGGATGCAGGCTGGCGAAGCGGGCGAGCTGCGCACCGGCCTTCTTCGGGTCGACCTCCGGGTCGTCGGGGTTGGCGTTGGCCAGCTTCCAGTACGACTTGTAGGTCACGTAGTTGCGCAGCACGTCGAGGATGAAGCCCTCCTCGATGGCCTGGCGCATCGAGTACGTGTGGAACGGCTGCGGATTGTCGGTCACCGGGTGGGGCGTACCGAACAGTTCGAGGGTCTTCGGCTTCGGGGTGGCGGTGAAGGCGAAGTATGACAGCGTCTCGTGCCGGCCGCGGGCCAGCGCCGACGCGGTGAGCACGTCGCCCGACTCGTCCACGTCATCGCTGCCGAGCTTGAGCAACACCTTCTTCAGGGCGGCGGCCGAGTCGCCAGACTGCGACGAGTGCGCCTCGTCGACGATGACCGCGAACCGCTTGCCCTTGAGCCCCTGCACTTGGTCGAGGATGTAGGGAAACTTCTGCATAGTCGTGATGATGATCTTCGCCGTCTCGCCCTGGAGGGCGGCGGCGAGCTGGGCGGAGTCCTTGTCGATCCGCTGCACCACGCCGGGCACATGCTCGAACTGGAAGACCGTGTCCTGCAACTGCCGGTCCAACACCACCCGGTCGGTGATGATAATGACCTTGTCGAAAACCGGCTCGTTGGGGCGCAGCCCCTTCACTCGCGCCTCGTCGAGGGTGGGCGCCGTGTGCAGGCTGGAGAGCCGGTGTGCCAGCCAGGCGATGGTGTTCGACTTGCCCGATCCGGCTGAGTGCATGACCAGGTAGTTCTGCCCGGAGCCGTTGCGCGCGGCGTGGTCGACGAGCTGGGTCACCGCGTGCCACTGGTGGTAGCGCGGGAAGATGAGGCTCCGCGACTCCTTGTCGGTGTGCAGGAACCGCCGGACCAGGTCCATCCAGGTGTCCGGGTGCCAAATCTGCTCCCACAGGTAGGAGCTGCGGTACCCCGACGGTCCCGCCGGCGGGTTGCCGGCGCCGCCGGAGACGCCCGGTCCGTCGGAGCCGGTGTTGAAGGGCAGAAACCGGGTCTTGTCGCCGGCCAGTTTCGTCGTAACGAAGACCAGGTCGGGATCCACGGCGAAATGCACGAGGGTACGCCGCGCGAAGAGCAGTTCCTTCGGGTCACGTGTCTTGCGGTACTGCTCCTTGGCGTCCTCGACGGTCTGCCCGGTCAGCGGGTTCTTCAGCTCGGCCTCGGCGAGCGGGATGCCGTTGACGAAGAGCACCAGGTCGAGGGTGTTGTTATTGCTCGTCGAGTAGGCGACCTGGCGGGTGACGGTGAGGCGGTTGGCGCGGTAGAGCTTGACCGCATCGTCGGTGATGGCGTGGGCGGGCTTGAAATAAGCGAGGCGGATCAGGACGCCCTTGTCCTTGACGCCACGGCGGAGGACGTCGAGAGGACCGCGCTCGTCGATCTGCTTGGCGAGGTACCGCGCGAATTGCCGCTGCGCCTCATCCGGGTTGTTGCCGTGGTACGCCAACAGTTTCGTCCACTCGTCCGGCTGCGTCGCCCCGACGAACGCGAACAACTCAGCCGTGTCCAGCCCCAGTTGTCGATCGTAGTTGCTGGCAGCGCCGCGCAGCCATCCCGAGCCGAGCAGTTCACCCTCGATCGCCGCCTCGAACGTCTGCTCCTGACGCACCGGGCTCATACCTTCACCCCGCGTGCCGTTGCCACATCAATCTGTCCTGTAACTGCGGCTGCTATCAACGCTTGTCGCCTCTCCGTCAGAAGACCAAGCTGCCGCTCTACTGCCGTCCTGAGCATGGATGAGCGTGAATGGTGCGCGCTGACCTCGGCCAACGCCTGACGCTGCTCCGATAGCGGGGCGGGAGGCACAGGCCAATCCTTGACCTCTTCAGTCTTCAGATTGGCCATCGATTGAGAGCTTCCATGAGAGGCGGCGGCACAGAGGTCTCGGATCCGAGTCCCACGAGCGACCATGGCTAGGTAGTTCTTATCTAGGTCGCTCGTCGTTCGAATGCGAAATATCTTGTCGCAAAGCATTAGCTTCCGGCGAACTGGACCAACAACTGCGACGGCGCCTACGAGGGCAGGCGTGTTAGCGCGGGTCACGAGCAGATCATTTTCCCGAACTTCATAACGAATATCAGGTGACAGCCCCTCTGGAAGTCTCTTATTCTCTAACGGCAGGAACGCGCCACCCTTTACGCTACTGACTTTCAACACGCCCCATTCGGACTCTTCGGCCGCCATATTGTCACATTGAGGGCTTACTCCCTGCTCCATCCCAACGATAAATCTCCTGAAGGGCACGCTGCCGAACTGTACCGCGAGCTGCTCAATCCTTGAGTCGAGAACTGCGAGATCTCGTTCGTACAACCTCAGAAGAACTTCCTTCTGAACCCTTATCAGGGAGTCGATGCGGGCAATTTCCGGGTCAAGATAGTCGACTATCTGCCGCTGCTCATGTAGCGGCGGCAGAGGAATCACAAGGCCCAACAAGGCCTCGTTGCTGAAATTCATTTGAGACTCAGCCATGCCAGTCTTGTGAGCATTCAGGAAACCTTGCGGCCCAGGGGTTGACAGCATCCACGCCATGAATTGCGGATGAATCTGCCTCGGGTCCGGCCGGAGCAGGACCATTTTCCCCGATACCACCAGACGCGGCTGAACCCTATCTACATAAGCGACAACGCCGACCCGGTGACGAGGTCCCGCTTTCGTCACAATCACATCGCCCTTGCGTACTTCAATCGAACGCTTGCCCCAGAACTCCGAAGGAAGGACCTTGTGGGCACTGGGATTCCAGCCCGACCATGTGATCGCGGTCGTCTTCAGAACCCCCCACTCCGCATCGCCCTCGATATTCCGATTCTCGCAGGTGGGGCTTGGCCCGGAGGCAACATGGGCGACGAGGGACCGGATACGTCGGTCCTTCCAGTGGGTAGGGATGCCACCGGGAATCGTCGCGAGAACCGAAGTCACCTAGTCACCTCGCTCAGCAGGACCTGAATTTGCGCCTCCAACATCCTGATCTCGGCGTCAATCGCGGCGAGCGCACGTGGCGGCTGGTAGACGTAGAAGTAGCGACTGAAAGGGATGTCGTACCCAATCTTGGTCTTTGTTTCGTCGATCCAGGCCTCGGGGACGTGTGGGAGGACCTCGCGCCTAAGGAAGTCGTAGATGTCCTCGTCGGGCGGCACGTTCTCGTTGTCGCGCAGGTCGGGGTCGGGCAGCGGGTTGCCCTTGCGGTCGGTCTGCACCTCGCCCTCGGGGTCACTGACCGAGAACGCCTCCCACACCGCCTTCTCCACCGTCGCCGGCAGCTTCCCGAGCCCGACCAGCTTCATCGCAAAATCGGCACGGTTTGCAGACTTCGTACCGATCAGTGACTTCGCCGCCGCCAGCAGCGACTCCCGCTCGGCGTACTTCAATACGGCCCGCGCCTCCGCAAGCAGCGCGGCCGTCTCCTCGCTGACCTCGAAGCGCAGCCGCAGCGGCCGCTCGACGGTGATCCGCTGGTAGCCGAAGTCGGTCGTCTTGAAGACCTTCACCTTGGCGTGCTGCGGGTCCTCGGGGTCATCCGCGATGGATAGCGCCTCGACGTAGAGCCTGGTCAGCTCGTCGATGTGCTCGTCGGTGAGCATCTTTCGCTTGTCGCCGAGGCTCTTGCGCATCTTGGTCCAGTAGTCGCGACCGTCGAGCAGCACGACCTTGCGCCGGCGGGCCGACTCCTTCCGGTTGGTGAGGATCCAGAAGTACGTGGAGATGCCGGTGTTGTAGAAGAGCTGGTCGGGCAGCGCGACGATGCCCTCCAGGAGGTCGTTCTCCAGGATCCAGCGGCGGATCTCCGACTCCCCCGACCCGGCGGCGCCGGTGAACAGCGGCGAGCCGTTGAAGACGATCGCCAGGCGGCTGCCGCCGTCCTCGGGGCGCTTCATCTTCGAGATCATGTGCTGGAGGAAGAGGAGCGAGCCGTCGTTGATCCGGGGCAGGCCGGCGCCGAACCGGCCGGCGTGGCCGCGGGCGTGCTCGGCCTTGATGAAGGCCTCGACCTTCTTCCACTCCACACCGAACGGCGGGTTGGCGAGCATGTAGTCGAACCGCTCGGCCTCGTGGCCGTCCTGGCTGAACGAGTTACCGAAGGCGATCTTCGTCGGGTCGCCGCCCTTGAGCATCATGTCCGACCGGCAGATCGCGTACGTCTCGCCGTTGAGCTCCTGCCCGTACACCTCGACGGTGGCGTGCGGGTTGTGGGCCTGGATGTGCTCCTGCGCCTCGGTGAGCATGCCGCCGGTGCCGCAGGCCGGGTCGTAGACCTTGCGGACAATGCCGGGAGTGACCAGGTCGTCCTCGTCGGGGGCGAGGAGCAGGTTGACCATCAGCTTGATGACCTCGCGCGGGGTGAAGTGCTCACCGGCGGTCTCGTTGCTGATTTCGGAGAAGCGGCGGATCAGCTCCTCGAAGACGTAGCCCATCTGGTGGTTGGAGACCACGTCCGGGTGCAGGTCGATGTCGGCGAACTTCGCGACCACCTGGTAGAGCAGCCCGGCCTCGGCGAGCCGGCTGATCTGGGTGTCGAAGCCGTACTTGTCGAGCACATCGACCGCGCCCGGCGAGAAGCCGCCGATATACGCGCGCAGGTTGAGCGCGACGTGGTCCTGGTCGCCGAGCAGCTTGCGGAACGACATCTCGCTGGTGTTGTAGAACGACAGCCCGGCGGTCTTGCGCAGCACCGGGTCCATGTTCTGCACGCCGAGCTGCTTGAGCTGGGCGTGTCTGGCGAGCACCGCATCCTTCGTCGGCTCGAGCACGCAGTCCAGGCGGCGCAGCACGGTCAACGGGAGGATCACCCGGCCGTACTCGGACTGCTTGTAGTCGCCGCGCAGCAGGTCGGCCACCGACCAGATGAAGTTCGCGAGTTCGTGGTGCTTGGTACTCACCAGATTCCTTTCGTTTTGCTTAAGCCAAGCAGTATGCCCGCTGGTCTGCATCGTTGTAGTCCCCCACTCGGCCGGCACGATCAACCGACTGTCAGGGGACGGCTCCTGCTTGTGCACGACGCGTCGGGATGGGCGGTACGCGACGATCTGCGCGCCGGGCGTTGACCGGGGAGTCAGACGTCTACTGGTCGCCACATTTCCAGCGTTTGTTGCCAAAGCGCCCCGCCAGCGTCGGATATCCGACGCATGCGAGTCAGCGGTCGTCGTCCTGCGGGCGGAGGTTGCCTTGGGCGAGGCCGTCGGCGGTGAGCTGTACCAGCTCCGCGCCGAGCGTCGCCGCCTGCCGCATCGCCGACTCGAACGCGTCGAGCCGCCGGAACGCCTCCCCGTGCGCCCGCTGCTCCTCCAACGGCAGCCGCCGCACCAGCGCCCGCCGAATGTCGAACCGCAGCGTGCCGGACAGGCTCGACGTCTGCTTCTCGTTCGCGGTGTTGCGCAACTGCCCGGCCAGGAACCACGGGTCCAGCGCAGCCGGGTTCGGCCGCAGCAGGTACATGTTCGCCCCGAGCACCGCCTTCTCGTCGGTGATGACCCGCGCGGTGATCCGGCGGGAGACCACCGGCACGACGACGTCCGCCGGCGCGAGGTGGATCGGCTCCCCCGCGGGCCGGTCGCCGCGTGATGACGGCCCGATCCCCTCGACCACGTCCCGCGCATGGAGGACCGGGAGGTCCGACTCGGTGTCACGGGCGACCGCGCGCACCGGGCCGAGCAGCTGCAACGCCCCAGTGCGGGCCAGTTCGGCGACGGTCACGGCAGGCGGTGCCGCCCCGTCGGGCGTGGGCGCGACCTGGGGAATCAGCGCCGGCAGCTCACCCACGACTGCGGCGAGCCGCTCTCTGGTGCGTACCAGATGCTCGCCGGTCTGCTCGCCCCCGACGGCGGGTTGGCGGCGCGCGGGCGTGAGGTCGACCTCCTCGTCGAGCAGCTCAATGACCGGCACCGCGCGGGCGAAACCGGCCTCCTCGACCTCGGCGTCGGGATCGGCGGTGAAGGCCTGCCAGGTGGCGAGGATCCGCGGGGCCAGCTCCGCCAAGTCGCCGTCGGCGGCGTCGACCAGCAGCGTCCGCGCCGGCGGCGGCGCGTCGGCCGCGGGCCGCCGCAACACCCACAGATGCAGGGGTACGCCGTGCGGCGCGGCCACCCCGCTCGGCAGCGCGATGACGGCCCGCAGCGCGCCGCGGCGCAGCAGCTCGGCCCGGATCCGCCGGCCGGCACGCCGCCCAGCCGCTGTCGGTGGCATCAGCAGTACGGCGTGCCCGCCGGTACGCAGGTGCGCCAGGCAGTGCTGCACCCAGGCCAGCTCCGGTTCCGTACGCGGTGGGATGCCGCCGTACTGCCAGCGGGGGTCGTAGCTGAGTTCCTCGTGACCCCAGGTCGTGACGCCGAACGGCGGGTGGCAGATCGCGGCGTCGAGGGTGCGGCCGGGGAAGGCGTCGGCGCGTAGCGAGTCGCCGGGGCAGACTTCGCCGGGCACCTCGCGTAGGGCCAGCCACAGCCCGGCGAGCTTGGCGAGGTCCTCGTCGAGCTCCTGCCCGTACGCCGAGGTGCAGCCGGCACGGACGGCGGCCCGGAGGGTGGCGCCGGAGCCGGTGGCCGGGTCGAGGACGGAGCCGGCTCCGACGCCGGCGAGCCCGACCATGAGGTCGGCCAGTTCGTCCGGGGTGGCCCAGGGGCGGCCCGGGGCGGGGGCGGAGAAGCGTTGCCACAGCTCGTCGAAGGCGGCCTGCGGGCCGAGTTCGTCGGCGAGGGCGTCGACCTCCGGTAGCAGGGTCTTGATGGCCGGGTCGACCTGGCGGCGGCTGGGGCGTTCGCCGCGTTGCCGGGCGAGCAGGAGGGCGCCGACGCTGGCCAGTGCGGCTGCGGGGCTCTCTGTGGCGGCGGCGAAGTGCCGCCAAAGTCGCTCGGCGCGGGACACCTCGGGGAGCTTGCCCTGGCCCCGGAGCCACTGCTCGACCTCTACCAGGTCGAACTCCGGACTGGCGGCCGTGCCGCCGACCGGGGTTGGGAAGTCGGGGTGGCGTTTGCGCCAGTTGCTGACCGCGGCGCGACCCACCCCGGCGAGCCGGGCGATCTCCGCCGCCGTGATAGTCGGGTTCACCTGCACCTCCGTAGTGTGTCACACGTGTCAAGCATCATGTATGTTGACAGCGTTCACAGCTCATGCTCTCATTGACGCCGCCACGTTCACACTTGGAGGACAACGATGCGCAAGACGACGACCTTCGCTCTGCTCGCCACCGCTCTCATCGCGCTGGGCTGCGGCGCCGGGGCCACCGACGAGGCCGGCAGCGCCGGCGGCGACACCGCCGCCAAGGGCGAGGACAAGCCCGCCAAGACCGCGAAGATCGGCCAGGCCGCCCGGGACGGGAAGTTCGAGTTCACGGTGAAGTCGAACAAGTGCGGCGTCGCCAAGGTCGGCAGCGACCTCCTCGGCGACAAGGCCCAGGGCCAGTTCTGCCTGGTCACCGTCAACGTGAAGAACATCGGCAAGGAGGCGCAGACGCTGGACGGCAGCAGCCAGAAGGCGTTCTCCGCGGACGGCACCGAGTACTCGTCCGACACCGAGGCCGGCCTCTATGCCAACAAGGACGGCAGCACCTTCTTCGAGGAGATCAACCCGGGCAACCAGGTGACCGGCGTCTTCGTCTTCGACATCCCGAAGAACGTCAAGCTCACCAAGCTCGAGCTGCACGACTCGGCCTTCTCCGGCGGCGTCACCGTCGCGCTGAGCTGACCCCTCGTGCCGAGGGCGGGTCCCGCGAAGCCCGCCCCCGGCGCACCCCTCCCCCGCACAACCGCCATCCCGATTCTCGCCGCGAGGAGATCGACATGCGCCGTGCGAACCAGCCGACCACGACCAGACCGACCAACCGCCGTGCCGCTCGCAAGGACGCCACCCGCCCATCGAACGATCCGCCGACTCTCTTCGACCTGGACCTGCCCGAGCCGCCGTCTGGCACCTACCCGACCTCCGTTTACCAGCTGGAGCGGGTGCCGCCGACGATCGAGGGTCTTCACGACGCGCTGGACCACCGCTACCTGCGCAAGCACGACTTCAGGGTCGAGGAGCGGCTGGTCGCCGGCGCGCCGGCCCTGCTGGTGCATGGAACGGTGCCGCGCGAGCGCGCCGACTGGTGCGATGTGCTGGCTTCGCTGACCGGGGAGACGATCGATCTCGGGTTCAGCAGTGGCGGCGCCGCCCTGCTCGTCGCGGTCGACGACCACGTGTACGCGCTCGCCTACGGCACCGTCGGTCGCCACATGATCGACCTCGACCTGGCCAACGCAGGCTTCGGGATTGGCTTCGCGGTGCGTTCGCTCGCGCCAGACGAGATCAAGCAGGTACGCCGTCGCGTGTTCGGCACCACCGGGCGGGTGGATCGCAACATGGTGCCGGGCGGTCAGCACATCCGGATGTACGGGATCGACAAGTGGGGCGAGATCGTCGGGCAGGTCTGTGGGCGGACGTTCAATCCGAACCTGACCGTCTGCCGGTCCACCCGCAAGGCCACCCCGGTCGAAGGCAGCGATGCCCTGCGTATCCACCTCGGCGTCGAGCCGGAAAATCTGCTCGCCGATCTGCGGGAGATTAGCCGGGTCTGCAAGCAGGAAGCGCCCTTCGAGGACCTGGAGTTCATCACCCAGATCCGTCCCGTGCCGGCCCGCGACCCGCGGCTGTCGGAGCTGGAGGAGCATCTGGGCCGACTGCTCGCGTCACCCAACGCGGACGAGATCGGTCTGGCCGTACCGGGCCGGGTTCTCAACGAAATCGAGCGCATCCAGTCGTACAAGTTGCGGGTGCCCAGGTCCGGCCTCCGCGCGGCGCGCCTGTCGGAGCTCACGCTGGCCGACATCCTCACGCAGACCAGTGGCGTACCCGACGGCCAGCGGTGGGCTTCCCTCTGCAACGGACGGATCACCCTCTACGCCGACATTGCTGGGGAGGAGGAGATCGGCTCGACGGCCGCGTCGCGATGGATCACCGCCCAGCTCGCGCACGGTACGAGTCAGCTGTTGCTGCACGAGGGCGGCTGGTACGAGATCGGCAACAGGCACCGCGAGTTCCTCCGCGACGAGATCGAACAGATCCTGGCTGGGCCGGCGAGCATTGTGCTGCCGGCATGGACCACCGACCTACCGGAAGAGGCGGACTACAACGCCCACGCCGCCACGGTTTGTGGCCTGACGCTGCTGGACCGGCGCCTGCTGCGGACGGGTCAGCACCACCGCGGCATCGAGGCCTGCGACCTACTCGGGCCGGACGGCGAGTTGATCCACGTCAAGAGGGCCAACGGCAGCTCGCCGCTGAGCCACCTCTTTGCTCAGGGTGAGGTGTCGGTCGATGCGCTGCGGTACGAGGCTGACGCCCGGGCCGCGCTGGTCAAGATGGCTCGCCAGCAGGGGTCGGGTCGCGCCATCGGCCTGGACTTCCGCCCTCGCAAGGTCATCTACGCGATCGCCCTCGGCTCCGGCAGGACGCTCACGGTCGACTCGTTCTTCACCTTCGCCCAGGTCGCGCTCTACCGGGCGATGAAGTCGCTGCGCAACGAGGGCGTCGAGGTCGAGGTCGTCGGCATCCCACCCGCCTGACTCGCTCACGACCTGCCGGTCACCACGATTTGCCGCCCTAATCCGTCCCGCCCCGCCCAGGCAGACCGCCCCTTTCCGGCTCGGGCGTCAACCCAGCCACCAACGAAGAAGGAAGAACCATGACCCAGCCCGAGTTTCAGCCGGACCCGCAGGCCGTGCCCCAGTCGCAGCCGCCGCAGGAGCCGCACACGTCGCCGCAGGAGCCGCACACGTCGCCGCAGGACCCGGCGCCGCCGTCCGACGCCGCCGTACCGCCGTCGGAGGCGACCGAGCCGCCGATCAGCACCCCGGTCGGCGCCGCTATCTCGCCTAAGCGCTCCAACGCACAGGTCTGGACCGTCGGCGGCCTCGCCCTCGTCATCGCCCTCACCGCCGGGCTGGCCATCGGCGCGGTCGCCGCCGATGATGCTGACCCGGCTGCGAGCACGAGCAGCTCGGCGTCGCCGAGCAGCGCGCCGACGACGGCCGCGCCCACCACCGCCGCTCCCACGACGGCTGCGCCGACCAGCGCGGCGCCGTCGCCCACGAAGACCACTCCCGCGCCGAAGCCGAAGCCGCCGTCCTACAAGACGCTGAGCGAGCGGCAGTGGAAGCTCATCGCGAAGAACCCGGACGCCTACATCGGCAAGACCTACGTGGTCTTCGGCCGGGTCACTCAGTTCGACGCCGCGACCGGTGTCGACAGCTTCCGCGCGGATGTCGGACACAAGCGGATGGCCGACGAGTACGACTACGAGACCAACACGATGCTCAGCGGCGACTCCGATGACCTCGAGAACCTGGTCGAGGACGACATCTTCCGCGCCAACGTCACCGTGCTCGGCTCGTACAGCTACGAAACCCAGATCGGCGGCGAGACCACTGTGCCGATGCTCATGGTCGCCTCGATCAAGGTCCTCTGAGGTCGGCTGACGCCTCTGGTCTCACAAACGGGGCAGCTCGACAGGACCAGCAAGCCCCTGATCCGTCTGCGACATCAGCTCCAAAGCGCCGGGGCGAGCACACTCCCTCGCCCGGCGCCCCTCCCCCATCCCCGCGAGACGTCAGGAGGCGTCGTGCGTACCGATGAATTCCTGCGCGCCCTGGACCTGCTCCCCGCTCCCCTGCACGAGCGTGCCGCCGCGCTGCGCGCCTACGCCCGGCCGACCCGCTGCGAACACTGCCAGCGGATCGGCGACGCCGTCCGACTGGCCCTCACCGCCGTTCACTGGGACGAGCTCGACTCGGCGCGGCAGCTGCTCGACGCGGCAGAGCAGAAGGCGGCCGGGCATGGCTCGGCGTGCCGGCCAGGCCTGGACGACCAGCGCGGACGCGGCCAGGTCCACCGCTGGGCGGGGACGTCCGCGCCGCTGGTCGCCGCGACCGACGCGAGCTGGAAGGGGCGTGCCGGCGGCATCGCGTACGTCGTCAGTGACGGCCACTACGGCCTGCGCGGCCGGGGCACCGGACCGATGGACCCCACCGGTTCCTCCCGGGTGCTGATCAACGAGCTGCGCGCGGTCGACTTCCTGCTCTCCGGGTACGACGAGGTGCCGGCCGGGATGACCGTGCTGCTGGACAACCTGACCGCCCTGCGGTACCTGCACCGCTGGCAGGCCGGCCAGACCGAGGCGATGCCGAGCGGCTACAGCCTGCGCCCGCGCCGGTGGGCACCCCAACCCACCCTCGTCCGGCTGGCGGAGCTGGTGAGCCGGCGGCCGGACCTGTCCTTCGCCCATGTGAAGGGGCACAGCGGCCACGCGCTCAACGAGGCCGCCGACGGCCTGTCGCACATGGCGCGTCGGCGCCTCGACGAGTCCTTCGACGTACGCCCGCGGGCGCACGCCCTGGTCGACGCGTTCCTGGCCGACTGGCACGCCACGTGCTGACCACATCCGCATTCATCACGGGGAGACCGATGTCGAAGAACCAGAGCCCGAAGCCCCAGCCCGACGACGGGTTCGGCCCGCACGCCGACGAGCAGGAGGTGCATGGCGTGGGTGCGTACCAGATTGTCACGCGCCGGTACGTGGAGCGGCGGATCGCTGAGCTGCCTGCCGGCCCCGAAGCCGAGGACGCCCGGCTACGCGGCCTGCTGGACATCTTCGACGACCTCACCGCCAAGGGCCACCCCGAGCCGCTGACGTTGCTGGCCGCCGTACTCGGCATCCCAGTCGACACGCTCGTCACCCACCTGCGCTCGGCCGCCCGTTCGTGGGGTGAGTCCCGTTGACCTACCAGCAGCCCAGCCACCAGCCCATCCAGCCGTACCCGCCGGTGTCCGGCCCGCCGGGCGCCTATCCCCCGCTTCCCGCCGGACCAGGACAGTACCCGCCCGCCACCCCGCAGCAGGTGCGGCCGCCGCTCACGTCGGGCCTGGCGACCGCGTCGCTGGTGCTCGGGATCTTCGGCGCCCTTGGCGGCTGGTGCCTGTTCGGGCTGCCGTGCGTCCTCGCCGTCATCCTCGGCCACCTCGCCCTGCGGGAGACCCGCGATGGCACGCGGTCCGGGCACGGCATGGCGGTCGCCGGTCTCGTCCTGGGCTACGTGTTCGTCGGCCCGATGATCGCCTTCACGGTGATGGCCTTCTTCGGCAGCGTCATCGGCGCCGCGACCCCGAACCCCTGAGTTAACGAGTACGACGGCCTGCCGCCACCGCGGCCGGCGACTCAGCGGACTCCGGTGACTGCCCCGGGTTGCGACGCGAACAGCAGGGGGTACCGGTTCCAGTCGTTGCCCACGGAAATTGGACCCTCCAGCCGGTCCCCGCCGGTACGCCAGTCGAGGTGCCGGTAGCAGCGCATGGCGCCGTTGGGCAGCACGCCGTAGACGACGCCCTCTCCACCCGGGACGATTCGGCTGAACTGCTTCCAGTCCACGTTGGTGGCGAGGTCTCGTGGCTCGGCCCAGGTGTTGGCGCCGTTCCCCCAGCCGGTGTGGTTGTACCACCGGAGCACGCCACTGGGTTGCACGCCGTAGATGATCCCTTCGCTGCCCGAGAAGACGGGTGAGAGACCGTCCCACCCGGTGCCGATCTGGGCAACTGTGGCGAAGGCGCCCTCTCCGGTCTGGTAGCCGTTGTACCGGTTCCAGTAGAGGTCGCCCACCCTGAAGGTGCCCGTCTCGTCGGACACGACGATCCCGTAGACGACTCCGTAGCCGGCTCCAAAGTGGAACCACTTAGTCTTCGTCGGATCGCTGCTCACCCAGGCGCCGATCGGGTTCGGTCCCCGCCATTCGTCTGTTGGGGGAGTTTGCTCCGAGCCTCGATGGCCGTACCACAGCCAGTTGCCCGAGTCCTGTTTTGCCAGCACGGCGGACGAGCCGCCATGGACGATCGCCTCGAAGTTCCAACTGGTGCCGACGAGCAGCGGAGCGGTCCAAGCGCCGTTCTCGGTCGGCAGCATCTGCGTCAGGTAGTGCAAGTTCTGGTCGCGGTCCACGCCGTACATGCCGACGAACGCCGCCGTCCAGTTCGGGAACTGGCCGACGAACTGCTCGGCCGGGAGGTGGCCGGCTGCGGCAACCGACCTGAGCATCTGCTCCAAAAGGCCCAGCAGGATGATCGCGGGCTCCTTGTCCTGGATGTCCCGCTCGTCGAGCGCGACAAAGCCCGGGTCAATGGTGCAGAGCACGCTGGTGCCCTCGGGCATTTCGGTCTGGAGCTCCCGGATGACCGTTCGCGTTCGGGCCATCGCGTTGGTGCACTGCACGGTGAACGTGCAGACTCCGTTCCTGGCGTACTTTTCCACCGGGATCGGTTGGCAGGTGATGCGTGAACGGATCTTACCGGCGATCGATTCTGATACAGCCCCGATGTGCCGATCGAGCTGCGCACCGTACCCCGACTGGACGGCAGCCTTGTCGGAGGCGGTGTCGACCATCATGGCTGCGAGCCAGATGGTCACGGCCATCGAGTAGACGGGGAGAGCCAGCGTTGTCTTGAAGTCCGGGTCAACAGGTTCGATCGCCGGCTCACCGACCGGGTTGCCGAACTCGTCACGCTGTTGCGTGATGCGGACGTCGCTCCACAGCCAGAGGTCCTGGTCGGTGAGGAGCGTGTCCGCGCGAGCGCCGGCCTCGAATGCGGCCTCGGCCGCACGAGCCCGGTCGTCCGGGCTGCGCTGCAGCTGGACCCCAATCGTCGACAGGCGGGTCACCTGCTCCTGCAACGCGCGGATGCGCGCGAGATTCTCCCCCTTGACCTGTCGCTGAGTCACCGTGTCCAAGCGCTCACTGAGCTTCGCCAGCTGCGTCTTGATGAGTTCGATCTCGCGATTGATCTCATTCAGCGCGTACACGAGCGGGTCAGTCTTGCCGAATTCATAGATAAACCGAATGATGCTGATACCGGTACCGATTGGGCCAGTGGCATCGACAATGTCGTCGACCGTCTCGTACTCGGGGCTCTCGATGTTCGCCAGCATGCCTTCTCCCGGGTCCGACAAAGCGACCGCTGGGCCACAGTAACAATCATCAGCCGGGCGCATCTCGCATATCGACCAGGGCGACGCGGCATCGAGATCTGCACGCGCCGGCCCTGGAACGGCGTTCCGTGTTCCAGCGAGGGTTGGCCGCCGGCGAGCACCGGCGGCTGTGTGGCCAGTTCCCGGATGCCGTTGGGTACTGAGCGCTCGTGTGCTCGGCGTGACGGTCGCGGGCAGGGACCAGTCCGTACGGTACGGGCATGCACACCGTTCGGACCCTCGCCACCGGCGCACCCTCGTCGCTGCGACGGCTCATCAGTCTCGACGAACGGCTGCGCAGCCTCTTGACTGCCTAACCGCGGACAGCGTCCTCCTCGTGCCGGAGGAGCAACGACGACTGCACGCCGACGCGGGGCCAGGCGGACGATGGGACGATGGGCTGCTGCCCGCTCCCGGACCCCGCTGCCGCTTCACATGGGCACGCCCGCCGGGCCAACAGGTCTCTGTCGGGCGTGGAAGCCACCGGACCAGGCCTCGCCACAACCCGTGGGACAACTTTCGTCAGCTTCGGAGGAAAGTTGGGCCTATCCCGATGAAAGCTATGGACATATGAATAGGTCTTTTGTAGCGTCGGCCGCGTGATGGTGTTTCGTCCTGGTTAACCACGGCCAACACCCGGATTGACGCCCGCCCCCTACCCCAACCTCGCCCATCTCGCCAGATCCTTCGCCCGTCGCGGTCGCGGCCTCCCGCGCAACGGGCTACTCAGTCATGCCGAGGATGCGCCCGTCCGTCCACGAAGGAAGAACGAGCCGCGCCCGTGGACCTGCCCCGACCAGTCCCCAGTACAAGGAGAGGCAGATGAAGAGACGACTCACGCTCGCCGTAGCGGGTCTGACGACCCTGGCGCTCATCACCACCCCCACCGTCGCGACGGCCGCACCCAGCCCGCCGCCGGAGAGCGACTTCCAGAAGGTGACCCTCAACGACAGCCCGGGCGAGCCGATGGACCTCGCCGTGCTGCCCGACAGCCGGGTGCTGCACGTGACCCGCCCGGGTGAGGTCTGGCTGCACGACCCCGCCACCGGCCGCAACACGATCGCCGCGACCCTGGACGTCTACCGGCACGACGAGGAGGGCCTGCAGAACGTCGCGATCGATCCGAACTTCGGCAAGGGCGGCAACAACTGGGTCTACCTGTACTACTCGCCGCCGATGGAGACCCCGGTCGATGACCCGTCGACCCCGAACGTCAACGAGGGCGACGCGCCGGCCTGGGGCACACCTGCGGACTTCGAGCGGTTCGAAGGCGTCATCCGGCTCTCCCGGTTCCGGTTCGTCAAGGACAAGCTGGACCTCTCCACCGAGCAGCAGATCCTCGACGTGCCGGTCGACCGGGGCATTTGCTGCCACGTCGGCGGGGACATCGTCTTCGACTCGAAGGGCAACCTGTACCTGTCCACCGGCGACGACACCAACCCGTTCGAGTCCGGCGGCTACGCGCCGATCGACGAGCGTCCCGGCCGCAACCCGGCGTACGACGCGCAGCGCACCTCCGCCAACACGAACGACCTGCGCGGCAAGATCCTGCGCATCAAGGTGGGCGCCGACGGGTCGTACACCATCCCGGACGGCAACCTGTTCCCGGAGGGCACGGCCGGCACCCGGCCCGAGATCTACCTGATGGGCCTGCGCAACCCGTTCCGGATCGAGCTCAACCGCGAGACCGACGACCTTTACGTCGCCGACTACTCGCCGGACGCGGGCGAGCCCGATCCGCAGCGCGGGCCGGCCGGCCACGGCAAGTGGTTCGCCGCCCGCGAGGCCGGTAACTACGGGTGGCCGTACTGCGCGACGGCCGAGCTGCCGTACCGGGACTACGACTTCGCCACCGGCCAGTCTGGGCAGCCGTTCAACTGCGCCGCCCCGGTCAACGAGTCACCGCACAACACCGGCCTGCGGGAGCTGCCCCCGGTGGAGCAGCCGGACGTCTGGTACGGGTACGGCACCTCGGCGCAGTTCCCGGAGCTGGGTGACGGTGGCATCGGCCCGATGGCCGGCCCGGCGTACCAGTTCGTGGCCCCGACGACGAAGGGACGCGCGCCGGTGGCGTGGCCGGCGTACTACGACGGCATCCCGCTGTTCTACGAGTGGACCCGGGACTACGTGAAGGGCTTCCGGCTGGACGCCGGCGGCGACCTGACCGGGATCGAACCGGTGCTCCCCTCGTTCGTCTTCGACAACCCGATGGACCTGGAGTTCGGCCCGGACGGCGCGCTCTACGCGCTCGAATACGGCGACGGCTTCTTCAGCGAGAACCCGGACGCGCAGCTGGCCCGCATCGACTACACCGGCTGGACGGGCAACCACACCCCCGTGCCGCAGGCGTCGGCCACGCCCACCGACGGGATCGCCCCGTTGACCGTCACATTCTCCAGCGAGGGCACCACCGACTACGACGGTGACCGGCTGTCGTACGCGTGGGACTTCGACAACGACGGCAGGGTCGACTCACGGGCGGCGAACCCGACGTTCACCTACCGGCAGAACGGCCTCTACAACGCCACCCTGCGGGTGAGCGACCCGGGCGGCCTGTCGGCCTCCGCCTCCGTGCGGATCGTGGTCGGCAACGCCACGCCGGTGGTGGAGCTGGTCCGGCCGGTCGAGGGCCAGGCCTTCCGATTCGGCGACACCGTGCAGTTCGAGGTACGGGTGACCGACGACCAGCCGGTGGACTGCGCGCGGGTCAGCGTCACGTACATCCTCGGCCACGACGACCACGGGCACCCGCAGACCACCGCCAACGGCTGCACCGGCTCGATCCAGACGACCGTGCCGTCCGGTCACGACCCGGCGAACGACGACCTGACCGGCGTGTTCGTCGCCTCCTACACCGACGCCGGTGGCGACGGGCTGCCGTCGCTGACCGGAACGGACCAGGTCGTCCTGGTCCCGGCCGCGTAAGACCACGAAGGAGTCATCATGTGTTACGGATACGACGGGACGGCCGCCCTGCAGCGGTCGCTTGACCGGCGGAGCCTGCTGGGCGGTTCACTGGCGGTGCTCGCCGGTGTCGGGCTCGCGTCAGGGATCGGCGGTACGGCTGCGGAGGCGACCACCCGCACCACCGGCCGGCACCACGTGCCGCCGGGCCTGATCAGCATCCAGCTGTGGACGGTACGCGACGCGCTCTGGGGATCGCCGGGGTACGACGCCACCCTCACCCACCTCGCGCGGATCGGGTATCCGCGCGTGGAGCTGGCGCTCGGCTACTTCGGCCGTACCGCGGCCCAGCTGCGCCAGTTCCTGGACGGCATCGCCATCCGCGCCACGTCCAGCCACGACGGGATCAGCGGTGACGCCGCCGGCCTGGAGCAGAAGATCGAGAACGCGGTGACGCTGGGCCAGTCGTTCATGGTGGTGCCGTACCTGAACTCCGACAAGGCGGACGACTGGAAGCGCTGGGCGGAGCAGATGAACGTGGAGGCCGCCGCGGCGGCCGCGGCCGGCCTGCGCTACGGCTACCACAACCACGCGCACGAGTTCACCATCGACCTCGGTGGTGGCAAGCGCCCGTGGGACATCCTCACCGCTGAGCTGGACCCGAAGCTCGTGCACCTGGAGATCGACATCTACTGGGCCGTCACCGGCGGCATCGAGTCCGGCGACGGTGTGGCCGACCCCGAGGGCTTCACGCTGGACGTCATCCGGTCCGCGCCGCAGCGCGTCCTGCAGTACCACGTCAAGGACCGGAACGAGTCCACCGGCGACATGGCCGACCTGGGCACCGGGATGATCGACTTCGCGCGGATCCTCCGCGAGCACTCGGTGCTGGAGTACATCGTGGAGAACGACACCCCCGACGTGACACCGCAGCAGACCGCCGAGGTCGGCTACCGCTACCTGCGCAAGCTGCGGTACTGACGCACCGCGGCAGGCAGTGTTGACGGACACCAGGGCCGGCGGGCCGACACCGCCGGCCCTGGCGTCCAGCCCACGCCAGTAACGGTCCCGCAGGATCCGCAAGCGCAGTCCGAAGTTCACCTCTTACGGGTGAGGCGGCATCGCCCCGCGCAGCGGCAGTGTGCCCCTGGGAGGGGGCGCGATGACCGATGTGACCGCCGACTTCTTCCGCGGTCTCGCGCGGCGGAAGGACGATTGCCGGCTGACGGCACTGCACGAGGGCAGTGTCCGCTTCGACATCACCCGGGACGGTCAGGTCGACCACTGGCTGGTCTCCATCGCCAAGGGCGACATCACCGTGTCGGAACAGGCGACGGGCGGAGACGCCGTCGTCCGGGCGGACCGGGCGGTTTTCGACCGCATCGCCAGCGGTGAGGCGTACTTCCTGACCACCGTCCTGCGCGGCGAGGCGACCGTCGAGGGCAGCCCGCGGCTGTTCGCGACGGTCCGACGGTTGTTTCCGCCACCGCCGGGCTCGCGAGAGGCGCGACGCCGGGGAGGTGACGGTGGCTGAGAACGAGGTCAACATCCTCGACGGAACCACCTTCATGGTCTGCGACCGGTCGGGGGACATCGACCCGAACACCGACGCCATCCACGGTCTGTTCGCCCACGACACGCGCCTGCTGTCGAAGTGGCAGTTGACGATCAACGGGGAGTCGCTGACCACGCTCTCCATCGACGACGTCCACTACTTCGAGAACCGGTTCTACCTGGTCCCGGGCAGCCAGGACGTCTACGTCAACAGCACCCTCGCGGTGCGCCGGATGCACACCCTGAACGCCGGTCTCCACGAGGACCTGATCATCATCAACAACGACCGGCGACCGGTCGACCTCACCCTCCGGGTCGAGGTGGACGCCGACTTCGCGGACCTCTTCGAGGTCAAGGACGCAGCGTTGAAGAAGAAGGGGCGGCACTACCGGCGCATCGACGGCGAGCGCCTCATCCTCGGCTACGAGCGCGAACGGTTCCGGCGGGAGACGATCGTCTCCGCGACGGTCCCGGCGGAGCCGGACGAGAACGGGCTGACACTCACCGTTCACATCGAACCGCACAGCAGGTGGCGCGCCAGGCTGAACGCGGAACCGGACCTTCCGATGCCACGGGGGCTGGAACGGCTCACGATCCCGGGGCGAGCGGCGCGGACGGGCCGCGACAAACAGCGCGACCTCAGGGAATGGTTGAACCAGGCGCCGCGTCTGGAGACCGGCTGGGAGCCGCTGCGGGTCACGTACCGGCAGAGTCTCATCGACCTGGCCGCGCTGCGCTTCAGCCCCTTCCTCGCCGACGACAAGAGCGTGCCGGCTGCCGGCCTGCCCTGGTTCATGTGCCTCTTCGGCCGGGACAGCATCCTCACCAGCTTCCAGACGCTGCCGTTCGCGCCCGACCTCGCCGCCACCACCCTGCGCGTGCTCGCGTTCCGGCAGGGCAGCCGGGTCGACGACTTCCGGGAGGAGGAACCCGGCCGGATCCTGCACGAGATGCGGTACGGCGAGCTGACCGTCTTCGACGACACGCCGCACAGTCCGTACTTCGGCAGTGCGGACGCCACTCCCCTGTTCCTCGTACTGCTCGACGAGTACGAGCGGTGGACCGGTGACGCCGACCTGGTGCGCTCGGTCGAGCAGGAGGCGCGCGCCGCGATCGACTGGATCAACGACTACGCCGACCTGACCGGTGCCGGGTACATCTCCTACCGGCGGCGCAACACGAGGAACGGCCTGGAGAACCAGTGCTGGAAGGACTCCTGGGACGGCATCTCGTTCCGCGACGGCCGGCTGCCGTCCTTTCCCCGCGCCACGTGCGAGCTTCAGGGGTACGCGTACGACGCGAAGATGCGCACCGCCCGGCTCGCCCGCGCCATCTGGAACGACCCGGCGTACGCGGACCGGCTGGAGCGGGAGGCCGCCGACCTCAAGGAACGCTTCAACCGCGACTTCTGGGTCGCCGACGGCGAGTACGTCGCGCTCGCCCTCGACGGTGAGGGCCGCCAGGTGGACGCCCTGTCGTCGAACATGGGGCACCTGCTGTGGAGCGGCATCCTCGAGGAACAGAAGGCCGCGGCCGTGGTGCGGCACCTGATGTCGCCCGCCTTGTTCAGTGGTTGGGGCATCCGCACGCTGGCCGAGGGCGAGGCCCGCTACAACCCGATCGGGTACCACGTGGGGACGATCTGGCCGTTCGACAACTCGTTCATCGCCTGGGGGCTGCGGCGGTACGGGTACGCCGACGAGGCGGCCCGGATCGCCGCCGGCATCCTGGACGCGGCGACCTTCTACGACGGCCGGCTGCCCGAGGCGTTCGCCGGTAGCGCCCGCGTCGAGACCAGGTATCCCGTCAACTACCCGACCGCGTGCAGCCCGCAGGCGTGGTCCGCCGGGGCCCCGCTGCTCCTGCTGCGAACGATGCTCGGTCTCCGGCCGGCCGGCGACGATCTGGTGATCAGGCCGGCTCTGCCCGCTAATCTCGACTTCGTGGCGCTGCTCGACATCCCCGGCCGATGGGGGCGCCTCGACGCCTACGGCAGAGGGCCGGCCGCGGCCGACCGACACGGGTTGCAGCCGGCGCCGCCGCAACTCTCCGCCCCATGACGGGAGGGGACGATGGAGGAGATCGACCCGGCGCGCACCGCCGTCCTCTGCGTCCACTGGCAGCACGAGGTCGTCAGCCCCGACGGACTGTTCGGCCCGCTCTTCGCCGCCCAGGTCACCCGGCACCGCGTCCCGTCGTACGCGGCACGAGTCGCCGCCGCCGTCAGGTCCGCAGGCGGTCTCGTCGTCTACACCCGCGTCGCACACCGACCCGGCTATCCGGACCTCATTCCCAACACCCCCAGCTTGGCGCTGATCCGGGAACGCGGGGCCTTCCTCGAGGGCACCCCGAAGACCCGGATCATCGACGAGGTCGCGCCGCACGCGGGCGACGTCGTCATCACCCACGTCCGGCTCAGCGGCTTCTTCGGCACCGAGATGGACACGATCCTGCGCGCCCGGGGCGTGGAGACCGTCCTGTTCACCGGCGTCGCCACCAACCTGTCCATCACCGGCACCGCATACGAGGCGGTCAACCACGGGTACCGCATCGTGACCGTCTCGGACGCGTGCACGGCGGCGACCGACGAGGCGCATCGGGCGAGCCTCGCGACGCTGGGTCAGCTCGGCCTGGTGGCCACCACGGACGACATCGTCTGCGGCATGGAGCGCTGACACACATCCGGGACGGAAACGTCACCGCCCGTCGACCGGACTGTGACCGCGCCGGCGGCCCGTTCCACATGATGTCCGGCATCGTCGAGCAGGAGGAGCACGACGGTCAGGAACGGCGAACGCATCGAGGACCAGCCGGTGGCGTCACCTGACCGCGGTGCTGGCCGCCGCGCCCGCCCTCGTCACGGCGGCGTCTGTCGGCACTCGTGGGGACGCCGGCGCCGCCGTCCGGGCAGTGCCGGACGGCCGCCGCGCGACGGGTCAGCGGTTGCCGCGGACCCGACGGACGGTGTCGCGGTACCAGAGCGCACTGCGCTTTGGGGTCCGCCGCTGGGTGTCGTAGTCGACCCGGATGATGCCGAACCGCTTGTCGTAGCCGTACGCCCACTCGAAGTTGTCCAGCAGCGACCAGGCGAAGTAGCCCCGCACGTCCGCCCCGGCCAGGCGGGCCCGCGCCACGGCGCGAAGGTGGTCGGCCAGGTAGGCCACCCGGTCGTCGTCGGCCACGAAACCGTCGGCGTCCGGCTGGTCGTCGAAGGCCGCGCCGTTCTCGGTGATCACCATCGGCACACCCGTGTAGTCACGGCTGAGCCGGACCAGCAGGTCGGTGAACGAGTCGGGCACGATCTCCCAGTCCATCGCGGTGCGGGGCAGGTCCCGCCGTACCACCCGCCGCACCGGCCGGCCCTCGTCGTCCCGCTCGCGCCCCTGCTCGTCCACGCCGGAGAAAATCTGGCCGAAGTAGAAGTTGACCCCGAGGACGTCGATCGGGCTGGAGATGACGTCCAGGTCGCCGTCCTCGACCGGGATGCGTACGCCGTCGCGGGCCAGGTCGGCCACCACGTCCTCCGGGTACCGGCCGTGGATCACCGGGTCGAGGTAGAGGCGGTTGCCCAGCCCGTCCGCGGCCCGGGCGGCGTCCCGGTCCGCCGGGCTGTCGGTGGCCGGGTCGGCCGTGGCCAGGTTGACGGTGATGCCCACCTCGATGGGCCGGGTGGCCGCCGCCCGCAGCCGCCCGACCGCCAGCCCGTGGCCGAGCAGCAGGTGGTGCGCGGCGGCGATCGCGTCGCCGAGGTCGCGCCGGCCGGGGGCGTGCAGGCCGTACGCGTACCCGAGCATGGCCGAACACCACGGCTCGTTCAGCGTGGTCCACGTCCGCACCCGGTCGCCGAGGGTGTCGAAGACCAGCTCCGCGTAGTCCGCGAACCGGTAGGCGGTGTCCCGGGCCGGCCAGCCGCCGGCGTCCTCCAGCTCCTGCGGCAGGTCCCAGTGGTACAGCGTGACCCACGGGTCGATCCCCCGGCCGAGCAGCTCGTCGACCAGCCGGTCGTAGAAGGCGAGCCCGGCGGCGTTGGCCGGTCCCCGTCCGCCGGGCTGCACCCGGGGCCAGGCCACCGAGAAGCGGTACGTGTCCAGGCCCAGGTCGGCGATGAGTCCCACGTCCTGCGGCATCCGGTGGTAGTGGTCGCAGGCCACGTCGCCGTTGTCACCGTTCACCACCGCGCCGGGCAGCCGGCAGAAGGTGTCCCAGATGGACGCCGTGCGACCGTCCTCGGCGACCGCGCCCTCGATCTGGTACGACGAGGTGGCCACGCCCCACCGGAATGCCGGTGGCAGCGTGTCGATCGGGTCGGCCTCGGTCGACGTCGCCGGGCTGGTGGGGTTGCTGTCCATGGTTCTCCTCGCGGTCGCGGACGGTGAGTCGGAATCGGGGGTACGGGCGTCCGCCGGGCCGGGGCGGCTCACCGGGTCACCGCCTCGGCGGTGGGATGCAGCCAGCAGGCGACGGTGCGGCCCGGGTGGTCGTCGGCGGGAGCGCCGAGGACGGGAAGCTCGTTGTCGCAGGGGGTGAACGCCCGGGGGCACCGCGGGTGGAAGGCGCAACCCGCGGGCATGGCGCGCAGGTCCGGCGGGGAGCCGGGGATCCCGGCGAGTTCGCGCCGCGGTCCGCGCAGCGCGGGGAAGGAGTGCAGCAACCCGTCGGTGTACGGGTGGAGGGCGGCCCGGTACAGCTGCGCCGCGGGCGCCTCCTCGACGATCCGTCCGCCGTACATGATGGCGATCCGGTCCGAGAACTCGACCAGCAGGGACAGGTCGTGGGTGATGAACAGCACCGCGAAGCCGAGCCGCTCGCGCAGTTCGGCGAGCTCGCCGAGGATCTGCCGCTGCATGACGACGTCGAGCGCCGTCGTCGGCTCGTCCATGATCACGATCTGGGGCTCCAGCGCGAGCGCCATGCCGATCATGACGCGCTGGCGCATGCCACCGGAGAGCTGGTGCGGATAGCTGTCCATCCGGTCCGCCGAGATGCCGACCAGCTTGAGCAGCTCGCGGGCGCGGGCGAGCCGGGCGGCGGCGCTCGTCGTCGGCTCGTGCGCCTTGATCACGTCGAGGAGCTGCGTGGAGATCCGGTGGACCGGGTTGAGCGAGTTCATCGCCCCCTGGAACACGATCGAGGTCTCCGCCCAGCGGAAGCGGCGCAGCTCGGCGGGCGAGAGCGCCATGATGTCGACCGGTTCGCCGTCTGCCGGGTGGTAGCGGACGGATCCGCTGCGGATCACGCCGGGCGGCGGCAGCAGCCGGGTGATCCCGTACGCCAGGGTGGACTTGCCGCTGCCGCTCTCGCCGGCCAGCCCCAGCACCTCCCCGCGGCGCAGGGTGAGGTCGACCTCCCGGACCGCCCGCACGGCCTGGTCGCCGACCCCGTAGTCGACGTTGAGGCCCTTGATCTCCAGCACCGGTTGCGTCATCGACTCCCACCCTTCCGGTCGGTGCTGCTCAGGACGACCGCGCCGACGGGGACCGGGGGCGGGCTCGCCGGCGGCGGGTCGAGTACGGGGGTGAAGCCGACCCGCATCCGGACGGTGCGCCCGGACGCGGTCCGGATCCGGGTCCTGCCGCCGCTGCGCAGCCGAGGGCTGACGAACTCGTCGATGCCGAAGTTGATCAGCGCGAGCGCGGTGCCCAGCAGCGCGATGGCCAGGCCGGCCGGCACGAACCACCACCAGGCCCCCTGCGCGAGGGCCTGCTGACCCTGCGCCCAGAACAGGATGGTGCCCCAGTTCCACGTCGTGATCGACGAGATGCCGATGAAGGCCAGCGTGATCTCCGACATGACCGCGAAGATGACGGTGCCGACGAAGCCGGACGCGATGATCGCGGTGAGGTTGGGCAGGATCTCGAAGAGGATGACGCGCCAGGTCCGCTCGCCGGTGGCGCGCGCCGCCTCGACGTAGTCGCGGCGGCGCAGCGACAGCGTCTGCGCGCGGAGCACCCGGGCGCCCCACGCCCACGAGGTGAGGCCGATGATGAGCGCGACCAGCGTGTCGCTGGCCCGCTCCACGATCGAGGTCACGATGATGATCAGCGGTAGCGCCGGGATCACCAGGAACACGTTGGACAGGGCCGACAGGCCCTCGTCCGCCACCCCGGCGACGTAGCCGGACGTCACGCCGATGAGGATGGACAGGAGCGTCGCGATCACGCCGGCGATCAGACCCACGACGACGACGCTGCGGGTGCCGACCAGGATCTGGCTGAAGATGTCCTGACCGAGGTGGGTGGTGCCGAACCAGTGTTCGGCCGAGGGCGCCTGCAGGACGTCGCTGCTTCGGGCGCTCGGGTCGTACGGCGCCACCCACGGCCCGATGACCGCGAAGAGGCCGTAGATGGCCAGGATGACCAGGCCGGCCGCGACCTTGGCGTTGGCGATGAACCGGAACCGGCGCCGCTTCGCCCTGCCCGGCGCGGTCGACGGCTGGGCCATGGCTCCCTGGCCGGGGATGACCTGCTCGATGCTCGAGGGTGAGATTGTCATCGCTCAGCTCTTTCGGGTCCGCGGATCGAGAAGCAGGTACGCGACGTCGGCGAGCAGGTTCGCGACCAGCACGGAGATCGTGATGATCAGGAAGATCCCCTGCATCAGCGGATAGTCCTTGGCGCCGACCGCCTGGAAGAGCTGGTAGCCGAGCCCCGGGTAGGAGAAGACGATCTCCACCAGCAGGGTGCCGCCGACGATGAACCCGAGCGACAGCGCGAAGCCCGAGACGTTGGGCAGCAGCGCGTTGCGGGCGGCGTAGCTGAGAGCCACCCGGCGCTCCGACAGGCCCTTCGCGTGCGCGACCGTGATGTAGTCCTCGGACGAGACGGTGACCATCATGTTGCGCATGCTGAGGATCCACCCGCTCATCGAGGAGACCAGGATGGTGGCCGCGGGCAGGATGCTGTGCTGGATGGCGCTCGGGATGAAGTACTGGTCGAACGCCGGCACGAGGCCCGGCTCGTAGCCGCCGGACGACGGAAAGAAGCTCCCCGGCCCGGCGAACAGGGCGATCGCGACGAGGCCCAGCCAGAAGTACGGGATCGAGGACAGGAACGTCGTTGCCGGCAGCAGGGCGTCGATCCACGAGCCGCGCCGCCAGCCGGCGCCGACGCCGAGCGCGGTGCCGAGGAGGAAGCTGACGATCGTGGTGACGCCGACCAGGCCGACCGTCCACGGCAGGCTGTCGCCGATCACCGTCGACACCGGCGTCGGGAAGAACGTGAACGACAGACCGAGGTCACCCTGGAAGAGCTGCTTCCAGTAGTCGACGTACTGCTCCCAGATGCTCTCGTTCTCGTCCAGGCCGAACAGGACGCGAAGCGACTCGATGGCATCGGCGCTGATCCGGCCCTGGTTGCGCGAGATGAGGGACTGGACCGGATCGCCGGGGATCATCCGCGGGATGAAGAAGTTGAGTGTGATCGCCGCCCACGCCGTGAACAGGTAGAAGGCCATGCGTTGCAGCAGGAACCTCATCGGACGTCCCCCACGGTGGCGGTGCCGTCCTGGTGGGCCAGCGCCGGGGGCGGCGGCACGGTCGGATCGGCGTCGGGTGCGGCGGAGCCGGGGCCTTCGGCGGCGACCGTGGCCGGGTCGTAGAGCCAGCACGCCGCCCAGTGGCCGGGCCGGTCGCCGATCGTGTGCCGCGGCGGCAGGTCGACGGTGCAGCGGGGCATGGCGTGCGGGCAGCGCGGGTGGAACCGGCAGCCGGCCGGCGGGCTGATCAGGCTCGGCGGCTCGCCGTGGCCGCGGTCCGCCCCGGCGGCCCCGCCGACGTCGGCGCCGCCGTCGCCGGTGATGCGGTCGGGGTCCGGCGCCGACTCGATGAGCAGCCGGGTGTACGGGTGCGCCGGGTTCTGGGTGACCGTCTCGCTGTCGCCGCCCTCGACCATCCGGCCGGCGTACATCACGATCGTCTCGTCGGCGAAGTAGCGGGCCGAGGCGATGTCGTGCGTGATGTAGAGGATGGCGAGGTTGAGCCGCCCCTTGAGGTCCCGCAGCAGGTTGAGCACCCCGAGGCGGATCGAGACGTCCAGCATGGACACCGGCTCGTCGGCGAGGAGCACCTCCGGGTCGGCCCCGAGCGCCCGGGCGATCGCGACCCGCTGCCGCTGGCCACCGGAGAGCTCGTGCGGGAACGCGTCCAGGTAGCGCTCGGGCGGCGTGAGGCTGACCCGGGTGAGCAGATCGGCGAGGGCCCTGTCCAGGTCCTCGGCGGTGCGCCCCGCGTTGCCGTGGATCCGCAGCGATCGGGTGAGGTGGTAGCGGACGGTGTGCACCGGGTTCAGCGACGCGAACGGGTCCTGCAGGATCAGTTGGACGCGTCGCACGTACGCCCGGAACGCCCGACCACCGCGGACCCTGGTCGACGTGCCGTGCAGGCGGATGTCGCCGGCGGTGCGGGGGTGGAGCTGGGCCAGCAGCCGGGCCACCGTGGACTTGCCGGAGCCGGACTCGCCGACCAGCGCGGTCACCTGGCCACGGCGCAGCACGAACGAGACGTCGTCGACGGCGTGGACGGCCGCCGCCGATCGGGATAAGAGGTCACGCAGTCGCTTGCGGACGGGGAAATGCTTGGTCAGGCCGACGGCCTCCAGCACCACCTCGTTGACCGGCGCCTCCGCGCTGTCGCTCAACGTCATGGCGAGTTCCTGTCTGGGATGTGTGTGTGGGAGCCCCTCCCCGGCCGGCAGCGGCCGGGGAGGGGCACCCGAGGGGATCAGCTACCGGCAGGCTTGAGGTGCAGGACCACGTCCACCGCGTTGGGCTGGGTGGGCTGCATCGCGCCGTACGGGTTCGAGTCGTCGGGCCAGCCGGTCCAGTTCTTCGTGCTGTACGCGCCACCGATGTTGTCCGCGCCGACCGGGATCATCGGCATCTGCTCGACGAAGATCTTCTGCAGCGTGTTCATCGCGGTGGTACGGGCGGCCTCGTCGGTCGCGTTCGCGTAGGCCTTGAGGGCCTCGGTCGCCTCGGGGTTGTTGAAGCGGCCGAAGTTGCCCGCCGGGGAGGCGGTGCCGATCGGCTTCAGCACCCGACCGTCCATGACGGTCCGGTAGATGTCGTACGGCGTGGCGCCGCCCTCGGTCCACCGGAAGGTCGCGTCGAAGTTGCCCTGCTCGACATTCCGGAACCAGGCGTCCTGGTTGGCCTTGTCGATCGTGGCGGCGATACCGATCTTGGACAGGTTGTCCTTCACGATCTCGAGGCTGGTCTGGTAGTCGGACCAACCGGCCGGGTCGGTCAGGGTCAGCGTGACGGGCTTGCCGGACTTGTCCTTGAGGGTGTTGCCGTCGAGCTGGTAGCCGGCGCCGGTGAGCAGCGCCTTGGCGCCCTCGACGTCGACCTTGTGCTCCTGGCCCTTGAACTCCGGGGCGATGAACGGGTCACCGGCGGGACTGGGCAGGCCGGTCACGCTCTTCACCAGCGGGTGGAAGTACGCGGCCTCCGCCGTGGTGAAGATGTCCTCGCGGTCGATGACCATGTTCATCGCGCGGCGCAGCGCCGGGTCGTCGAACGGCTTCTTCGTGGTGTTGAGGTAGAGGCCGTGGATGCCCAGGATCGCCGGCGCCCACACCTTGTGGTGGGCCGGGTCCTTGTCGACGAAGACGGCCTTGTAGTTGGGGATGAAGACGAAGCTCCACTCCGACTCGCCGTTGGCCAGGGCGGTGGTCTGCGCGCTGTTGTCGGTGTACGACGTGAAGCGCAGCTCCTTGACCTTCGGCGGGTCCTGCCAGTAGCCGCTCTCCCGCACGCTCAGCGTGGTGCTGGCCGGGGTGAAGGACTTCAACGTGTACGGGCCGCTGCCGACCGGCTGCTTGACGGGGTCGGTCGTCGGGTCGCTGATCTTCTCCCAGATGTGCTTCGGGACGATCGGCACCCGCCACAGGACCTTCTGCTGGTTGACGAACTGCGGGCTGGCGGTCTTGATCGTGACCTCGTTGCCGCTGGCGGTCGCCTCGGTGTACGGCACGCCCTGGTCGTTCAGCGCCGGGTACTTCTTGACCAGGTTGTACGTGAACGCGACGTCCTCGGCCGTGACCTTCTGGCCGTCGGACCAGGTGGCGTTGTCGCGGATGGTGACCTTGACGGAGGTGTAGTCCGCCGACCACTCGGCCTTGGTGGCCAGCCACGGCTTCATCGGGTCGGCCGGCTTGACCGGGTTCCACATCATCAGCGGCTCGTAGATCTGCCAGCGGTAGCCCAGCGAGGAAGCGGCCGACGTGGTGAGGAACGGGTTGTTGTTCTCGGTCTGCGGGCCGTTCGGCATGCCGACGTTGAGCACGGTGGCCGCCGGGCCGTTGTTCTTGTTCGCGTTCGGGCTGTCGCCACAGGCGGCGACGGTGGTGGCCACCGCGCCGGCCAGCGCGATGGCGAGGAGCCGTCGTCTTCTCATGGAGGTCTCCCTCGGTGCTCCCCGGACGGGGGGTGTGGTGGATGGAGGGTGTGCGGTGTTACCACCGGAGGGCGGTGCCCGCCGGCGTCGTCGGTGAGGGACAGCGGCGTCAGGTGCCGCTGGTCGAGGCGCGCACGGTGAATCCGGTGGGGATGACGATGGGACGGTCGGGCAGCGGTCTGCCGTCGAGGTGGGAGATCAGGGTGCGGGCCGCGACTTCCCCCATCTCCCGCAACGGCTGGCGTACGGAGCTCAGTGGCGGATGGGTGTGCCCCGCCAGGGGCAGGTCGTCGAAGCCGACGACCGCGACGTCGTCCGGCACCCGGCGGCCCGCGTCCATGAGGGCCTGCAGGGCTCCGGCGGCGGACAGGTCGTTGTGGGCGAAGACCGCGTCGAACGGCACGCCGGCGGCGAGCAGGCGCTCCACCGCCGCCCGGCCGCACTCGAAGGTGAAGTCTCCTTCCACCACGCGATCCGGGTCGATCGGCAGTCCCGCCTCGGCGTAGCGCTCGGCGAACCCGGCCGACCGCTCCTCGGTGCACCCGAACTGGGGCACGCCCGTGATGACCACGGGTCGCCGCCGGCCGAGTTCCAGCAGGTGCGCCGCCGCGGCGCGGGCGCCGGCGTGGTTGGTGGTCTGCACCGAGGGGAAGCGGGGCCGGTGACCCCGGTCGTCGATGAGAACGACCGGCAGGCCCTGCTCGTGCAGGTCGGTGATGTAGTCCAGCGTGCCCTCCGGTTCCACCACCAGCAGGCCGTCGAAGGCCTTCGCCGAGACCTGCGAGGTGAACCGCCGCATCGACTCGTCGCCCCGGTTGCAGGTGAACAGCAGCAGGCCGTACCCCTCGTCCTCGACCACGTCGACCGCGCCCTGCAGCACCTCGCCCATCCACGGCCAGGTCAGGGCGGGCACCAGCATCCCGACCACGCGGGTGCGGCCCCGAGCCAGCCCGACCGCCCGCGCGCTGGGTACGTAACCGAGGTCCGAGATGACCGCGCGGACGCGGTCCGCGGTCGTCTGGTCCACCTCGCCCTTGCCGTTCAGCACCCGCGAGACGGTCGTCTTGCTCACGCCCGCCCGGCTGGCGACGTCGGCGATGGTGATCGGCACGTGGCGCTCCTGAGTCTGTTCGGAACCGGTTACGGAACCGGTTGCGGAACCGGTTCCGTCGCAGTCAAGCGGAGTGACGGCGGTCACGTCAATAACGGGCCGATAACGAATGGTTAGCCTTCTTTCCGGTGCCGACAGCGGCCGGCAGCGCCTAGTCTCGGCGCATGGCGCGGTACTACGACGTACACCCGGACAACCCGCAGCCCCGGATCCTCCGGCAGGTCGTCGACCTCATCCGGGACGACGGCCTGATCGCCTATCCGACCGATTCGTGCTTCGCGCTGGGCTGCCAGCTCGGCAACCGCGACGGGCTGGACCGGATCCGCGAGATCCGGCACCTCGACGAACGGCACCACTTCACGCTGGTGTGCCGGGACTTCGCGCAACTGGGCCAGTTCGTGCACGTCAGCAACTCGGTCTTCCGCCTGGTCAAGGCCTCCACACCCGGCAGCTACACGTTCATCCTGCCGGCCACGAAGGAGGTGCCGCGCCGGATGCTGCATCCGAAGAAGCGCACGGTGGGCGTCCGCGTACCCGATCACACCGTCACCCAGGCGCTGCTGGCCGAACTCGGCGAGCCGCTGGTGTCGAGCACGCTGATCCTGCCCGGCGAGGACGAACCGCTGACCCAGGGCTGGGAGATCAAGGAACGGCTGGACCACGTCCTCGACGCGGTGATCGACGCGGGCGACGGCGGCAAGGAGCCGACCACGGTGGTCGACCTGTCCCAGGACGAGCCGGAGATCCTGCGCCGGGGAGCCGGCGACCCCTCCCGCTTCGAGTGACGGGGCGTAGGCTGGCTGACGTGGATCAAGAGGATCGCATCGCACTCTTCCTCGACTACGAGAACCTCGCGCTGGGCGTACGCGACCACGGCAACGGAGTCACCTTCGACTTCCGTCCCATCGCCGACGCCCTCGCCGAGCGCGGCCGGGTGGTGGTGCGCCGTGCGTACGCCGACTGGTCGTACTTCGACGAGGACCGCCGCATGCTCACGCGGTCCCACGTCGAACTCATCGAGATACCCCAGCGCATGGGCGCGTCCCGCAAGAACGCCGCCGACATCAAGATGGCCGTCGACGCCGTCGAGCTGGCCTTCGAGCGCGAGTACATCTCCACGTTCGTGATCGGCACCGGTGACAGCGACTTCACGCCGCTGGTGCACAAGCTCCGCGAACTCAACAAGCGCGTCATCGGCGTCGGAGTCGAGAAGTCCACCTCCGCCCTGCTCCCGCCCGCCTGCGACGAGTTCCTCTACTACGACCGTCTGGAGGGGGTCGAGATCCCGTCGACCCGCGTCCGGCGCGGCCGCCCCGCACGGTTGCCCAGCCCGGAGCCGCTGCGAGTGGAACCGGAGCCCGAGCCGCAGCCGGAGGTCGAGGAACCGGCACGGGACGTCGACACGCTGTCGGCCCTCGTGGCGCAGACCGTGGCCGGTCTTCAGGGCAGCTCCGGTGGCGAGGTCACCGCCTCGCGCCTGAAGCGCACCCTCCTCCGGAAGGACCCGACGTTCAGCGAGTCGGACTACGGGTTCCGCACGTTCGGGGAACTGCTGCGGCACCTCGCCGACCGCAACGTGGTGGAACTGGCCGAAGGCCCGGCCAAGGGCGACCCGGAGGTGTCCCTACCCGAGCACGGCGAACGGGAGGAAGCCTTCGGGCTGCTCCGTACCGTCGTCCGGGATCTGACCGGCGGCGACGGCAGCGTGCCCCTCTCCGGCCTCAAGAACGCCCTGCGCCGGGCGAAGCCCGACTTCAGCGAGAAGAAGCTCGGCTACCGCAGCTTCCTCCAGTTCTGCCGGGCGGCCGCCACCAGCGGAGCGGTCGAGCTGCGGTGGAGCCCCGAAGCCGACGACTACCTCCTCACCGCCCGGGCCGGCTGACCGCGTCGTAGGCGGCGAGAACGACGTGCCCCCGGGGCGAGATCCGGTACCCGGTGCCGAGGCTCTCGGTCAGGCCCAGCTCTTTCAGCCGCCGAACCTGGCGCTTGAAAGCGTCCGTGGGCCAGCCGAGTTCGGCGGCCAGATCAGGCGCCCGCACCGCGGGCCGCCGCAGTATCGCTCGCAGGACAGGCAGCACCCACGGCCCACGCTGCGCCTGGTCGTCGATGCGCCGGAGCTCGGCGACCACGCCCGCAAGCTCTGCTGGTGCCAGCTCATCCTGCTCCCGCAGCCGGAGACGAGGATCAGGCCCGGCGTGGCGGATGCCGATGCGGTAGATGTCGCCGTCGAGCCGGCCGGCCAGGAAGGTCAACAGGCTGTCGAGCGATCCGAACCCGGCACGCCGCGCGTCCTCCGGGTCGATCTGCTCCGGCTGGACGACACTCACCGAGGTGATCTCGACGAGGCCGATCAAGGTACGCAGCCGAGTGCCCGGCCGCACTCGCGGTCTGGTCCACCGCCGGAACGCCAGCGTCACGTCGCCTCGTTCCACGGCGTCCAGCGTCCCGGCGGGAAACAGCATGCTGACCTCGATTCACCACGTCGGTTCCTCCAACCTATGGCCCGGCCTTGTCGCGGCCGAGGTGTTGGCCGCAGAGGTTGCCTCCTGACAACCGTGGTTGGATGGTGGGGTGCAGTTCACGGTGACTGATGTGCCCGAGCGGGAGCGGTTCGAGGCGCGGGACGAAACGGGCGCGACGGCCGGCCTGGTCACGTATCAACTGACCGGCAACATCATCGTCTACACCCACACCGAGGTCGCCCCGGAGTTCGAGGGCCAGGGGGTCGGATCGACCCTGGCCCGTGCCGTGATGGACGACGCTCGGGCGAAACAGCGGACCGTGGTGCCGATCTGCCCCTTCCTCAGTGAGTGGCTGGGCAAGCACCCGGAGTACGACGACATCGTGGCGCGGTCGACGCGCAAGGTGAAGTAGTCGCCTGCCCCGACTGGGAGAAGTCATGATCTTCATTACCGCCAAGTTCCGAGTGCGGCCCGAGCACGCCGACCGGTGGCCGGAGATCGCCGCCGACTTCACCCGGGCCACGCGAGCGGAGCCGGGGTGCCTGTGGTTCGACTGGTCCCGCAGCATCGACGACCCGACTGAGTACGTCCTGGTCGAGGCGTTCCGGAACGCCGACGCCGGAGCGGCGCACGTCCAGTCCGAGCACTTCAAGGCCGCGCAACGGACCCTGCCGCCCCACCTCGCCGAGACCCCCCGCATCGTCAACATGGCGATCCCGCAGGACGACTGGTCCGAGCTCGGCGAGATGGCCGTCCCCGACCGCAGGTAGCACCGGCCCCGGCAACGCCGGCGGCCCGGGGCTCCGGCCGGATCCGCGCGTCGATGATGTCCGAATCTCGCCAGACGACCACCTGTCGCCACGGAATGCTTCGGGATGCCACCGGCACGCCCAACCGCAAGGAGATTCCGTGCTTCCGAAGGTTTCCCGCGCCCTGTCGACAGCGGCCGAGACGTTCGCCGCGCTGCACCGCCCTGGCGACCCGCTGCTGCTGCCCAACGCCTGGGACGTCGGGTCGGCCGTCGCGATCGCCAACGCGGGGGCCAGGGCGATCGCCACGACGAGCGCGGGCGTCGCCTGGTCGCTCGGCGTACCCGACGGCGCCGACCTCGGACCTGACCGCGCCGCGGCGGCGGTCGAGCGCATCGTGGCCGCGGTCGGAGTTCCAGTCTCCGCCGACATCGAGGCCGGCTACGGCGCGGAACCCGACGCCGTCGCGGCGACCGTCACCGCCGTCGTCGGGGCGGGCGCCGTCGGGGTGAACCTCGAGGATCGGAACGGCCACCCGGACACGCCGCTGTTCACTCCGGCCGAACAGGCGGAACGGCTGGCCGCTGCCCGCGCCGCCGCGAGCCGGCTCGGCGTCCGGCTGTGGATCAACGCACGGACCGACATCTTCCTCGCCGGAGTCGGACCGGCCGAGCGCCGGCTGGACGACGCCCTCGAACGCGCCGAACAGTACGCCGCAGCGGGGGCGGACAGCCTCTTCGTACCCGGACTGGTCGACCCCACCGCCCTCGCCGAACTGGCCGCCGGGCCGCTGCCCATCGCCGTCATGGCCGGGGCGGGCGCCCCGCCGGTGGCGGAACTCGCCGCCGCCGGCGTCGTCCGGATCAGTCTCGGTTCCGCGATCGTGCAGGCCGCATACGCGGTCGCCGCCCGCGCGGCGACCGAACTGCTGTCGACGGGTACCTACGGGTCGGTCACCGAGACGATCGCGTACGGCACGATGAACACCGCGCTCACCGCGGGCGCGGCGACCTGAGCGCCCTCGGCCCGGCCACCGCCGCCGACCGGAACCGCGGCGGTGGCCGGCGACGTGGACAGGCCTACGCGCTGCTGCGACCATGACGTGATGGATGTCGCGGCCCGCTCGAACAGCCGGTCCCTCCTCGGGCTCTCGCTGGTGTCGCTGGTGATCGCGGCCGTCATCGTCTTCGCTTCACGCTCGTCGGAGTCTTCGGCGATGCCCGCCTGGCGGCCACCCGCCGGCTACGCCGTCACCGACACGGTTCCGCTGGCGACCGACCGCGCGTTGCGGCTCTGGACCGGACCGTCGGGCTGGTACGTCGAGAGCCTGACCTCCGGCCGGCACGAGGCCGCCGTCGGCGCCAGCAGTGGTGGCGGTGAGTACACCGTCAGCGAGGTCCTCGGCGGGCTCGTCGGCCACGTGCCGATGGCCGACGCGCACGCCGTGTCGGTGGGAGAACCGGGCGTCGCCGTGCGGGTAGACCTCCATGACGGCGTGTTTCTGGTCCCTGCCTCGGTCATGGCGCCCTCGGACGTCGCTGTTCCGGTGACGCCGCTGGACGCGAACGGCATGCCCATGGCGGACACGCCCCTCGTGCCCGTCGCCGGACGCACCTGACACCCGCTACGACCCACGCGTGGGCGGGCGGCCGACGTCGACCCACGCGCACCTCCGTTACGGCCGGATGTCCAGGGCGCCGATCAGACCGTCGCGGAGCGTGAACCGGTGGCGCAGCCGGACCGGGCTGCCCGGGAACGTGCCGGAGACGAGGGCCGTCACCACGACGTTGCCCCCGGCCTCCTCCTGGAAGTCCTCCGGTACGGCGTCGTAGTCGAACTCGGCCACCGTCCGCTCACGCCAAGCCCGGATCGCCGCCCGGCCCTCGTGGGTACGGTCCTCGTCGGCGACGATCGCGTTGTCGGTGAAGCAGGCGACGAAGGCGTCGACGTCGCGTTCGCCGATGATGCGAAAGTAACGGGCGATCACATCGGGAACGGTGGTGGTCATGTGTCCCTCCTCAGCTCGCAGGGCGGAGCACGCCGGCCGGGACGTGGAGGGGCCGTCAGTCGCCGTCGGGCCCTCCGGTCTCCCGGAGCCGCCCGTCGGCGAGCCGCAGCCACCGGTCCACCCCGATCCCGGCGAGGAACCGCTCGTCGTGGCTGACTACCACGAACGCCCCCTGGTACGCCTTGAGGGCGCTTTCGAGTTGCCCGACGCTGACCAGGTCGAGGTTGTTGGTCGGCTCGTCGAGCAGGAGCAGGTGCGGTGCCGGTTGCGCGTACAGGACGCAGGCGAGCGTGGCCCGCAGCAGCTCACCGCCGGACAGTGCGCCGACCGGCAGGTGGGCGCGGGCGCCGCGGAACAGGAAGCGGGCGAGCAGGGTCATCCGCTCGGCCTGCGGCCGCTCCGGGGCGTACGCGGTAAAGTTCTCCGCGACCGTGCGGGCGGGGTCGAGCAGGTCGAGGCGCTGCGAGAGGTACGCGACCCGCCCGTCCGCCCGCCGCGTGGAACCCGCGTCCGGTGCGAGGGAGCCCTCGATCAGGCGCAGCAGGGTCGACTTGCCGGCGCCGTTGGGCCCGGTCAACGCGATGCGCTCCGGTCCCCGGATGGTCAGGTCGAGGCCGTCGCCGGCGAAGAGCCCGCGGACCTGCATCCGCTCCCCGACGAACACGGTGCGCCCGGCCGGGACGGTCGTGTCGGGCAGGTCCAGGGTGAGGGTCGCGTCGTCGCGCAGCGCGCGGCTGGCCTCGTCGAGGCGGGCCCGGGCCTCGCTGACCCGGTTGGCGTGCGTGTCCTGGGCTCGCCCGGCCGACTCCTGGGCGCTGCGCTTCATGGCCCCGGCGACGATGCGGGGCAGGCCCGCGCTCTTGAGGTTGCGGGCGGCGTTGCTGGCCCGGCGTTCGGCGCGCTCGCGGGCCTGCTGCATCTCCCGCTTCTCCCGCTTGACCTCCAGTTCGGCGCTGCGGACCGTCCGCTCGGCGGCCTCCCGGGCGGCCTGGGCGGCCTCGGCGTACGCGGTGAAGTTCCCGCCGAAGAAGGTCACCTCACCGCGGTCGAGTTCGGCAATGCGGTCCATCCGGTCCAGCAGCGCCCGGTCGTGGCTGACCAGCAGCAGGCAGCCGGGCCACTCGTCGAGCGCCGCGTAGAGCCGGTGCCGGGCGTCGAGGTCGAGGTTGTTGGTGGGCTCGTCGAGCAGCAGCACGTCGGGCCGCTTCAACAGCTGCGCGGCGAGGCCGAGGGAGACGACCTGGCCGCCGCTGAGCGTGTGCAGGCGGCGGTCGAGCGCGACGTCGGCGAGGCCGAGCCGGTCCAGCTCGTGGCGGCTGCGCTCCTCGACGTCCCAGTCGTCGCCGACGGTGGTGAAGTGCTCCTCGGCGGCGTCGCCGGCCTCGATGGCGTGCAGGGCGCGCAGTACGGCGTCCACGCCGAGCACCTCGGCGACGGTCAGCTCACCGTCGAGCGGCAGGGTCTGCGGCAGGTAGCCGAGCACGCCGTCGACGGTGACCGTGCCGGCGGTGGGCGCCAGCTCGCCGGCGATCAGCCGCAGCAGGGTGCTCTTGCCGGCGCCGTTGGGCGCGACCAGGCCGGTGCGGCCCGGCGGCACGGTGACGGACAGGTCCTGGAAGACCGGGGTGTCGTCCGGCCAGGAAAACGACAGGTGGGAACAGACGACGCAGGCGTCGGACATGGAAGCGGATCCTCGGGGAGAGACGGGCGGGCGATGGTCGCCCGGATGACGACGAGGGCGAGCGCTTTCGCGCGCCCGCGGGTGCGGTCACCCGGAGATGTCGTCGTCCCCGATGAGCATGTCGAACTCCTCGATCCGGTAATCGCCGTCAACCCTAACAGCGGCCGCGACCACCGCCGAACCCATTTTCGCGCCGCTCCGGCTTGCCGGACCTCGAACGTCCAGCCAGCCGACGCGGGCGGCCGTCACGTGAAGTCGGCCGGGCTGAACTCCTTGCGCTCCACCAGCACCAGCCAGTTGCCGGAGTTGTCCCGGGCGACGGCCTCCACCCCGTACGGGCGCTCGGCCGGCTCCTGGAGGAACTCCACCCCCTTGCTCCGCAGCTCCTCGTACGTCTTGCGGCAGTCGTCCACGCCCAGACCGAGGCCGAACAGCCCGCCCTCGTCCTGCGCCCGGCGGAACGTCTCGGCCAGTTCCGGCGACAGCGGCGGCCCGGGCAGGGTCAGGTGCACCTCCAGCTCGGGCTGGCTGGGGTGCTTGACGGTGCACCAGCGGTACGAGCCGTCGGCCAGGGTGATGTCGGTGTGCTCCTCGAAGCCGAGGACGTCGATGTAGAACGCCTTGGACGCGTCGATGTCCTTGACGAAGACGCTGGTGATCGAAACGTGCGTAATCATGAGGCCAGGCTATGAAGGATTTCCGGCCGGCGGCTTCTCCTCGCTTGCGGACGCGCCGGCCCGTTCCGCCAGCCCCCACATGAAGACGAAGCAGCCGGGGATGTGGGGAGCGCCGGTCTGCGCCCAGCGCCGCTGGAAGTCTCGCGGCGTCTCCCCGACGATCTCCCGGAACCGGCTGCTGAACGACCCGAGGCTGGTGAAGCCGACCGCGTGGCAGACCTCGGTGACGGTCAGGTTGGTGGCCCGCAGCAGGTCCTGCGCCCGCTCGATGCGCCGGCGGGACAGGTACGCCGCCGGGGACAGCCCGTACGTGATCGTGAAGAGGCGCTGGAAGTGGAACCTGCTGAGGCCGGCGACCGCCGCCACGGTCGCCAGGTCCAGCGGCTCGGTGTAGTGGCGGTCGATGTGGTCGCGGGCCCGCCGCAGGTGGACCAGGAGGTCACCGGGGGCTCGGCGCGGCGGAGGGCTCATCATCGCCGAGCGTAGGCCCGCCGCCGGGCGGCGGCGATCGGAGTCGGCCTGACACGTCTGGTGATCCACTCCATGCCGCCAGCGTCGGGGGTCGTGGTCACCTCGGATACCCCGGTGCCGCTGACGCGGAGTGGATCAAGGGGACACCGTGGGTGGAGGAATCGGGCGAAGGGGTACCCGATGCCGGAGCCCGGACGTTAGGGTCCGCCCGTGCACGTCAACACCGAGGTCATCGAGTCGCTCAAGGCCGATCCGGCCGCCTCCGCCCTGCGCCGCTCGCTGGACCTGTCGTACGGCGACCCGGAGCGGGCGGCCGCGATGGACCGCTTCTACGCGCAGTTCGTCGGGCCCGGTGACCTCGTCGTCGACGTCGGCGCGCACGTGGGTGACCGCACCGGCAGCTTCCGCCGCCTGGGTGCCCGGGTGGTGGCGGTCGAGCCGCAGCCGCTGTGCGCGCGGACCATCCGGGCCCTGTACGGCGGGGACGACCAGGTCGTCCTGGTCGAGGCCGCCTGCGGCGCCACCCCGGGCACCCTCGAACTCCACGTCAACTCGGCGAACCCCACCGTCTCCACCGCGTCGCCCCACTTCATCCAGGCGGCGGACGGCGCGGACGGGTGGCGGGACGAGACGTGGGACGCGCGGCTGGACGTCCCGTCCACCACGCTCGACGCGCTCATCGACGACCACGGCGTGCCGGCCTTCGTCAAGATCGACGTCGAGGGCTTCGAGGACAGCGTGCTGGCCGGGCTGACCCGTCCGTTGCCGGCGGTGTCGTTCGAGTTCACCACGATCGAGCGGGCGGTGGCCCGCCGCGCGCTCGACCGCGCCACCGCGCTCGGCTTCACCCGCTTCAACCTGGCCCTCGGCGACACGATGGCCCTCGCCGAACCGGAGTGGATGTCCGCGAGCGCCATGGCGGCCCACCTGGACGCCCTGCCGCACGCCGCCAACTCCGGCGACGTGTACTGCCTGCCGTAGGGCCTGTTCCACGCACTGGGCCGCCCGCGCCGGGCCCAGCCGCCGCCCGGTCAGGTGGCCGGCTCCGGTTGCTGCGGCACCGCTGGGCGGGCGGGTGCGGCGTCGTAGCCGGCCGCCTGGAGGGCGAACAGCTCGGCGTACCGGCCGCCGGCGGCGATCAGCTCGTCGTGGGTGCCGGACTCGACCAGGGCGCCCGCGTGCAGCACGAAGATGCGGTCGGCGTGGCGGACGTTGGCCAGCCGGTGCGTGATGAGGATGGTCGTCGCCCGCCCGTGCCGGTCCCGGATGGCCTGGAAGAGGGCGTCCTCGGCGCGCGGGTCGAGGGCCGAGGACGGCTCGTCCATGATCAGCAGGTCGGCGTCGCGGAGAAACCCTCGGGCGGCGGTGATCCGCTGCCACTGTCCGCCGGAGAGGTCCTGCCCCTTGGCGAACGTGCGGTCGAGCAGCGTCTCGTACCCGTACGGCAGGTCTTTGATCATCTCGTGCGCGGCGGCGCGGGCGGCGGCGGTCTCGATGCGGTCCTGGCGGGCCTCGCGGTCGACGTCGCCGACGGCGATGTTGGTGGCGGCGGTGAACGGCCACTTGTGGTACTCCTGCGTGACCACCGCGATGCGCGCGCGGACCTGCGCCAGGTCCCACTCCCCGACCGGGCGGCCGTTCCACTCGACGGTGCCGCGCGTCGGGGTCCTCAGGGTGGCGATCATCGCGGCCAGGGTGGTCTTGCCGGAGCCGTTCTCCCCGACGAAGGCGACGGTCTGCCCGGCGCGGATGGCGAGGGTGACGTCGTCGACGGCGGGCGTGTCCCGCTCCGGGTAGTGCAGCGTCACGCCGCGGACGGCGACCTCCCGCAGCGGGCCCGGGGCCGGCCGGGGCGTGTCCGCGTCGGGCAGGTACGCGGTGGCGCGAGCCATGAAGCCGGTGTAGTCGCTGAAGTGCTGGCCCTCGGTGTAGACCCGGTCGACCTGGAAGGTGACCGTGCTGAGCGACCGGTGCGCGGCCTGGACGGCGATCACGCAGGTCGCCGCCGCGGCGAGCGGGATCTGCCCGTCGACCAGCAGGAGCCCGAGCAGGACGTAGACGACGGCGGTGGCCAGCCCGCCGACCAGTGCCCCGACGGCGGTGGTCGTGGTGACCCGGCGGGCCAGGGCGAGCTGGATGCCGGTCTCGGTGTCCATGACCCGGTCGTACTGGTCGAGAAGGAACCGGCGCAGCCCGTACGACCGCAGCTCCGGCGCGGAGACCCGCTCGGCCATCAGCCGGTGCAGGATCCACAGCCGGCGGCGGCGGACCGAGCCGGTGATGTACGTCCGGTACCGCAGGTGCCCGGCCCGCAGCGCCGCCCACGCGTTGGGCAGCGTCGCCACCAGCAGCGCGAGGAGCAGCAGCGGGTGGATGACCACCACTGCGACCGCCACCGCGAGCAGCCCGACGAGGCCGGCGATCAGGTTCATCGAGGACTGCACCAGGTCGATCGCCGAGTCGGTGCCCCGGGTGGCGCGTTCCATGTCGTCGGCGAACGCGTCGGCGTCGAAGGCGTCCAGCCGCACGGCGGTGGTGACCTCGAACAGGCCGCGCTCGACCTCGCGGTCGACGCGGGGAGTGAGACCGTTGATCGCGTACCCGGTGGCGATGCCCATGCCGGCGCGGACGCCGGTCACGGCCGCCAGGACGGCGAGCGCCGGAAGCGCCGCCACCACCTTCTCCGCGGTCGGCCCGCCGGCGAACAGCTCCACCAGCACCCGTTGCGTGGCGAGCAGCCCGCCGGCGGCCATCGCGCCGGCGCCGACCGTCGCGGCGGCCACCACCGACGTGCGGAGCCGGTCGGCCCGCCAGCTGATCGCCACGGCCTGCGCGACCAGCCGGGGCAACTCGGCGAACACGGCGAGCAGGCCCGCCTCGGCGCGGGCCCGAACGCCGGTCTCCCACCACATGGCGCGCAGCTCCGGCAGGACGGACTGCGGCTGACTCTCGACGGGACGGTCGCGGGTGGACGATGACACGGGCGCCTCCTCCTCGTGTTGGGACCATCACTGATGGTGGCAGGAGGGTCCGTCAAACCCACGCCGGAGGAGCCCCGGTTCGCATCGCTTGTCGGATGCCGGTCAGGAGGCGGACAGCGGTGTGCCGGGCACGGGGGAGGCAGCGCCCCCGTACCCGGCACACCCGTCTACTACAACTCCCGCACCCGCACGTCGCGGAACTCGACCAGGTCGTTATTGCCGTGGTTCTGCAACCCGACGAATCCACTCAGGAACTGGCGCAGGTCGCTCGGCGGGTCGCCCTGGCGGGACGACGCCTTGCCGGGCGTGTTGTCGAACTCGTTGATCACCACGCCGTTGCGGATGATCGTGTAGTGCTGTCCGACCACCCGGACCTCGTAGTCGTTCCACTGGCCCTTGGGGGTCGCCCCGGACTGGCCCAGGTTGTTCGGGTCGAAGTTGTAGATCGACCCGGTCTTCTGCGGCTCACCGGTGGGCCCGTCGTAGATCTGGATCTCGTGACCGCAGTAGATGGCCACCCAGGCCTCCGACGACCGGGCCGACCCGACCGTGCCGCAACTGCCGGCCGGCCGCTGGTCCAGCGGGGTCCGCGGGTCCGGGAACCGGGTGAAGACACCGCTGTTGCCGTAGGTGCCCTCCGCCGAGACGTCGCGGAACCGCATCCGCAGGGAGAAGTCGGCGAAGTCGTCCTTGGCGTACCAGAGCATGCCGAGCCCGCCGGTGCTGCGGATCGATCCGTCGGGCCGCAGGGCGAACGACCCGCCGGGGGCCTGACGCCAGTCGGCGAGCGACTGGGCCGTGCCGTCGAAGAGCGACCGGTATCCGGGGATCTTGCCGATCTGCGACTGGGCCGCCGAGCTGTTCAGCTTCGCGGCCTCCCGGTTGTCGAGCACGCCGCCGGTGCGGAGCCCGGCGGTGACGTCGGCGACGTGGCTGACGAACTGGCCGTGGTTCTCCCAGCTCCGCTCGTCGTCGATCAGGTCGTTGACCGTGCAGTCGCCGCCGACCTCGTGGTTCGTCACGCCGGTGTCGGTGTCCAACATCCGTACGGTCTTGCGGGCGTCCGGCGCGGCGCAGCCGGCGAAGACCTGGATCTTCGCGGTGGCCACCTCGCCGTCGGCGTAGGTCACCTTCAGGGTTGCCTCGTAGGTGCCGTAGTCGGCGTAGGTGTGGGTGGGGTTGGCCTCGTGCGACGGCGCGCTGCCGTCACCGAAGTTCCACTCCCACGCCACGCCGCCGGCGCGGGCGCTGGAGAAGGCGATCGTCTTCGGCTCGCTCTGCGCCACGGCCCGGGCGATGGCGTCGCTCGGGCGCGGCGTGGCCGGGCCGCCCTGGTAGGCGACGCGGATCAGCTTCTGATTCGAGTGCAGGCTGAAGAACCCGCCGGCGTAGTCGAGCAGGTAGAGCGCGCCGTCGGGGCCGAACTTGGCGTCCATCCAGGACTGGAGTTGGGTGGCGCCGCTGCCGGAGCGGATGATGCTGCGCAGGTCCTCGCCGAAGGCCGGCGGCCCGTGGCTCTCGACCTTCGTCGGGTCGACGGTCACGGCGACCCGGTTGTTGGCGTTGGACTGGTCACCGATGAACCACTTGTTGTCCCAGTACGCCGGCCACGCGACACCGCTGTTGGTGTCGACGTTCTCCCGCTGGTAGGTCGGCCCGTCCATGATGGCCTGGCCGCCGCCCTTGAGGTACGGCTGGGTGAACGTCTCCTGGCCGAGCTGGTAGGTCGGCAGACCGCTGCCGTCGGTGCGCTTCGGAAAGACCGGGCCACCGCCCTGCGGCGAGTACCAGATCATGTTGTCCCGCGCCGGCGGGATGTTGACCAGGCCGGTGTTGCGCGGCGACTCGTTCTTCAGGTTGTCGCAGTCGTACCAGCCGGTCAGGACGTTGGCGTCGGTGTTGCTGCGGTCCCGGTAGGGCTGCCGGTTGCCCATGCAGTACGGCCAGCCCTGGTTGCCGGCGGAGGTGATGATCGTCGCCGTCTCGTACTTCGCCGGGCCCAGGTCCGGACTCGGGGCGCCCGCGTCCGGGCCGACCCAGGCGGCGGTCAGCCAGTCGTTGACCGGGTCCCAGGCGATCCGGGCGATGTTGCGTACGCCCATCACGTAGATCTCCGGACGGGTCTTGCCGCCGCCCTCCTCCTTGCCGGTGAAGAGGTTCCCCGCCGGGATGGTGTAGGTGCCGTCCGGCTCCGGGTGGATGCGGAGGATCTTGCCGTTGAGGTCGTTGGTGTTGCCGGAGGTACGACGGGCGTCCTGGAACGACACGCCCTTGTAGTCCTGGGTCCAGTTGTTGCCGGAGTAGCCGCTGGAGCCACCGGAGGAGTTGCTGTCACCGCTGCCGACGTAGAGGTTGCCGCTCTCGTCGAAGGTCATGCCGCCGCCGGCGTGGCAGCAGCTGTGGATCTGGGTGTCCCACTGCAGCAGGTCCTTGCGGGTGCCCTGGTCGATCGTCTGCTTCGCCGCGTCGTAGGTGAACCGCGACACCGTCCGCTTGCCGATCCGCTTGTCCCGGTCGATCGACTCGTGCGGCATCCAGTAGACGTAGACCCAGCCGTTCTGGGCGAACTTCGGGTCGAGAGTGATGCCGACCAGGCCCTCCTCGTTCTTGACCAGTTCGCTGCCGCTGCCCCGGTTGCCCATCACGGCGAGGGTGGTCAGCAGCTTGACCTGCTTGGTCTTCGGGTCCCACTGGTGGATGGTGCCGCAGCCGAGGCCGACCTTGGGGTCGTCCCAGCTGGTGATCGGCCCGGACGGGCACGCCGCCTTGCCGATGTAGAAGACCTTGCCGTCCGGCGCGATGGTCAGCCCGTGCGGCTCACCGATCTGGTCGAGCTGCCCCGGCTGGTTGGTGGCGGTCAACCGCTCGATGCGGTAGTTCGACGCGATGGTCGCCTGGCAGTCGCCGCGGACCATGCCGGTCGCCCACTTGATGCCGCCGAGCAGGTGGCCCTGGAACTGCTTGTCGCCGGTGTAGCTGGCCTCGGTGCGGCCCATGCCGGTGTAGAACGACCGACCGCCGTCGTAGTCCTGGCACCACGAGATCGGGTGGAACGCCCCGTTGCCGCTCAGACCCGCGTTGTACGTCCGCTCCTCCACCTGGGCGATGGTGTGGACCCGGCCGGTCGGGCTCGGGTCCCAGTTGATCCACTGGTCGGATCGGGTCCAGGTCAGGGGCAGCCCCTTGTTGGCCGGGTGCTGGCGGTCGGTGAGGTCGACCGTGGCCTCCTGCACCCGGGTGTCCGGGGCCGGCCCGGCGTCGGGGCCGATCAGCCACAGCTCGGCCAGCTGGACCAGCGGCTCGCCGCCGTTCTGGGTGACGTTGAGGCGGTAGTGCTGATACGCGGTGCTGTTCGTGAAGCTGTACTGCTTGGTCTGGAAGCGCTGCGGGAAGGACTCCCCGGTCCGGGTGTCCAGGTCGGTCCAGGTGGTGCCGTCCTGGGACCCCTGGAGGGTCCAGTTCCTCGGATCCCGGCCCGGGAAGTCGTTGGCGGAGGTCAGCGCGTAGCGGGACACCGCCACCGGCTTCTCGAGCTTCGCCGCGAGCCAGCCGGTCGGGGAGAACGTGAGCCACTTGGTGCTCGTCGACCCGTCGATCGCCTTGGCGGCGGTCTCGTTCGGCGGGTTCTCGGCGCTCGCCGTGGCCGCGACCGCCTTCTCGGCGTTGGGGAGGCTGGCCGCCGGACGGGTGCCGATCAGGCCGGTGAACCAGGCGGAGCTGGGCTGGGCGCGGGCGGCGTCGTGGACGCCGACGAACCCGCCGCCGCCCTTGACGTACGCCTGGAAGGCGGCTTCCTGGGCGTCGTTGAGCGTCACCCCGTTGGCGGACAGGAAGACCACGCCGCGGTAGCGGGCCAGGTTGCCGAAGGTGAAGACGCCCGGATCGGCGGAGGCGTCGACGGAGAAGCCGTTCGCCGCGCCGAGTTCCTTGATCGCGGCGGCAGCCTTCGCGACCGGGTCGTCCTGCTGGTCCACCGGACCGTGGAACACCAGCACCTTCACGGCCGCGGTGGCCTCGGCGGCGGCCGCAGCCGAAGGGTTGACGGCTTGGACGGGCAGCGTCAGGGTGCCGAGCGCCAGCGCGGCGCTCGACGCCAGGGCGCCGGCGCGGCGGCGGCTGCCGGCGCGACGCGGGGCGGTCCGGGTGGGCGGTGTGGGTGTGGTGGATCCCGTTGAGTCGGCGCGGAGGCGTCCGACCCATCGGGAGAACCGGAAATGGCGGCCTTGAGCCATCTCGACTCCTCCTGGATTGAGGGACAGGTTCTTCCGGGTCGTCGATCTGCCGGTGAGGTGCGGCGTTCACCGGAGCAGGCTGTGCGCGACCGTCGGCGCCACCCGTCGGGCGGCCGGTGCGGCGGTATCGGTGGTGTCGGCGGGTGGGTGGGGGTCCGGTGGCTGCTGGTCCTCAGGGAGAACCAGCAGCCACCGACCGGTCAGTTGTGCTGGTGTTCGCCGCCGTCGACGGCGGGCGCCGAGGCGGCGTGCGCCGCGGTGTGTTGGTGGTCGTGGCCCGGGGGCATCGCCCCGGACTCGTCGAGGACGTGCAGCATCGTCGACATGCCGGCGTCGGAGTGGAACTGCATGTGGCAGTGGAGCATCCAGTGCCCCGGGCCGACCGAGTCGCCGGCCACCACGGTGAAGCCGAACGAGTCGCCGGGACCGAGCGGCTTGTTGTCGATGACCGGGACCGAGTCGGCGAAGGGCTGCCCGTTGCTCACCACGCCGGTCCGGGTGTCCGCCCAGGAGTGCCCGTGCAGGTGGAAGGTGTGCATCTCGTTGCCGAGGCCGATGACGATGAACTCGACCTTCTCCCCCTTCCGCGCGACCAGGCAGGTCGGCCCGGGCTGCGGGTTCTGCTGGTCACAGGTGTCGGTCGCGTCCCCGCGGCGCAGGTTGATGCTCTGCCGGTCACCGAAGGCCGACACGTACGTCCGGTCGGGCTTCGGGTCGCCCGGCCGCCGTACGACGAGCCCGCCGAAGAGCCCCGCGCCCAGGCCCTGCGTGCCGTGCGGGCCACCGACGACATGGTCGTGGTACCACCAGTAACCCGCCGTGCCCTGCGCCCCGGTCCGGTTGTTCCGCTGCTGGGCGAACCAGGTGTACGTACGCGACTCGCCCGGAGGCACGAACGAGTTGCTCTGCACCGTGCCGTCGGACAGCTGCGTGTACTTCACCCCGTGCACGTGCAGCGAGACACCCAGCGGATGGCTGGGGTTGGTACGCAGCTGCTCCAGGGTCGCGGCGGGCACCTGGTTGTGCAGGGTGATGGCGAGGCACTCCCCCTCCATCATCTCCATCGTCGGTCCCGGGTAGGAGGCGGTCTCCGGCGTAAGGCCGTAACCGAGCCGGATCTGGGTGCCGTCCTTCGGCAGCTCGACCGCGTACAGCTGGATGCTGCGGTCCGGCTTCGCGCAGCCGTCCGGCCGTTCGGCGAAGAACGCCATCGGGGCGCCGGCCGCCGCCAGCCCGCCGGCGCCGATGACGGTCAGCAGCACGATGGCCGCCACGATCAGCAGTCGGCGCGCGCTCGGGCCGGAACGGCCGGGCTCCGGCGCGGGGCCGGTCTCGGGTAGCCGCCAGGCCGACGCGGTCACCGGTCACCCCGCAGCTCGACCATGCGCTGGTAGCTGCGCTCGGCTGCGCCGAGCGAGCCGGGCGGGTTCGGCTGGGCGCTCGGTGCCCGGTCCATCTCCCACAGGTAGCCGAAGCGGCCGCCACTCTTGAGCTCCCCGAAGAACTCGGGGAACGGGATGACCCCGTCGCCGAACTCGACGTCCACGTAGGAATTGCCCTGCTGGGGGTCGGGCAGGGGCACGCCGTCCTTGACGTGGAACAGCGGGAAGCGGTGCGGGTGGGCGTTGACGTAGTCGACCGGGCGGAAGCCCGGGTACTTGCGGGCGCCGCCGTACGCCCACAGGATGTCCATCTCCAGGTACACGTAGCGCGGGTCGGTGAGTTCCAGGAACAGGTCGTACAGCCGCACGTCGGGCCGGTCGACCGCGAAGCTGAACTCGATCGTGTGGTTGTGCTGGTAAAGCTTGATTCCCCGGGCAGCGGCGGCGGCGCCCCACGCGTTGAACTCCGCCGCGGCCGCCTGGTACCCGGCGATGGTGCGATTCCCGGTGGGCGCCTGGGCGGTGCCGACGGCGGGCATGCCCAGGGTCTCGGCGACGTCGAGCTCCCATTCCAGGTTGGTGCGGAAGTCGTTCAAGCTCCGGTGGCTGCCCGCGGCCTTGAGCCCGTTGTCGTCGATCAACTGTCGGATCTGGGCCGGGGTGATCGGCCCGACGCTGCCCTGGGTGTAGCCGGCGAACTCCACCTCCCGGTAGCCGATCCGGGACAGCTCCTCGAAGACCGCCGCGAATCCGAGCTGGGAGATCTTGTCCCGGACGCTGTAGAGCTGGATGCCCATGTGCCCGCGCGGGATCAGATGCCCGTTCGAGTCGCCGGACGCCGCGGCGGGCAGCGCTCCGGCGAGGCTCGCCGCGCTGACCGCGACGGTGGTTCCGGCGAGCCCGCGCAACAGGGCCCGACGGTCGATTCTGTTCTTCGCCATGGTTGGTTCCCTTCGCTCGGTCAGCAGCAGGTGCTCGAGTTGCCGGACGCCGTTCCGCTCGGGCAGCACGCGGAGAGCGGTGCGATCCGGACGTTGCGGAAGCTGATGACGTCGGCGGTGCCGTGGTTCTGCAGGCCGATGTATCCGCTGGCGCTCTGGCGTCCGGCGCCGCCGGGATCGTCGGCGCGAGGCGGGCTGAAGATCGCGTCCGGGGTGTTGACGTACTCGTTGATGAGCTCGCCGTTGCGGAAGACCGAGTAGTGCTGGCCCACCACCCGGATCTCGTAGTCGTTCCAGGTGCCCTTCGGCGTGACCTGGGCCCCGGCCAGGTCGACGCGGTCGAAGCCGTACACCGAGCCGCTCTTGTACTGGTCGCCGTCGGGCCGGTCGAAGATCTGCAGCTCGTGGCCATACTTGATGGCCACCCACTCCGGCCGTGACTCGGCGGCGTGCCGGTGGACGTCGGGGAAGCGGACGAAGACCCCGCTGTTCGCGCGGCCGGTGCCCGGAGCGTCGTCGCGCCACTGGAGCTTCAGGGAGAAGTCGCCGTACGCCGTCACGGGGTACCACAGCATGCCGAGGCCGGCGACCGGACGGCTGGTGATCGATCCGTCGGCATTGCGGGTGAAGGCCCCCGCCCCGACGTGCTGCCACCGGGCGAACGACGCCGCCGAGCCGTCGAGCAGCGGCTGGTAGCCGCTCTTCTCGTCCAGCTTGCCGACGCCGGAGCGGCCGGCCGCGCTCACCAGGCGCCCGTGCTCCTTGTGGGTGATCACGCCCAGGTGGTGCAGGTGCTCCGCGATCGTCGTGACGTGCGTGACGAACTCGCCGTGGTTGGACCAGGCCCGCTCGTCCTCGATGACGTTGTTGACGGTGCAGTCACCGTCGACCACGCGGTTGGGTACGCCGCTGTCGACCGTGCCGAGCCATACCGTCGGCCGCGTGTCCGGAACGGGGCAGTCCGGCTCCGGCCCGCTGGCGACCACGGTGAAGGTGACCGACGCGGTGCCCGACGTGTTGCCGGCCTTGTCCGTGGCCCGGTAGCTGACGCTGTGCTGGCCCGGTTGGTTCACCGTGACCGGCGCGGAATAGGTCGCGTACGGCTGCCCGTCGACGGAGTACTCGATCCGGTCGACACCCGATCCCGCGTCCGCGGCCGACAGGATCACGGTGGCGCTACCGACGTAGGCACCGTTGTCGTCGAGCTGGCCCGAGACCGCGGCCGACGCGGTCGGCGGGGTGGTGTCCGGTGCCGGCGGCTGCACCACCGTGAACGACACCTGCTGCGCCGCGGACGTGTTCCCCGCCTTGTCCGTCGCGCGGTAGCTGACCGTGTGCTGACCCGGCTGGTTCACCGTGACCGGCGCGGCGTAGACGGCGTACGGCTGCCCGTCGAGGGAGTACTCGATCCGGTCGACACCCGAACCGGCGTCCGTGGCCGACACGGTCACCGTCGCCGATCCCACGTACGCGCCGTTCTCGTCGCGCTGCCCCGACACCGCGGCCGACGCGGTCGGCGGAGTCGTGTCCGGCGCCGGCGGCTGCACCACCGTGAAGGCCACCTGCTGCGCCGCGGACGTGTTCCCCGCCTTGTCGGTCGCCCGGTAGCTGACCGTGTGCTGACCCGGCTGGTTCACTGTCACCGGCGCGGTGTAGGCGGCGTAGGCGCCCCCGTCCAGCGAGTACTCGATCCGGTCCACGCCGGACTCGGTGTCGGTGGCCGACAGGGTGACGGTGGCGCTTCCGACGTACGCCCCGTTCTCGTCCCGCTGACCCGACACCGCGGCCGACGCGGTCGGCGGTGTGGTGTCCGGCGCCGGCGGCTCCACCACCGTGAACGCCACCTGCTGCGCCGCCGAGGTGTTCCCCGCCTTGTCCGTCGCGCGGTAGCTGACCGTGTGCTGACCCGGCTGGTTCACCGCGACCGGCGCGGCGTAGACGGCGTACGGCTGCCCGTCGAGGGAGTACTCGATCCGGTCCACGCCCGACCCGGTGTCGGTGGCCGAGAGGGTGACGGTGGCGCTTCGGAGGTAGGCGCCGTTGTCGTCCCGCTCACCCGACACCGCAGCCGTCGCAGTCGGTGGGGTGGTGTCCGGCGCCGGTGGCTCCACCACCGTGAACGCCACCTGCTGCGCCGCCGAGGTGTTCCCCGCCTTGTCCGTCGCGCGGTAGCTGACCGTGTGCTGACCCGGCTGGTTCACCGTCACCGGCGCGGAGTAGGCGGTGTAGGCGCCGCCGTTCACCGAGTACTCGATGCGGTCGACACCCGAGCCGGCATCGGCTGCGGACAGGGTGACGGTGGCACTGCCGACGTAGGCGCCGTCGTCGTCCCGCTGACCCGACACCGCGGCCGTCACGGTCGGTGGGGTGGTGTCCGGCGGCGGTGGCTCCACGACCGTGAACGACACCGACTGGGGTGTCGAGGTGTTCCCCGCGTTGTCGGTCGCCCGGTAGCTCAGCGTGTGCTGGCCCGGCTGGTTCACCGTGACCGGCGACGAATAGGTGCCGTAGGCGCCGCCGTCCAGGGAGTACTCGATGCGGTTCACGCCCGAGCCGGTGTCCGTGGCCGACAGCGTCACCGTCGCCGACCCCACGTACGCGCCGTTCTCGTCCCGTTCACCTGACACGGCGGCCGACGCGGTCGGCGGCGTGGTGTCCGAGCCACCTCCGGAGACGACCAGGAGGCCGGACATCCCGCCGTGACCCGGGATCGCGCAGAAGTACCGGTATGTGCCGGGCGAGAGCACGACGTCCACGGTCCACCGGCCACCGTTGGCGTCGTTCGGGTCGGCGAGGATGTTCACGTCGACGTCGCTGTTGTACGCCGGATTGCCCGTCTCGAACGTCAGGGTGTGCTGCATACCGGTGGTGTTGCCGGTCGCGCGGCTGTTCTCGAACACGAGCGTCGCCGGCCCGGCGACGGCGGTGGTGGGTGCCGAGAGGTACGAGAGGAAGTCGTCGCCGGCGGTCCAGGTGAGCACCTGGGCCTGGAGTTGCTGCGACGACGCGGTGGCGGCCGCGGTCGTCGCCCGGTCAGCGTCGACCGGACGCGCGTTGGCCGGAGCCGGTGCCAGTCCAGCGGTCAGCATCATCAGGGCCGCCGTGAGGCCGGCCGCAATCGATCTCCGGAGCCGGCGCACCGAGAGCCGGCCGGGCGGTGAGAACCCATTCATAACTGCCTCTTTCACGGCCCGTAGGAATCTTTCGTCTGCTCGGCGTACGACGTTGTATTCACCGCTCGTGGGCCCCTCCCTGGCCGCACGAGGTCCTCGGCCGTGACCGGTTGTCACGGCCGCCCTGGAGGAACGGGATGTGCCTGACGTCAGCGGCGAGCCGGATCGCGCGCGGGATCAGACAGGGTTCCGCATCGGAGCTGACGGGGTGTGAGTGCAGAAGGGATGAGCATCGGTCAAGCCACGGCGCGTTGTCCGCACCGGGGCGCTTGTGGTAGCGCCGACCCGGGGTGCCGTCCCTGGTCCCAGCCGTGGCCGCCGGGCGTGTTGCGCCGCCTGGGACCACGATCGAGACTCACCGCGCCGCCGGTTCATCTCGGTGAAACACTTCGATGTGTCTCGGACACTACTAAGTTCGCCCGAGCGTGTCTAGACCTTTCGTCGGCTCCAACAGCACTTTCCTCTAGTGAAACGAAAGTGCGTTACAGGCGGTTGAAATGCCCCCGCGCCGCCGCCCGACGGCGCCGGACAGACGCCGGGGCCCGGCTCTCGCAGGAGAGCCGGGCCCCGGGCCGGTCGGTGGATCAGTCGGTGCAGGACGGTTGGTCGAAGTGCCCCGGTGTGCTCGGGTAGGCCGCCCCCGCCCCCTGCTCCCTGTTGTCGCGCGGGTAGACGTAGGACAGCTCCAGGAAGGCCGACGTGCCCGCCGTGGTCACGTCGCCCGCGCTGCGACCCGCGCCGTCGGCCCAGGCCAGCCCGGTCAGGAAGTTCTGCATGGCCGGGCTGTGCTGGCGTACGTCGTTGAAGCCGCCGTAGGCCGCGTTGCAGTGGGTGTAGAGGTTGTAGGCACCGTTCCAGTCGAACAGCCGGTCACCGTTGTTCGGGCCGTTCGCCGTCACGTCACCCTGGAGCACGTCCCGGTCCCAGCCGCCGTAGACCCAGTCGGTGCCGTGGTGGTGCTGGTTGTCCGCGACGACGTCGTCGTCCAGGTCGGTCATCTCGAACCACCGGCAGGGGTCGACCGTCCCCGACGCCGTGGTCACCGGCCAGGCCCCGGGAGCGCAGTTGTCCGGGTACGAGCCACGCGGGCGGAAGTCCAGCAGGTCCGAGCCGAGCACGGCCGTCACCGCCGGTCCGCTGGTCGCCCCGGCACCGCCGAAGAGGTGGTCGACGTACTGGTCGCGGTCGCCCCGGGCGGCGGCGCTGAAGGCACCGTTCACCTGGCACTGCGGGTTGGCCGCGTCCCGCGCCGGGTCGCAGCCCTTGCCGCCCCACAGCACGTCCGAGCCCTCCGCCCCGAACAGCTTGTCGCCGCCGCTGTCGCCGTTGGCGACGTCGTCGCCGAAGCCGGCGTGGATGTTGTCCGCCCCGGCGCCGCCGCGGATGAGGTCAGCCGCGCCGGCGGTCAGGCCGGCGTGCGGCATCGACGGCGAGGTGGGGCTGCCGATCCAGGCGTCGCCGTCGGTGTCGTGCAGCAGGTCCACCCGCCGGTCGTAGTCGCCGGCCCGGAACCCGGTGTACGACTCCTGCGGCACCGACGACAGCGTGGTGGTGAAGCCCAGCGCCGCCACGTCGTCGGCGTTGAGGTACTGGTTCACCACACCGCCCCGGTCGCCGAGGATGGCGTCCTGCCCGTCGTCGCCGTACAGGGTGTCGGCGCCGAGCTCACCGAGGAGGTCGTCGTCGCCGTCACCGCCGCGGATCGCGTCGTCGCCGTCCTGGCCCCACACCCCGTCGTTGCCCGCGTCGCCGTAGAGCTGGTCGCCGCCGAAGGCGCCGGCCGGCTCGCAGGTGGCCTGGGCGGTGGTGCAGAACCGGGTGGACGGTCCGGGCAGGGCCGGGTCGTGGGTACGGGCCACGGTCGCGTGGTCCGGCACCGCGTCGGTCGGGTACCGCTCGGTGTAGACCCGCTCGGCGTGGCTTCCGTTCGTGGTGACCACCGTGCGCAGCAGGGAGCCGTTGTCGCCGAGGACCACGTCGTCGGCGCCGTTGCCCTCGACCACGTCCCCGGTGTCCCGGAAGCCGGGGGCGGTGCTGCCGCCGATCAGGTCGTCCTGCCCGGCCGGTGCGCCCGAGCCGACCAGGTCGCCCGCGGCGGCCGGAGTCCCCGGCCAGCCCGGGTCGGGCAGCGGGGTGACGGTGTTGCGTCCGGGAGCGCCGAGCGGGTTGTCGCCGCGCAGGGTGTCGGCACCGCCGTTGCCCTCCAGGTAGTCGCCGTCGCCGTCACCGGTCAGCGCGTCGTCGCCGTCCTGGCCCCACAGCGTGTCGACGCCGTCGCCGCCGCTGATCCGGTCGCCGCCGTACCGGATGCCGCTGGCCGCGGCCCGGTCCAGCAGCACCACGATCCGCGGGCCGAACAGGGCGCCGCCGGCGCCGAGCCGGACGGTCACCGAGGTTGGCTGCTCGCCCGGGAGCGGGCGGAGGACGGCGCCGTTGTCACCGATGGCCGCGTCCGAGCCGGGTCCGCCGAAGACGGCGTCCGCGGTGTCCGGCTGGCCCCAGGTGGTCGCGCCGGATCCGTCGTACGCGGTGCTGGAGCCACCGACCAGGTCGTCGTCACCGGCGTTGCCCTCGACCCAGTCGGCGTCGGGGCCGCCCTCGGCGAAGTCCGCGCCGCCGTCGGCGTGCACCCGGTCCGGGCCGCCCTGGCCGAAGATGACGTCGTCGGCGTCCCCGCCGGAGATCAGGTCGCCGCCGCTGGTGCCGGCCGCCGGGCTGAACCCGAGGTCGAGCAGGGTGACCTTGCGTTGCGGGCCGGCCCGGCCCTGGGTGACCCGGGTGGCGTCGGCGGTGGCCGGCGCGAAGCGGGCGTTGTCCCCGGCGATCAGGTCGGTGTCGGCGTCGCCGTACAACTGGTCGCCGACGTCCGGCCGGCCGGTGCCGGCGGTCGGCTCCTGTCCGGAGCCGCCGACGACCTCGTCCCGGCCCTGGTCGCCGTGCACCAGGTCGGCGCCGTTGTTGCCCTCGAGCTGGTCGTCCCCGCCGTCGCCGTTGATCCGGTCGTCGCCGAGGCCGCCGTACGCCACGTCGTTCTCGCCGCCGCCGGAGATCACGTCGCCGTCGCCGGCGCCGGGGACGTCACCGGCCAGGTCGAGCGGGTCCGGTCCGGTGTCGCCGGTCCGCGGGGTGCCGTTGTCCCCGACGATCCGGTCGGTGCCCGCCTCGCCGTAGAGGTGGTCCCGGCTGTCGCTCGTGCCGGGAGTACGCCCACCCCCGTAGAGCACATCGCCGTCCGGGCCGCCGAAGACCTGGTCGCCGCCCTCGTTGCCCTCGGCGGTGTCCGTCCCGGTGCCGCCGAACAGCCCGTCGTTGTCGGTGTTGCCGAAGAGCAGGTCGTCGCCGTCGTCGCCGTGCAGCTGGTCGACGCCGGCCGCGCCCCACGCCCGGTCCGCGCCGCCGCCCAGATGCAGGGTGTCGTTGCCGAGTTGGCCGCAGGCGCGGTCGTCGCCGCCGCCCAGGTCCGCCCGGTCGTTGCCGCTGCCGGCCGAGACCACCTCGACGCCGGTGCCGCCGAGGATGAGGTCGGCCGCGCCCTGGTCGGAGGGGTTGGGCTGGGCGCCGGCGAGCGTGGCGTCCGTGCAGGTCTCGGTGGGCAGGTGCCGGTCGCCGAAGACGGTCGCCCCGCCGTCGCCGCCGATCACGTGGTCGCTGCCGAGACCGCCGACGAGCAGCTTGGTCTGCGACTGCGTACCGGTGGGCAGCGGGTCGTGGGTGACCGGCCGGGACGGGCCGTAGCCGTCCGGGTCGCCGGGCTGGCCGACCGTCGACGGCTCGGCGATGACGTAGTCCTCGTCGGGGCCGCCGAACAGCCGATCGGTGCCGTAGCCGCCGATCAGGACGTCGTTGCCGCCGTACCCGTACAGGTGGCCGGTCTGGCCGCTGGCCGAGTGGGAGACGACCAGGTCGACGCCGGCGCTGCCGTGCACCGTGTCCTGGCCGGCGCCGGTGTCCACCCGGTTGGTCAGCCCGGCGTCGCCGTTGCCGGGCTGGTCGGCGTCGGCCGGCACGCCGCTGTCCGAGGTGTGGATGGTGTCGTCGCCCTTACCGCCGTTGACGGTGTCCCCGCCGGGGCCACCGATCAGCGTGTTCTTCCCGTTGGGCTTGTCGTTGACCAGTACGCCGAGCACGTCGTCGCCGCCGTTGCCGTAGACGCGGTTGGTGCCGTGCCCGACGGTGACGTGGTCGGTCTCGCCGTCCGTCGCCTCGGTCGGGTCACCCAGCTTTGTCCAGTCGACCAGGCCCTTCAGGTGCTTTTCGCCGGCACCGGTCTGCACCGGGGTGTCGCTGGTCCGGTCGACGGCACCGAGGCCGCTGTCGCCGGCCACCACGTTGTCGCCGTCGCCGGTGGTGACGGTGTCCTTGCCCGGACCGCCGGCGACCCGGCTGGCCTTGCCGCCCGTCTCGGCGGTGACGATGATGTCGTCGCCGCCCCGCCCGTCGACGTACGCGACGCCGGTGCCGGTGCGGATCTGGTCCTTGCCGTCGGAGCCGATCACCACCGCGGTCTGGTCGAACTGCGACATCTTCGTCCCGTCGCCCCCGCTGTCGCCGTCGCCGAGCAGCAGGATCGACATGGACGTCTTGGCGGCGTCGCTGACGGAGTAGCCGCGCCCGTCGACGACCACCCGGGTCAGAGGCGGCTGCCCGTCCCGGTTCAGGAACTCCTGCCGGCGACCGAGCGCCTCGACGGCGAAGCCGTCGAATTCGGGGTCGGCGTCGGCGTAGTGCAGCGCGTACACCTTGATGACGTCACCGGCGTAGGTGCCGGACGTGTTGTCCCAGGCCTTGTCGCCGCGCTGGTCCTTGGTGCCGAACTTGCCGGCGAAGACCACCAGGGTGTCCCCGACGGTGCCGCCGAGTTCCGGTGGCTCGGGTTCGCAGTCGGGTTGCGCCCGGAAGTCGAGCAGGGTGGCGTCGACCAGGGTGAAGTCGAACGTCTTGGAGAACAGGACCAGGTCGATGGTGATGTACACCTTGAGGAACACCGACAGCTGCCCGCTGGTGGTGAAGAGGCAGATCGGGTTCACCAGCAGGGCCTGGAGGAATTCCCTGGTGCGGAACTTGCCGTCGTTGTTCGGGTCGTTCCAGCTGAAGCCGACGGTGAGCCGGATGCCGCCCTGGATGCCGGCCTTGACGATGAGCACGCTCACCTCGGCTCCGGCGGCGATCTCACCGCGCAGCGTGACGACCGGGACGGCGGCGCCGGTGTTGTCGGCCGTCTTGAAGTACAGGCCGTCGAGGAGGCTGACCGCGTCGACCGCGGTGCCGTCGGCCGCGGCCTCGATGGCGTGCCGGATGCCCGCGGTGTCCAGGCCGGCGATGAACCGGGCGGTGACCGAGGCGCTGCCGGAGAGGGTGACGAACACCGGCGGCGGGGCGTAGACCGGGCCGAAGGACTGCCGCCAGCTGAAGCCGAGCGTCAGCGGGCCGGAGTCGAAGCTGACGAGCTCGACGTCCTGTCCCAGCAGCAGGCCGAACAGGGAGGCCGGGTTGTCGAAGACGGGGAAGCTGAAGCCGGTCTTCGCCGCGACGGACTTGGTCTCACCCGCCTTCGGGGTGAACAGCTTGTCCCCGTCGGTGCCGGCGGCGGTGTCGATCGCCGACTTGACCTGGACGTCGGTCTTCGCCTGGGTGAACGGGTCGTCCCGCTTGATCAGGCTCTCCGCGGACGCGGGTGACGCCTCGGTGGTGAGGGCCCGGGCCGGGTCGACCAGGAACTGGCCGAGCGGGATGGAGCAGCCGTCGCCGTCGCAGTCGAGGTCCCGGTTCACGAAGTTGATCACTTCGCGGACGGTGTGGATGAAGTCGAGCTTCGGGCCGCCGCTGAGCGTGCTGAACGTCTGGGCGAGCCAGACCAGCGTGATATCCGGTCCGCCGGTCGCCTTCGACAGGTCCGACAGCACCGGGATCGGCGCGTAGAGGGTGTCGATGATCGGCTGCAGCGGACCGGTGACCGCCTTCAGCTTGTCCACCACCGGCTTGAGGATCTTGTCGAAGAAATCGCCGGCGTCGAGTGCGATGTCGGTGAACGTGACCCGCAGCGGTGTCTCCACGCCGTCGCCCGCCGCGGTGAGCGAGCCCTGCTTGTGCTTCAAGCCCCACTTCAGCCCGAAGCGGGCGCTGAGGCCGGGCATCGCGGAACCGACCTCGTCGCCGGTGTTCACCGCCGCCGCCAGCTTCCAGTCGATGTTCACCGTGGCGGTGAGGTCGGTGGCGAGCAGCGAGCCGAGGTCACCGAACTCGGCGAGGGTGAGCTTGTCGTCGTCCTCGGGGGTGCAGTTCGCGGTGACCGTCGGGTCGAAGCAGCTCTTCTCCCCCGGCGAGCCCTTCAGGTCGATCCCGAAGTACGCCTTCACCAGCGGGTCGGTGCCCTGCTTGGTGGCGTTGACCTGGATGAACGCGAGCTGTGCGGCGAGGTCCCCGGTCATGTCGAACGCGGCCCCGATCTGCACCTCGGGGGACGTGTCGCCGTCGTGGGTGGGGACGTAGAAGCCCTCGTCCCGGTCGAGCACCAGGTCCAGGTGCAGCTTCCAGCCCAGCTTGGCCTGGATGCCGTCGGGGGCGCCCTTCTTCGCCTTCAGCGACAGGCCGGGGATGCCCAGGTCGAGCGGCACGTTGACACCGAGGCAGGTGTTGGCGCCCGCGTCCGTGCATCCGGCCGCTCCGGACGGCGCCCCGCGCGAGGTGGTGAGCTTGATCCGGATGGACTGGAAGTTCTCCGGCTGGCAGGGCGTCGCCACTCCGCTGCGGCAACCGACCACCGCGCTCACGCCCGGGTCCAGGGACTTCAGGACGTCGTTGAGGGCGGTCTGCATGCCGGCGCTGTCCAGGGTGGTGTTGGCCAGCACCGGACCGATCGCGGCCTTGACGTCTTCGCGCAGCTTCGCGACGAACCGTTGGCCCTGCTGCAGGTCCTCACCGACGAGCGGCAGCTTGCCGTCGAAGCTCGCCAGGCGCAGCGCGTCCTCCACCTTCGCCAGGTAGCCGTCGATACCGACGTTGAAGTCGGTGAGCTTCAACGCCAGGTTGGCGAAGCAGGAGTTCAGGTTCGGGGTGTTGGCGGTGGGCGTCAGATCCAGGCCCATGGTGAAGGTCAACAGGTTGGTGGCGTCGGCCGGTACGCAGTTGTTGACGAAGATCGGTGCCCGGGCGCAGACCGGCACCGCGGTACCGCCGACGCCGTCACCGCAGTCGACGCCGGCGGTCGTGAACTGCGGTGTCACGCCGAGCAGGCCGCCGATCGGTCCGTCCGCCGTCAGCCCGCCGAGCCCCACGCTGAGGTTGGCCTTGACGGTGGCGAAGTCCGGGTCCTTGCCGAGATCCAGGGCGAGCGGACCGACGCGGGCGGCGATGGCGGCGTCGGTGACCCCGCCGGAGACGGTGACGCTCGCCGAGGAGGTCCGGTCCAGCAGCGGCGCGGCGTCCGGCCGCAGCGGCAGTAGCAGCCCCAGCTGGGCGCGGGCCTTCACGTCGAGGGCGAACGTGCCGGAGCTGTCCAGGGTGACCAGCTCCCGGGCGCCGTCCCAGGCGAAGGTGAGCGGACCGCCGGTGTGGACGTCGCGCTTCCAGTCCAGCCCGACGCGCAGGAACGGACCGCCCGCGCGCTGGTCGAGCGCGAAGCTGATCCCGCTGCCCTCGCCGATCGAGTTGTTCAGCAGGTCGAGGGCGTCCTGGAGGTTCTCCGGCGGCGCGGCGAGCAGCTTGTCCACGGCGTCGGCCAGTTCGGGGCGCAACGCGTACGCGCTGCCGTCGGCCGGCTTCGGGGTGCCGGCCGCGTCGATGCGCAGGGTCTGCCCGTCGACCCGGTCCAGCACCCGGTACGCCTTGCTGCCGATCACGACGGTGCGCCCGGCCAGCCGCGGGTCGAACCCGGCGTCGCCGCTGCGGCTGCCGTCCTTGAGCAGGAAGTTCGCCCCGTCGGCGACGAAGGTGACGGGCTTGCCGACGCCGCTCTGGTCGGCGCCGAGCAGCTCCCGGGCCGAGCGGCCGAGCAGCGGGATCTCCGTGTTGAGTGGACCGGTGCCGCCCTCGGACTGGGAGATCGCGGCGTTGACCAGCCGCAGCGCCTCGACGACGACCGCGAAGAGCGCCTTCGGGTCGTCGGGGTTGAAGTCGACGGCGAACAGCCCCGCCAGCCCCGACGTGTTGACGACCGGCTGCTGGCCGGCGGTCCAGCTGACGTCCACGCCGATGCCCTCGCCAAGGGCGCCGGTGGCGCCGGGGACGCTGACCTTCACCTGGCCGGTGGTCTTCACCGACGACGTGGCGGTCAGCAGCGTGGTCGGCGCGGACTTCAGGCGCTGGAAGAACGTGCCGAGGCTGATGTCCTCGGCCTTGGTGAAGCCGACCTGGAGCATCCGCTGGCCGGCGGTCGCCGGGCCCACCGTCAGTTGGCCGCCGAGCTTGACCTTGAGGAAGCCGGCGGTCGCGTAGAAGTCCACCGCCGTGGTGATCGGGAAGTCGGCGGTGAAGAGCGGCGTCGCCGGGTCGGTGCGCAGCAGCACCCGGTCGGCGTTGGCGGCCGGGCTACCCAGGTCGTCGCGCAGGTCGAGGACCAGCGTGACGGCAGCGCTGTAGCGGGGTTTCACCGTGGCGAAGCTCGCCTGGGCGTTGGCGGCACGGATGCCGACCTTCTTGTCACCGGCGACGGTGTTGGTGAGCGAGCCGGCGAGCTCGACGGCTCCGATGTTGGGGCTGGACCCGGTGATCGACCAGGCGCTGTCGTTGGCCGGCTGCCCGCCGATCCAGTTCTGCTGAAGCGTGATCGAGGTGGCGGTGTTGCTCAGGACGGTGCCGGCGGAGGTGCCGGCAACGACGCGCTGACCGACGAGGGTGCCGGCGGTGAACCGTTCCTCGCCCACACTGAAGCCGTTGGCGGTGAAGGTCGCACCACGGCCGGAGACGGACGCGGCCCCGGGGTCGAGCGGCACCTCCACGGTGGACTCACGCTCCAGCTTGACCCGGAACACCAGCTTCTCGCCGGCGAAGGAGAGGTTGTCCACTGGCAGCTGCTCGGCGGCGAGCAGGGCGAGCAGTTGCTGGATGGAGCTGAACGTGGGCTGTCCCGCCAGAGCGGGGTCGTGCTCGTCCGGGTCGAAGTGGGGATCCTGCGGTCGCGGGTGGACGTGCTTGCGGAGGAACGCGGTGAGCTTCTCGTTGACCGCGGCGGCGTCGGCGAAGGTGCCGCGCAGGAAGGGCAGGTTGAGGTTCCCCGCCGGGCCGCTCTGCTGCACGCCGCTGAGCAGCGTGGCGAGCTGGGCCAGCCCCGATGCCAGGTCCAGCGGGCTCATGTTGCGGAACTTCGCGATCGTCTCGTCCAGGCCGGTGGTGGTGACCGTCGGGGTTCCGACGGCGATGTCGTTCCAGTCGACGGTGACCGTCGCGGCCACGGCGGGCAGGGCGAACGGAGCGCCGGAGGTGGCCGCGCCGAGCTTGATCACGCCGCGCATCGAGCCCGGTCCGGACTCGGTCTCGGTGTCGGAGATCCGCCCACCGCCGGAGCCGTCCAACGCCACCTGGACGAGACCGGCGAGGGATCCGGCGGCCCCCAGCTCGCCGGTGTTCGCGCCGCTGGAGGTGTCGAAGCCGAGCCGGCCGTCGCCGTTGGGGTCGGTCAGGGTGACCTTGAGGTGGGTGCTGGCGGCGAGGGTGCTGCCGGCGGTCAGCGTGACACCGAGGATGCCCATGGAGGCGGTGGCCTTGTCGAGGTCGGCGCGCAGCCGGGCCACGGCGTCGATGTCGATGCGCGGGGTGTCGCCGTCGCGGACGAGGTAGGTCTCGCCCGACGCGGTGTGGCGCGCCTTCAGGTGCAGGGTGGCCCAGCCGGTGACGGTGACCGCCTTGTCGAGCGTCACCCCGCCGACGGTGAGGCTCTTGTCGGCCACCTCCTGTTTCGTGGTCAGCAGCACGTCGAGGACGTGGTCGCCGCCGCTTGTGGTGACCGAGCTGGTCAGCCGGGTGCCGCCGCCGAGATCCACGTTGTCCTTGGTCAGGCCGCCGGCCAGGGCGTCGGACGCCTTCTTGGTCAGTTTGTCGGCGTCGACGAGCGCGCCGGGACTGACACCGAGCAGCGGCAACGGCTGACCGAGCAGCCCGACCCGCGACAGCCCCCCGTCGGCCCAGGTCGCGGTGCGGGACATCAGGTTCTTGAGGGCGGCCTCCCACGGCTCGTCCGCGTGCGCGGGTGCCGCCGTCCACACCAGAGCGATCGTCGCTGTCAGCACCGTGGCGACCGCGGCAGCGACAAGCCGTCGTAGAGCAACCATGAGCGACCTCGTTCCTCGGATGGCCGTCCATGACGGCGGCTCGTCCGGGCCAGAACATCGATCGCGGGACCCGCTCACAACGACTGTGTCGACATCGTGACAATGCGTCAGACCGAACGGCGGGCGGGGGCAAGCCGAGCGGTGCCGGAGGAGTGTGCTCACGGATCGGCCAGCCCGCCGCAACGCTCCCGGCACCGCCCCGATCGGTACGCGGTCCTCGCCATCCCGTCGGGGGCGCGGTCTGGCGCTCACCGTTTTCCATCTCGTTGTTTCGACGGAGCTATCGCTCTTTTTCAGCCGGATGTTCGACTATTGCAGTCCCGTGTTCGGTGCTGTCATGATGACCGCCGATGCCTTCATCTCCCCCGGAGGGAACCGCGATGCCCTGGACGATGGTCCCCACCCGGTCGTCGCAGCGCCGCCGGCGATCGGGGGTGGCGGGCGCGATCACGCTCGTAACCGTGCTCGGCGTACTCACCGGCGCGCCCGGCACGGTCGCCGCCGCCCCGACGGACGGCACCGCCGCCCAGCCGGTGGTGACCCGGGCCGCTCTCGATCCCGGGCTGGTCGCCGGTCGCGGCGCCCGCGTCGACTTCCTCGAGCAGGAGGCGGAGAACGCCCGCACCGACGGGCAGCTCATCGGCCCCGACCGCACCGCCTACACCCTGCCGTCCGAGGCTTCCGGCCGCCGCGCGGTCCGGCTGACCCCCGGCCGGTGGGTCGAGTTCGTGCTGCCGAGCCCGGCCAACGCGATCACCGTGCGCTACAGCATCCCGGACGCGCCGAACGGCGGCGGCATCACCGCGCCGCTGGACGTGGCGGCCAACGGCAAGCGGATCCGCACGATGACGCTCACCTCGCAGTACTCCTGGCTCTACAACCAGTACCCCTTCACGAACGACCCGCACGCCGACCTGCTGCACCCGGACTGGTGGATCACCGAGTGCTCCTGCGTGCCGGCCCACACCACGCCGTACCCCACCATCACCAAGCCGTTCCGACCCAGCCACTTCTACGAGGAGCAGCGCCTGCTGCTCGGCCGCACGTACCGGGCCGGCGACCGGATCCGGCTCACCGTCCCCGTCGGCAGCAACGCCGCGTGGACCGTGATCGACCTGCTCGACTCGGAACTGGTCGGCCCGCCGCGCGTCCGGCTGGCCGCCGCGAACGTCCTGGCCTTCGGTGCCGACCCCACCGGTCGCCGCGACTCCGCGCCGGCGCTGGAACGCGCCATCGCCGTCGCCCGGCGGACGGGCCTGCCGGTGTACCTGCCCCCGGGCACCTACCAGGTGAACCGGCACATCATCGTCGACGACGTGACGATCGAGGGTGCTGGCAACTGGCACACGATCCTGAAGGGCCGCGAGGTCGCGCTGCCCGCCCCCGCCCCGGACGGCTCGGTGCACACCGGCGTCGGCTTCTACGGCCGGGACGCCGCCGACGGCGGCAGCCGGAACGTCCACCTCTCCGGCTTCGCGGTCGAGGGCGACGTCCGGGAGCGGATCGACACCGATCAGGTGAACGCTATCGGCGGCGCGATGAGCGACTCCACGATCGACGGCCTCTACCTGCACCACACCAAGGTGGGCATCTGGTTCGACGGCCCGATGCGCAACGTCCGCGTCACCGACACCATCATCGTCGACCAGATCGCCGACGCGCTGAACTTCCACACCGGTGTGACCGATTCGCTGGTCGCGAACACCTTCGTCCGCAACACCGGCGACGACGGCCTCGCCATGTGGTCCGAGACCGTCGCCAACGCCCGCAACACGTTCACCCGCAACACCGTGCAGTCACCGGTGCTGGCCAACGGCATCGCGATCTACGGCGGCACGGACAACACCGTCTCGCACAACCTCATCGCCGACCCCGTACGGGAAGGCAGCGCGATCCAGGTCGGCGCCCGGTTCGGGGCGCAGCCGTTCACCGGGCACCTGTGGATCACCGGCAACACCACCGTCCGCGCCGGCACGTACGAGCTGAACTGGAAGATCGGCCTCGGCGCCATCTGGCTCTACGCCCTGGACCGCAGCATCGACGCGCGGGTGGAGGTGGTCGGGGACGCGTACCTGGACAACACCTACAACGCCGTCATGCTGGTGAGCGAGTGGGCGGTGAAGGACCTCTACTCGATCAACGACGTGCACTTCCGGGACATCCGCGTCGACGGCACCGGCACCTCGGTGGTCAGTGCCCGTACGGCCGGATCCGCGTCGTTCGCCAACGTGGACGCCCGCAACGTCGGCGCCGTCGGCGTCAACAACTGCGGCTCGTTCCACTTCACGCCGGCCGGTTCGGAGTTCCGCCTCACCGACCTCGGCGGCAACGACGGTGGGTGGCTCGCCCCATGGATGCTGCCGAACACCATCACCTGCGACGACCGCCCACCGGTGGTGCCACCGCCACCGCCGTCACGCTGGTGACGTCGCCCACTCACCTCCGGTCGCACGCGTCGCCGGACGGTCCGGTCCTCCGGGCCAGCCGGCGACTTGTGGCAACGCCGGTCACCTGGCCCCCGTGCGGCCGGTCCGCTTGCTTCCGAACGACTCCATGGTGGTCGCCTTCCGGGGTGGCGCCTTCTTCCGTGCCGCCGTCGTCGCCGGCGCCTTCTTCGCCGCGGCCTTCGTCGCGGGCGTCCGCTTCGCCGGGGGCGCTGTCCTCGCGGTGGCTTTCGTCCCGGGCGCCTTCTTCGCGACGGCCTTGGTCGCCTTCTTGGCCACCGCCGCCTTCTCGGTCGGTCGGCGGGTCGGCGCGGCCGTGGCGGAGGTGTCCTTCTTGTGGGCGACGCGGGCCGTGGTCGACGTCGGCTTCTCCCCCGGGGTCTTGGCCGCGCTCGCTCCGGTGGCTCGCTTGGTGGCCGTCGCGATCTTCTTCGCCGCCATCCTCCGATTCATCGGAGCCTTCTTCGCCCCGGTGGCCTTCTTGGCCCCGGTCGGCCTGCTGCCCGCCGCGCTCGCGCTCCTGCCGTCGGCCATCCTGGTTCCTCCTCGGATCCGCCCGCCACGTCGGCACGCCACCGGCAGCCGGGCGCTACGAAGCGGCGTCCTACCGACGGTCGCGCCCGCCCGGTCTTCCCGCCGGCCGGGCGGACAAACGTCCCCGGTCGGCGCCGCGCGTCCCGCGAGCGGCTCCCGGTCCGGCCCGACGCGCATGGTGCGACACCGGACGGATTGACACGCAGCGTCGTACGGACTGCACTGGTGGTAGTGGTAGGCGCCGGCTGCGGATCTGCCGGTGGCGCTGCGCGGGATCACCGGAGGCGACCATGGACCTCTCGCCTGTCAAACGACCGCAGGACGCCCAGACGGTACGCCGTCTGCGCCTCGGCGTCGGCATCGTCGGCGTCGCGCTGCCGGTCGTGCTGGTCGTCGGCCACATGCTGGTCAGCGGCCGGTTCGCGCTGCTCAGCTCGCTCAGCGCGTACTACTACACCGAGCTGCGGGACGTCTTCGTCGGCAGTCTGTGCGCGATCGGCGTCTTCCTGGTCTCCTACCGGCAACGGAGGGTCGACGACCTGCTCAGCACCATCGCCGGTGGGCTGGCGATCGTGGTCGCCCTGTTCCCGGCCGCGACGCAGCAACCCGGCTCGACGATCACGCCGAACGACGTGCTCGTCGGGCGGGTGCACCAGGTGGCGGCCGCGGCGCTGTTCGTCATCCTGGCGATCTTCTGCATCGTCCTGTTCCCCCGGCCCGATCCCCGCGAGGTCCACGGCCGGGTACGCCGCCGCCTGTACCACGCCTGCGGCGGCCTCATCCTCGCCGCCATCGCGGTCGCCGTGGCGAGCAACGCGCTTCCGGACGCCACCCGCGACGTGCTCAGGCCGCTGTTCTGGTGCGAGGCGGTCGCGGTGCTCGCGTTCGGGGTCGCCTGGTTCGCCAAGGGCGAGGCGTTGTTCGGGCCCGCTCCGCAGACCGCCGGTCCGGCCTCCGAGGGCGGGGCGCCCGTGGCGGGCGGGACGAGTCCGAGTCCCGCCGCGTCCTGAGGACCGTCGGGGCGGAGCGCCGGCGTACCAGGACGACCGGGCGGCGGTCAGTACGTGCCTGCGGCGCCGACCCGTGCGGCCACCCGCTCGTGCAGCGCGGACAGCCCGGCGCTGACGGTGGCGGTGAGCGGCTCCGGATCCGCCAGCCGGCGTGCCGGCTCGGGCAGCCAGGCCAGATCGGCGTCGAAGCGCTCCCGGGCGGCGCGGACTGCGGCGGCCGGGTCGGCGGCGTCGAGCCGGCGTCCGCCGCGCATGACCGGTTCGAGCAGCGGCTCGCGACCCGGCGGTGGCGCTTCCTCGCGCAGCCCGACGATGTCCCCACCGGCGCCGGCGCGGTCCCGGAAGACCTGCTTGGCGCCCGGCAGGGTGGCCTTGCCCGGCGACAGCTTGAGCACCGGCCGGTCGCCGTACGCGACCAGCTTGTAGGCGCTGTCCAGGGACGGCGCGTCGTAGGAGACCCCCATCTTCGTGCCGACGCCGTACGCGTCGATCGGTGCGCCCCCGGCGACCAGTCCCGCGATGACGTCCTCGTCGAGGCTGCCGCTGGCCACGATCTGCACCTGGGTCAGCCCGGCGGCGTCGAGGATCGCGCGGGCCTCGTGGGCCAGGGCGGCGAGGTCTCCCGAGTCGAGCCGGACGCCGAGCTGCCCGGTCAGGCGCAGCTCCGTGATGACGTCGACGGCGGCCCGTACCCCGGCGGGCGTGTCGTAGGTGTCGACGAGGAAGATCGGGTTGACGGGGAAGTCGGCGGCGAAGGCCCGGAACGCCGCCCGCTCGTCGGGGAACGCCTCGACGTACGAGTGGGCCATCGTGCCGGACGGCCGCAGCCCGTACCAGCGGGCGGCCTCGACATGGCTGGTCGCGGCGAAGCCGGCGATCGCGGACGCCCGGGCCACACCGGCACCGGCCTCCACGCCGTGCGTACGGCGGAACGCGAAGTCGACAAGCTGCGCGCCACCGGCGGCGAGGCGGCAGCGGGCCGCCTTGCTGGCCACCGTGGTCTGGAAGGTGATCAGGTTCAGGAGGCCGGTCTCGACCAGCTGCGCCTCGGCGATCGGCGCCGTCACCTCGAGCAGCGGCTCGTCGGCGAACACCACCCGACCCTCCGGCACGGCCCAGACGTCACCGGTGAACCGCAGTACGGACAGCGCCGCCAGGGTCGGAGTGTCGAACCCGACGACATCGCGCAGGTACGCCAGTTCGTCGTCGTCGAACGCGAACGTCTCCAGGAACGTCAGCGCCTCGTCGAGTCCGGCGGCGACCAGGAAGCCGCGCCGGTGCGGCAGGCGGCGGGCGAAGAGGCTGAACGTGGCGCGATCGGTCATGTCGCGGCGCAGGTAGCTGGCCGCCATCCGCAGCTCGTACAGGTCGGTGCGCAGCCCGGTCATGTCACCTCCTCGCCCGCCGCGGTGGCCGGCGGTCCGGCACTGGGCTGGTACGTCACGCACCCACTGTGGTCGACCCGGTGCCGGCTACGGGCGGGAAACGCGACATCCGCGACAGGTCGTCCCGTGGGGCAGCGGCGGTCAGGCGACCCGGCGCGCCCGTCCTGGCCCGACTGCTCGGCACGCCCCCCAACGGCGGCCATCCCGCCCGACCGGGCCGGCTGAGCGGAGGGTCAGCCGTGACGGGCCTGGTCAGGTGGCCAACCACCGGTGTAGACAGGAAACTGATCATGATTACCGGTGGGGCGCGGCGAGGAGGATCTCATGCAGGGCGAGCTGCAGCGGATCGTCGACGCCGTCGCCGCCCACGCCGGCCGCCCGGCGCTGATCGAGGACCGGCGGCAGCGGGTCGTCGTCTACAGCGAACAGACCGGTCTGATGGACGAGGTCCGGCGGGCGTCGATCCTGCGCCGGCAGACCACGCCCGAGGTCATCGCCTGGCTCCGCGAGTTCGGCATCGCCGACGCCCGGACGCCGGTGCGTACCCCAGCCTGCCCCGAGCTGGACCTGCTGCCCCGCCTCTGCGTGCCGGTGCGCCACGACGACCTGCTGCTCGGCTTCGTCTGGTTCATCGACCCCGACGGCACCATGGCCGACGTCGACCTGGCGGCGACGGGGTTGCTCAAGGAGCTGTCCCTGGCCCTGTACCGGGAGAACCTGCTCGGCGAGCTGGCCGCGCAGAGTGAGACCGAGGCGGCGCGGACGCTGCTCGCCGACAGCCCGGAAACCCGGGACCAGGCGGTCCGGGCGCTGCTGGAGGCGGGCATGATCGCCGCGGACGGCCCGACCACCGCGCTCGTCGCCCGCCTCGTCGCGCCCCGGGAGCGGCAGCCGGACGAACGGGCCCGGATCGCGCTGGAGCAGTCGCTGGTGGCCGCCCGGCGACGGGCCGGCATCCGCGAGGCGCTGCACCTGGTCCGCCACGACCACGGGGTGCTGCTGCTGCCCGCCGAGCCGGCCGCCGGCCGGCCCACACCGGAGGTCGCGGCCCGGCACCTCGACGACGACCTGCGTCACGTCACCCGCGCCCTCGGCTCGGTCGAGCGGACCGTGGTCGGGGTCGGCCGGACCCGGCCGCGCCTGGTCGACGCGGTCGAGTCGTACGCCGAGGCGTTGCACGCCGCGCGGGTCGGCGCGCGGCTGCCGGCGCTCGGCCGGGTGGTCTCCTGGTCGGGCCTGGGCGTCTACCGGGTGCTGGCCCGGCTCGGCGAGCACCACCTCGACGTGGCGGACGTCCATCCCGGCCTGGCCCGGCTGCTGGACGGGCCGGGCAATCAGGCGCTGCTCGCGACGCTGGAGCGGTACCTGGACCTGGCCGGCAACGCCCACGCCACGGCGGCGGAGCTGCGGTTACACCGCACCACGCTCTACTACCGGCTGCAACGCATCGAGGAGCTCGCCGGCACCGACCTCAAGGACGGGGGCGAGCGGCTCTGCCTGCACCTGGCGCTGAAGCTGGCCCGGTTGACCGGCCGCTACCGGCCCGAGGAGTGGGGGCGGATGCGACAGGCGTAGCAACCCGGAATCGAGATCTTCGACAGGTGCCCGATGACCCCGTGGCGGGGCGGTTCGTAGGTTCGGCGGAACCCGAGCGATGAGGGGGTGGTGGGGTGGCCGGGCGGTGGCTCGGGCGGTACGTCGTGCCCGCCCTCGTCGCGGCGCTGTTCGCCGCCCCGCTGTGGTTCATGGTGGTCGGCTCCCTGCGGCCCGCCGGCTCCCCGCCGCCCCGCACGCTGGAGCTGTGGCCGGCCGAGCCCACGACGGACGCGTACGCCCGCCTGCCGGAGCTGGTCCCGCTGTTCCGCTACCTGGCGAACTCCGCGCTGGTGGTGGCGCTGGCCGTCCCGCTCACCGTGCTGGTCGCGTCGCTGACCGGGTTCGGGCTGCGGCTGCTGCCCCGCCCGGCGCGCCGGCGGGCGCTGCTCGGGCTGCTGGCGCTGCTGCTGGTGCCGGTCACCGCCGTGTGGGCCACCCGCTTCGAGCTGTTCCGGCTGGCCGGGGTGGTCGACACGTACCTGCCGCTGCTGGCCCCGGCGTTGCTCGCCGTCAGCCCGTTCCTGGTCCTGCTGTACGCGTGGAGCTTCGGCGGCATACCGGACAGCCAGTTGCACGCCGCCCGCCTGGAGGGCGCCGGATGGCTCACCATCTGGCGGCGGCTGGCGCTGCCGCAGGTCAAGCCCGCGACCCTCGCCGTAGCGGTGCTCGCGTTCACCTTCCACTGGGCCAACTTCATCGACCCGCTGCTGTACCTGACCAGCGGCGACCGCTACACGTGGCCCCTCGGGCTGCGGTTCCTGCTGCTGCTCAACCCCACCGACTGGCCGCTGCTGATGGCCGGCTGCGTGGTCGCGACCGCGCCGTGCGTGCTGGTGTTCCTGCTGGCGCAGCGGATCCTGCTGTCCGACGACCCCCTCGCGGCGCTCCGGGGCCGGGTCGAAGTCCCGGCCCGAGCCCCTCAACCGGAAGGACGCCGATGACCCCCACCTGGCGGCGCGTGTGCGCGGCACTGGTCACCGTTCTGCTCGTCGCGGGCTGCACGCCCGGTGACCGGGCGGCGGACCGGGCCGGCATCACCGTGGTGCTGTTCGGCGACGCCGAGGAGGTCGCCGGCTACCGCACCCTGGTCGCCGGCTTCACCGAGGCCAACCCGGACGTCGACGTGACCCTGTCCCCCGTCGCCACCCAGGACGAACTGATGGCGCGGCTCACCACGTCGTTCGCGGGCGGCCGGCCGCCGGACGTCTTCCTGCTCAACTACCGCCGGTACGGGCAGTTCGCCGCGCAGGGCGCGATCGAGCCGGTGCAGTCGTACCTGGACACGAGCACCGCGATCAGGGAGAGCGACTTCAGCCCACGGGCACTGGACGCGTTCCGCTTCGACGGGAAGGCACTCACCTGCCTGCCGCAGAACCTGTCCTCGCTGGTCGTCTACTGGAACGCCGACCTGTTCCGGGCCGCCGGCCTCGCGGCGCCGGCCGCCGGCTGGACGTGGGACGACTTCCTCGCCGCCGCGAAGGCGCTCACCCGCGACGGCCGGTACGGGGTGGGCGTGCAGCCGTCGATCGCCCGGCTCGCGCCCTTCGTGTGGTCCAACCGGGGTGAGCTGGTCGACGACCCGACCCGGCCGAGCGCGCTGACCCTGCGCGGCGACCCGGCCGCCCGGGAGGCCGTCGACTGGTTCCTCGACCTGCAACTGCGACACCGGGTCGTGCCGCCGGACGCCGAGGAGCAGAGCGAGTCCAGCGAGGCACGCTTCCTGCGCGGCACCCTCGGCATGTACCTGAGCAGCCGGGTCGCCGTGCCGACCCTGCGCACCATCGACGGCTTCACCTGGGACGCGGCGCCGCTGCCGGTCGCGCCGGGCGGCGTGCCGGCGTCGATCCTGCACAGCGACGCGTACTGCATGAGCGCCGGCCTGCCGGACCACCGCCCGGCGTGGCGGTTCATCGAGTACGCGATGGGCGCCGCCGGGCAGCGCACGCTCGCCGAGTCCGGCCGGACCGTCCCGTCCCGCCTCGACGTGGCCGGCTCCCCCGCGTTCCTCGACCCGGCAAAGCCGCCGCGCTCGTCGCGGGTGTACCTCGACGCCGAGCCGCACCTGCGGGCCACCCCGCGCACCGCCACCTGGGCCCGCGTCGAGAAGGAGACCGACAGCCTGCTGGAGGAGGTGTTCTACGGCCGGGTCGGCCGGGAGGAAGGGCTGCGGCGGCTGGAGGAGACCGTCCGTCCGTTGTTCACCCTGCCGGTGGGCAAGTGACCGAGCCCCGCGGCGTCATCCGGCTGGAGGGGCTGACCAGGTCGTACGGGCGGACCGCCGCCGTCGACGGCGTCGACCTGGAGGTGCGGGCCGGGGAACTGGTGACCCTCGTCGGGCCGTCCGGGTCGGGCAAGTCGACGATCCTGCGGCTGATCGCCGGCCTGGACCGGCCGGACGGCGGGCACGTCCTGGTCGACGGCGTCGACGTGGCCGGGGTGCCGCCGCACCGACGGGCGGTGGCGATGGTCTTCCAGGACTACGCGCTCTTCCCGCACCTCACCGTCCACGGCAACCTGACGTTCGGGCTGCGCGTCCGCCGCGTGCCGCGCGCCGAGGCCGACCGGCGGGCCCGCGCCGCCGCCGAGCGGCTCGGCATCGGCGACCTGCTGGACCGCTACCCCGACCAGATGTCCGGCGGGCAGCGGCAACGGGTCGCGCTGGCCCGGGCGCTGCTGCGCGACCCCAGCGTCTACCTCCTCGACGAACCCCTCGCAAGCCTGGACGCGCCGCTGCGCTTCGCCACCCGCGCCGACCTCCTCGCCCTGCACCGGGAGCTGCGCACGACCACCGTCCACGTCACGCACGACCAGCACGAGGCGATGACGCTCGGCGACCGCGTGGTCGTCCTCGCCGACGGGCGCGTCCGGCAGGTGGGCCCACCCCAGCAGGTGTACGACGAGCCGGCCGACACCTTCGTCGCCGGGTTCCTCGGCAGCCCGCCGATGAACCTGGTGCCCGGCGGCGGGATGCTCGGCGGCGACCCGGGCCTGACCCTCGGCGTACGCCCGGAGGACCTGACGCTCGACGACGCGGGACCGGTCCCCGCGACCGTGGAGGCGGTGGAGGCGCTGGGCAGCGAGGCGATCCTGCTGACCCGCTGCCCGGACGGCACCCGGCTCACCGTCCGCACCGGCCCCCGCCCCGGCGTCGCCCCCGGCGACGAGGTGCGGCTGCGCGCCGACCGGCTGCACCGGTTCGACGCGGCCACCGGGCGGCGCCGGTGAGCCGCCCCCGGCCACCGCTGACCGGCTGGGCGTTCCTCGCCCCGTACGCGGTGGCGGTCGCCCTGCTGGTCGCGGTGCCGGCGCTGCTCAACGTGGGGTACGCGTTCACCGACCACACCGGACTGACCCGCGACCCGCGGTTCGTGGGGCTGGCCAACGTCCGGCGGATGCTCGACGACGGATTCCTGCTCGACAGCCTGCAGGCCTCGCTGTTCCATGTGGCGCTCGCCGTACCGGTGCGGTTCCTCGCCGCGGTGGGGCTCGGCCTGCTGCTCGCCGCCCCGCGCCCGGGCGGGCGCTGGTTCCGCACCGCCGTCTACCTGCCCACGGTCATCCCGGACGTGGCGCTCGCGGTGCTGTTCCTGTGGGTGCTCAACCCGCTGTACGGGCCACTCAACCAGCTCCTCGGCCTGTTCGGGCACCCCGGTTTCACCTGGCTCGCCGACCCGACGACCGCCCGGGTGGGCGTGGTACTGATGCTCGCGTTCCCGATCGGCGAGGGGTTCGTCGTGGTCCTCGCCGCCCGCCGGCTGCTCGACGGCCGGCTGTACGAGGCGGCGGCGCTGGAGGGGTGCGGGCCGTTCGGGCAGCTGCGCCGGATCACCCTGCCGCTGCTCGCGCCGGTGCTGGTCCTGCTGGCCGTCCGGGACACCATCCTCACGTTGCAGGTGAACTTCGTGCCGGCGTACGTGCTGACCGACGGCCGGCCCGCCAACGCCACCCTCTACCTGCCCGTCTACATCTTCGACCAGGTCTTCGAGTTCTCCGGCTTCGCGTACGGCTCGCTGGTCACCATCCTGCTGATGCTGGTCACCGCGGTGATCATCACCGGGCTGCTGCTGGCCGTCCGGCGGTGGCGGGTGCTCAGGTGACCGTGACATCCTTGCTGCCCATGAGACTCCGGGCCCTCGCCGCCGTCGCCCTCCTCGCCGGGCTGGCCGGGTGCGGCGGCGGGGAGGCGCCGGCCGGTGGCAACCGGGACCTGCTGGCCAACCTGCCCAGTTGTGACCGGGTGCCGCTGGACCAGGAGCCGGAGGTGGCCGCCGACGTGCCCGGCCTCGTCCTGCCCGACGGCGCCCGGGTCACCAGCGTGGTCACGCAGGGGGCGCTGACCAGCGTGGAGGCCACCGTCCGCATGTCCCCGCTGGACGTTCGCGCCCACTATGAGCAGCGCACCGACATCGAACTGCTGCGCATCGAGGACGAGATCTTCGAGACCGAGGTGCTGGCGCGGGCGCAGGACCGGCGCATGTACCTGCGGGCCGGGGCGCTCTGCGCCGACGGCACCACGCTCACGGCGATGGTCGGCCCGGATTCCGACGACGCGGGCCTGCCCGAGTTCCGCACCGGCTGACGGCCTCGACACCTGTCCTAACCGGGCGGTTCGTTTCCCGACAGATGATCGGTGACGTTCACCGATGCGGTGTCTAGCGTGCGCACACAGGACCGTCCGCGTACGGACAGGAGAACCGCATGAACCTCACCCTCGCCCGAAGTCGCCGCGGGCTGACGGCGACGGCGCTGCTGGCGCTGACCGCCACGGTCGCGCTGACGGCGTCGTCCAGCCCACCACCGCCCGCGCAACCCTCGCTGGCCACGAGCTCCCCCACCGGCCCCATGGAACTCCCCGACGAGTGGATGACCGCTCAGCGGATGAGCGACGGCAGCACCGACCTGTCCGCCGCCAAGTACGCCCGCGCCCGCGGCGAGGCCAACCAGCTCGCCGCCCGGACCCGCAGCGTCTACCGGCCCCTCGCCGAGCGGAGCTGGTCCTTCTTCGGACCCGCCGACATCGGCGGCCGGGTCGTCGACATCGCCGTGGACCCGCAGGTGCCCAACCAGGTGTTCATCGCCGCCGCCTCCGGCGGTGTGTGGAAGTCCAGCGACGCCGGAGCCACCTTCACCCCGGCGTGGCCGGACGGCTGGGGTCAGGCCATGGGCGCGGTCGCCATGACCAGCGACGGCGTCCTCTTCGCCGGCACCGGTGAGGCGCAGCCCGGCGGCGGCTCCATCACCTTCGGCGGCGACGGTGTCTACCGCTCCACCGACCGGGGCGCCACCTGGGAACATGTCGGCCTCGCCGACAGCCACGCCATCGCCCGCTTCGCGATCGACCCCGCCAACGAGGACCGGATCTTCGCGGCGGCCAGCGGCAACCTGTTCGTCCCCGGCGGCGAGCGCGGCGTCTACCTCAGCGAGGACGGCGGCGACAGCTGGCGGCAGGTCCTCGCACCGCCGAACGGCACCACCGGCGCCACCGAGGTCGTCATCGACCCGAGCAACCCCGCCCGGATGTACGCGGCCATGTGGGACCACCTGCGCGAGCCGAGCCAGCGCACCTACGGCGGGCCCGGCTCCAGCCTCTGGCGCTCCGACGACGGCGGACGGACCTGGGCACGGATGACCACCGGCCTGCCCACCGACGCCGACCAGGGCCGCTGGGGTCTCGCGCTCGCCCCGAGCAACCCGAAGCGCCTGTACGCGTACGTCGGCACCGCCCTCGGCCCGTTCCGGGCGTTCTACCGCTCCGACGACGGCGGTGACACCTGGACGCAGACCCCGATCACCGCCGGGCAGGCGTCCCAGTCGACGTTCAGCTGGTGGTTCGGCAAGCTCTTCGTCGACCCGGCCGAGCAGAACCACGTGTTCCTCATGGGCGTCAACCTCATGCGCTCCACCAACGGCGCGCAGAGCTTCTCCCCGGTGGGCGGCGTCCACGCCGACCAGCACTCCATGCGCTGGGACCCGAAGGTGCCGGGCCGGGTCTACCTCGGCAACGACGGCGGCTTCTACCGGTCGGCGGCCAACGGCGCCGGTAGCTGGGTGAAGTCCACCGACGAGCGGTACACGCAGTTCTACACCGTCGACGTGGCGCAGACCGACCCGAGCCTGAAGGTCGGCGGCGCGCAGGACAACGGCTGCAACCGCGGCTACAACGGGGCCGGCGGGCCGTGGGACGCGATCGGCTGCGGCGACGGCCTCCAGACGCTCATCCACCCCCAGTACCCGAACATCGTCTTCGGGTGCAGCCAGTACGGCTCCTGCTACCGGTCGGAGAACTCCGGCGGCAGCCCCCGCCAGCCGATCAGCACCGGCCAGACCACCTCGCAGCGCCGCAACTGGCTCACGCCGCTCCAGTTCGACCCGAGCGACCCGAACGTCATGTACTACGCCGGCAACATCGTGAACCGGTCGACGGACAACGGTCGTACCTGGACCGCGATCAGCCCCGACCTCACCGGCGGCGGCCCGAACGACCCGTCCGGCTACCCGTGGGGCACCATCACCACGATCGCGGCGGCGCCCACCAACGGCGACACGCTGTACGTCGGCACCGACGACGGCAAGCTCTGGTGGACGCACGACCTCGGACGGAGCTGGAACGAGGTCGACCGGGCGCAGCTCCCCGGCACCTGGGTCACCCGCGTCGCGGTGCACCCGGCGGACGAGAACATCGCGTACGCGACGTTCTCCGGCTTCCGCTCCGGCAGCGACCGGCCGCACGTGATGATGACCCGTGACGGCGGCCGGACCTGGACCGACATCGGGCGCGGCCTGCCCGACGCGCCGGTCAACTCGGTGGTCCCGACCGCCGACGGGCTGCTGCTGGTCGGCACCGACGTCGGCGTGTTCATGTCCGCCTGGAACGGCGGCGAGTGGGCGGCGCTCGGCGCGGATCTGCCACAGGCGGCCGTGATGTACCTGCGGTGGCACGAGCCGTCGCGCCAGCTCACCGCGGCGACGTTCGGCCGGGGCATCTACGACGTCACGGTGCCGCGCTGCCCGGCGGCGTCGACCAGGCTGCCGCTGAACGACGCCGGGGTCGGTGTGGTGGGCGTGCTGTCGTCCTGCCGCGCCGGCTAGTCCGTCCGGAGGCCACCTCCCTGGTATGGGAGGTGGCCTCCGTGCTGCTCAGTCGGGCGCTGTCAGCTGGCGCACGTGGCGCAGCCCGGGACGCCCCTCGAGGGTCACCTCGCCGGCCGGGGTGAACCCGGTGCGCCGGAGCACCCCCAACGAGGCGGCGTTGTCCAGCGCGGCGGAGGCGTACAGCCGGCTCAGCCCGTACTCGTCGCGAGCCAGACCGAGCACGCGGCGGACGCCCTCGCTCGCCACGCCCTGCCCGGTCGCCCGTTCGGCCACCCGGAAGCCCAACTCGGCGCTGCCGTCGAGGACGTCGACCAGGTTGAACCGGCCCAGCACCTCCCCGTCGTCGTCAATCAGGACGTGGAAGTGGCAGGTGCCGGCGGCCTGCTCGGCGAGCAGCGCCGCGTGGCGCGCGTCGAACCCGGCGAAGTACCCGTCACCGCGATCCGGCACCGACCGCGCGAAGAACGCCCGGTTCTCCCGCTCGAACCGCAGCAGCGCCGGGGCGTGACTGACGTCGAGCCGCTCAAGTGTGGCCATCGGCCCGCCTCAGCGCAGCCGCCGGGCGGGGAACCTCGCCGGCGGGTCGGCGATCGCCTCCTGGGCGGCGATCAGCTGGATCTCCCGGGTGCCCGCGGCGAGGGTCGCCTCGAGGACGGTGAAGATTGACGCGGTGGTGCGCTCCAGGGCCGTCGCTGGCGAGCCGGTGGTCCAGAGGTGCGCCAGGTACAGGGCCGCGGTGACGTCGCCGCCGCCGTTCGGGCTGATCGGCAGCAGCGGCGTGGTCACCGCCCAGGCACCCTCGTCCGACACGGCCACCAGCTCCAGCGACCCCTCCGCGACATCGCCGTGGAGGACGCTCGTGACCAGCACGTGCCGCGGCCCGGTCGCCCGTACGACGTCGACCGCCTCCAGCACCTCCGCCAGGGAGGTGGTCTGGCGGCCCGCGAGGAAGTCCAGCTCGAACTGGTTCGGCGTGATGATGTCCGCGCGCGGGACGACCACGTCCCGCAGGTACTCCGGGATGCCCGGCCGGACGAACATGCCCCGGCCGACGTCACCCATCACCGGGTCGCAGCAGTAGATTGCGTCGGGGTTGGCCGTCTTCACCAGGGCCACCGCGTCGAGGATCACCGCGCCCATCGCCGGGTCACCCTGGTAGCCCGACAGCACCGCGTCGGCGTCTCCGAGGACCCCGCGGTCCGCGATGCCCGCGATCACCTCGGCGACGTCGGCCGGCGCCAGCAGCGGCCCGCGCCACGCGCCGTACCCGGTGTGGTTGGAGAAGTGCACCGTCAGCACCGGCCAGACCTCGTGCCCCAGGCGCTGGAGCGGGAAGACGGCGGCCGAGTTGCCCACGTGGCCGTAGGCGACCGATGACTGGATGGACAGGATCCTCACCGGCCCATCATGGCCGTTGCCGCCCCGGCGCTACGCACCACGGTCATCCGCCTGCCCCGAGGGCGACCCGCCCGGCGATCCGAGTCATGATCCGCTCGTCATCCTCGACCACCGTTCCATAGAAGTCGAGCAGCACGCCCTTGACCACGTCAGCAGCGTACCGACCGGCGCGCCGCGCGAGATCTTGGAAGATTTCGGCCCCTCCGGGGGCCGTTTCTTTCCAAGATCGGTACGGGTCTCCCGCTGGCGAGTGGTAAGCCGCATCATGGGCGGATGCGGATGACGCGCGTCGTGGGGTGGCTCGGTCTGGCCGCCCACCTGGTCCTCGCCTTCTTCTACGCGGCGAGCGGCCTGGTCGTGCCGGCCTGGGCCCTGGCGGTACTCCTGGTGATCTGGCTGGTGCTCCTGGCCGTGGCGATCCGGCTGCTGCGGGAGCGTCCGGCCTTCGTGCCGCTGGTGCCGCTGGCGGCCGTGCTGATCTGGCTGGCAGTCGTCTGGGCCGGTGACGTCTGGCTCGGCTGGACAGCGTGAGGCGGCGGCGTCCCCCAGGGTGCCGCCGCCCCGTTCCGCCGTCAGCCGGTCGGGAGGGTCGCCACCGCCTTGCGGTAGTTGCGGCCGCTGCCGTCCGGCGTGTAGTTGTTCTCGACGTTGCCCGCCGCGTCCACCGAGAACCAGTGGACCGTCGTGCCCGCCGGCACGGTGAGCGTCTCACCGCCCTCGCGGATACCGGCGGAGCCGTACAGCGTGGACGAGTACGTCGGCGCACTGCGGTCGAGGGTGTAGAAGACCGCAGCCGGTTCGCTGACGTCGAACGTCACGTCGACCGTCCCCGCCGTCGCGCTGGCCGCCACCCGCAGCGTGCTCTCCGGACGGGTGTTGTCCCGGTCGAAGTCGCGGGCGACCCGCATCATCTCGACCAGGCCGTTGGCGAACTCCATGGTCTCCTGGTGCGCCTCGTCCCACTCGGGCTGGAACGAGGTGCCGACCTCGAAGTTCCACGCGTAGATCCGGTACTTGTACCAGAGCATGTCGCCGGAGTTCCCGGCCGCCGAGTACAGCACGTCGGAGATCGGGCCGGTCCGCGCCGGAGTCACGGCCATGTTCCGGTGCCGCTTGATCGCGGTGAGGATCCGCGACGACGCGCCCCAGAACGCCGACTCCTCGGCGAGCGTCGGCCGCGGCGCGGAGATCCGGCCGGGCACGGCGTACGCCCCGGGCGACCACATGAAGTAGTTGCCGGAGGAGTGCAGGTTCATCGAGAAGCGGACGTTGGGCCGGCTGGCCAGCCAGTCCAGGTTCCGGTTCTCCGGCTCGGACAGCTCGGACGGGCCGGCGTACGTGCCGCTGGTGCAGCTCGACGAGGCGCCCGAGTAGCCGTCGAAGAGGCTGTACTCGGTGTAGTTGCGGTTGTTGTCCACGCCCCACGAGTCGCGGCCCAGGAAGTCGGCCGGCCCGGTCAGCGGGCAGTGGTTGGTCATGTTCTTGCGCTGCGAGTTGAAGTCGTAGAACGAGTAGTGCCCGCCGTCCGGGTTGACCGACGGCGCGATCCAGATGTCGAGGTCGTTCAGCAGCTGCTTGGTCCGCCCGTCGTGCGCGTAGTTGCGCAGCAGCCGCTCGGCGGTCTCGATGGTGACCAGCGGCGGCACCCACTCCCGGGCGTGCTCCTGCGCGTACGCGAGGACGCCGAGCCGTGACCCGTCGCGGTGCTTGCCGATCCGGATCGCGTACACCGGATGCGGCTCGCGGGACACCGACGCGGGCGCGCTGAGGTCGTCGGTGAGCCGGGTGCGCGGTGCCGGCGCGACCACGCCGGTGCCCGCGCTCCCCCGATAGGTGTACGCGCGCAGCAGCGATCCGGCCTGCGCGTTGAGCGCCTCGACGACCTGGGCGGCGGTGCTGGTGACCGCGCCGGTGGCGTCGGTGGCCAGGCTGACCCGCACGTCGCTGCCGGTCACCGTGACGGCCAGGGTGGCGCCGGGCGCCCCGGGGTGGGCCAGCTCGACGGACACGTCGTTGCCGCCCTGGTGGCCCCACGCGCGGGAGTCGACCGCGACGCGGCTGGCGTTCGCGGAGCCGAACACGGCCTGCGCCTTGCGCCGGTAGCCGTTGGTCTTGTGTGGCAGCTCGACGATCTCGGCGAGGTCCGGGAACTCGGCGGCGAGCTGGTGGATGCGCGCGTACAGCTCGGTGGGCGTGAGGTAGCTGGTGACGAAGTCCTTCTGGTAACCCGGCCCTTCCGGGTCGGTCTCCGGGATGGGCAGCCACTCCTGCACCTTGGCGACGGCGACGTCCCCGGTCGGGCTGGTGATGCGCACGTACTCGGGCCGGACGGTGACCGGCGCGGCGCCGCGGTGGTAGAGGTAGACGCCGGCGTCGACGAAGCGGGCGATGGTCTGCGTACCGCCGGAGCCGATCTCGGTGCCCGGCCCGCTGTCGCGTTCCACGGTGAGCGGCGTGGCGGCGGTCTGGCCCTGGGCCCACTTGGCCTCCACCGACAGGATCTGGCTGGTCCCGGAGGTGTAGTAGTCGGCCCGGATGATTTTGACATCGGAGGCGGTGGCGGTCGTGGCGAACGTGTGGTTCTCCGCCCGGTGCGCGGCGATGGTCGCCTCGCGCTCGTCGACGCGGGCCTGCGCGTCGCCGGGGCGGTGCAGGACACGGCCGAGCCGGTACCCGGCGGCGGTGAGTCGGGCGGCCTCGCTCGGGGTGACGACCGCGTGCACCACCACGCCGTCCTCGGTGCGCGAGACGTGGTGGTCGAGGTCGACGCCGGTGGCGACGAGCGCGTCGAGCTGCGCGGTTCCGTCGAGGAGCACCTCGACGACGCTGGCCTCCTCGCCGGCGACCGGACCGGCATCGGCGGCGGGGGCGTCGGGCACGACGGCCGCGGCGGGACTGACCAGGAGTACGACGGCCGTGGCGGCCGCCAGGAACGCGGGCAGGCGGTGTCGCCACCGCCGGCCGGGGAGACCGAACATCGATGTCCGCCCTTCGTGGGACCGGCGTGCGGCGGCAGTGGGAGGGTGCGCGCCGGCGCTCGGAAACCGTTCGGCCCGCTACCTCAGCTCCAGGACGGTAGCGGTTCTTCGGGGCGCCGTGGCGTCCGGCGGCGTCCAGGGTCGACGCTGCCCGCATCGCCGGCTGCGCAGCACCGCCCCGGGGTCGGGTGACGGTCCGATGACGGTCGGTGGACTGTGCTCATCGTTCGCCGGGACCTAGCGATCTGTCAATGCCCGCCGGACCCGGCCGGCCCCGACCCGGCATGCCGACCTGCCCGTTTACGGATGCCGGTAACGGGTGAAGGTAGGGTCGGTACCAGCACATGAGGGGGGCCGCACCATGTCCGACACCAGCCACGACCGGTCTGACCGCCACGACCGACCCGACGAGGTGACCGACCCGCTGCTGTGGGGGCTCGCCCTCGGGGTAGCCGACGCGCACCAGCCCGACGAGGGCGGGGCCGACTGCGTCAACCTGCTCTGCGCCGGCCAGGGCTGGCCCTGCGCCGTCTGGCAGACCGCCCAGCGGGCGCTGCAGGTGGCCCAGGCCTCGCCCGAGCAGCAGCCGGCGGACGTCCCGGCCGACCGGCCGAGCGACCCGCTGACGGGCTGGTCGGCGGCCCCGCCGCGCCAGCTGCGCCCGGCCACGCCGGAGCAGCCGCGCCGCACCGGCACCGCCGCCTGACAGCGCGCTGACCAGCGACGACGCGGACGGGCCGTCGACCGGAATCGATCGGCGGCCCATTCGGTGGAAGTTCCATCACGGACCGCCATGACGGTGTCCTTTCCGACAGATCCGGCGGGTTGTCGGACCGGTGGATGGCGGCGTGACCGGCCCGACCGTTAGGCTCAAATGCCGAGTGGAGTCGTTCACCGCCGATCAATCATCTTCGCTCTGGGCCGACGTGACGGATATTCGCTGGTCAGCAGCACCGGAAGGCAGGCTGGAGTGGGCCGAGAAGGGGAGCCGGGGACCGAATTCGCCTATCGCGCGGACAACAAGCGACTGGCGTTCGAGGTCTCGGGTGCGCCCGACGGACACCCCGTCTTCCTGATGCACGGCACGCCGGGCAGCCGCAGGGGGCCGAAGCCGCGTGGCATCGTTCTGTACCGGTTGGGCGTGAAACTGATCACCTACGACCGTCCCGGCTACGGCGGCTCCGACCGGGTCGAGGGCCGTGACGTGGCGGACGCCGCACGGGACCTGGAGGTCATCGCCGACCATCTGGAGCTGCCCCGGTTCGCCATCGCCGGCCGGTCCGGTGGCGGCCCGCACGCCCTCGCCTGCGCCGCCGACCCGGCGCTGCGCCACCGGGTCACCCGGGTGGCGGCGCTGGTCGGGTTCGCCCCGTCCGACGCACCCGAGCTGGACTGGTTCGCCGGGATGAACGACGACAACGTCAACGGCTTCGGCGCCGGCCGCTCCGACACGTCGAGTGTCGTGGAGGAGATCCGCCGCCGGGCGCAGCGGGCCAGCGAGGACCCGCGCCACCTGCTGGAGGACCTGATGGCGCAGATGACCGTCGCGGACCGGCGGGCGGTGCGGGATCCGGCGCTGCGGCGGATGCTCGCCGACACCTTCGAGGACGCGTTACGCGCCGGCCCGTACGGGTGGATCGACGACGTGCTGGCGCTGCGGCGGGACTGGAAGTTCGACCTCGGCCTGATCGACACGTCGGTGACCAGGGTGAAGCTCTGGCACGGCGCCGAGGACACCTTCGCCCCGGTCAGCCACACCCACTGGCTGGCCTCCCGTATCCCGGGCGCGGAGCTGGAGGTGCAGGCCGACGCGGCGCACTTCGACGCGATGGAGGAGTTGCCGCGCATCCTGCGCTGGCTCACCGCCGACGACGACGTGGCGGTGAGCCGGGATCTGCTGATCGGGGCGCGCCCCGGTCAGTAGGGGTGCGGGTCGAGCACCCGCCGCACGTACCGCCCCTCCCGCAGGTTCACCACGCTCGGGTGGTGCTGACCGATCCGGTTGGCCAGCCGGTCCGCCAGCCGCATCCGCTCGATGCTGCCGGCACCGCCGGTGGCGGTCTGCTCGGCGACCGCCAGGTTCCCCCGGCCGCGCAGCGTGTCCGGGTGGTCCTCGCCGAGGGTCTCGCGCAGCCGGCCGACGACGATGCGCAGCTGTTCCCGCCCGGCCTCCAGCTCGCCGTGCAGGATCGTGAACACGGCGAGGTTGTTCGCGACCGCCATCGTCAGCGGGTGGGTCCCGCCCAGCGCCGCGGTCACCGCCGCCGCCGTCCGCGCGGCCAGCTCCCGGGCCGGTACCACCTCACCGTCGTCCCACATCGCCACGCTGCGGTTGTTGCGGCACACCAGCACGTACGGGTGCCCCTCGCCGAAGACCTGCGCGAACTGCTCCTCGGTCTCGGTCAGCTCGAGTCGGGCCCGCTCCCACTCTCCCTGGAGCATCAGGTTCGCGGCCCGGGACAGGCGGCTGAACAGGGTGTCCGGGTTGAGCGGGCCGAACCCGGTGAGCAGGTGCTCGTACGCGTCGTCGAGCAGCCGCGCCGCCTCGGCGATCTCACCGGTGCTGCGCAGCGACGCGGCCAGGTTGGTCTGCGCGGTGAGCACGTTGCGGGACTGGTCGCCGAAGAGGTTGCGGTACCCGGCCACCACGGTCTGCAGCAGCGCCACCGACCCCTCGTAGTCGCCCGCCTCCCGCAGGTCCCGGGCCAGGTTGTTGGCGGTGAGCAGCGTACGCGGGTGATCCGGGCCGAGCACCACGCGCAGCCGGCGGTAGGTGGCCTCGTCGCCGTCGAGGGCCCGCCGGAAGTCGCCCATCAGGCGGTACGACGCGGCCAGGTTGTTCGCGGCGGTCAGCGTCCGGCGGTGGTCCTCGCCGAACACCTCCACCGAGGCCGCGTACGTGCGCAGGTCCCGTTCCAGCGCGTCGGAGTAGCGGCCGATCGCCCGCAGGTCACCGCCGTAGCCACCGGCGGTCATGAGGGTGTACGGGTGGCTGGACCCGATGAGCTTCTCCTGGGCGCCGAGCGTCTCCTCGTCGAGGCGGCGGGCGTCGTCGAACCGGCCGAGGCCGCGCAGCAGGTTGGCCCGGTTGAACCGCAGGTGCAGCAGCTGCACCTGCAACGCCCGGTGCTCGGACGTGTCCGGGGCGAGCTGGGCCAGCAGCCGCGACCAGGCGGCGTCGGCCTGCTCGGCGTACCGGTGACCCTGCGCGTACCCGCCGTTGAGGTAGATGTAGCGGATCCGGTCGATGATGAGCTGACGCACGTCGTCGTCGGGTGAGGACAGCGCGTCGGCGCCGTCGAGGTGCGGCCAGAGCAGGCGCAGGCGTGCCTGGGCGGCCGGGTCCTCCACCTCGCCGGAGGGGCGGGAGCCGGCGAGGATGCGGTGCACGTCCTGCTTCACGCCGGCCAGTTCCTCGGGCGTCATCCGGGCCCGCAGCGCCGCCTGGAGCAGCCGGTGGACCTGCACCTGCTGGGCGTGCAGGTCGACCTTGACCAGGGCGAGGCGGTTGATGCGCTGCACGAGCGCGGCGGCGATGTCCCGTTCGGAGACCCGGTCGGCCACCCGGGCGGCCACCACCGGGTCGTGCGCGGCGATGACCTTGGCGACCTGGTCGCTGTAGAGCAGCTCGAGGGAGATCTCCGGGGCGAGCACCGACGCGAGCTGGAGCAGCCGGTACGCGCCCGCCGAGCCCTCCCGCAGCCGCTGGAGGGAGAAGTCCCAGATGTCCTCGGCCGGGCCGGTGCGCTCCAGGCCGGCCAGGTAGTCCGCGACCGGGGTGCCGGTGTCGGCCAGCCAGGCGCCGGCCATCGCGACGAAGATCGGCACGTTCTCGACCGCGTCGGCGACCTGCTCGGCCTCGGCGACCGTGATCGACCGCTCGCCGACGCGGGCCCGCAGGTGCGCGACGCTCTCCGCCCGCTGGAACGCCTCGACGTCCAGGGCCCGGGCCAGGTCGCCCCAGTCGGGGTTGCGGGTGGTGACGAGCACGTGCCCGACGCCCTGCGGCAGGTAGTCGCGGACGTGCTCGTACTGGTCGACGTTGTCGAAGACGAGCAGCCACTGCTCGGGCGGGCCGCCGTCGGGGCGGCGCTCGGGGCGGCTGAGCCGCTGCCGTACCGCCCGGGTCATCTCCGGGATGGTGGGCTGCCGGGGCAGGCCCAGCTCCGCGCCGAGGTCGGCCACCCGCACGTCGACGAACTGCGGCGGGTCCGCCTGCACCCACCAGATGACGTCGTACGCGCCGCGGAAGCGGTGCGCGTACTCGATCGCGAGCTGCGTCTTGCCGATTCCCGGGCCTCCCCGCAACGCCACCGGGATGCCGGTGCTGCCGGCGGCCTTCAGCTCCTCCCGGAGCTGGCGCAGCAGCTCCTCCCGCCCGGTGAACCGGAGGTTGCGGCTGGGCGGGTTGAATACCGGCGCCCGGGAGCCCGGGTAGCGGGCAATGCGCACCAGCGGACGACCGTGGCCGGGAGGCGGGGACACCCCCAGGAGCTGCACCAGCCGGTCGACGGCCTCCTCGGCGGCCAGCTCGTGCAGCGACACCCAGCTGCCGATCGGGGCGTCGGGCGAGGGGGTGGTGCTGTCCACGTACACGATCAGCGCCGCGCCCGACCGGTGCGGGTCGACCTGCTCGCCGTGCGCCGCCCGGTAGGAGCGGGAGACCAGGGTGACGTCGCGGGTCACCGTGCCGGCCCGCACCGGCGGCGGGTCGTCCACCTCCGCGGTGACTACCCGCAGGTCCACGGCGGTGAGGACGGCCTGCACCCACTCCGCCCAGGCCTGGTCCTCCGCGACGTGCCGCAGCACGATCAGCTCGTCGGCGACGGCGGGCTTGCGCTCGAAGCGGGCCACGGTGCGGCGGCGCAGCGCCTCGTCCATCCGGGGCAGCGCGGCGATCCGGCCGCCGGTGATGTGGCCGGTCAGCGTCTCGTACGCGGACAGCAGCGTGGTGCGGCTGCCGGGGATGTCGCCGAAGGTGGCGAGGGTCTCCTCGTACGCGTAGTAGGCCCGGTAGGGCACCTCGACGGTGAGCCAGTACTCGCGCCGCTCGGCGTCGGTCATCCCGCCCGGGAGCCCGGCGAAACGCTGCATCGCCACCGCCCGGCCGGCGTCGGCCTTGCCCTTCTCCCCCTCGTCCACCCGCATCGGCACCGGCAGCACCCGCCGCGCCCGCCGCCCCTCGTAGCCGCGGACCCGGGCGGCGACCGCGGCGGCGCCGTCGATGCCCTGGTCGCTCAGGGTGAAGCAGTCGACCAGCACGTCCGGCAGGTGGATGGTGCAGATCTCGGCGACGTCGCTGATGCCGGTGCGGCTGTCGATCAGCGTCCAGTCGTAGTGGCGCTTCATGTCCTCGCGCAGCGCGTCGAAGAAGAGCGCCCCGCCCAGCCGGTTGTAGAAGTTGTCCCAGTTCAGGCCGGTGACGCTGCTCGCGTAGTCCGGGTTGTGCCGGCCGGCGAGCAGCAGGTCGAGGCTGCCGCCGCCGGGGAACTCCCAGTTGACGGAGAAGGCGTACTTCTGCACCTTGGCCAGGTGGCGGTGCCAGTCGCTGGGCCGCGACTCCACCGCCTCGGCGAGCCCGGCGGCCTCGGCCTCCCGGCGCCGCTTCAGGTTCGCCCACTCGTACTCGACGATCAGGTCCATCACGCCACCGGTGGAGGCGACCTGCTCGGGGTCGAGGAACGGCGTGTAGAACCGGTGCAGCCCCGGTGACTCCAGGTCCCAGTCGGCGACGAGGACCCGCTGGCCGTTCGCGGCGAGGATCCAGGCCGTGTTCGCCAGGGCCATCGTGCGGCCGGTGCCGCCCTTGTACGAGTAGAAGGTGACGACCTGACCGTCGCGCTGTTCCGTCATCGGTCTTCCCCTCGTCGCCGCTGGTCGGATGGGTCGGTCGGGCGCAGGCTCGGCCGCGGTGTGCCCGGGGCGTCCTGCGGGTAGAGCGGGCCGTGCCGGAGGAACTGCTTGCGTGCCTCGATCACCAGCAGCGGCGCGCTGCGCTCGAACTCGTCCACGCCGTGGACCGGCCGCACCTCCGGGAACCGGGCCTCGCGCAGCGCGGCGTCGATCTCGTCGGCCCCCGCCTCCCGGGCGGTCCCCCCGGGCCGGGTGTCGGCGCCGGCGACGACCAGCGGCACCACCCAGCGCGGCAGGCCGGCGATCGCCTCCCGGACGGCCGCCACGCCCAGGTTGGCGTCGATCAGCAGGACGGTCGGGCTGTCCGGGGCGTGGTCGCGGGCGCCGGCGAACTCGACGACCCGGGTCGGCAGCCCGAGCCGCTGGGCCGTGGCGGCCACGTAGTCGGCGATGGTCAGCACGTGCCGCCCGGCGAAGGGCCGCCACTGCCGCCCGTCCGGGCCGGCGAGCGCGGTGACGACCAGCGCCGGATCCCCCCGGTCCTCCACCGGGGCGGCGCCCACCGGGGCGGCCCGGGAGCGGCGCAGCGGTGCGGTCTCGGTCACCGCGATGATCCGCTCGGCGAGCGCGCTGAGCACCACGTCGTACTGCCGCCGGTAGGCGCTGAGCTTGCACAACGCCCGCAGGCCGTTCTCCGCGTACTCGGTGGGGCCGCCGACCAGATCCAGGGCCTCGGCCATCTCCGGCCGGTCGTCCCAGGGCGGGAAGGGGATCCACAGCACCGGCAGGATGTGCCGGCCCGCCTCGCCGGGGCCCAGCCGGCCCAGCCGGGACCGGAAGGCGGCCCGCTCGCCGACGGCCCAGGCGTTGCTGAAGTAGTTCGGCGAGTAGAGCGGGACGAAGACGTGGGCGAGGCTGAGCGCGTCGGTGAGCGCCTGCTTCAGGTCGGCGCCGGGGGCGACGAGCCCGTCGAAGAACCCGATGTCGAGGTCACCGGCGCGGCGCGCGCCCCGCTGCACGGCGGCGTGCAGGTCCTGGAAGAACCGCGTGACCCAGTAGTCCGTGTCCGGGCGGGCCGCCGCCGACAGCGGCACCGAGTGGGCGTAGCTGAGGAAGAAGTACGTCTCCCGGCCGGCGCGGGAGCCGGTGGTGTCAGTCCAGCTCATCCCCGGCCTCCTCGAACCCCTCGCCGAGTTCCTCGATGTGCGACACGTACGGCTCGACCCAGTGCGTGTCCACCGCACGCACCACCCGCTGCGCGAGCCGCCACACCACCGCGTCGTACGCGTCCTTGCCGTTGCGGCCCAGGCTGAGCAGGCCGTAGATGCCCTCGTGCTGGTACTGCGGGGCGATGTCGGGCGGCAGCCCGGTCGGGGAGAACATCTGCCGCCGGCGGATCGCCTCCGGCAGTTGGCGGCGGCCCATCACCGACCAGTTCACCGGGATGATGGGCCGCTCCCCCGGCGTCGCCCGGGCGTCGGGGCGGCGCACCTGCCGGCGGCGCACGAACGCGTTCCACTCGCGGGCGCACCAGGCGCTGCGCAGGTACTGCGGGGAGATCAGCGGGATGAAGACCTGGCAGTGGCCGGCGGCGAAGGCCAGGTCGTCCGCCCACACCTGGCCGCCGTCGAGGACCCGGTCGAGGAAGCCGGCGGTGCTGCCCGCGGGCAGGCCCAGCAGCTCGGACACGTGGTCGGACAGGTCGACGTAGAGCTGGAACACCTTCTGGTTGGTGTCCCGGGGCGGCTCGGCGGGCCGCTGCTTGGCTCGGGCGTAGCTGAGGAAGAACACGGGGGCGCGCGGGTCCACCCGGAACTCCTCCTCGATCACACGCCGCTCCCGTCCGAAGGGGACACTCCCGCGGGACCACAGTATCGGCAGTGGCAAACCCGCAGTCGCGCTCGCGTCCGGTGCCGGCTCATCCACCGGCCCGCGAAGTCGACGGCCGTACGCATCGGCAGCAGCCGGCCGGTGCCGGCGCCGACCCGGCCGCGCCGCACCTCGGGCCGGCCGTCCAGCGCCGCGCCGATCCGGGGAAAGTCGGAGTCGTCGAGGTCGAGGGCGAGGAAGTCGCGCCGGACTCGCCGGCCCGCGTCGTCCCGGATGTAGCAGCGGTACGGCCGCCGGGCGGCCGGGCGGGCGAGGCGGTACTCGGCGAGGTGGAAGGCCGTGCAGACCGCGTAGTCCACACCGAGCAGCAGGACGTGCGCGTCGGCCGCGTACAGGGCGCCGAGCGGGGACCGCTCGCCCAGGTGGCAGTCGAGGTCGTGCACGGTAGTCAGGGTGGCGGCAGCCGGGCCGAGCGCCGCGAACGACGTCTGCGGGTGCCGGCTGCGCATCGCGCCCGGCTGTCGGCGCACGTACTCGGCGAGCGCGCCCATGCCCTGCGACGGGCTGCGGTCCGGGTCGAACGGCGGGATCCGGGCCTCCATCTCCGCTGCCTCGCGCGCGGTCAGGCCGGCGGTGGCGGCCCGGAAGGCCGGTGAGGTGATCGAGTTGCCGGCGGTCTGCGTCGGCACCACCACCGTCCCGGCGGCGCCGAGCACCTCGCGCAGAGCGGTGGACAGTGCCGCCGGGCCGCCCGCGACCGGCCCGATCCGGCGCAGCGAGGCGTGGACCAGCACGGTCGCACCGATCGGCAGGCCCAGGGCCCGCAGGTCGGCGGCCAGCCCGGCGCGCCCGACGGTCATGTCAAGCGGTCCACCGTGGAGCGCATCCGGGCGACGAACCGCTCCCCCGCCGGTGTCAGCGCGCCCAGCCCGAGCAGGGCGTCGAGCGCGCCGTCGGTCCAGTCGCGGTACCGGCGGTGGTGGGCGGCGGCCTCCGCGCCCGGCCGGCGGCGCCACACGTCCGCGACCGCGAGGTGGGCGTACGTGCCGTGCAGCACGCCCTCCACCGGACGCGGGTCGTCCCGCCACGGCACGGTGAGCAGCCGCGCGTCCCGCCGGTCGACCAGCTCGCAGACGTCGAGCACCCCGTCGAGCTTCAGGTGCTGCACCTCGTGGACGAGCAGCACGGCAAGCGCCGCGTCGTCGGGCACCGGCGTGACCGCCACCGCGCCGAAGGCGGACGCGGCGGCGGCGCTGCGCTGCCGGCCCCGCCGGTCCGGCCGTAGCGGGACGACCGCGCGGAGCAGCGCCCGCACGCCGGGCGCGTACGCCTCGGCCTCGGTGTCGATCCGGTCCACCGCCGTCGTCAGGTGGGCCGCCCAGCGGGCGGCGGCGTCGGCGCCGAGTCGCGGCGCCACCGCCAGGTCCTGGTAGCAGTCCCGGTGCGGGTCGGTGTCCTCGATCAGCACATCGGGATCGCCGGCGCGGCGAACCGGGCGCCAGGTGGATGTCTCCTCGCCGGGCCGCACGTCGACGGTCCGCCCGTCCGCCCGCACCCGGAACCCGCCGTCCACCGGGGTCAGCAGGACGGGACCGGACACCTCCGGCAGGGCGAGCGCCCCGAGCGTGGGGAGCGCGAGTATGCCGTCGCGGACCGGCACGGCCAGGTCGGCGTCGGCACCCGCGCGGACCGCCGCCGCCGCGGCCACCGCCGCGAGGCGGCCGAGGTCGGCCAGCGCCGGGCGTTCCAGGCACTGGTGCGCCCAGCGGCGGACGAACGGGTGGGCCAGCACCTCCCGCACCGCCGCCGGCGCGGTGACGTCCAGGTCGACCAGTCGCTCCCAGGCCGCCGCGGCGAGCGGGTGCCCGGCCGTGGCCGGACTGAGCGCGACCAGCAGCGCCCGGGTCTTGGCCAGGTGGACGGCGGCGAGCTGGCGGACCGAGGCGTCGGTGCCGTGGCCGGTGCCGAGGTCGTCCAGGACCGACTGGTCCAGCACGTCCGGCCCGACGCCGTCCTCCGCCGGCGCGTCGCCGTCTCCCGCCGACCCGTCCACGGGTTCTCGACTCGATGCCGGGTGTGTCGCGGCATCCCGCCCGGCGGGAACGGCCGGTGCCGGCGGCATCGCGGTGTCCGACGCGGCCGGACGGCCCGAGGCCGGCGGCGCCGCGCCTTCCTCGCCGGTCACCCCGAGGATCAGGTGGGCCAGGTCGGCGCAGTAGACCGAGGGGTTGTCGAAGCCGGCGCCGGGGCGGTAACGGTGCGCGAACAGGCCGCCGCCGCACTGGCGGACGACCGGACAGGCGCGGCAGGTGGCGCACAACCCGGCCAGCCCGGCCTGCCGGACGGTGATCATCGGGTGGGCGGCGACCGCGTCGATCGGATGGGTGAAGACGTCCAGCCCGGTGGCCGGCGCCCCGTCGTACGCGGACTTGAGCGAATCGACCTGCTCGTAGCTGCCGTCGGTCTCGACGACGGCCAGGTCGGCGGCGGCCAGCCCGACCGCCTCGGTGCGGGTGACGCCGCCGGCGGCCGTGGCGAGCAGCGAGTCCAGCAGCCGGATCGGCACCGGGCGCCCGTCGGCCGTCCAGGCCCGGTGCACGGCGAGCAGCCAGTCGGCGTACGGGGTGGCGACGCCGGCCGGGCGTGGCGGGGGTCGCTCCCAGTTGGCGTGCGGCAGGAGGAAGTCGATGTGGGGCGGGTCCTCGGCCAGTAGCGCCCGGTAGACGGCGACGGGGTCGTTGGCGAGGTCGACCGTGCAGAGCAGCCCGGCGTAGCTCGGCCGGAACTCGGGGCGGCGCAGCAGAGCGAGGGCCCGCCGCACCTTGGCGTGGCTGCTCGCGCCGGAGGCGTAGCGGCGGTGCCGGTCGTTGGCGGCCCGGTCGCCGTCGAGGGAGATGCCGACCGCGACGCCGTGGGTGACGAGCACCTCGGCGATCTCCTCGGTGAGCAGCACGCCGTTGGACTGCATGCGCAGGTCCAGCCGGGTCACCGGGTCGAGCTGGCGGCGCAGCTCGGCGGCGGTAGCAGCGAGCCCGGCCGCGCCGGCGAGCAGCGGCTCACCGCCGTGCAGCACCACGCGTACCGAGTCGAGCCGGTGCGCGACCGCGTGCTCGACGATGCGCCGGGCGGCGGCGGCCACCGTCGCGGGCGCCATGGTGTGTGGCTGACGGCGCCAGGACTGGTCGGGGTGCTCGTAGACGTAGCAGTGGTCGCAGGACAGGTCGCACCGGCTGACGATCTTGAGGACGAACTGACTCAGGGTTACGGCCGACGCGGGCCGTCCGGGCGTCGCGGGCTCACCGGCGTCAGATCGAAGAGCCGAAGGCTGCGACATCGACGCGCGCCGGCTGGTCCACGGTGCGGGTGTCGGGAAGCGCCACGGTGCGGGCGCGGGAGAGCGGAATCTTGCCGAGCGGAGTGTGCCGGAGATCGGCCAGCGGAGCGATGGTCGTCGACCGGCCTGCGTTGCGATCCACGTGAGTCCCCCCATCGGACTTGTGGGTCAGCGGGGGCCACCCGGGACGGCGGCCCTAGACAACTGTCGATGATTCTACAACACGCCGAGTAGCCTCAGCGGTGCGGTACGCCATCTTCTTCAAGGGTTCTGGCCATCCAGGCCTCATTGGACAGTGCGATGAGACGTTCCGCCTCCGCCACGACCGCGTCATCGTCGGTCCACCCGTCCCCGTCCCGCCGGGCACGGAGCAGCCGGATGAGCTGGTCGGCGCTGCGGGCGTACTCGATCTGGTGCTGCTCGTACTGCTGGGCCGCGCCGTACCCGACCACGGCCGTCGTCACCGTGGCGACGACGCCCACCCACGCGGCGAGGCCGAGCCCGTCGCCGAGCACGCCGACCACGGCGGAGATCAGCGCGCCCGCCGCGGTCAGGCCCGTCGTGACCACCCGGATCCGGCGGGCCGCGGCGCCCGTCCGCCGGGCCTCCGGCAGGTAGTACCGCTCGACCTGCCGGTTCACCCGCTCGGCCAGGTACGACGAGACGTCCGACACCGCCGGCAGCGGTCGGGCCTCCGGAGCGACGTCGACCGTGTGCCCGACCAGATCGCCGACCTCGTCCAGGATCGCGTCCACGCGGCTCAGCAGCACCGCGTCGCGGTCCGACCCCCGGTACGGGGCCACCCCGGCCAGGTGGCGGTGCACCTCGGCCTTCAGCGACTCGGCGACCGCGCGCAGCCGCGCCCAGACCTGCACCGGCTCGCGGGCGGTGGACCGGGCGGCCAGCGGGACGAGGCCCAGCGCGGCGGCGGCGGCGATCGCCAGCGCCCGGCTCGCCGCCAGGTGCACGGTGTCGAGCTGCGCGGCCGCGGTGCCGGCCACGGCGGCGACCACGGTCAGGCCGGCGACCAGACGGCGGCCCCGAACGATCCGTCGCCGCGCCGCGTCCGCCGCCCGGGACCAGACACCCTGCTGCTGCCACACCGTTTCGAGCACGGCTGGCGAATCGACGGTCGACACTCCCCGAATGGTAGGCCACCCGGTCCGCTCCCCGGCCGGACGAGATCCGCCGCCGTCGACGTCACCGCCCTGACGTCTCCGGGCAGCAGACCGTCAGCGCGCCCGGCACGACCCGGACCTTCAGCTTCGTCACCGCGCCGCGCGCGCCGCCGTCCAGCTCGTACGTCCGGGGCGCGGCGAGGCGCACCTTCACCCGGCGGCCACGGGTGATCCGCACGAACGGCGACTCCTCGGAGCGGCCGGCCGCCATCCGGCCCAGCGTCCGCGCCCAGTCCAGCGCGCCGTCCGCGGTCGACACCCCGATCTCCAGGGCGCCGTCGTCCGGGCGGGCGTCGTCGAACGCCGGGATGCCGCCGGTGATCGTGCCGACGTTGCCGAACAGCACGCAGCTCGCCTCGCCGTCGAACCACTCGGCGCCGTCGACGGTGATCCGGGTGCGGACCAGTTCGCCCCGCACGTGCCGCAGCCCGGTCCACAGGTACGCGACCCGGCCGAGTCTGCCCTTGAGCTTCCGGTCGGCCTCCCGGATCAGGTCGCCGTCGAAGCCGGCACCGGCCATCACCGCGAAGTGCTCGCCGTTGAGCCTTCCCAGGTCGAGCGCGCGACGCGGGCCGTGCAGCCCGATCCGGACGGCCTCGGACAGGTCCTCCGGGATCCCCAGGTTCGCGGCGAAGAGGTTCGCGGTGCCGGCGGGCAGGATCGCCATGGCGGTGCCCGAGCCGGCGAGGGTGTCGGCGCAGCGCTGCACCATCCCGTCACCGCCCCACACGAAGACCAGGTCGGCGCCCCTCTTCAGCGCCTTGCGCACCTTCTTCGGGGCCTTGCGGCTCTTCGGCACCTCGTACCAGATCAGGTTCTCGACGCCCGCCGCGACCAGCTCGGTGCGCAGGGCGTCCAGGCCGCCGCCGAAGGTCTTCCTCCGGTGCGCGACGACCGCGACCGCCCCGACGCGGGCCGGCGCCGCGGCGCGCTCCGCCGTAGGAGTGCTCATGCCCGCCGGTGTTACCCAACCGGCGTCGCTCCCACGCCGGGGCGCGCGGTGGCCGCCCGATCCGGTGACCGCTGTCCGTTTCCGGGCCCGGCCGGCCAGGGTCGGGAAGCTGGGCGAGTGGAGCGGCGACACCCCGGTCGGCGCCGCCGCTGATCCCGCTCAGCCCTCTTCCCGGTGGTCGGTCATCGCCGCGCCGGCGGCGGCCGGCAGCAGGTGTCGCACCTCCGGCTCCCCGTCGGCGAGGTCCCGCGCCCGCTCCTCGGCCTCCTGGTCGGCACCGGTCAGCCGCCCGCCGTGCTGCCGCAGGTGCTCGTCCCAGGACGGCACCAGGTAGACCTCCACGAACCGGTCGACGGACTCGCCCTCGCGGAACAGCCCCCACCGCATCGCCCCGGTCCGCTGTCGTGAGCCGCGGACGGTGTCCATCGCGTCGAGGAACTCCCGCTCCCGCTCCCGCCGGACGGTGTAGGTCACGGTAACCAGCACGGGACCCACCCGCGGGTCCGGTTCGTGCGCCAGTTGCAGGCGGGGCCAGTACGTGGCCGGGTCCCTGTCCACGCCCCGCAGGTCGGGCAGCGGCCAGATCTGGCTGGTCACGGCGCCGACCAGCATGAGGGCGCCCGCGGCGAGGAAGGCGGCGACCAGACCCGCCATGTCCGCCACCACGCCCCAGGCGAAGGCGCCCACCGCCTGGCCGCCGGCGAACACCACCTGGTAGATGGCCAGACCGCGGGCGCGCACCCAGCCCGGCAGGAAGATCTGCATCTCGGCGTTGACGTTGGCCAGCACGTTGACCCAGGCCAGGCCCGCCGGCAGCAGGGCGAGGAGCACCACGGGTACGGCCTGGACCGTACCCACGACGAACAGCGTCCCGCCGTACAGTGCGCTCGCCACCAGCAGGAACTGGTTGGCCGTGAACCGGGTGCGGACCCAGGGCAGCAGCAGGCCGCCGAGGATCGCGCCCACGCCGAGGGCGCCGAGGAGCAGCCCGTACCCGCCGGAGTCCATACCGAGCCGCCGGCTGGCCACCAGCGGCAGCAGCGCCCACAGCACGCTGCCCGGCACCAGGAACACCAGCGCGCGCCGGAGCAGCCGGCGGACGATCGGCGAGTGGCGCACGTACCGACTGCCGGCGCGCAGGGCGGCGGTGAAGGGCTCGGGTACCTCGACGGCACGGGCGTCGCCCGGCCGCCAGCGCAGCAGGGCCACGGCGAAGACCAGGAACGCCACGCCGTTGAGCGCGAAGACCGGCGCCGCACCCACCCGGGCGATCAGGACGCCGGCCACGGCGGGCCCCACGGCCCGCGCCACGTTGACGCTGATCGAGCCGAGCGCGGAGGCGGCCCGCAGGTGGTCCCGTGGCACCAGTTCCGGGATCACCGCCGCCCACGCCGGCAGGGTGAGCGCCTGCCCGACGCCGAACGCGAAGGTCAGCGTGAGCAGCAGCGCCGGCGGCATCCGGCCGGTGGCGGTGAGCAGCGTCAGCGCCGCCGCGACCACCACCATGAACAGCTGCACGGAGATCAGCAGGTGCCGGCGGTCGAAGGCGTCGGCCAGAGCGCCGGCCGGCAGCGCCAGCAGCAGCACCGGCAGCAGGCTGGCGGTCTGCACCAGGGCGACCAGTGTCGAGGCGTTCGGCTCGTCGATCAGGAGCCACTGGGCGCCGACGGTCTGCATCCAGGTGCCGACGTTCGCGGCCAGCAGGGCCAGCCAGAGGCTGCGGTACACCGCGATCCGCAGCGGCGCCCAGGCCGAGACGGCCGGCTCGGCGTCGGCCCGCGTCACCACCGCCCGTCCGCGCGCAGCACGAGCTCGCCGGAGACGTACAGGTCGTCGGGGGCGAGCTGGAGCAGCCGGACGACCTCCGGCGCGACCTGGTCGGCCATGGCGTACACCGTGTCCAGGAACTCGTCGCCCACCCGCTCCTGCAGGCGGGTGGGCATCGGCCCGGGGTGCAGCTGCATCACCTTCACCCGGTTGCTGTGCTGCGCCTCGGCCAGCGACTCGACCAGGCTGGCGCCGTAGCTCTTGGTCGCCCGGTAGACCGGGATGCCCGGCCGGGCCTTCACCACCGCCATGGCACCGACGTACACCAGGTTGCCGAAGCCCTGCCGGTGGAACTGCCGCAGCGCCTCCCGGCACACGTACGTGGTGCCGAGCACGTTGACCTCGACGGCCCGCCGGATGCGCTCGGGGGGCAGGTCCAGCAGGTCCCCACCCGCCCACACCGACGCGCAGTCGGCCACCCCGTGGATCGTGCCGTACCGCTCGGCGAGCCAGCCGAAGGAATCACGTACCTCGGCGTAGGAGGCGACGTCGCAGACTCCGCCGTCGCAGCCCAGCTCGCCGCGGACGGACGCCACCTCGCTCGCGACGTCTCCGAGGACGGCGACGCGGTGCGCTCCGGCGAGGGCGCGGGCGACCGCCAGCCCGAGGCCGCTCGTGCCGCCGACCACCACGAAGGATCCCCCGGCCATGTCCCTCCTGTCCCCGGCGCGCCCGCGTCCGAGACGCGAGGAGGTCCGCCTTCCCGTTGCGACGCGGTCCACACCCGTGGCTGCCACCAGCACGATGCCACCAGTTGTATCTTGTCGGTATGACCGGACCCTCGCGGAAGTTGTCGATCTCCGTCCCACCGGACGTGGCCGAGATCCTGGCGGAACAACCCAACGCATCCGCCTACGTCGCGGAAGCGGTACGGGACCGCAAGCGCCTCGAGGATCTTGAGACTGAGTTGGCCCGAGCCGGTATCGCGGTCACCGAGCAGGGTGTGGCCGCCGCCAAGGCGCGTCGCGCGGCCGTGGACGCGGCGTGGCCGGCGGAGCGGTACGCGGCGGTCCGCGACCGGGTGCGGCAGCACCTGAGTGACGAGGCCGTCGGCACCACCGAGACGCCGGCCGCGTGACCGGTCCAGGAGAGCGGCCGGTGCGACTGGTGCTGGACCGCTCCGCGCTGCTGGCGTACGTCGATGGCTCTGTGCACGTGGGTGAGCCACTGCACGAGGTGATCCAGGACCGCGTGCGGTTCGGCGTCACGGCCGTCACCGCCGCCGAGACCTCCGCCATGGTCAGCAACCCGAAGGATCGGGCGTTGCTGCACCGGCTGCTCGCGCTGGACGCCTGCGCCGTGCTGCCCACCCGCGGTGACTCCTGGCAGGAGTTGGCGTACTGGCGCGGGTTCACCGGCCGGCTCGACCTGGCGACCACCGTGATGGCATGCCTGGAGCACGACGCACCGATCCTCACCCGCGAGCCACGCTACGGCGACGGCGACCTGCCGGTGATCCTCATGCCGACCTGATCCTCGGGTACTCGCCCGTCCCGGCGGGCGGATGGTGGCGCGATAGGTTCACCGGCATGGTCGCTGACCGGTCGCTCGGCCGACCGTTCTGGACGTTCTGGACCGCCGCCGCCGCGCTGTCGTTGCGGCAGCGTCTCGTACCCGAGGGGCTGCTCGGCCGGGTCGTGGCCGCCTCCCGCACGCTCACCTACGGCTGCACGGCGCTCGGCGCCCTCACCGGCGGCGCGCTCGCCGCCCGGGCCGGGCTGGTCGCGCCGTTCCTGCTCAGCGGCGCCGTCGCGGTCGTGGCGACGGCCGGCTGGTGGGTGGCGTCCCGGCGGAGCGCCGCGACCTGACGCGGGGACGCCGCCGGCGCGGCGTCCCCGCCGCCGGTCAGAGGGTACGCGCGAGGCGCTCGGCGAGGATCCGGGTGAACCAGGACGGGTCGGCCAGTTCGCCGCCCTCGGCGAGCAGCGCCATCCCGTACAGCAACTCGGCGGTCTCCGTCAGCGACTCCTCGGTGCCGCCCTGCTCGCGGGCCTTGCGCAGGCCGTTCACCAGCGGGTGGGTCGGGTTCAGCTCCAGGATCCGCTTGACCTGCGGCACCTCGTGGCCCATCGCCCGGTACATCTTCTCCAGCGTGGGCGTGAGGTCGTGGGCGTCGCCGACGACGCAGGCCGGGGAGGTGGTCAGCCGGGACGACAGGCGGACCTCCTTGACCTGGTCGGCGAGGGCGCCGCTCATCCAGGTGAGCAGGTCGGCGTACTCGGTGCGCTGCCGCTCCCGCTCGGCCTCGGCCTCCTTCTTCTCCTCCTCGGTGTCCAGGTCGACCTGGCCCTTGGCGATCGAGCGCAGCGTCTTCCCGTCGTACTCGCCGACCCGCTCCACCCAGACCTCGTCGACCGGGTCGGTGAGCAGCAGCACCTCGTAGCCCTTGGCGCGGAACGCCTCCATGTGCGGCGAGTTCTCGATGGTGGTGCGGTTCTCGCCGGTGGCGTAGTAGATGTCGGTCTGGCCGTCCTTCATCCGGCTGACGTAGCCGGCGAGGTCCGTCGGCTCGGCGGCGTCGTGGGTCGAGGCGACGGAGAGGATCTCCAGGAGCGTGTCCCGGTTCTCCGTGTCGTCGATCAGGCCCTCCTTGACCGCAGCGCCGAACTCGGCCCAGAAGGTGCGGTACTTCTCCGGCTGGTTGGCCTTGAGGTCCCGGACGGTGGCGAGGACCTTCTTCACCAGGCGCCGTCGGACGACCTGGATCTGCCGGTCCTGCTGGAGGATCTCGCGCGAGATGTTCAGCGACAGGTCGTGCGCGTCAACCACGCCCTTCACGAAGCGCAGGTACGCCGGCATCAGCGCCTCGCAGTCGTCCATGATGAAGACGCGCTTGACGTAGAGCTGCACGCCGCGGCGGCCCTGCGGGGAGAAGAGGTCGAGCGGGGCGTGTGACGGCAGGAAGAGCAGCGCCTCGTACTCGAAGGTGCCCTCGCCCCGCATGTGCACGATCTCGAGCGGGTCGGCCCAGTCGTGGCTGACGTGCTTGTAGAACTCGTGGTACTCGGCCGGCTCGACCTCGTCGCGCGGCCGCGCCCACAGCGCCTTCATCGAGTTGAGGGTCTGCACCTCGGTGGTGGGCTCGCCGCCGTCCGCGCCGGGCCGCTCGACCGCCATCCGGATGGGGTGGGCGATGAAGTCGGAGTACCGCTTGACGATCTGCCGGATGGTCCACTCGGCGGTGTAGTCGTGCAGGTTGTCGTCGGTGTCGACCGGCTTGAGGTGCAGGGTGACGGCGGTGCCCTGCGGCGCGTCGTCGACCGGCGCGATCGTGTACGTGCCCTCGCCGGTCGACTCCCAGCGGGTGCCGCCGGTCTCCCCCGCCCTGCGGGTGACCAGCTCGACCCGGTCGGCGACCATGAACGCCGCGTAGAAACCGACGCCGAACTGGCCGATCAGCTCCTGCGAGGCGCCGGCGTCGGTCGACTCACGCAGTTTGCGCAGCAGCTCGGCGGTGCCGGACTTGGCGATGGTGCCGATCACCTGGACGACCTCGTCCCGGGACATGCCGATGCCGTTGTCCCGCACGGTCAGGGTGCGCGCCGTCTTGTCGACCTCGATCGCGATGTGCAGGTCGGCGGTGTCGACCTGGAGGTCCTTGTCGATCAGCGACGCCAGGCGCAGCTTGTCCAGCGCGTCCGAGGCGTTCGAGATCAGCTCCCGCAGGAAGACGTCCTTGTTCGAGTAGATCGAGTGGACCATCAGCTGGAGCAGCTGACGTGCCTCGGCCTGGAACTCCAACGTCTCAGTGCTCACACCGTGTCCTTTCGTCCGCGAAGCCTGGTGCCGGGGTGCCGGCGCTGGCCGGCGCCCGGAAGAGGTTCGCCGAAAGGATACGAGCACCTCACACAGGGCGATACGTCACCCGCGCCCTACCCCGAAACCTTGGAAGCTTTCGGCCCCTCCAGGGGCCATTTCCTTCCAAGTCTCGAGGGTGCGGTTGCGTCCCGATGGCTGCGGGGTGGTCTTGGGTGGGATATCCGTTTCCGGCTGGGGTGACGTGGGAGGGGTGTCCGGTATCGGGGTCGGCTGTGCCGTGGTCGGGGCCACCCCGGTCGTGGAATGGCCGGGTGGGGCGGGCCGTTGTACATGCGGTGACCGCAGGGCGTCCCCCGAGGCGCCCGGCCGGGATCCCCTGACCCGCCCCCGGCGGGCGGCGGGCCGGAATGGCCCGGGACTCGGATCGGTTACATCCCCGGACCCCCGAGCAGCACCCCGCCGGGCTGGTCCTTGTGAAATCACCCTTTCCTGTCGCGTGCGGCGCCTTCCCCCCTTTTGCGTGCCGGCGTGGTTTCCCCCGAGCGAAAGGCTTCGACCAATCATGCGTACCGACATTCTGCGTAAGACCGTTCTGACCGCCGCTGGTGCCGCGTTCGTCGGCGGTGCCCTCGCCGGCCCGGCGACCGCGTTCGCCGCCCCGGCGGACAAGCCGGGCGCCCAGGCCGACCGTAAGGGCCACGGCGAGAAGAAGCG
>NZ_JBQHDE010000008.1:0-264324 GCF_052068455.1 Micromonospora sp. H33 | reverse complement strand
TCCTCCGTGAGGAGCGCATCCAGGATGCCGTCGCTGATCTGGTCGGCGATCTTGTCGGGGTGGCCTTCCGTGACCGACTCGGACGTGAACAGCCGGCGCCCCGGGCGGTCGGCCGGCCCGCCGGCGACCGGCCCGGTCATGGATGCGTACGTCAAGGGGACTCCTCGGGGTGCAGCGCTTCCGTTCTACGGCGGTCGATTCTCGCGAGCCCCGGTCAACGCTGGCTCAAGGCGACCGGAAGCGACGGTCCGGCAGGCCCGTTTTGCACCGGAGCGACCCGGGTACGGCGTCGGCATGGACACGAATACGACAGCACACCTCATCGGTGGCCCCAGGACGGCAGCACCATCGACACGCGCGGCGACGCCCTGATCGAGGTGGAGATCGACGGCATGATGCACCGCTACGTGCGGAGCACGAAGCAGGACGACGACGGGGTCCGCTACGCGTACGACGGCATGGTCGACCCGGACGGCGGCGAGCCGGGCGTCGAGGATCCGGCGGCGCGGGTCGCCTCCCCGAAGGCCGACGCCGAGGGACGCGGCGGCACGCACTGATCGGCCGGCGACCCGCCCCGGCCGGCGGGGATGATCCGCGTCACGAGGGGTATGCGCCCGCGGACCTGGTGGGAGGACGACGGGGTCGCGACACCCCGCGACGGACGCGCGGGCGGGCGGCGGATCGCCGGCCCGCCCGGGCGTCCGGAGGACGGTCCCGAGGGCCGCCTCGGGCCTAGTTGTTGGTGATCCAGTTCCAGGCCGAAACGACCCACTCCGTCTGCTGGAGCCACGCGACACCGAGGCCGGTCAGGAAGACCGCCGTCACCAGGTGCGCGCCGCGTGCGCTGTGCCGCACCCGGCCCAGGCGCTGCTCCAGCACCACGCGACCGACCAGCCGGGCGAGCGCGAACAGGCCCGCCGCGACGAGCAGGCTCAGCACGAAGATCAGCAGCGGGGCGACGAGATCACCGCCGCCGGAGATCGCCCAGATCCCCCAGCAGACGAACGCGAAGAGCACGCCGGCGGCGCTCCACTCCCCACCCCGACGCAGCTGGGAGATGTGCCAGCTCATCGGGCGGCGCGGAGCCGCCGCGCCCGGCCAACCGGTGCCGGTCGGCTCCTCGACCACCGGGAACGGCTCGGTACGGGGCGTCCCGGACCGTCCGACCGGGGCCACCCCCCGCCGGAAGGCGTCCCGCTGCTGCGGCACGCCGACCCCCGGCTGCGGCGGCACCTCGACGGTCCGTTCGGCCCACGGCTGTGTCTGGTCGCCCATGTCGTCCCCTCCCCTGGACCGACGGGGACCAGCGGGCCCCGTCTGAGTATCGAGGGTATCCAGCGCTCAAACCGGTCGTCGGGAGCGGACCGGTCGACTAGACAGAGCACCATGACGAATCCCCCACTGCCCTTCACGGCCGCCCGGGAAGAGGAGTTCGACGAGCTGGGCGAACTCCTCGGCACACTCTTCCACGGCGGCTTCGACGCCGAGTCGTGGGCGGTCGAGAAGACCCTCCTGGAGCCGGAGCGAACCCTGCTCGTCCGGGACGGCTCCGCGCTCGTGGCGAGCGCCACCACGTTCACGCGCGAGCTGACCGTGCCGGGGGCCCGCCTGCCCGCCGCGCACGTGAGCATGGTGGGGGTCGCGCCGACGCACCGCCGCCGGGGACTGCTCACCGAGATGATGCGACGGCAACTGCGCGAGGCGCGGGACGCCGGCCGGGAGCCGGTCGCGGTGCTCTGGGCCAGCGAGGGCCGGATCTACCCGCGCTACGGCTACGGCCTGGCCGCGCAGCGCCTCGTCATCGACGGCGAGACCGTCGAGTTGCGCCTGCCGGGCCCGACGTCCGCCGAGGGCCGGCTCCGCCTGGCCCGGGCGGTCGACTGCCGCGCCGAGCTGGCCCGGGTGTACGACGCGGTACGCCCCGACCGACCCGGCTGGTCCAGCCGCGGCGAGGTGTGGTGGAACTACGTGCTGGCCGACCCGCCGGCCCAGCGCGGCGGCGCCACCGAGCGCCGGGCCGTCCTGCACGAGGGCCCGGACGGGGTGGACGGGTACGCGCTCTTCCGCACGAAGAGCGAGTGGGACGCCACCGGCCCGAACGGGCTCACCACCGTCGACGAGGTGGTGACCGGCAGTCCGGCGGCGTACCTCGCGATGTGGCGGCTGCTGCTCTCCCTCGACCTGACCCGGCGGCTCACGTACCGCACGGGGGCGCTGGACGAGCCGCTGTTGCGCCTGGTGAACGAGCCACGCCGGCTCGGCGCGAGGCTGGTCGACGGGCTGTGGCTGCGGGTGGTCGACCTGCCGGCCGCGCTCGCCGCCCGCCGGTACGCGACCCCGGTCGACGTGGTGCTGGAGGTCGCCGACGAGCTGCTGCCGGAGAACGCCGGGCGGTGGCGGCTCACCGGCGGCCCGGACGGCGCCACCTGCGTTCCCGGCGACGGGCCGGCGGAGCTGGCCTGCGACATCCGCTGCCTGGGCGAGCTCTACCTGGGCGGAGCGACGGTGGGCGCGCTCGCCGCGGCCGGGCGCGTACGCGAGCTGCGGCCCGGCGTGCTGGCGACGGTCGGGCCGGCCTTCGGCTGGCACCGCGCCCCGGCCGGCATGGAGGTGTTCTGAGCCTCGCCGGGCGGTACGGTCGGCTGATGGGTGACGTGGAACGACGGCGGCGCCGGCACCGGCACCACGCCGACGGTGGCGCCGAGGGGCCGAGCGTGACGACGCCCGGGGCGCACGACGGCGAGGGGCCGCCGCGCACCCGTCGCGGCGGCCCGGAGGAGGGGGAGCGCGGCCTGCGGGGCCTGGTGGGCTCGGGGTCGTCTCAGGTGGGCGTGACCGCGGCGATGCGCGCGCGGGACGCCGCCCGCCCGACCGAGCAGGACATGGCCGAGGCGGAGACCCGCGTGGTCCTGGTTCGCCGCAACTGGACGCCCCGGGAGGACCTCCCCCGCCGCTGACCCCGGACGCGACGCCGGATCAGGGCAGGGGCGGCAGCTTCCGGGTGTTCTCGTAGTCGGCCATCTGCCCGATGCGGCGGGCGTGGCGCTCGTTGCCGGAGAACGAGGTGGTCAGGAACGCCTCGACGATCGCGGTCGCCTCGTCGAGGGTGTGCTGCCGGGCGCCCACCGCGACCACGTTGGCGTCGTTGTGCTCACGGGCGAGCTGCGCGGTCTCGATGTTCCAGGCCAGCGCCGCCCGCACCCCCGTGATCTTGTTGGCCGCGATCTGCTCGCCGTTGCCCGAGCCGCCGATGACGACACCGAGGCTCCCCGCGTCGGCCACCACCCGGTCACCGGTGTGCAGGCAGTACGCCGGGTAGTCGTCGTCCGGATCGTAGGCGTGCGGGCCGACGTCGACCACGTCGTACCCCTGCTTGGCCAGGTGATTGGTCAGATGCACCTTCAGCTCGAAACCGGCGTGGTCGGATCCCAGGTAGACGCGCATACCGCGCAGTCTGACAGGCCCGCCTCCGTGCCGGCGCGCGGGCGGCGGCACGGAGGCGGATTCGTCACAGGTCCAGCTCGGCGACGACCAGGCCGCCGCGCGCCTTCGGGGTGAACCAGGTGCTCTTGCGCGGCATCTTCTCCCGGGCGAGGTTCACCGCGACGAAGTCGTCGACGGTCACCGGCGCGACGAGGATGGCCAGCTCGGCCCGACCGGCGTCGACCTCGCCGGTCAGCCAGCTCGCCGGGTAGTCGCCACCGACGTAGGTGATCCGCTTGTCGCCGGGGTCCAGCCCCAGCGCGTCCCGCAGCAACAGCCGCTCGACCAGGGCGTGGTCCAGGTTCTCCAGGCGGCCCGTGCCGACGTGGGGCAGGCGTACGGCGTACCCGGAGCCGGGGAGCCGGAGATGGACGGTGCCACCGGCCGCCGGGACCTCGACCGGGCCGTCGATCGGCGTGACCTCGGCGCCGGCGGCGCGCAGGCGGTCGAGCAGCTCCTCCGGGCTGGTGGTGAGTTCGCTGACCAGCCGGTTGTAGGGCTGGATGGCCACCGAAGCCGGCGTGGTGACCACGGCCAGGAAGCGCGGCAGCCCGCCGGTCTGGGCGGCGAGGCTGCGGTGGTTGCCGTCGGCGACGACCAGTTCGCCGCCGCCGGCCAGGGCGGTCAGCTCGTCCTGCTGCGGGCCCGGGCCGACCAGCCAGATGGCGTGCGTGCGGCCGGCCTGGTCGGTGTCGGTCGCGGCGGGCGCCCCTGCCGCGTCGGTCGCCGCCGCGAGCGCGGCGTGCAGCTCGTCGCCCCGCCCGGTCTGGAGCAGGAGTACGGGCGAGAGCAGGTGCCTCAATGCGTCGGCGAGGGCCACCCGCTCCCGCACCTTGGCGATGAAGACATCCTCGTTGCGGATCACGAGGCCCGGCTCGTCGGCCCTGGTCGAGATCTGGTCGGTGTCGACCATGGCGAACAGCCCGTACGCGGGCTCCTCCCCCGGCGCGCTGATCCGGTAGAGGATCACCACCTGCTCGGCGGGTGTGTAACTGCCGTCCGCCTTGGCCTCGGCGAGCCGGGCCACCGCGTCGGGCAGCGCGTCCAGGAACGACTTCCCCAGGCTCTCCGGGGCCCGGTGTGGCATCTCGATGCCGAGGGCACTGTGCGGGTTCGCCTCGATGATCGCGGTGATCTCCGCGTCGTCGGCGAACTCGTCGTAGTTCTGCGCGCCGGTGCCGCCGGTGGTGATCCAGGCCCGGGCGATCGGATGGACGACCGTCATGTCCGATGACGCTACCGGTGCGGGCCGCCGCCGTACGACGGACCCGCGCTCCCGCCCACCAGGTGAAAGGCCCCGGGAAAGGAAGGGCCCCCTCTTAACGCGCATAGCAGGGGGCCCTTGTTAACGGCTGGTCAGCGCTCCAGCGCCCGGCGGTGCCGGCCGGCCGGTACCGGCGCGACGGGCCGGCGGGGGGCGACGGCGACGGGGGCCTGGTCCGGGGCCGTGGCGTCGGGCGGGGTCAGTTTCGACGTGGCCGGTACGCGGGCCACGCCGACCACGATCGGCGGGGCGAGCAGGTCCACCATGTGCGTGGGGAGGTCGGGACGGACCGCGGGCCAGCGGGAGTCGTCGACCGACCAGTACGCGGGGTCGTCGCTCGCCTCGTCCCGGGTCGACGGTTCGTCACCGGACGTACGGTGCTTGGCCATGAGGAATGCCTCCACGAGCTGCGGGGTGCGGCCCTGCGGGTCGCTGCGGCGGACATGGAGGCCAACGAATCCGCCCGAGGCGGGGTGACGGTGCCGCCGCCGGGCACCGCAGCGTTAACAAGGGCCCCCTCTACAACGCGAGGCGTTAAGAAGGGGCCCCTGCTTCCACCTCAGTCGAAGATGGGGCCGAGTTCGCGGGAGCGCTTGAGCTCGTAGAAACCGGGCGTGCCGGCGACCAGGAGCACGCCGTCCCACAGCCGGCCGGCGGCCTCGCCCTTGGGGGCCGGGGTGATCACCGGGCCGAAGAACGCGACCGGGGAGCCGTCCGGGCCCGGGGCGTGGATGACCGGGGTGCCGACGTCGGTGCCGACCGGTCGCATGCCGGCCTCGTGGCTGGCGCGCAGCGCCTGGTCGTACCCGGTGCCGTCGGCGGCCTCGGACAGCGCCGGGTCCAGGCCGGCGTCGGACAGCGCGGCGGCGAACAGCTCCGCGGAGAGCTTCTCCTGGCCAAGGTGGATACGGGTGCCGAGCGCGGTGTAGAGGTCGCGGAGCGACTCGGTGCCGTACCGCTGCTCGGCGGCGATGCAGACCCGCACCGGGCCCCAGCCGGTGCGCATGAGTTCCTGGTACTGCTCGGGCAGGTCCCGGCCCTCGTTGAGCACCGACAGGCTCATCACGTGGAAGCGGATGTCCACTTCCCGGACCCGCTCGACCTCCAGCAGCCAGCGGGACGTGATCCACGCCCACGGGCAGATGGGGTCGAACCACATGTCGACGGTGACACGCTCGCTCACGGTGTGGTCCCTTCACGACGGGTGACGCCGGTTCCCGGCGCCTGCACCGATCTTCGCCCCGGCATCCGACGCGCGACACCGGAATGAGAGCGTGACCTCGCCCACCGCGAGGGCCGCACGCATGCAAGACTCGATCAGCGCGGCCGTCACGAACGGTCGCCGGACGGCGCCGCGGTCGGTGTACGGCGAGACGAGAGATGGAGACGAACAGTGCCGGGAGTGCGCAACCTGACGCAGGTGGAGGCCACCGAGCGGGGCCGCCTGCTCGACGTGACCGGGTACGACATCAGTCTGGACCTGTCGAGCGCCGTGCAGGCCGAGGGTCGCACCTTCCGGTCGACCACCGAGATCCGGTTCCGGTGCACCGAACCCGGTGCCAGCACGTTCATCGAGGTGGCCGCCGACTCCGTGCGGTCCGCGACGCTGAACGGCACTCCGCTGGACCTGAGCGGCTGGTCGGCGGAGAAGGGCCTGACCCTGCCCGGGCTGGCCGAGGAGAACACGCTCGTCGTCGACGCCGACTTCGCGTACTCGAACAGCGGGCAGGGGCTGCACCGCACGGTGGACCCGGTCGACGGTGAGACCTACCTGTACAGCCAGTTCGAGACGGCCGACGCCCAGCGGGTGTTCGCCGCCTTCGACCAGCCCGACCTGAAGAGCGTCTACACCTGGCACGCCACGGTGCCGGCGCACTGGAAGGTCGTCTCCAACATGCCGGTCGACCGGGAGGAGGCGGCGGGTGAGGGCCTGAAGACGGTCCACTTCGTCGAGTCGGCGCGGATGAGCACGTACATCACCGCGCTGTGCGCCGGCCCGTACCACGAGGTCCGGGACAGCCACGACGGCATCGATTTGGGCGTCTTCTGCCGGGCCTCGATGGCGCCGCACCTGGACTCCGACGACCTGTTCCTCATCACGAAGCAGGGCTTCGACTTCTTCCACGAGAACTTCGGCGTGCGCTACCCGCTGCCGAAGTACGACCAGCTCTGGGTGCCGGACTTCAACGCCGGCGCGATGGAGAACTTCGGCTGCGTCACGCACGCCGAGTCGCACTACATCTTCCGCTCGCAGGTCACCGACTTCGAGTACGAGCAGCGCGCCAACACGATCCTGCACGAGATGGCGCACATGTGGTTCGGTGACCTGGTCACCATGCGCTGGTGGAACGACCTGTGGCTCAACGAGTCGTTCGCCGAGTGGGCCAGCCACTGGTGCAACACCAACGCCACCCGGTTCACCGACGCGTGGACCACGTTCCTGTCCATCCGGAAGAACTGGGGCTACCGGCAGGATCAGCTCTCCTCCACCCACCCGGTCTACACGGAGATGCCGGACCTGGAGGCGGTCGAGGTCAACTTCGACGGCATCACGTACGCCAAGGGCGCGAGCGTGCTCAAGCAGCTCGTCGCGTACGTCGGTGAGGAGCCGTTCCTGGCCGGCCTGCGGTCGTACTTCGGCAAGCACGCCTGGGGCAACGCCACCTTCGACGACCTGCTGTCCGAGCTGGAGGCGGCCTCCGGGCGGGAGCTGCGCAAGTTCGCCGCGCAGTGGCTGGAGACGGCGCAGGTCAACACGCTGCGCCCGGAGGTGACGATCGGCGCCGACGGCAACTACGAGCGGGTCGTGGTCCGCCAGGAGGCGCCAGCCGGCCACCCGACGCTGCGTACGCACCGGATCGGCGTGGGCCTGTACGACCTCACCGACGGCCGGCTGGTCCGCCGCGAGCGCGTCGAGGTGGACGTCACCGGCGAGGCGACCGAGCTGGCCGACCTGTCCGGCGTCCGCGCGGCGGACGTGCTGCTGCTCAACGACGACGACCTCACGTACACGAAGTTGCGGCTGGACGAGCGGTCCATGGCCACCGTGGTGCAGCACATCGCCGGCTTCGAGTCGTCGCTCGCCCGGGCGCTCTGCTGGACCGCCGCGTGGGACATGATCCGCGACGCGGAACTGGCCGCCCGCGACTACCTGGCACTGGCGCTCGCCGGCCTGCCCGCCGAGACGGACATCAACCTGGTCACGGCCACCCTGCGGCAGGCGACCACCGCGCTGACCTTCTACGCCGACCCGGCCTGGGCGCCGACCGGCTGGCTCGAGCTGGCCCGGACCGCGAAGACGGCCCTCGCCGCCGCGGAGCCCGGCAGCGGCTTCCAGCTCGCCTGGGCCCGCGCGTACGCCTCGGCCGCCCGCTCGTCCGAGGACCTGGCGACGCTGCGGGGCTGGCTGAACGGCGCCGGCGTGCCGGCCGGCCTGACCGTCGACACCGAGCTGCGCTGGTCGGTGCTCGCCGCACTGGTGGCCAACGGCGCGGCCGGCCCGGCCGACATCGACGCGGAGCTGGCCTCCGACCGCACCGCCAGTGGCGAGCGGGAGGCCGCGTACGCGCACGCGCTCGTGCCGACCCCGCAGAACAAGGCGGCCGTCTGGGCGCAGCTGACCAGCCCCGAGCCGCTGCCGAACTGGCGGCACCGGGCGCTGCTGCAGGGCTTCGCCCACCCGGCCCAGGTGGAGCTGGTCCGGCCCTACCGGGAGCGGTACTTCGCCACCGTCGCGCAGGTCTGGGCGAGCCGGGACAGCGAGCCCGCGCAGGAGTTCGCGCAGCTCGCGTACCCGGCGTACCTGGTCGAGGACGACACCGTGGCGGCGACCGACGCCTGGCTGGCCGGCGAGGGGCACCCGGCGCCGCTGCGGCGGCTGGTCGCCGAGGGCCGCGACGGCGTCATGCGGGCGCTCAAGGCCCGCGCCAAGGACACGCAGAGCGCCTGAGCTGGGGTGCGCGGCCCGGGGCCGGCGTGGGCGGAGGCCCACGCCGGCCCCGCCCGCTATCGTGGCAGAGGGAGGTGGACGTGATGGCACAGCCGACCTACGAGTGGCGCCCACCCGAGAGACGCTGGCGCGAGCAGGACCTGCTCGACCTGCCGGAGAACGGGAACCGCTACGAGCTCGTCGACGGGAGCCTGCACGTGACCCCACCCGCCGGACCGGATCACCACGAATTGGCGGACGACATCCGGATGGCGCTGCGGCTGTCGACTCCAACGGGGTGGCGGGTGATCCGTGAAATCGGTGTACGCATACCTGACGGCAACCTGATTCCGGACATCACAGTGTTGAAACCGGGAGCGCCGCGCGACCGGATGTGGGCGGATCCAGCCGATGTCGCGCTGGTCGTCGAGGTCGAATCACCCAACAGCCGTCGACACGACAGATTCACCAAACCCGCGCTCTACGCCGAGGCCGGGATCCGGTCCTACTGGCGGGTGGAGCGGGGCGATTTCGGCCCGGTGGTCTACCGCTACCAGTTGGGCAAGGATGACCACTACGAGCTTCTCGGCAGAGCCGGGCCGGACGACCCGGTGGAGGTCGACGAGCCGTGGGCCATGCGCCTCGATCCGAGCACCTGGCCACGCTGAGCAAGTCTCGACAGACGGAGGCCCGGTCCGCAACGGCGGACCGGGCCTCGTCGTCGTAAGGAGGGTGGCTCAGCCCTTGCCGGCGTGGCTGGCGAGCTGGTCGAGGCCGGTGACGATGCCGCCGGCCAGGTCGCCGCCGCCGAAGGCCGCGACCATGGACAGCGCGGCGAGCTTCACGTACGTGTCGGGGATGCGCTTGCGCGCGTGCTTCCCGGTGACGATCTCCAGCTTCCGCTGGTTGGGCGAGACCGCGATCAGCACGGACCGGTCGGGCTCGGCGAGCTGGCGGTGCAGCCGCTCGGCGTGCTCCCGGATCGGCTCGTCGAGACCGCCGACGAAGACCGAGAAGACCAGACCCGTGCCCTGGTCGGCCAGGCGCAGCGCCTCGTCGATGCGCAGCAGCTGGCGGGTCGAGAACGGCCCGTCCAGAACGTCCGGCGGGTTCCCCGTCCCGGCCTGTGGCTGCACCTCACCAACGGTCACTTGCGCCTCCGGTTCCACCGGCCGGCGCCTCGATGCCGGCCTGCTCCTGCTTGCGGCTGGTCAGCGCGGGCGCCTGCGCACCGGCAGCCAGCACCGTGCCGGCCGAGTCGGCCAGCTCCTCCGGGCGGCTCAGGAACCAGACCGGAGTGAAGTCGAAGGGCCGACCCGGCCGGTAGCGCTTTCCGCCGCCACCGCCGTCGCGGTTGCCGGCGTACGCCAGACCGGCGATCACCAGCACCGCGGCCGCCGGGATGCCGACGAAGACCAGCAACGTCTCGGTTACAGACAAACCCAACGCCCCCAGGCGAAAGAGAGACCAGGAATCCCGGGTCGGGTGGACGATCAAGCAGACGATTCCCCGACCCCGCTTGTGGTATTCACGTTAGCGGAGCCGACGGCACGCCAAATTGCGGGGTGGCGGTCCCACCCGCCACCGTAGTGCTCCAGTTGCGCAGCGGTGGCGATGAGCCGCGCGTCGTCGCCGTACCGGCCGCTGAGCAGCACCCCGACCGGCAGCCCGTCGGCGGTGACGCCGACCGGCAGCGACACCGACGGATCGCCCGTCACGTTGAAGATGGCGCAGTACGGCGAGAACCGCCGTTGCCGGTCGAAGTCCTCCGCCGGGTCCCGGCCCTCGGTGAACCAGCCCACCGACGCCTGCGGCGCCGCGAGCGTGGGGCAGAGCAGCAGGTCGCAGCCGGCGGTGCGGCGCACGCCGAGGCGTACCTGTGCCTGGAGCTCGCCGAGGGTGGCGGTGAGGGTGGCGGCGGAGACGGCGGCGCCCCGCTCCCGCAGCAGCCGGGTCAGCGGCAGCAGCACGCTCTCCCGCTCCGGCGGCACCGGGGCGAGCGCCAGCACGTACCAGACGATCTCGAACAGCGGCCACGCCGACGCGGTGAGCGGCGGCGGCACCTCGACCACCTCGTGGCCGGCGGCGGTGAGCAGGGCAGCGGCCCGGTCCACGGCGGCGACGCAGTCGGGGTGCACCGGCTCGTCCGCGAGCATCGGGGTGGTGAAGCGCCCGATCCGCAGCCGTCCCGGCTCGGCGGCGCGGGCCGCGGCGACCCACCCGCCGGCGGGTGGCAGCGGCGCCAGGTAGGGCTCCCCGAGGACCGGCTGGGACAGGACGTCGAGCAGCGCGGCGACGTCGGCGACGGTCCGCCCGATGGGGCCGTTGGTCGGCAGACCGTACGCCCCGAACCCGATCGGCCCGCCGGAGACCAGCCCGCGGCTGGGCTTGTAGCCGACCAGCCCGCACATCGACGCGGGGATGCGCAGCGAGCCGCCGCCGTCGGAGCCCTGGGCCACCGGCACCAGCCCGGCGGCCACCGCGGCCGCCGCGCCGCCGCTGGAGCCCCCCGCCGTGTACCCGAGATTCCACGGGTTGCGGGCCGGCGGTGCGACCAGGCCCTCGGAGTAGAGCGAGCAGCCCAGCTCGGACGTGGTGGTCTTGCCGAGGCTGACCAGGCCGGCCGCGCGCATGAACCGGACCACGTCCGCGTCGACGGGCGGCACGAAGTCGGCGAAGGCGACCGAGCCGAAGGTGGTGCGGACGCCCGCGGTGAGCGTCAGGTCCTTGATCGCGGTCGGCACGCCGTGCAGCGGCCCGCGCGCGTCGGCGGAAACCGCGTCGGCCGCGTCGGCGGCGGCGAGCGCCGCCTCCGGAGTGACCGTGACGAACGCGCCGACGGTGTCGCCGAGCGCGGCCACCCGGGTGAGGTGGTGCTCGACCACCTGCCGGCTGGTCAGCTCACCGCGCGCGATCGCGGCGGCCTGCTCCAGCGCCGTGAGGTCGTGCGGCTCGGCCATGCTCTCATCCTGCCCGGCGGCCGACCTGGACGCACTCGTCACGCGCCGAAGCGTTGCCGCCGGTCATTCCCGGCGCGGCCGGGGGCACGACGCTGCGCCGGCCGGGGGGCACGAGGTGTCACCGCGCGCCCTCTGCTCCGTGCAGGAAGCGCAGCGCGTTGGCACCGAGCAGCTTGTCGCGCTCGTCCGGGGCGAGGAAGTCGGACCGGTGCACCACCGCACCGACCGGTCGCTCCCCCAGTGGGTACGGGTAGTCGCTGCCCACCAGCACCCGGTCGACCCCCATCGTGTCGACCAGCAGCCGCAGCGCCGCCGGCTCGAACACCACCGAGTCGACGAGGAACCGGTCGACGTACGCGCTGGGCGGCGCGGCGGAGGCGCCGCGTACCAGGTCGCCGCGCCGGTGCCAGGCGTTGTCGGCACGGCCCAGCCAGAACGGGAAGCTGCCGCCACCGTGCGCGAAGCAGATCCGCAGCGTCTCCGGCACCTTGTCGAAGACCCCGCCGAGGATCATCGCCAGCACCGACAGGTGGGTCTCGGCGGGCATCCCGGTGAGCCAGCGGGCCATCCAGCGGTCCAGCCGCGGCCCGCCCGGCATGTCCCACGGGTGGACGAAGACCGGCGCGCCCACCTCGGCGCAGTGGGTCAGGAACTCGACGATCCCGCCGTCGTCCAGGTCGCGGTCGCCGACGTGGTTGCCGATCTCCACGCCGGCGTGCCCGGCGGCGAGACAGCGGTCCAGTTCGGCGCAGGCAGCCTCCGGGTCCTGCAACGGCACCTGGCAGAACGGCACCAGCCGCCCACCGCCGGCGGCGGTGACCTCCAGGGTCAGGTCGTTGAATATCCGGGCGACCTTGACCGCCTGGTCGGCCGGGCGGTCGTAGGAGAAGAACACCGGCGTCGGCGAGACCACCTGGACGTCGACACCGTCGGCGGCCATGTCGGCCAGCCGGGTGTCCGCGTCCCAGCACGCGGCACCGACCGGCCGGAACTCCGTCTCACCGACCATGATCATGGCCGCGCGTTCGGAGTCGACCCGCAACCAGGGCCAGCCGGACCCGCCGCACGCGGCGCCGAGGTCCGGCCACCCCTTCGGTACGACGTGCGTGTGCACGTCGACCACCGGTGCGCGCATCAGCCCTTGCCCGGGTGCAGCGCGCCGCAGTTGTCGCAGGTGCGCGCCTTCTCGTCGGCGTAGAACGCCTGGAAGACCGGGGGCAGGTCGGCGGCGATGTCGCGGACCTGGAGCTCCACCTCGTGGACCTTCGCGTGGCACGACGGGCAGTACCACTGGAACTTCTCCAGCGTCCCCTCCTCGCGGACCCGCTCGATCACCATCCCGATCGAGCCGGCCTCCGGGCGCTGCGGCGAGTGCGGGGTGTTGCGCGGCAGCATCCACATCTGACCCTCGCGGATGTGCACCGTCCGCGGCCCCTCCGGGAGCATCAGGTTCACGTGCATGTTGCCCTTGACCTGGTAGAAGAACTCCTCGTACGGGTCGACGTGGAAGTCGGTGCGCTGGTTCGGGCCGCCGACCACCATCACGATGAAGTCGTCGCTGCCCGGCAGCATCTCCTTGTTGCCCACCGGCGGCTTCAGCAGGTGCTGGTTCTCCGCGATCCACCCGGGGAAGCTGAACGGCTCGGCGATCTCACTCACGACTGACCTCCTTGGGGGAGCAGGGCGACGGCTTGCATCTCGATCAGCAGGTGCGGGTGCGGCAGCTGGTGGACGGCCACCGTGGTCCGGGTGGGGCCGCTCGCGTCGAAGAACTCGGCCCACACCTCGTTGTAGCCACCGAAGTCGTTCATGTTGACCAGGTACGACGTGACCTGCACCAGGTCGGCGAGGTCCGCGCCGACCGACCGCAGCAGGTCGCGGACGTTCTCGATGACCGCCCGCGTCTGCACCCGGATGTCCAGGTTGGTCGTCCCCAACTCGTCCACCTCGACACCGGCGAACGTGTTGTCCGGCCGGCGGGAGGACGTACCGGAGACGAAGACGAACCCACCGGCGACCTTGACGTGCGGGAACGTCCCGCGCGGCACGGCCTTGCCGGCCACCACCCGGGCGGTCGGGCCGGCCTCGGTTCGCGGCTGCGGGCTCACGCTGCCGCCTTCAGCGACGCGGTGCCGAGCTTCTCCACGACGGCGCGGACGTGCGCGCCGGGCCGCAGCGGGACGGCCGCCGTCGCGGCGCCCGCCAGGAAGATCCAGCCCTGGTGCAGCCGGACGCCGTGCCGGCCGGCGAGGCGGATGCCCTCGTCCAGCGCGCGACGCGGGTCGCCGAGGATGGCCGCGGTCGAGCCGACCTGGGCGGTCCGCCCGTCGATCTCCAGCAGTACGCCGAGGTTGTCGAGGCCGTCCGGCACCGGGCACCACGGCCCGATTACGAACGCGCCGGCGGAGGTGTTGTCGGCGATGACGTCGGGCAGGGAGAACGTGAAGTTCGCGTACCGGGAGTCGATCAGCTCGATCGCCGGGGCGACCGCGCGGACCGCGTCGGCGAAGTCGGCGACCGGCTCGCCCGGCTCGGGCAGCCGGTCCAGCAGGAACGCCACCTCCGGCTCGACCCGGGGGTGGATGAAGTCGCCGACGGAGACCGTGCCGCCGTCCGGGACCCGCATCACGTCGGTGAGCCGGCCCCAGATCACCTCGTCCACGCCGACCTGGGCCATCTTCGCCTTGCTGGTCAGCCCCATCTTCAGGCCGACGAGCCGCTCGCCCCGGTCGAGCCGGCGCTGGAGCAGGGCGGTCTGCACCGCGTACGCGGTGTCGACGTCGAGCCCGGTCTCGGCGGCGAGCTGCGGGATCGCGGTGGCGGTGTCGGCCGCCGCGCCCAGCTTCCCGGCGATCCCGGTGATGTCCGGCCCGATCATGCTGTCCCACCCTTCGTGCGGCCGGCCAGGTCCAGCGCCACGTCCACGATCATGTCCTCCTGGCCGCCGACCATCCGGCGCCGGCCCAGCTCGACCAGGATCGAGCGGACGTCCACGCCGTACTTCGCCGAGGCGCGCTCGGCGTGCCGGAGGAAGCTGGAGTAGACGCCCGCGTACCCGAGGGAGAGCGTCTCCCGGTCGACCCGCACCGGCCGGTCCTGCAACGGGCGGACCAGGTCCTCGGCGGCGTCCATCAGCGCGAACACGTCGCAGCCGTGCTTCCAGCCGTGCAGTTCGGCGACCGCGACGAAGACCTCCAGCGGCGCGTTGCCGGCGCCGGCGCCCATGCCGGCGAGCGAGGCGTCCACCCGGACGGTCCGCCCGTGCGCGGCGTCCGGACCGGCCGGCGTGGAGTCGAGGATCCGGCCGTGCTCGACGGCCACCACGCTGTTGGCCACCCCGAGGGACAGGTTGTGGTGGGCGTGGATGCCGATCTGCGTCTCCGGGGCCAGGACCTGCCGGTACGCGTCCACCCGCTCGGCCACGTCGGACATCAGCAGCCGGCCGCCGGAGTCGGTGACGTAGACGCAGTGCGCCCCGTACGACTCCATGAGCTTGGCCTGCGCCGCGAGCCCGGCGGGGTCGTTCATGTGGGACATCATGAGGAACCCGGAGACGTCCAGGTCGTTCTCGCGCGCCCAGGAGATGTGCTGGGCGGAGATGTCGGCCTCGGTGCAGTGGGTGGCGATCCGTACGCTGGTCACGCCGAGCGCCTTCGCGGCCTTCAGGTCGGCGATGGTGCCGATGCCGGGCAGCAGCAGTGTCGTGAGCTTCGCGGTGGTCAGCACCTCGGCCGCCGCCGCGATCCAGTCGGCGTCGCCGGCCGCGCCGTGGCCGTAGTTGACGCTGGACCCGGCGAGCCCGTCACCGTGCGCCACCTCGATGGCGGCCACCCCGGCGGCGTCGAGTGCGGCGGCGATCGTCCGCACCTGGTCGACCGTGTACCGGTGCGCGATGGCGTGCATGCCGTCCCGCAGCGTCACGTCCTGGATGTACAGATCCGTCATGCCGTCACCGCCGAACGCAGGGCGACCAGGCGCTCCGCGGTGCGCAGCGCGGCCGAGGTCATGATGTCCAGGTTCCCGGCGTACGCGGGCAGGTAGTGCCCGGCGCCGGAGACCTCCAGGAAGACCGAGACCTGCAACCCGGTCAGGTGCCGGCCGAGCGACGGCACGTACGTGTCGATCCGGTCGAACTGCACGTCCTGCTTGAGCCGGTAGCCCGGGACGTACTCCTGGACGCTCTTCACCATGTCCGCCACCGAGGCGGCGACGGCCGCCCGGTCGGCGTCGGCGTCCGGGCAGAGGCAGTAGACCGTGTCCCTCATCAGCAGCGGCGGGTCGGCCGGGTTCAGCACGATGATCGCCTTGCCGCGCTCCGCGCCACCGACCACCTCGATGGCCCGCGCGGTGGTCTCGGTGAACTCGTCGATGTTGGCCCGGGTGCCCGGGCCCGCCGACTTCGAGGCGATCGAGGCGACGATCTCCCCGTACGCGACCGGGGTGACCCGGCCGACGGCCGCGACGATCGGCACGGTCGCCTGCCCGCCGCAGGTCACCATGTTGACGTTGGTCTCGTGCAGGTGCTCGTCGAGGTTGACCGGCGGCACCACGTACGGGCCGACGGCCGCCGGGGTCAGGTCGACCACGGTCCGGCCGTGGGCACGCAGCACCGCGTCGTTGTGCCGGTGCGCGCCGGCCGAGGTGGCGTCGAAGACCAGTTCCACGTCGGCGAACTCGGGCATCGCGACGAGCCCGTCCACGCCCTCCGCGGTGGTGGCGACGCCGAGGCGGCGAGCCCGGGCCAGCCCGTCCGACGCCGGGTCGATGCCCGCCATCGCGACCATCCGCAGGGTGTCGCTGAGCCGCAGCACCTTGATCATCAGATCGGTGCCGATGTTGCCGGAACCGATCACCGCCACACCGGTGGTCACTGGTCACCGCCCTTCGAGAAGCACGTCCGTACCGAGCCGAGGCCGGAGATCCGGGCCTCGTACGCCGCGCCGGGGGTCACCGGCACCATCGGGCCGAGCGCACCGGAGAGCACCACGTCGCCGGCGCGCAGCGGATCGCCGGAGCGGGCGAGGGTCTGCGCCAGCCAGGCCAGCGCGTGCAGGGGGTTGCCGAGGCAGGCCGCCCCGGCGCCCACCGAGACCGGCTCCCCGGCGTGTTCGAGGACCATGCCGGCGAGCCGCAGGTCGACGTCGGCCAGCCGGCGGGGAGTGGTGCCCAGCACGAACAGCCCGCTGGACGCGTTGTCCGCGACCGTGTCCACGATGGAGATGTCCCAGCCGGCGATCCGGGAGTCGACGATCTCGATGGCCGGCAGCAGGTGGTCGACCGCCCGGGTCAGGTCCGCGGTGGTGATCCGCTCGTCGGGCAGGTCCGCGCCGAGCACGAAGGCGATCTCGGCCTCCACCCGGGGCTGGAGCAGCCGGTCCAGCGCCACCTCGACGCCGTCCGGCACCGCCATCTCCTCGGTCAGCACGCCGAAGTCGGGCTGGTAGACGCCGAAGCTCTCCTGCACCGCCCGGGAGGTGAGGCCGATCTTCGCGCCGACCCGCCGGTAGCCGCGCCGCAGCCACTCCCGCACCTGCACCTGCTGCACGAGGTACGCCGAGGTGACGTCCCCCTCCGGGAGCAGCCGCCCGCGCAGCGGCGGGCAGGGCTTGCCGCTCTCCCGGGCCTCGGTCAGCTCCCGGGCGGCGAGTTCATAATCAACGGTCATGACAGGTCCACGCAGACGTTGGTGAGTTCGGAGTAGAAGTCCAGCGAGTGCACGCCGCCCTCGCGGCCGATGCCGGAGGCCTTCACCCCGCCGAACGGGGTGCGCAGGTCGCGCAGGAACCAGGTGTTGACCCAGACGATGCCGGCGTCGAGCCGGGCGCCGGCCCGGTGGGCGCGGCCCACGTCCCGGGTCCAGACCGCCGCCGCCAGGCCGTACTCGGTGCCGTTGGCCAGCGCGTACGCCTCGTCCTCGTCGTCGAACGGCGCGACGTGCACGACCGGGCCGAAGATCTCCTCGCGGTTGGTCCGGGCGTCCGGCCCGAGCCCGGCGAGCACGGTCGGCTGCACGTACGCCCCGCCGTCGCGGGCGTCGCCGAAGCGCGGCGTGCCGCCCCCGGCCAGCACGTCGGCGCCCTCGGTACGGGCCAGCTCGTAGTGGCCGAGCACCTTCTCCCGGTGGTTGTGCGAGATCAGCGGCATGTTGACGGTCGCCTCGTCGGCCGGCCACCCGTACGGCAGTTCGGCGGCCCGCTTCGCCAGCCGGGCGGTGAACTCCTCGAAGACCGGGCGCTGCACGTAGATGCGTTCGGTGCAGAGGCACACCTGACCACCGTTGGTGAAGCTGGACCGCACCGACCCGGCCACCGCGGCGTCCAGGTCGGCGTCGGCGAAGACCAGCCCGGCGTTCTTGCCGCCCAGCTCGAAGGAGACCGCCTTCACCCCGTCGGCCGCGGCCCGCATGATCGCGCTGCCGGTGGCCGACTCCCCGGTGAAGGTGATCGCGTCGACGTCCGGGTGCCGGGTGAGGAACTCCCCCGCCGAGCCCGGCCCGAAGCCGTGCACCAGGTTGAACACGCCCTCGGGCACGCCGGCGGCGGCCATCACCTCGGCGAGCAGGGTCGCCGAGGCGGGCGTCTCCTCGCTGGGCTTGACCACGACCGCGTTGCCGCAGGCCAGCGCCGGCGCCACCTTCCAGGTGAGCAGCAGCAGCGGCAGGTTCCACGGCACGATCACCGCGACCACGCCGACCGGCTTGCGGATCGCGTAGTTGAGCGCCCGGCCGCCGGTCGGGGTGACCGTGGTGAACGACTCGGTGGGCGCGGTGGCGACGATCTCGGCGAAGGCGCGGAAGTTCGCCGCACCGCGCGGGATGTCCAGCGTCCGGGCCTGCGAGATGGCCTTGCCGGTGTCCGCCACCTCGGCGGTGACCAGGTCGTCGAAGCGGCGTTCCAGCTCGTCGGCGACCCGGCGCAGCACCTCGGCGCGCTCCCGCTCCCCCATCCGGCCCCACGGGCCGCGCAGCGCCGCCCGGGCGGCGGCCACCGCGTCGTCCACGGTGGACTCGGCCGCCTCGATGACCTCGAACACCGGCTCACCGGTCACCGGGCTGCGCTTGGTGAAGCGGCGGCCGGCGTCGACGAACTCCCCGCCGACGAAGTTGCGCAGCAGGCCCGGCCCGTCGGGCGCGTGCCCGGCCATCAGCCGGGGGTCCCAGCCGGTCATCGACGCCTCCCTCGGCGTAGCACGGACCCGACCGCCCCGGCCAGCAGCAGAGCCGCCCCTGCGGTGACGGCACCGAGCACCCGGTGCTGCCAACGGACCCGGCGGCGCACCTCGGCGTACGGGGTGGTCGAGAAGGACACCAGCTCGTACCGGGAAACGTACCGGCCGGGCAGGGTCCGCTCCAGTGCGTGCTCGACCCGGCGGCCGAGCTGGAACAGCGGCGAGGCGACCTTGTCGCGCATCTCCACGAAGTTGGCCAGGGCCATCTGGGCGATCGCCTCGGCGTTGTCCTGCCGGCGCCGCTGGAACAGCGGCAGCGCGGCGGACCAGTCGTCGGCGCACTCGTCGAGGCAGCGGTCCAGCTCCACCACGTCCTCGAACGCGCAGTTGGCGCCCTGGCCGTAGAACGGCACGATGGCGTGCGCCGCGTCGCCGAGCAGGCCGACCCGTCCGGTCACCTGCCACGGGTCGCAGCGGACCGTGCCGAGCACCCCGACCGGGTTGTGCTGGTAGTCGTCGACCAGGTTCGGCGCGAGTGGCAGCAGGTCGGGGTAGTGCTGTGCGAAGTGCCGCTCGACGGCCGCCGGGCTGCCCAGCGAGGCGAAGCTCGCGGTGCCGTGGGTGGGCCAGAAGAGCGTGCAGGTGAAGGAGCGGTCCGGGTTGGGCAGCGCGATCATCATCGAGGTGCCCCGCGGCCAGATGTGCAGCGCCTCCGGGTCGAGCGCGAAGTCCCCGCCCAGCGGCGGGATGGTCAGCTCCTTGTAGCCGTAGTCGAGGAAGTCCAGACTCTCGCGCAGCAGCCCGTGCCCGAGGAGTTGGCCGCGTACGGCGGAGCCGGCGCCGTCGGCGCCCAGCACGACCGGCGCGGTGGCCATGACCTTGCCCTGCGGCGTCTCGAAGGTCATCTCCCCGGTGGCCGGATCGAGGCCGACCAGCCGGTGGTCGAAGGCGACCCGCACGCCGGGCAGCGCGGTGGCGGCGTCCAGCAGGGCGTTGTTCAGCGCACCCCGGCTGATCGAGTTGATCGCCCGGTCGCCGGCCGCGCTGTACGACTGGAACTGCGGCTCCCCCGCCACCGGGTGGATCATCCGGCCGCGCATCGGCAGCGCGTCCGCCATCACCTGGGTGTCCAGCCCGATCCGGCGCAGCGCGTCCAGCCCGCGCTCGGACAGCGCCAGGTTGATCGACCGACCCCGCTCGACCTTCCCGGTACGCGGGTCCGGCCGGCGCTCGTAGAGGGCGACCCGGTAGCCGCGCCGCGCCAGGAAGCAGGCGAGCAGACAGCCGGCGAGGCCGGCGCCGACGACGGCGATCTCGTCCCGTTCGGGGGTCATGAGGAGACCTCCACGGTCGCGGCCAGCGCGTCCGCCACCCGCCAGCAGTCGTGGTACGAGCAGTAGAGCGGCACCGGGGCGAACCGGACGATGTCCGGCTCCCGGGCGTCGGCGATCACCCCGTGCTCGTGCCGCAGGCGCTTGGCCAGCCCGGCGGCGCTGCCGGTGCCGATCCGCACCGAGAGCTGGGCGCCGCGCCGGGCCGGGTCGCGCGGGGTGACCACGGTCAGCGGCCGGCCGGGGGTCACCTCGTCCAGCAGCCGCTCCAGGTAGCCGGTGAGCCGCACGCTGCGCTCCCGCAGCGCCGGCATGCCGACCGAGTCGAAGAGTTCCAGCGAGGTGCGCACCGGGCCCATGGCGAAGATCGGCGGGTTGGAGACCTGCCAGGCCTCCACGGTGGCCGGTGGCCGGGAGACCGGCGTCATCTCGAAGCGGGTCGCCGCCTCGGTGCTCCACCAGCCCTCAAAGCGGGGCAGCGCCGGGTCGCCGAGGTGGCGCTCGTGCACGAACACACCGGCCAACGCGCCCGGCCCGGAGTTCAGGTACTTGTACGAGCACCAGGCCGCGAAGTCCACGTCCCAGTCGTGCAGGCGCAGCGGCACGTTGCCGGCGGCGTGCGCCAGGTCCCATCCGACGACGGCGCCGGCCGCCCGGCCGGCCGCGGTGATCGCCGGGATGTCCATCAGTTCGCCGGTCAGGTAGTTCACGCCGCCGAGCAGCACCAGCGCGACCGTGTCGCCCTCGGTCGCGAGGAAGTCGAGGACGTCGGCGGTGCGCAGGGTGTCCTCGCCGGGACGCGGGCGCAACCGCACCACCGTCGCGTCCGGGTCGAGGCCGTGGAAGCGGGCCTGGCTGCGGACGGCGTAACTGTCCGACGGGAAGGCGGTGTCCTCGATGACGATGCGGGTGCGGGCCCCGGCCGGCCGGTAGAAGCTGACCATCAGCAGGTGGAGGTTGACGGTGAGGGAGTTCATCACCACGACCTCCGCCGGCCGGGCGCCGACCAGTCGCGCGGCGGGCGCCGTCAACAGCTCGTGGTACGGCAGCCACGGCCGCTCGGCCTCCAGGTGCCCCTCCACGCCCAGCCGCCGCCAGGCGTCCAGGTCGGTGAGGAGTTCCTCCCGGGTGGCCCGGGGCTGCAGGCCCAGCGAATTGCCGGCCAGGTACGCGGCCTCCGGGTAGCGGCCGCCGTCCGCGGGCGGGACGTGGAACAGGTGCCGGTGACCGGGGTCGTCGGCGTCGAGGCGGAGGGCTTCGTCTTCGGTGCTCGTCACGGGGTGTCTCGTCCTTCGGTCACATCGCGGTCCGGGCCGACCACAGCTCCGGGAAGACCACCCGGGCCATGCTGCGCTGAAGCCACGCCAGTCCGGCGGAGCCGCCGCTGCCGACCTTGGCGCCCATCGTGCGCTGTACGGCCTTGATGTGGTTCCACCGCCAGTCGCCGAACTGCTCGGCCACCTCGGTCAGCGCCTCGCCGAGCAGGCGGAGGTGGTTGTCCGGCCCGGCTTCCTCGTCGTAGATCCGCACCCAGGCCGCCTCGACGGCGGGGTGCGGCTGGTGCTCGCCGGTGAGGTCCCGGTCGAGCAGCTCGGCGGGGATCTCGTGCCCGTGCCGGGCGAGCAGCGCGACCACGTCGTCCCAGAGGCTCGGGGCCGCCAGGGCGGCGCGCAGCTCGGCGTACACCTCGGTCTCCCGGCGGAACGGCCGGATCAGCGCCTCGTCCCGGAGCCCGAGCAGGAACTCCAGGTGCCGGTACATGGCCGACTGGAAGCCGGAGCCCTCACCGAGCAGGTTGCGGAACCGGTTGAAGTCGGCCGGGGTCATCCAGCGGAGCCCCTTCCAGGCGGCGTTCAGGCCCTCCAGGTGCAGGGCGGCGCGGCGCAGCGGGGCCAGGGCGTCCCAGATCCGGTCGGCCCGCAGCAGGCGCTGGGCCTCGCGCAGCTCGTGGCAGGTCAGCCCGAAGTACAGCTCCATGATCTGGCTGACCATGAGGAAGGACATCTCGCCCGGGTCGTCGCTCAGCGGCGACTGCAACCGGTGCAGCGTGCTGGCCTGCACGTACGCGTCGTACGGGACCCGCCCGCCGAACTCCAACGTCGGCTCGCCACCGTTGCGGGCGGCGCGCGCGGCCCGCTGTCGCGGGGTGACCGGCCGCACCGCCGCCCCGGTGGCCGCCCGCAGGTCCGTCCGTTCCACCGGTCCGCTCCCTCCACTTGCCGCTGATCCGGCGACACTGCCGGATGAGCGACATGATGCCGTGGTGGGAACGGCAAACGGAATGCCAGTTCAACGGCTCTCCCACTCAATCGCCTGTTGATCGCAAGGCGATGGCGCGGATCCGGTTGGAGAACGTAAGGTCACTGCGTGGACGAGATGGACTGGGCGCTGCTGCGCGAACTGCAGGCCGACGCCCGGCTGTCGTACAGCGAGCTGTCCCGGCGGGTGCACCTCTCCCCGCCCGCGGTGGCCGAGCGCGTACGCCGGCTGGAGGAGTCGGGCGTGATCACCGGCTACCACGCGCACGTCGACCTGAGCCGGGCCGGGCGGACGGTGGTGGCGCTGATCCGGATGTCCTGCTACGGGGCCCGGTGCATCCTGCACGACCCCCACGTCGCCGACTGGCCGGAGATCCTGGAGATCCACCGGATCACCGGGGACGCGTGCAGCGTGCTGAAGGTCGCGGCCGGGTCGATCGGGGAGTTCGAGGCCGTCATCGACCGGCTCGCCCCGTACGGCCAGCCGTCCAGCACGATGGTCCTCTCCACCCCGCTGGACTGGCACCCCGTCACCCCACTGCCCCCACCCGCCCCATCCGGCAGGCGCTGAGGGTTTGCCCCGGAGCCAGCGGGAAAGCAGGGCCGTCACCCGGGGAGGGGTTCCGGTGGTCGTCACCGGGAGGGGGAATCATGCGGGGTCATCGCGTACTCGCCATGCTGGCGTTGGTCGCGGCGTTCGTCCTGGTCGGAGCCGCGCCCGTGCGGGCCGGCGAGAACACCTTCGTCGAGGTGACGCCGAACCCGGCGCAGGCGGGCACCCGGGTCAGCATCCGGGCCAGCTGCGACAACGCCAACAACCGCCAGGCCACCGTGCACTCGGACGCCTTCGGGCGGGTGGTCCTGCGGCCGGACAACGGCTTCCTCACCGGCCAGGTCACCATCCCGGGCAGCAAGGAGCCCGGCGACTATCCGGTGGACCTGCGCTGCGACAACGGCAACACCGCGAACACGACGCTGACGGTGCTGAACATGCAGCAGCCGACGAAGGGGCCGGCGACCGGGGGTGGCGGCACCGCCGGCGGGCCCGGTTCGCTGCTACTGATCGGTGGCATCGCCGCGGTGGCGCTCGCCGTCGGATTCGGCTTCTTCGGCAGCCGCCGTTCCGGGGCCGGCGCCTGACGTCCACCACCCGCCATGGCCGAAGCGCACAGGCGTACCCGATCAGCCCGGGCCCGGGCGGCCACCCGGCGGGCTCGGGCGGGGGCCACCACCCGGCGGGCTCGGGCGGGGGCCACCACCCGGCGGGCTCGGGCGGGGGCCACCACCCGGCGGGCCCTGCGGGCCTCCGCCCGGCTGGCCGGCGCGACCGCCCGCCGGCTGCGGCGGGTCGCCGGGCAGGCCGTCGCCGCCAGCGTCGCCACCACCGACCCGGCGGCCGGGCCGCTGCCGGCGCGCCCGCGCCACCGCTGGGTGGCCGCCGGCCGGCGGCTGGTGCCCTCCCGGAACCCGGGGGTCCCGGTCCTGGTGATCGGGACGCTCATGGTGCTGATCATCGCGATGCTCGGGGTGGAGCGGGTCACCGGGATGAGCGTGCTGCCGGACCGGTTCATCGCCGGCCTGCGGCCGCCGCCGAAGAAGTTCCCGGTGCTGCCGGCGAGCCCACCCGTCGCCATCGAGATCGACTCGATCGACGTGGCGGCCCCGGTGCACACCGTGGGACTCGCCCCGGACGGCACCATCGCGGCCCCGGACGCGGACCGCGCCCAGGAGGCCGGCTGGTACGACCAGGGTCCGACACCGGGGCAGTACGGCCCGGCCGTCATCGTCGGCCACGTGGACACCACCACCGGCCCGGCCGTCTTCCACGGGCTGCGCTCCCTGGGCGCGGGCGACCAGGTGGAGGTGATCCGCTCCGACCGCACGGTGGCGGTGTTCGAGGTCAACTCGGTGGAGCGGTTCGACAAGCAGCGGTTCCCGGCCGACCAGGTCTTCGGCGACTTCAGCCGCCCCAACCTGCGGTTGGTGACCTGCGGTGGCCGGTGGGTCGGCGGCGAGACCGGCTACGCCGACAACGTGGTGGTGTTCGCCTCGCTGGTCCAGGCGCGCCCGCCGTGAGCCCGACCCGCTCCGGCCGGTCAGGCCGCCTCGGGCTCGCGCAGGTCGAGCCAGTCCGCCCAGCGGGGGTCGGGCGCCCGGTGGCCGAGCACCCGCCAGGCCGTGCCCTTCGGGGCGGCCGGCAGCGCGTGCAGCCGCCAGCCCAGCTCGGCGGGGGTCTTGTCGCCCTTCGTGTGGTTGCACCGGGCGCAGGCCGCCACCACGTTCTCCCACGCGTGCCGGCCCCCCCGGCTGCGGGGGAAGACGTGGTCGATGGTCTCCGCCGGGCCCCGGCAGTAGGCGCAGCGCCAGCCGTCCCGGGCGAAGATCGCCCGCCGGGAGAGGCCGACGTGCGTGCGGTACGGCACCCGGACGAAGCGGGTGAGCCGGACGACCGAGGGCACCGGCAGCGAGTTGCGGGCGCTGTGCAGGACGCCGTCGCCGTCGGCGACGCAGACGGCTTTGGCGGAGAGCACGAGGATGGCGGCACGACGGACGGACACGACACACAGGGGCTCGTAGGTGGCGTTGAGGACGAGCGCGCCGGAGCCCACCATGGGTCGTATGTCAGGCATCGCGCTCACCCTCCCGGTTCAGCGGCCCCTGCTCGCCACCGCCGGCCGGAAAACGGGCGCAGCGACCCACCGGCCGACGCCGGCCCGGATCACCGACGTCCGTGCGCCCATCGTCCCTGATAAGACCCCGGATTGCACGTACTAATCCGGGCTCCCCCACCGAAGCTTTCCCCGCCCCTGCCGCCGATGACCGGTTCGCCCTGATCACGACCTCGCCGGGTCACGCCGTGGCGGGTCGCCGGGCAGCGGTCCGGCCCCTTGCGGTACGAAGACAGGGTGGATGCCTCCATCGTGTCGATCGTGTCGGCCGCACCGACTCCCGCTCCCCAGGAGACCCCGAGCCCGGAGTGCCTGGACGAGACGGTCTGCCGCGGCGCCTGGGAGCTGACCGGGTCCATCTGGTTCGCGGAGGGCAGCTACTGGATCCTGATCAAGCCGCTGCGCATCATCGTGATCGTGCTGCTGGCCGTGGCGGCCCGGTGGCTGGTGCACCGGACGATCAGCCGGCTCGTCCGTACGACCAGCGACGCCGGCGTACCCACCATGCTGCGGCCGCTGCGGGAACGGATCCCCACGGCGGCGACGGAGCCGGGCGAGTTCGTCCCCGAGCGGCGGCGCCAGCGGGCCGAGGCGATCGGATCCGTGCTGCGCAGCCTCTCCACCGCGTTCATCTTCGGCATCGCGCTGCTGATGGTGCTCAAGGAGTTCAGCTTCGACCTGGCGCCGCTGCTCGCCAGTGCGGGCATCGCCGGCGTGGCGCTGGGCTTCGGCGCGCAGAGCCTGGTGAAGGACCTGATCGCCGGCCTGTTCATGTTGATCGAGGACCAGTACGGCGTGGGCGACACCGTCGACCTCGGCGAGGCCACCGGCGTGGTGGAGTCGGTCGGGCTGCGGGTGACGACGGTCCGGGACGGGCGGGGCGTGCTCTGGTACATCCGCAACGGCGAGATCGTCCGGGTCGGCAACAAGAGCCAGGGCTGGGCGCTGGTCGTCGTCGACCTGCCGATCGGCTTCGCCAGCACCGAGGAGGCGACGGCGGTGCTGCGGACGGCCGCCGCCTCGGTCGCGCTGGACCCGGAACTCGCGCCGGAGATCGTCGAGGCACCGGAGGTGCTGGGCGTCGAGCAGATGACGGTGGAGGGCGCGGTCATCCGTACGGTGGTGAAGACGACGGCCGACGGGCAGTTCGCGGTCGGCCGGGAGCTGCGTCGCCGGCTGGCCGAGGCCCTGGAGAACTCCGGCATCACCGCCAAGATCGCCGCCGCCCGGCTCTACCCGGGCCTACCGGCACGGGCGCCCGGCGAGACCGGGGTCGGCGGCGCAACCTGACCGGAACAGCGGGGGTTCCGGCCGGCCGACCCCTCGGGTATCGTCCGTTCGTTCAGTCGGCGATGCGACGATCAACCCGTCCGGCCTAGCCAGTTGTCGGACTTTCGGGCAGAATCCGGTGCACACGCTCCCCCTCGGAGCGTGATCACGTCCTCGCTGATCGGCAGATCTGACGACGGTTCCCAGGCCGGGCCATCACGAGTGGCCGGTCCAGCGGAACGATGGAGGCGACGGTGTCCGACGAGCGGCCTTCTCCGGAAGGGCCGGCCACCTTCCGCGAGGTGTTCGCCCAACGCGAGTACCGGGCCGTCTTCACGGCGAGCACGCTGGGCTGGATCGGCGACTACATCGCGAAGGCCGCCGTCACCCTGCTGATCTACCGGGAGACCGAGTCGGTGGCGCTCTCCGCCGCCGCGTTCGCCGTCAGCTACCTGCCCTGGCTCGTCGGCGGTCCGCTGCTCGCGACGCTCGCCGAGCGGCACCCGTACCGGCGGGTCATGGTCACGTGCGACCTGGTCCGGATGGCGCTGCTGCTGATCATCGCGATCCCCTGGATGCCGAGCCCGGCGATCCTGGCCCTGCTCTTCCTCGCCACCCTGGCCAACCCGCCGAGCCAGGCCGCGCGGTCGGCGCTCATGCCGCTCATCCTGAGCGGTGACCGCCTCGTGGTCGGTCTGTCCGTGAACGCCAGCGTCGGTCAGGCCGCGCAGGTGGTGGGATATCTGGCCGGCGCCGCGATCGCCGCGGCGAACCCCGCCGCCGCCCTGCTGGTCAACGCGGCGACCTTCGGCGCGTCGGCCGTCCTGCTCCGCTTCGGCGTGGCCGACCGGCCGCCCGCCATGACCGCCGCACACCGCAGCCACCTGCTGCGGGAGACCGGTGAGGGCTTCCGGATCGTGTTCGGCACCCCGGTGCTGCGCGCCATCGCGATCCTGGTGTTCAGCGCGATGCTGTTCTCCATCGTTCCGGAGGGCCTCGCAGCGGGGTGGGCGGGCCGGCACAGCGACGACATGGAGCGGGGTGCCGCCCAGGCGGTCATCATGGCCGCCAATCCGGTCGGGTTCATCCTCGGCGGCCTGATCGTCGGCCGCGCGATCGCACCGGCCCGGCGGCTGGCGCTGATGCGGCCACTGGCCGTCCTGGCCCCCCTGACGCTGGTCCCCGCCCTGTTCGACCCGCCACCGCTGGTGGTGGCGCTGCTGGCCGCCGCGTGCGGGTTCGCCGTCGCCGGCATGCTGCCGATGGCCAACGGCCTGTTCGTGCGGGCCCTGCCGGACGGCTTCCGCGCGCGGGCCTTTGGCGTCATGGCGACCGGCATCCAGGTGATCCAGGGGTTTGCGGTCCTGGTGACCGGTCTGCTCGCCGAGCGGTTCTCCATCCCGCTCGTGGTCGGGGTCTGGAGCGCGACGGGTGTCCTGCTGATGACCCTCGCCGCGCTGAGCTGGCCGAGCCCGGCCACCGTCGACGCGGCGGTCACCGCCGCCCAGCAGGGTGGCCGGCCGGACGCGGAGTCCGACGGCACGACGGGCGCGCCGCGACCCGATCCGCAACCGTCCCGCTCAGCCGCCGGGCCGGGTCGGCCCCGGGCGGGCGGTCGCGGCGCCGGGGATCACCGGACGGCGGCCGGCCGGGCGAGTCGGGGCGCCACCGGCACGCGGTGACCTGGCCGACCCCGCGACGGCGGTGACCCGGCCCACAGCGGGCGGCGCCGGACCGGCACCGGGGCACCTGGCAGGATGGAACGGTGAATCCCACAGCTGAGTCCGGTGCGCCGACGACCTTCTTCGAGGCGGTCGGCGGGGAGCCGACATTCCGCAGGCTGGTGGACGAGTTCTACGCGGGCGTCGCCACCGACCCGCTGCTGCGCCCGATGTACCCCGAGGAGGACCTGGGGCCGGCGGCGGACCGGATGACCCTGTTCCTGATGCAGTACTGGGGCGGCCCGAACACGTACTCCGCCCAGCGGGGGCACCCGCGCCTGCGGATGCGGCACGCACCGTTCCGGATCGGGGCCGCCGAGCGGGACGCGTGGCTGCGGCACATGCGGCGCGCCGTGGACCGGCTGGACCTGCCGCCCCACCTCGCCGCCGCGCTCTGGGAGTACCTGGAGCGGGCCGCGTACTTCATGGTGAACGTGATGGAGGACCCGGCCGCGCCGGAGTGACCGGAGCGGGCGTGGGCGGCCGGAGAGCCCGACAGGGCTCTCAGAGCAGGGCGCCCTCGTCGTGCAGCCAGTCGACGAAGCTGGTGGCCACCGCCGCCCCGCAGTCGAGCATCTCGACCAGGAGCGCGTCGTGCGCCCCGGCGCTGAACGGCACCTGGAGCTCCGCGTAGATGGGGAGTTGGCCGCGCTCCGTCGGGTCGCCGATGTACGCCTTGCAGAAGCGGCGGGTGTGGTTCCACTCGTTGACGACGCGGTAGGCCCGGTCCTCCCAGTCCGGCGGGACCGTCGCGTGTGGACGCGCCCGCATCACCAGGATCTCGTCCTCCGGGCCCTCGAGCGTCACCAGGACGGCGTGCCGCTCCCACATCGCCAGCAGGTTTCCGTCGCCGTCGGCCAGGTAGCGCACGTCGAGCAGGTCGAGCGCGTCGCAGACCCGGCTGAGCGTCACCGGCGCGACCGTGGCCGGCATGTCGGCGATCGGGGGACGGTCGGCACCCGGGCAGTTGTCCCCCGGCTGACGGGGGGTCGGGGGCCCGACCCGGACGGTGCCTTCCACTGTGATCCCGCTTCGACTGTCCGGGTCACCGCCGCCGTTGGCGGGACCGGGGCGCCATGACCACCACGGCATCGCTCGCGCACCTCACTCCCCAGCGGATCCAGTCGCCTACGGTGCGTTGGATCCGAGGATGGACGGTACCCGGACAGCCGGGCGGAAGCATCCCCCCAACGACAGCCCCAGCCCAGAAGAATGACTGGGGGTCATCCGAACGGGTGATTGGATGCCGGCCGGACGGCAAGATCCGTCGCCGTCTGCGACCATGCGGCTCCGTACGGGCCCACCAGGCCGACCCATCGACCGACGGCGCGCACCTGCACCCCGCCGGCCGTCTCGTCCCCGCCCAGGAATCCCATGCGCACCACGCCTTGGACCAACCGCTGGGAGACCTCGACCGGCTCGCCGGGCGGGTCGTCCGGGGTGACGACCACCGGCACGTGGTCGAGGAGGGCGTCGCGCAGGGCGCGCTGCCCGACCGCCCGTCCGCCCACCCCGTGCGCCGAGGCGTCCCGCAGGGCGTCCGCGGCGGCCGACGCCACCCGGCGCACCTCGGCGGACGGCAGGGTCTCCACCGGCCGGCTGGCCGCCGGCGGCAACGGCCAGCGCCACTGGGCGTCCCGCCGGGCGGGCAGCGCCGCACCCCCAGCCGTCAGCTCCCCCAGCAACTCGCCGGCCGCCACGGTGACGTCGCCCGGGCCGGCTCCGGCCACCGTACGGACCACCAGCACTCCCCACGGCAGGCGCGCCCACAGGGCGGTGCGGTCCGGGGCGCCGGCCGGCCGCAGCCGTACCAGCGCCGCCCGGTCCAGCCGGACCAGCCGGGCCAGGAACGCGCCCGCGTCGGCGACGCCGGCCAGCCCGTGACCGGCCACCCCGGCGTTCTCCCGGCCGGCGGTGTCCGGACCGGTCACGCCGGGCCGCCCGGCGGGGCGTACGTGAGCAGGAACTCGCGCTCCTCCGGCGACAGCCGCCGGGGCAGTTGCCGGGCGAGGTCGAACGGCACCAGCACCGACCGGGCGCGGCTGACGAGGCGGTCGCCGTCGTACATCTCGTACGCGACGGTGAACGCGGCCGCCCGGATCTCGGCCACCCACATCTCGATCCGCACGGTCGGGGCCGCCTCCGCGGTGGCCCGGCCGAGGGCGTAGTCGACGGGCCGCAGGTAGTCGATCTCGTGCCGGCGGATCACCACTCCGTCGGCGAACGAGCCCACTCCCCACGCCCGGCCACCGGCGAACATCAACGCCACCCGCGCCTCCTCGTACAGCGTGAGGAAGCGCGAGTTGTTGACGTGGCCGTACGCATCCAGGTCGGACCACCGCAGCGTGCAGTGGTAGACGAAACGGTCCGCCATGCTCAGTCGCGGGTCAGCTTGCGGTAGGTCACCCGGTGCGGCCGGGCGGCCTCCGCGCCGAGGCGGTCGATCTTGTTCTTCTCGTACGCCTCGAAGTTGCCCTCGAACCAGAACCACTTGGCCGGGTTCTGGTCGTCGCCCTCCCAGGCCAGGATGTGCGTGGAGACCCGGTCGAGGAACATCCGGTCGTGGGAGATGACCACGGCGCAGCCGGGGAACTCCAGCAGCGCGTTCTCCAGGCTGGAGAGGGTCTCCACGTCCAGGTCGTTGGTCGGCTCGTCGAGCAGGATCACGTTGCCGCCGATCTTGAGCGTCAGCGCCAGGTTGAGCCGGTTGCGCTCGCCGCCGGAGAGCACCTTGGTCGGCTTCTGCTGGTCCGGGCCCTTGAAGCCGAACGCGGCGATGTAGGCGCGGGACGGCATCTCGACCTTGCCGACCATGAGGTGGTCGAGCCCGTCGGAGACGACCTCCCAGACCGTCTTGTCACCGTCGAGGCCCTGCCGGGCCTGGTCGACGTACGACAGCGAGACCGTGTCGCCGACCCGGACCTGACCGTCGGTCGGCTGCTCCAACCCGACGATGGTCTTGAACAGGGTGGTCTTGCCGACGCCGTTCGGGCCGATGATGCCGACGATGCCGTTGCGCGGCAGCGAGAAGCTGAGGTTGTCGATCAGCACCCGGTCGCCGAACGCCTTGGTCAGGCTGTGTGCCTCGATGACGGTGCTGCCCAGGCGGGGGCCCGGCGGGATCTGGATCTCCTCGAAGTCCAGCTTCCGGGTCTTCTCCGCCTCGGTGGCCATCTCGTCGTACCGGTCCAGGCGGGCCTTGGACTTGGTCTGGCGGGCCTTGGCGTTGGAGCGCACCCACTCCAGCTCCTCGGTGAGCCGCTTCTTCATCTTGGCGTCACGCCGGCCCTCGACGGCCAGCCGGGCGGCCTTCTTCTCCAGGTAGGTGGAGTAGTTGCCCTCGTACGGGTAGGTCCGGCCGCGGTCCAGCTCCAGGATCCAGTTGGCCACGTTGTCGAGGAAGTACCGGTCGTGGGTGATCGCCATGACGGTGCCGGCGTACTTGGCCAGGTGCTGCTCCAGCCAGGAGACGCTCTCCGCGTCCAGGTGGTTGGTGGGCTCGTCGAGCAGCAGCAGGTCGGGCGCCTCCAGCAGCAGCTTGCAGAGCGCGACCCGGCGACGCTCACCACCGGAGAGCTGGGTGACGTCGGCGTCCGGCGGCGGGCAGCGCAGCGCGTCCATGGCCAGTTCGAGCTTGGAGTCGATGTCCCAGGCGTCGGCGTGGTCCAGCTCCTCCTGGAGCTTGCCCATCTCCTCCATCAGCTCGTCGGAGTAGTCCGTGGCCATCTGCTCGGCGATCTTGTTGAACCGCTCCAGCTTGGCCTTGGTCTCCGCGACCGCCTCCTCGACGTTGCCGAGGACGGTCTTGGCGTCGTTGAGCGGGGGCTCCTGGGCGAGCATGCCGACGGTGTAGCCGGGCATCAGCCGGGCCTCGCCGTTGCTCGGCCGGTCCCACCCTGCCATGATCTTGAGGAGGCTGGACTTACCGGCGCCGTTCGGGCCGACCACACCGATCTTGGCCCCCGGCAGGAAGTTCAGCGTCACGTTGTCGAGCACGACCTTGTCGCCGTGCGCCTTGCGCGCCTTTTCCAGGACGTAGATGAACTGGGCCACGGTGCGGGCTACCTCCGTCGGTTGCGGTCGCGAGCTTGTGGCGCGGGCGCGGGCCGCGACGTCCGCCCGCCGCCGCCGGCCGGGACCCCGGCCGCACGCACGCCGTCGCCAATCCTGACAGGTACGCGGCGCTTCGCCCACATCACCCCGCCTCTTGCGGTACGCGGCGGCCCGTTGTCGGCAAGATCACGTTCCGGGTTCGGCGGACGTGGGACGGGTAGGTAACTCCGACACGGGGCCTCAGAGGCCGCAGCTACGCTCAGTACGCTCATTGCGGTGGACCCGTCAGCACCCGGAGGTGGCCGAACGTGACCGTCCGTAGCTCCTTTGTCGTAGTGGCCAACCGACTGCCGGTCGACGAGGTGAGCACGCCCGAGGGGCGGCAGTGGCGACGCAGTCCGGGCGGACTGGTCACCGCGTTGCACCCGGTTCTCGCCGAGCACAAGGGCACCTGGGTCGGCTGGGCCGGCGGCACCGGGGCCGCGCCCGAGCCGTTCGACCTGGAGGGGATCCGGCTGCACCCGGTGCCGCTGAGCGCGGACGAGCTGGAGCGCTACTACGAGGGGCAGTCGAACGCCACGATCTGGCCGCTCTACCACGACGCGGTCGAGACGCCGGTCTACAAGCGACGGTGGCGGGAGGCGTACCGCCTGGTCAACGCCCGGTTCGCGGAGGCCGCGGCGGACGTCGCGGCCGAGGGCGCGACCGTGTGGGTGCAGGACTACCAGCTCCAGCTGGTGCCGGCGATGCTCCGCGAGCTGCGGCCCGACCTGCGCATCGGCTTCTTCCTGCACATCCCGTTCCCGCCGATCGAGCTGTTCATGCAGATGCCGTTCCGCACCGAGATCCTGCGCGGGCTGCTCGGCGCCGACCTGGTGGGCTTCCAGCAGCGGCTGGCGGCGCAGAACTTCGTCCGGCTGGCCCGGCACCTGCTCGGCCTCCGCTACGAGGGGCAGATGATCCAGGTGAACGGCCGCCAGGTGAAGGCGGGCGCCTTCCCCATCTCGATCGAAACCAAGGAGATGGAGCGGCTCGCCGCCGACCCGGCCATCCAGGCGCGGGCCAAGGAGATCCGCGCGGAGCTGGGGAACCCGAAGACGATCATCCTGGGCGTCGACCGGCTCGACTACACCAAGGGCATCGAGTTGCGGCTCAAGGCGTTTCGCGAGTTGCTGGCTGACGGAAAGTTGACAGTGCCGGACGCGGTTATGGTGCAGGTGGCGACGCCGAGCCGCGAGCGGGTGGAGCACTACCAGGCACTTCGCGTCAAGGTCGAGCGCGAGGTTGGTCGGATTAATGGCGAATTCGGCAGGGTCGGGGTCCCGGCGGTGCATTATCTCCATCAGTCGTACAGTCGCACTGAGCTGGCCGCGATGTACGCCGCCGCCGACGTGATGATGGTGACCCCCCTGCGAGACGGAATGAATCTGGTGGCCAAGGAGTACGTCGCATCGCGCGCCGACCAGGGCGGCGCACTCGTGCTCAGTGAGTTCGCCGGCGCCGCCACCGAGCTGCGTCAGGCGTTCCTGTGCAACCCGCACGACCCGGACGCGGTCAAGGACGCCCTGCTGCGGGCCGTACACGTGGAGAAGCCGGAGGCCCGTCGCCGCATGCGGACAATGCAACGCCATCTGCGCGCCCACGACGTGGGGCACTGGGCGAAGTCGTTCCTCACCGAGCTCGGTGTGCCCGAGACGGAGGCCGAGTGAACGCCGCCTCCAGCGACATCGTCACCCCCGCCGCCGGGAGCATGGACCGGGAGCTGCGCACCGCGATCGGCCGGATCGCCCGCGTCCCGCAGCTGCTCATCGCCTGCGACTACGACGGCACGCTCGCGCCGATCGTCGAGGATCCGAGCAAGGCCGTACCGCTGCCGGAGTCGGTGGCCGCGGTGCGCGCGCTCGCCGCGCTGCCGCAGACCACCGTGGCGGTGGTCTCCGGCCGGGCGTTGCGCGACCTGGCCGCGCTGTCCCGGCTGCCCAGCGAGGTCCACCTGGTCGGCAGCCACGGCTCCGAGTTCGACATCGGCTTCGTCGAGCGGCTCTCCCCCGAGCTGATCGCCGTCCGCACCCGGCTGCGCGACGCGCTGCGCGAGATCGCCGCCGCCCATCCGGGGGTCCGGCTGGAACGCAAGCCGGCCAGCGTCGCGGTGCACACCCGGGGGGTCGACCCGCAGGCCGCCGCCGCGGCCATCGAGGCGGTCCGCAGCGGCCCCGCGACCTGGGACGGCGTCACGGTCACCCAGGGCAAGGAGGTCATCGAGCTGTCGGTGGTGGCCACCCACAAGGGCACCGCCGTCGACCAGTTGCGCACCCAGCTCTCCGCGAGCGCCGTGCTGTTCATCGGCGACGACGTCACCGACGAGAACGCCTTCGGCAACCTGCACGGGCCGGACGTCGGCATCAAGATCGGGCCGGGCGACACCAAGGCGCAGTACCGGGTCGCCGAGCCGATCGAGGCCGCCCGCGCCCTCGGGCTGCTGCTGGAGACCCGGCGACACTGGCTGTTCGGCGAGCGGGCCGTGCCCATCGAGCGGCACTCGATGCTGGCCAACGGGCGTACCGTCGCGCTGGTCACCCCCGAGGCCAAGGTCACCTGGCTCTGCAACCCCAAGCCCGACTCGGCGGCGATCTTCGCCGACCTGGTCGGCGGCAGCCCCGCCGGGCACTTCAGCGTCGCGCCGGAGCGCGGCGGCATCCCGCTCGGCCAGCGCTACCGCTCGGGCACGATGACCGTGGAGACCCGGTGGTCCGGCCTGACCGTCACCGACTGGCTCGACATTCCGGACACGGAGACCACGCCGGACGGCCCGGCGATCGTCAGCGCCGACTCGACGCTGGTCCGCGTCCTCACCGGCCGGGGTCGCGCTCGTCTCGAGTTCGCCCCCCGGCCGGAGTTCGGGCAGGTGGCCGTCCAGCTGCAACCGCTCGGCGACGGCCTGCTGGTGCTCGGTTCCAACGAGCCGGTCGCGCTCTACTCACCCGGCGTCGAGTGGCAGGTCACCAGCGACGGCGTGTACGAGACGGCCAAGGCGGTCGTCGACCTCTCCGCCGCCGGCGGCCAGGTCCTGCTGGAGATGCGCTTCGGCACGCACAGCCTGGAGCACCACCGGTTGCCGATCCACGAGCGGCAGGCCGCGGCGGAACAGCCCTGGAAGGACTGGGTGGCCTCGCTGCGGCTCCCGAACACCGCCCGGGACCTGGTCGCCCGCAGCGCGCTCACCCTGCGCGCGCTCTGCCACGAGCCGACCGGCTCGATCCTGGCCGCCGCCACCACCTCGCTGCCCGAGGAGCTGGGCGGTGTCCGCAACTGGGACTACCGCTACTGCTGGCTGCGCGACGCGGCCATGACCGCCCGTGCCCTCGTCGACCTCGGCTCGACCGCGGAGGCCGAGGGGCTGCTGCGCTGGATCGACGGCGTCGTGGAGCGCACCGGCGGGCACCCGGAGCGGCTGCACCCGCTCTACACGGTCGACGGCTACGAGCTGGGCGCCGAGGCGGTCATCGACACGCTCCCCGGGTACGCCGGCTCCCGGCCGGTCCGGGTCGGCAACCTGGCCAACCACCAGCTCCAGCTCGACGTCTTCGGCCCGATCGCCGACCTGATCGCCGCCGTGGCCGACGCGCGCGGCTCGGTCCGCGACGACGAGTGGCGGGTCCTGGAGAACATGGTCGAGGCGGTCCGGCGCCGCTGGCACGAGCCCGACCACGGCATCTGGGAGGCCCGCCTCCCACCCCGGCACCACATCTTCTCCAAGGTCATGTGCTGGATGACCGTCGACCGGGCGCTGCACGTCGTCCGCCAGCACGGCGGCGAGGACCGGCCGGAGTGGGTGGAGCTGCGGGAGCGGATCGGTGCCAACGTGCTGGAGTACGGCTGGCACGAGCACGCCGAGGCGTACAGCGTCGCGTACGGGCACGAGGACAGTGACGCGTCCTCGCTCTGGATCGGGCTCTCCGGTCTGCTTCCCGGCGACGACCCGCGCTTCCTGTCGACCGTGCTGAAGATCGAGGCGGACCTGCGCAGCGGCCCGGTCGTCTACCGCTACCACTGGGACGACGGCCTGCCCGGCCGCGAGGGCGGCTTCCACATCTGCACGTCGTGGCTGGTCGAGGCGTACCTGCGTACCGGCCGCCGCACCGACGCGGAGGAGCTGTTCACCCTGATGATCGACACCGCCGGGCCGACCGGGCTGCTGCCCGAGCAGTACGACCCCCTCGCCGAACGGGGGCTGGGCAACCACCCCCAGGCCTACAGCCACCTCGGCCTGATCCGCTGCGCCCTCCTGCTGGACAACATGCTCAAGCAGTGACGACACCGACGACGGCGGCCGGACGCCTTCCGGCCGCCGTCGCGCACGTGCGGTCCCGACCGGGCTGACCGACGAGGGGACGAGTCGGCGGCGCTCGACAGGGGTCGGGTGCTCAGCCGGCCGCGGCGAGAACCGACACCACGTCGCCGACGACGACCACCGCGGGCGGGCGCAGGTCCGCGGCGACGACGTCGGCCGCGACCGTGCCGAGCGTCGAACGGAGCACCCGCTGCGCGCCGGTCGTGCCCTCCTGCACCACCGCTGCCGGAGTGTCCGCCGGGCGGCCGTGGGCGACCAACGTGGCGGCGATCGCGGGCAGGTTCTTCAACCCCATCAGGATCACCAGCGTGCCGCGGAGCCCGGCCAGGTGCTCCCAGCGCACCAGGGAGGCGGGTGAGTCGGGCGCGACGTGCCCGGACACCACGGTGAACTCGTGCGCCACCGCCCGGTGCGTCACCGGCACGCCGGCCGCCGCCGGCACGGCGACCGCGCTGGTCACCCCCGGCACCACGGTCACCGGCACACCCGCCGCCACGCACGCCAGCAACTCCTCGCCGCCGCGACCGAAGACGTACGGGTCGCCGCCCTTGAGCCGTACCACGACCTTCCCGGCGAGCGCCCGGTCGACCAGGATGCGATTGATCTCCTCCTGCCCGCGGGACGGGCCGTAGGGAATCTTGGAGGCGTCGACCAGCTCGACGTCGGGACGCAGCTCGTCCAGGAGCAGCCCGGGGACCAGCCGGTCGGCGACCACCACGTCCGCCTCGGTGAGCAGCCGCCACCCCTTCAGGGTGATCAGCTCCGGATCGCCGGGTCCGGCTCCCACGAGCGCCACGCGCCCGAGGGTGTCGCCCGGCGACCCTGGCGCGGAGGCCGGCGACGTGGCCGGCGCCAGGCCCTGCCCGGCCGGCCCGCCTGCCACGGCGGGCGTCCGGGAGGACTCCGTCCGCGCGCCCAGCAGCTCGCGGATGGCGTCGCGCACGGTCATCGCGCGGCGCGGGTCGCCGCCGCCGAGGACCGCCACCGTCACCGGGCCGTGCCGGGTGACGGCGGGAGTCCAGGCCGTCGCCGCGGCCCGGTCGTCGGCGCGGACGCAGAAGATGCGCCGCTCGGCGGCGGCCGCGCTGACCGACGCCGCGGCGATCGGGTCGTCGACCGCCACCTGCACCAGCCACGCGCCGTCCAGGTCGTCCGGCACGAAGCGACGCCGCGCCCAGTGCAGCCGGCCGGCGTCGACGTGCGCCCGCAGCGCCGGGGTCAGCTCCGGCGCCACCAGGAACACGTCCGCGCCCGCGTCGAGCAGGGCCGGCACCCGGCGGGTGGCGACCGCGCCCCCACCCACCACGACCACCCGCCGGCCGGCGAGGCGCAGGCCGAGCGGGTACGGGTTCGCGCTCACGCGGCCGCCCCGCCCCGCTGCCCGGCGGCGTGTGACGCCGCGCGGCTGAGCTTCCTGGTCCGCCCGCTCACTTCTCGGCCACCCCCGCCGAGTCGAACGTCGCCACCTCGTGCAGCACGCGCACCGCGCCGGTGACCACCGGCAGGGCCAGCAGTGCGCCGGTGCCCTCGCCGAGGCGCAGCCCGAGGTCGATCAGCGGGGTCAGCCCGAGCCGGTGCAGCGCCACGGTGGCGCCCGGTTCGGCCGAGCGGTGCCCGGCGACCATCGCGCCGGTGGCGTGCGGGGCGAAGGCCGCGGCGGCCAGCGCGGCGGAGACCGCGATGACCCCGTCCAGCAGCACCGGGACGCGCCGGGCCGCGGCACCCAGGATGAGTCCGGCCAGGGCCGCGTGCTCCAGGCCGCCCACCGCTGCCAGTACGCCCAGCGGATCCGCCGGGTCGGGGGCGTGCCGGCGCAGCGCGGCCCGCACCACCTCGATCTTGCGCCGGTACGTGGGATCGTCGACCCCGGTCCCCCGACCGGTCGCATCGGCCGGGTCCACCCCGGCGAACGCCGCGACCAGGGCGGCGGCCGGCGTGGTGTTGCCGATCCCCATGTCACCGGTGAGCAGGATGCCCGCCCCGGCGTCGACCAGGTCGCCGGCGACCCGGACGCCGGTCTCGACAGCGGCACGGGCCTCGTCGCGGGTCAGGGCCGCCTCGACCGTCATGTCCCGGGTGCCGCGCCGGACGTTGGCGTCGACCAGCCGGGGTGCGGGACCGGCGTCCGCGCCCGGGCCGGCGAGGGGTGGTGTGGCGACGCCCACGTCCACCACGGTGACCGAGGCACCGGCCTGCCGGGCGAACGCGTTGACCACCGCACCGCCGGCCAGGAAGTTGCCGATCATCTGCGCGGTGACCTCCTGCGGCCACGGGGTGACGCCCTGGGCGTGCACGCCGTGGTCGCCGGCGAAGATCGCCACCGCGGCCGGCTCGGGCAGTGGCGGCGGGCAGGCGCCGGCCAGGCCGGCGAGGCGTACGGACAGCTCCTCCAGAGCGCCGAGCGAGCCGGCCGGCTTGGTGAGCCGCCCCTGCAGGTCCCGGGCGGCCGCCATCGCCGGCTCGTCGAGCGGTCCGATCGCCGCGATTGTCGTCTCCAGCATCACGCCTCCAGGATCTCCGCCAGTACCTCGATGAACGCGTCGGTCGTCGCCGGGTCGCGGACGGCGATCCGCAGCCAGTCCGGGCCGAGCCCGGGGAACGTGTCGCCGCGGCGTACCGCCCAGCCACGCTCCCGCAGGGCGACCCGCACCGCGGCGGCACCGGGCGCGTGGATCAGCACGAAGGCGCTGGCCGGCCGGCCGGCGACGCGTACCCCCGGAAGGGCCGTCAGGCGCGCGACCAGGTGGTCGCGGTCGGCCGCGAGGCGGGCGGCGATCGCGCGCTCGGCCTCGACCGCCGCCGGGCCGGCGCAGGCCGTTGCGGCGGCGAGGGCCGGTGTGGACACCGCCCACAGCGGCTGGACGGCGGCGAGCCGGTCCAGCAGGGCGGTGTCGCCGAGCAGGTAGCCGATCCGCAGCCCGGCCAGCCCCCAGGTCTTGGTGAGGCTCCGGACCACCAGCAGGCCGGGCAGGTCCCGGCGGGCGGCGAGCGACTCCGGCTCGCCGGGGACGCCGGGGGCCGTGGTGGTGTCGGCGAACGCCTCGTCGACGACGAGAACCCGGCCCGGCCGGGCCAGCGCGGCCAGGTCGGCGGCGGGGTGCAGCACCGAGGTCGGGTTGGTCGGGTTGCCGATCATGACCAGGTCGGCGTCGGCCGGGATGCGCGCGGGGTCGAGCCGGAACCCGTCGGCCGGGTCGAGCAGCACCCGCTCGACGCGGTGCCCGGCCGCGTTCAGGGCGGCCTCGGGCTCGGTGAACTGCGGGTGCACGACCACCGGGCGGCGGACCCCGCGCAGCGCCTGGGCGATCAGCACGAAGCCCTCGGCGGCCCCGGCGGTCAGGAGCACCTCGGCCGGGGGCCGGCCGTGCCGGGCGGCGACGGCCTCCCGCGCCGGCCCGGGGTCCGGGTACGCGGCGAGGTCGCCGAGCGCGGCGATGATCGGGTCGGCCAGCCAGTCGGGCGTCGGGGCGCGGCGCACGTTGACGGCCAGGTCGACCAGGCCCGGAGTGGCCTCGACGTCGCCGTGGTGCCCGAGGTCGGGCTCGTCCACGGCGGCGGCCGTCCCACCCGGCGCGTCGGCCAGGGTGAGCACCCGGCCCGGGGGTGCCTCGATCGATTGACCATGCATGACCGCGATCCTGCCGGGAAGGCGGCGCACGGGACAGCGCCGCACGGCGTGGGACGCGTCACGGACGTCGTGTTTATGAATATTTCTCGGGTACGAATCGGAAATGTCATAACTTGGCGGTGTGAGCAACCGACCCCTTGCTGCCGCCGGTCGTCTCGTCCCTCTCCTCCGCGCCGGTCTCATCGCCGGCATCGTGGTCGCCGCCGTGGCCTATCCCGTCGCCGCCGCGACCGGCATCGGCGCCAAGGTCACCGCCCACGCGCTGCAGCACAAGACGAAGATCCTCACGACCGCCCTGCCCGCCGAGACCTCGTACCTCTACGCGCCGGACGGCAAGACCGTGCTGACGATGTTCTACGAGGAGTACCGGCAGTACACGAAGCTCGCCGACATGTCCCCGAACATCCAGCAGGCGATCGTGGCGGCCGAGGACTCCCGCTTCTACCAGCACCAGGGCGTCGACCCGAAGGGCGTCGCCCGCGCGTTCGTGGCCAACGCCCGCTCCAGCGGAGTCTCCCAGGGCGCGTCGACGCTCACCATGCAGTACGTCCGGATGGCCCTGCGGGACAGCGCGACGACGCCGAAGGAGGTGCAGGAGGCGACCCAGCAGACCAGCGTCCGCAAGGTCCGGGAGATGCGGATGGCCCTGGACCTGGAGAAGGAGCTGAGCAAGGAGCAGATCCTCGAGCGCTACCTCAACTCCGCCTACTTCGGGCACCGCGCGTACGGCATCTACGCCGCCAGCGAGATCTTCTTCTCGAAGACCCCGAAGGACCTCACCCCCGTCGAGGCCGCCACGCTCGCTGGCCTCGTCAAGTCACCGTCCGAGTACGACCCGGCCAGCTCCGACCAGAAGGACGCCACGGCGCGCCGCAACTACGTGCTGGACCGGATGGCCGGGCTCGGCTACCTCTCGCCGAACGCCGCCGCCGCGGCGAAGGCCGAGCCGATCCGGCTGAAGCTGAGCCACCCCTCCAACGACTGCGCCTCGGTCCCGGAGAAGTGGAACAGCTGGGGCTTCGCCTGCGACTACCTGAAGAACTGGTGGAGTGCCCAGCCCGCGTTCGGCGCGAACCCGCTGGAGCGGATGGACAAGCTGCGCCGGGGCGGATACCGGATCGTGCTGAGCCTGGACCCGAAGATCCAGGCGGCAGCGGAGAAGAACGTGGGCGCCAAGGAGAGCACCGGCAGCCCGTTCGCCAACGGCGTCGTGGTCGCGGAGCCCGGCACCGGGCGGGTGAAGGCCATGGCGGTGAACCGGACGTACTCGCTCAACCTGGACGAGAACCCGCCCAGCTCCAACCCGGAGGCCAGTCCCAAGGTCAAGGCCAACTACCCGAACACGGTGGCGCCCCTGCTCGGCGGCGGTGACCTACCGGGCTACCAGGCGGGGTCGACCTTCAAGATGTTCCCGATGCTTGCCGCCCTCGACGCCGGCATGACCCTGAACACCACCTTCAACGCGCCGTACCGGTACCGGTCGGAGGTCTACAACGGCTGGGCGCCGTCCAACGCCAGCGGCGCGATGTCCGGTACGCAGACCATGTGGTCCGGCTTTGGCAAGTCGGTGAACACGTACTTCGTCTGGCTCGAGGAGCAGGTCGGCGCGGACAGGGCGGTGCGCCTCGCCGAACAGCTGGGCCTGCGCTGGCGGACCGACGTGGACCGGGACCACGCGTCCCCGGCGAAGGCCAAGACGTGGGGCGCCTTCACCCTGGGCGTCTCCGACGCCACCCCGCTGGAGATGGCCAACGCGTACGCCGCCGTCGCCGCGGAGGGCCGGTACTGCGAGGCGATGCCGGTGCAGGCGATCTACAACCGGGACGGCACCCCGGCGATGTACCGGACCGCGTCCGGGATCCAGCGGGAGGTCGCCAAGCCGCGCTGCCGCCAGGTGGTCAACGCCGATGCCGCCCGGGCCGCCACCGACGCCGCCCGGTGCCCCACCGGGGACACCCCGGCGAAGGGCAGCTGCGGGGGCTGGTCGACGGCGGACAGCGTCCGCGGCACGGTGGGCCGCCCGGTCGCCGGCAAGACCGGTACCACGGACAGCACCCGGTCGGCCTGGTTCGTCGGGTTCACCCCGGAGCTGGCGGCGGCGAGCTTCATCTCCGACCCGGACAACCCGTTCAACGCGGTCGGCGACGGCCAGTCGCAGATCCCCATCGCGGCGGTCGCCAACACCCTGCGCGACGCCCTCAAGGGCAAACCCACGCGCGAGTTCACGCCACCGTCGGACGCGATCGTCGGCTGAGCGGGCCGGACCGGGTCCCGGGTGCCGGCCAAGCCGCCCCGCCCAGGCTCAGTGCAGGTCGGCGGCGACCAATGACCAGAGCTCCAGGTCGACCCGGGCGCCCCGCACGTACCCGGCGTTGCGGAGCAGGCCCTCGTAGCTGAAGCCGGCCTTCTCGGCGACCCGCCGCGACGCGACGTTGCCCGGCGCGACGCGAAGCTCGACCCGCTGGAACCCGTGCTCCAGGAGCAGCGCGATGGCCAGCGCGTCCACCGCCTCGACGGCCAGCCCGAAGCCGCGGGCGTGCGCGGCCATCGCGTACGAGACCTCCGTGCACCGGGCGCCCCAGTCGGTACGCCGCGTCCAGAGGCAGCCGACCACCCGGTCGTCCTCCCGCCGGAGCACCGCGTAGTGGTCCCCGTCGCCGCTGTCGCGCCGCTGCCGCGCCAGGTCGGTGCACCAGGCGTGCCCGTCGATCTGGCCGGTCTCCTCGGCCAGCGGCAGCCAGCGCTGGGTCTGGCGGTCGGCGAAGACCTCGTCCGCCGCCTTCGCGTCGGCCGCCGTCAGGGGCCGCACCTCCGTACGCGGCGTGGAGACCGTCAGCTCCGGGAACCGGCGGACCGCCACCTGACCGATCACGCGGGGACCCCGCCGGCCGGGGACTCCGCGGGCTCCGCCTGCGCGGCGGCGGCGACCAGCCGGGCGGCCAGCTGCGGGTGCGCGGCCCAGTGCAGCGCCAGCTGCGAGGCGTGCACGCCCCGCCAGACGAAGCCCTCCGGGGCGCCGCCCTCCCAGGTCCAGGCCGGCCGCTGCCCGGCGCGCGGCGTGAGCACGGCCCGATGCTCCTTGTGCCCGGTCACCGTCGCGCCGGCCGCGGCCACCACGCTGTCGGTGGCCGCGGTCGCGGTGCGGTAGCCCACCACGAGGCCGTCCCGGCTGCTGCCGATGGCGTCGATCACCCCGCACATGGGCAGGCCATCCAGCTCCCGGGCCAGCCACAGCAGCCCGGTGCCCTCGGCGACCACCGGCCGGCCGGTGCGCGCCAGCTCGGCGACCGCGATACAGAGCCGGCGGTTCGCCGACAGGCGGTCGGCGTACGACTCGGGCAGGCCGCCGCCGACGACCAGCGCGCGGGTGCCGGCGGGCAGGGTCTCGTCGTGCAGCGGGTCCAGGGTCACCACCTCGGCACCGGCGGCCCGCAGCAGCTCGGTCGTCTCGGCGTGGCTGTAGCTGCCGCCGGCGCCACCGGCCACCGCGATCAGCGGCCGCTCGCCGGTCACCGGCGTCTCGGCACCACCCGCCTCGGCCTCCGGCGACCACGGCGCCACGCTCAGCGGCGGGGCGGACCGGGCGAGCCCCAGCAGCCGTTCCAGGTCGACGGTCGCCGCCACCGCCTCGCCGAGCCGGCGGACCGCCCGGTCGGCCTCGGCGGAAGCCGTGACCACGGGGACCGTCCCGTGCCGGCGCGCCGGCAGCACCGGCGGCAGGTCCTGCCGGCGCAGCGCGCCGTAGACGGGCACGCCGATGTCGTCCAGCGCCTCGCGCAGCAACGTCTCGTGCCGGCCGGAGGCGACCCGGTTGAGGATCACGCCGCCGAGCCACAGCTGCTCGTCGTACGCCCGGAAGCCGTGCACCAGGGCGGCCACCGACTGGCCCATGGCGGCCACGTCGACCACCAGCACGACCGGGCTGCGCAGCGCGGCGGCGACCGCCGCGGTGGACTCGGTCTCCTGGTGGCCGGTGAGCGAGTCGTACAGCCCCATGCTCCCCTGGACGACGGCGAGCCCGGCGCCGGCGGCACCGTGCGCGACCAGCGGGGCGATCCGGTCCGCGCCGACCAGCCGGGGGTCGAGCGTGCGCCCGGGCCGGCCGGCGGCGAGCCCGAGGTAGGCGGTGTCGACCCGGTCGGGCCCGACCTTGAAGCCGGCGACGGTCACGCCCCGGTCGGCGAGCGCGGCGAGCAGCCCGATCGCCAGCATGTTCGTCCCATGCCCGGAGGAGGGCGCACTGAGCACCAGGCGCGGCACGACGGTCATCATCGACTCCCTCGCGGGCGGCGGCGGGTACGCGGGGTGGACCGACGGCGCGGTCCGCCCGCGTGACGATAGCGGACGGGACCGACGTGGGAGCGTCACCGGACCGGGCCGGTCGCGTCGTCGCGGGGTCGCGCGGGCCGGTGGCCCAGGTCATACGGGTAACCTCGTGGTCGTGTACCGGTTCCTGCTGACGCCGCGCTGGCTGGGCGCGCTCGCGCTGACCCTGGTCGCGGCGGCGGTGATGGTGCTGCTGGGCAACTGGCAGCTGGACCGCTACCACGAGCGGACGGAAATCAACGAGCGGATCGACGCCGGCCGCCGGATGACGCCGGTGCCGCTGCGCGACGCGGTGGCCGCCCCGACCGGGGGCGCGGGCACCGTCGGGGCCCCGCCCACCGACGAGAAGACCTGGACGAAGGTCACCGTCACCGGCCGCTACGACGACTCGAACGTGGTCCTGGTCCGGGGCCGCTCGGTGGACCGTACGGTCGGCTTCGAGGTGCTGACCCCGCTGGTCCTCGCCGACGGCACGGCCGTCCTGGTGGACCGGGGCTGGATCCCGCCCGCCCGGGGCGGCGACGCGACCGCGCAGCCGGCGGTGCCGGCGACGCCCGCCGGTGAGGTGACCGTGACCGGCCGGGTCCGCCCCGGCGAGGGCGGCTCGGTCCCGGTCGCCCGGCGCGAGGGCAAGCTGGAGACGCGCCGCATCATGCTGCCTCGACTGGCCCGCGAGCTGCCCTACCCGGTGCACGGGGCGTACGTGCTGCTCGACGAGCAGACCCCCGCGGCCGACCCGACCTTCGCGGCGATCCCCGTCGGCTACACGAACAACTGGCAGAACTTCGGCTACGTCGTTCAGTGGTGGATCTTCGCCGGGATGACCCTGTTCGGCTACGGCTTCTTCGGCCGGCGGGAGGCCCGCCGCCGCGCCGGCGTGGCGCCGGAGCGACCGGCCGACCGCGCGGCCGAGCACGCCCCGGTCTAGCCGCCGTCAGCCGGTGGCGCGGCCGGCGTGGATCGCGCGCACCGCGTCGATCGTGTCCGCCTCGGCCGCCGTCTTGTCGTCCCGGTAGCGCACGACACGGGCGAAGCGCAGCGCCATCCCGCCCGGATAGCGGGAGCTGGTCTGCACGCCGTCGAAGGCGATCTCGACCACCTGCTCGGGACGGACGCGCACCACCCAGTCGCCCTTCTCCACCGCCAGGTCGAGGAAGCGCTCGGTCTGCCAGCGCAGCAGCTCGTCGGTGAGCCCCTTGAACGTCTTGCCGAGCATGACGAACTCCCCGGTGCGCGGGTCGCGCGCGCCGAGGTGCAGGTTCGACAGCCAGCCCTGCCGCCGGCCGCTGCCCCACTCGACCGCGAGGACCACCAGGTCCAGCGTGTGCCGGGGCTTGACCTTGACCCAGGCGGCACCGCGCCGGCCGGCGTCGTAGGGGGCGTCGGGGTCCTTCACCACCACGCCCTCCTGCCCGGCGTCGAGGGCGGCGGCGAACGCCGCACCCGCCGCCTCCGGGCCGTCGACCTCCATCCGCCCGACCAGCAGCCGCGGGTCGACCGCAGTGGCCAACGCGGCCCACCGCTCCCGGCCGGACCGGTCGATCAGATCATCGCCGTCGAGGTGCAGCAGGTCGAAGAAGTACGGGGTGAGCACGGTCTCGCCGGTCGTCTCGGCGGCGGCGAGCACGGCCGGGGCGACCGGGGTGTCGCCGGTGGTGCTGGGTGTGGTGCGGCGGGCCGCCCGGCTGGAGGTCTCCTGGAACGGCAGCGGGCGCCCGGTGGCGTCCAGCCCGATGGCCTCGCCGTCGAGCACCAGTTCGCGGGCGGGCAGCGCGCGCACGGCGGCGACCACCTGCGGCACCCGGGCGGTGATGTCGTCGAGGCTGCGGGTGAACACGGCGATGTCCTGCCCCGAGCGGTGCACCTGGATGCGGATGCCGTCGAGCTTGACGTCGACCACGGCGGGCACGCCGGTGGCGACGAGCGCCTCGTCGACCGACGGGGCGCTCTGCGCCAGCATCGGTGCGAGCGGCCGCCCGACCTGGAGGTTGAAGGCGGCCAGCGCGGCCGCGCCGCCGTCGAGCGCGGCCACCGCGACCGCGCGTAGGTCACCGGCGAGCAGCAGCGCCCGCCGGACGGCCGCGACCGGCACCCCCGCCGCGCGGGCCACCGCGTCGGCGAGCAGCCCCGCCTGGGCGCCCTGGCGGAGTTCCCCGCTGAACAGCCCGGTCAGCAGCCGCTGCTCGTCGGCGGTGGCCGACCCGAAGAGGGCGTGCAGCAGCGCCCGACGGCGGCCCTGGGAGCCCGCCCCGCGCACCGATGAGATGCCCTCGATCGCCGCGTCCACCGCGGCCACGGTCAACGTCGGGGTGTCGGCCGGTGGCGGCAGGTCACGCAGGCTCGCCCAACCCACCCCGGTCTGGCGCTGGCGCAGCTCACCGGCGAGGTAGCCGGAGCCGGCCGCCACCTCGTCCGGCTCGAGGCGCCGCAGCGCGTCGGCGAGCAGCTCCACCTTGGCGCGGCGACCACTGGTCGCGGCGACGGCGGCGGAGGTGGCTGCCAGGTCCAGGAACCGCACGGGCTCCATCCTGCCAGCCACCCCCGACACCACCCGGGCATTGCCGTGCCCGGGCCGTCCGTCCCAGCCCCGGTGCGCCGGCCGTGCCGGCGCCCGCCGCGTCTCGCCGGATCAGGCCGAAACGGGCTCCTCGATGCGCAGGCCACGGGCGCGCACCTCGTCGGCGACCCGGGACAGCAGCGAGTCGAGCGCGACCAGGGCGGCGGACAGCTCACCGAGCTGTTCCTTGAGCGTGTCCTCGGACCACGCGGAGACGTCGACGTCCCCCAGAGCGCTGACGGCGGCCTCCAGGCGGGCCATCACCTCGTTCGTACTCATGTACGAAAGGCTATAACAGGCCCGCGCCCGACACACCGCAAACTCCCAGATGAACCAGGAAGTTACGGTTCCGACGCCGGGGGCCCTAGCTCACCCGCGTGCCCGTTTCGGCCACATTGCGCAGCAGCAGCGCCTCGGCGAGGCACACCCGGGCGAACTCGCCGAGGTGCAGGCTCTCGTTCGGGCCGTGCGCCCGGGCGTGCGGGTCCTCCACGCCGGTCACCAGGATCGCGGCGGCCGGGAACATCTCCTGGAACGTGGCGATGAACGGGATCGAGCCGCCGACGCCGATGTCCACCGGGTCGGTGTCGTCCCAGGCGGTGCGGAACGCGGAGCGGGCCGCGTCGAACATCGGGCCGGAGGCGTCGATGACGCACGGGTCGCCGTCGTGCTCGAACGTGACCGTCACCCGGGCGCCCCACGGCGCGTGCTTCTCCAGGTGGGCGCGCAGCGCCGCGTACGCCCGCTTGGGGTCGTCGCCCGGCGCGAGCCGCACGCTGAGCTTGGCCTTCGCGGCCGGCACCAGGGCGTTCGGGGCCTCGCCGGTGGCCGGCGCGTCGACGCCCAGCACGGCCAGCGCCGGCTTGGTCCAGAGCCGGTCGGTGATCCGGCCGGTGCCGATGAACTGCACGCCCTCGGCGAGGCCCGCCTCGGCGCGGATCCGGTCCTCCGGGTAGTCCACGGCGGCGCCCTCGCGGGCGACCAGCCCGTCGACGGCGACGTTCCCCGCGTCGTCGTGCAGGGTGGCGAGCAGCCGGACCAGCGCGGTCAGCGCGTCCGGCACCGCGCCGCCGAACATGCCGCTGTGCACGGCGTGGTCCAGCGTCCGCACCTCGACGAAGCAGTTCACGATGCCGCGCAGCGACGTGGTCAGCGCCGGTACGCCGATGTCCCAGTTGCCGGAGTCGGCGATCACGATGACGTCGGAGGCGATCTCGTCCCGGTGCTCGGCCAGCAACTGCTCCAGGGAGTCGGAGCCGTACTCCTCCTCGCCCTCGATGAAGAGCACCACGCCGACCGGGAGCGCGTCACCGAACGCGCGCAGCGCCGCGACGTGCGCCATGATGCCCGCCTTGTCGTCGGCGGCGCCGCGCCCGTAGAGGCGGCCGTCCCGCTCCACCGGCTCGAACGGGTCCGACTCCCACAGCGACAGGTCGCCGACCGGCTGCACGTCGTGGTGCGCGTAGAGCAGCACCGTCGGCGCGCCGGGCGGGGCCGCCTTCTTCCCGATCACGGCCGGCTGGCCACCGGAGCGCACGATCTTGACGTCGAGGCCGCAGCCGCGCAGCAGCTCGGCGACCGCCTCGGCGGAACGCTCCACGTGCGAGTGGTCGAAGCCCTCGAACGCGATGCCGGGGATGCGGACGAGGCGTTCGAGGTCGGCGCGGACGCCGGGCAGTTCCCGCTCGACGGCGGCCCGCAGGTCGGACTCGGACATGATCGGTGTGGTCATGACCGGCATCGTATTCCGGCCTTACCCGAGCGCACCCGCCGCAGGTAGTAGCGGGACCGGTCGTGGGGCAGCTCCGGCGCCCCGTCGACCACCAGGTCCGCCCGTTCCTCGGTGCCGTCGGCGGCGAAGTGCGCCCGCTCGCCGGCGTGCCAGCGGCGCAGCTCCGGGAGGATGCCCGGGCCGTCCCGCGCCACCGCGCGGGTGAGCCGCAGCTCCGGCGGGGCGGTGACGAACACGGCGAGGCTCAGGTCGGGCACCACCGCGGCGCGCGCCGCGCTCACCCCCTCCAGGAGGAGCACCGGCGCCACCGGCACCGGAACCGGGCGGGGCAGGAAGTCCCGGCGGACCCAGCTGTACCGCCGGTACGCCCCCGACCGGCCCTCCCGGACCGGCGCGAGGACGCACTCCTCCAGCCGGGCCCAGAAGGTGAGCTGGTCGTTCCAGCCGTCGAGCAGGTCGTCGGTGTGCACCACCGGTGGGCGGGTGCCGCCCGGCAGCTCGGCGAGGGCGTCCGCGAGCCGCGCCGCGAACCAGCTCTTGCCCGCGCCGCTGGCCCCGTCGACGGCCACCAGCCGGGTCCGCCCCAACCGCGCCGGCGCCGCCCGCACCCGGCGCGCCAGCTGGGCGTACGCCTCGAGCACCGCCACCACCACGGGCCGACCGTATCGGGTGGTGCCGGCGTGACGACGACCCGTCGCCCGTTCGGGCGGTCGTGGTGGGCAGCCGGACCGTTCGGGCGGCGGAGCCCCGGGCGGGACGGGATGATCGGCTCGTGTCCCACAGCGTGATGAGTCCGGGCGTCGACGCCCTGCTGGAACAGGCCCGCGCCGGGGTGCGCCGGCTGACCCCGCACCAGGCCGTCGAGGCGGTCCGCACCGGGGCGTTGCTGATCGACACCCGCACGGACGCGCAGCGGCGGGAGCAGGGCGACCTGCCCGGCGCGATCGTCATCGACCGCACGATCCTGGAGTGGCGGCTGGATCCGGCGAGCGCCTGGCGGATCCCCGAGGCCACCGGGTACGACCTGAAGATCGTCGTGGTGTGCCGCCAGGGCTACGCCTCCAGCCTGGCGGTGGCGAGCCTGCGGGCGCTCGGCCTGCACCGGGCCACCGACGTCATCGGCGGCGTGGAGGGATGGCGCGAAGCAGGACTGCCCATGTCCGACCGCCCCGCCGACATCCGCTACTGACCGCTCGATCATCCGTCAGGCCGGACCGGAATGCCTCAGGTCGCTCGGCGGGGCGCCGGGTGGGATGAACGGGAGGTCGGCCTGAGGGCCGGACTCGATGAGGCGCCACAGGGCGTCGGTGTCCAAGTGCTCCTCGACGAGGTCGCCGAGCAGGTCCAGCGAGCGCTCGCGGGCGGCGGCGAAGGACGTGTCCGGGGCGGCCCGGAAGCCGGCCCGCCCGGCCTGCCGGGCCACCTCGGCGAGGAAGCGGCGGCGGAAGGCGTCCGACTCGAACGCGCCGTGCCAGTGCGTGCCGTACACCGCCCCGGCGACCGCGCCCTCCCCGGTGCCGTCCGCGTACGCCAGCAGCGGGGTGAGGTCCGGGTCGGTGGACGAGACGTACCCGTGGTGGATCTCGTAACCGCGGACCGGGACGTCACCCCACGCCGTGCCGGCCGACTGGCGGACCGTCTTGCGGGGATCGAAGGTGACCTCGATCGGCAGCAGGCCGAGGCCAGGGACACTGCCCCGTCGGCTCTCCACCGGGTCGTGGATCGCCCGGGCGAGCATCTGGAACCCGCCGCAGACCCCGAGCAGGGGGCGGCCGGCGCCGGCGTGGGCCAGCACCGCGTCGGCGAGCCCGGTCTCCCGCAGCCAGGCCAGGTCGGCCACGGTCGACTTCGAGCCGGGTAGGACGATCAGGTCGGCGGCGGCGAGTTCGGCCGGCTCGACGGTGAGGCGGACCCGTACGCCGGGCTCGGTGGCGAGCGCCTCGACGTCGGTGGCGTTGCTGATCCGGGGCAGCCGGACCACGGCCACGTCCAGCCACTCGTCCCCGCGCGGGGCGGCCGGACGGCCCAGCACCCGCCCGTACGCGAGCGAGTCCTCCGCGTCCAGCCAGAGGTCGAGCGACCAGGGCAGCACCCCGTACGTGGGGCGGCCGGTGACCTGGCGCAGCATGTCCAGCCCCGGCCGGAGCAGCCCGAGGTCGCCGCGGAACTTGTTGATGACGAAGCCGGCGACCAGGGCCTGGTCGGCCGGGTCGAGCAGGGCGACGGTGCCGAACATCGAGGCGAACACCCCGCCCCGGTCGATGTCACCGACCACGATCGTGGGCAGGCCCGCGTGCCGGGCCAGTCCCATGTTGACGTAGTCACCGGCCCGCAGGTTGATCTCCGCCGGGCTGCCCGCCCCCTCGCAGATCACCACGTCGTACGCCGCACGCAGCTCGGCCAGCGCCGCGTACGCCGTCTCGGCGAGGCGGGGCCGCAACTGCCGGAAGGTGCCGGCGGTGATCGTGTCGACGGCCTCGCCGAGCAGCACGACCTGGCTGGCGAGGTCGCTGCCCGGCTTGAGCAGCACGGGGTTGAAGCGCAGGTCCGGTGCGAGGCCGCAGGCCGCCGCCTGCATGGCCTGCGCGCGCCCGATCTCGCCACCGCGCCCGTCCGGGCCGACCACCACGGCCGAGTTGTTCGACATGTTCTGCGCCTTGAACGGCGCGACCTTGACGCCCCGCCGGTGCAGCCACCGGCAGATGCCGGCGGTGAGCACGCTCTTGCCGGCGTCGGAGGTGGTCCCGGCGACCAGCAGGCCGCCGCTCACCGCCCGCTCCCCCGGCCGAGCCCCGCCGCGACCGGACCGGCGGCGGGCCCCGGCCGGCGGGCCCGGACGGCGGGGCCTGCCGCGACCCCGGGTGCCGTGGACGCGCCCCCGACCCGGCCGGCCGCGGCGCCGAGTCCCGCCGCGAGCCGGCGGCCGGCGGCGTTCATCAGGCGGCCGACAGTCAGCGGGTACGCCGCCGCCAGCCCGAGCGCGGCCAGCCCCACCGCACCGGAGATCCGGGCGGCCCGGGGTAGGTGGCGGGCCTCCGGACGCGGCCCGTCGCCGAGGAAGGGGCGGACCTCGGAGCGGCCGAAGTAGACGTTGCGACCACCGAGCCGGACGCCCAGCGCCCCGGCCATCGCCGCCTCGCACTGCCCCGCGTTGGGGCTGGGGTGGTCGTGGCGGTCCCGGCGCCAGATCCGCCAGGTCCGCGCCGGGTCGCCGTGCACCACCGGGGCCACGGCGACCGTCAGCAGCCCGGTCAGCCGGGACGGGACGAGGTTCAGCAGGTCGTCGAGGCGCGCGGCCGGGGTGCCGAACCGGCCGTATCGCGGCGAGCGGTGGCCGACCATCGCGTCGAGGGTGTTCGCCGCGCGGTAGCCCAGCAGGCCGGGCAGGCCGGCGACCGCTCCCCAGAAGAGGGGAGCGACGACGGCGTCGGAGGTGTTCTCGGCGACCGACTCGACCGTGGCACGCGCCAACTCGGGCTCGTCCAGCGCCGACGGGTCCCGCCCGCACAGGTGACCGAGGCGCTGCCGGGCCGCCGGCAGGTCGCCGTCGCGTAGCGCCCGGCCCATCACTCTGGCCTCGTGCCGCAGCGTACGCCCGCCGAGCACCGTCCACGTGCCGGCGGCCACCAGAGCGGCCCGGGCCAACGGCCGCCGTCGGGTGGCCACCGTCGCCGCCGCCCCGAGCAGCACCGGCACGCCCACCGCCAACGCCGTGTACGCCGCCCCGGCCGCCCGCTCGGGCCGGTAGATCCGCCGTTCCAGGGCACCGGCCGCCTGGCCGAAGCCCGCCACGGGGTGCCACCGGCGCGGGTCGCCGACCATGGCATCCAGCGCGTATCCCGCGACGAGTCCCGCCGCGGTCGCCATCGGCGTCGCCTGCCGCACCGGCATCACCTCCGGCCGGCCAGCCTAACGGAGCCCCGCCCCCTCCCACTCCCGCCCGCCGCCCCGCCCATCACGCTCCGTGTGCTGCCGTCGGGTGCCCGCGCCGGGTGCCCAGGATCGGATACGTCCCATCGGCTCGACACGCCGTGACGACAGCCGGTGAGAGATATCCGATCTTGGCGACCGCGCCGCGCCCGCCGCCCGGCGCGCGGGGTGACGGCCGTCGTCCGCCGCCACCCCGCCCCCGTCGCACCAGCCGGCCGGGCACAGCCCTCGCCCGGGCAGTGCCGACCCCGGTCAGGCCGGCGTCGGTACCCGGCCGCGGCCCCGCCGGCCCCGCCCGCCGGACACCGGCCCGGCCTCGGGCCCGCCGACCAGCTCCGTCTCACCGACCAGCTCCGTCTCACCGACCAGCTCCGTCTCACCGACCAGGTCCGGCCCGCCGAGCGGGTCGCCCGCCCCGCCCAGGTCCGAGCCGGAGCCACCGCCCGGACCCGAACCCGCACCGGATTCGTCGGTCAGGTCCGACTCGCCGTCCTCCGGGTCGGAGTCGTCCAGCGGGTCCACCGGACCGAGGCCCAGCGCCCCCGATCGGGCCCGCGTCACCGCGAACTCGGGCAGCTCGAAGTCGTCGTCGAGCGGCCGGGCGTCGAGCAGGGCAGGTGCCTCGGCGGGCGGCACCGGCTCGGTCGGCTCACCGTGGACGCGCTGCTCGGCCTCGGCGTCCTCCACGGCGCTGGTCGCCCTCGTCGGGCGGTTACGCAGGAACCGGCCGCGCCCCCGGGACAGGTCGTGCCCCACGGCGACGGCCTCCAGCTCGTAGAGGGTGCGGTGGTTGCCGGCGTCGTCGGTCCAGTCGCGGGTGTAGAGCCGCCCGCACACGATCACCGGATCGCCGACCATCACCGACGCGGCCACACCCTCGGCGAGCTTCCGCCAACAGTTCACGCGGACGCGGAGGCTGTTGCCGTCGACCCAGCGGCCGCTGTCGCGGTCGAGCCGGCGGGCGGTGGAGGCGACCTTGAAGTTGGCCACCAGGGTCTGGCTCTGGGTGGTCCGCCGCCACTCGGGTGTGGTGAGCACGTTGCCCACGATCGTGACGTACGTGTCGAACATCGTCCCTCCAGGGGGATCGGGCCTGACATCAGCGAGTCGACTCGACACCGAGCCTGTCGGTCGAGGACTTCCGCCGCGATCCCGGAGCGTCGATCTGTGGACAACGGGGCCGCCTGTGGACAAGAACCTGATCAAGGTCTCGGTGTGCTAGGGCGGCGCGGCCCCGGGTGGCCGCGCAGGTCACGAGCAGGATCGATCACGTTCCGGACCGGACGACGTGGGGTATGGCTTTGATCAACGGCACACCACCCCGAACGAAAGGTCAGCGATCATGACGACGACCACCACCACCGGCACCCGTCAGGTGCAGCGATGAGCGCCGTGACGAACCCGGCCACCGTCGCGGAGTGCCTGCGCGTCGGGGCGGGCTTCTCGCAGGGCGACCGGGCCTGGATCGCCGAACAGTTCGCCACCCTCGACGCCCGGCTGGCCGGCTTCCACGCCGACGCGACAGAACTGGAGGTGTCGGTCAAGGACCGCGCGGCCAAGGGCCAGAAGGTCACCCTGGAGTGCTGGATCGCCGGCCGGCAGAGGATCGTCACCACCTCCGCCGAGGAGGACCTGCACGCCGCCCTCAACGACGTCCGGGACGACCTGCGCCGCCGCCTGAACGACGCCAAGACCCGGCAGGAGCCCCGGCACAACAAGCACCTGCGCGACACCGGTCTCCAGGAGGCGGACCCGCAGGCCGTCGACACCGAGCCGGCCCGCGCCGACGCCGAGACCGTCTGAGGCGTACGCCCTCCTCGTCCGGCCCGCGGAGAAGGGCTACCGCCCGGTAGCTTGTCGGCGTACCGTCGCTGTCGTGGAACCGGACGTGCTGGGGCCGCCCTACGAGCGGCAGACGATCGACCTGGGCACCGACGACGAGGGTCCGGTGGTGGCGACGCTGGTCCGCCGCCGCGCCGACCGGCCCACCGGGCGCGCCGTGCTCTACGTGCACGGTTTCGTGGACTACTTCTTCCAGACCCACCTGGCCGACTTCTTCGCGGAGCGGGGCTGGGACTTCTACGCGCTGGACCTGCGCAAGTACGGGCGCAGTCTGCTCCCGCACCAGACCCCGAACTTCTGCCTGGACCTCGCCGAGTACTTCCCGGAGCTGGACGCCGCGGCGAAGATCGTCCGGGAGGACGACGGGCACGACATCGTGCTCGGCATGGGCCACTCCACCGGCGGGCTGATCATCTCGCTGTGGGCACACGCCCGGCGTGACGCCGGCCTGGTCGACGGGCTCTTCCTGAACAGCCCCTTCTTCGACCTCAACCTCCCGTGGGTGCTGCGGCGACCCGGCGCGGCCGCCGTCGCGCGCCTGGCCCGCAGCGCGCCCAAGCGCGTCGTCCGTCCCGGTCTCGGCACGGTGTACGGCGAGAGCATCCACGCCGACCACCGCGGCGAGTGGAACTTCGACCTGGCCTGGAAACCGCTCGCCGGCTTCCCGGTGCGGGCCGGCTGGCTGGCCGCGGTCCGCCGGGGCCAGCAGCAACTCCACGCCGGGCTGGACATCCAGGTGCCGGTGCTGGTGGCCGCCTCCACGCGCAGCTTCAAGGGGATGAAGTGGCAGGACGCGGCCGCCCTCGCCGACGCCGTCCTGGACGTGGAGCACATGGTCCGCTGGGCGCCCCGGCTCGGCCGGCACGTCACCCTGGCCCGCTTCGACGGCGGCCTGCACGACCTCACGCTCTCCGGTTCCGCCGTACGCGAGAAGGTCTTCGCCGAGGTCGGCCGCTGGGCCGACGCGTTCCTCGGCGCCGGGCCCACGGTCCGCGACGGCGAGGCTCCGGCGACCAGTGTGCCGCCGGCGCCCCGGCCGGCCGAGGCGGAGGCCGCGGCACCGCACGCCTGACAGCCTCCACGTCGTCCACGTCGTCCGCGAAGCCCTCGGCCGCGCGGCTCACGCGGCGCTCGCCCCTTGCCGCGCGGCCGACGTCGCCCTACCGCTCGCCCCTCACCCTGCGGCCGGCCGCACTGCCGCCGCACCGTCTCGCCCGGGCGCGGGCGGCAACGGCCGACTCAGTTGACGATGTCGGCGACCGCCGCCCGGATGCGGTCGAACGTCGCCACGGCGTGTCCACCCTCCTCGGCCGGGAGCACCAGCCCGAGGCAGCGCAGGCCGACTTCGCCGTCGCCGCCGGGCAGCACCCCGAAGACGGGCGCACCGACGTACCCGTCCGGCAGGTCGGCCGCGATCCGGACCGCGTCGCCCTCCCGCACGTACCGTTCGATCGCCACCTCCAGCGGCCGCCCGCCGCCCTCGGCGACGCCGAGCGCGAGGACGATGGCGGACCCCGGCTCCGCGCCGATCCCGGCGATCCCGTCCGCGTCGGCCGCGATCACCTCCGGCACCTGCTGGGTACGCCACCGCCAGCCGGCCTCCTCCGCCAGCTCGTGCAGCCGAGCGGTCGGCATGATCGCCGCACCCAGGCCCGGCCGGCGGCTCCACCACTCGGCGAAGTGCGGCACGGCGAGCGCGTCACCCGCCACGTCCGCCGGCTCGGTGACACTGGGTCGAAGCCCGAACTCGCCGACCGGCAACCGGGTGAGCGGCTCGGCGGTCACCAGGTACTCCCGACCACCGGCCGTCACGAAGAAGAACGCGGTGCCCAGCCCGTCGCCCGCGCGGACCGGCAGGATCGCCCGCCCGACAAGCTGGCACAACTCGTACGCGACGTCGATCTCGGTGTCCGGATCAAGCAGCACGACGCCGAGGGTACGACGGGGCGAGGGTGTTCCGGGCGACCGGGACAATCCGGGTGACCTGCGGCGGCCGTCCGTGGCAGGCTGAGCCGTCGACGTGGCCGGAGCCACCTGCTTTCCCGTTGACCGGGGACTCGGCGGTACCCTTCTCGCGCGACGATCCACGACACGCGCCCGTAGCTCAGCGGATAGAGCAGGGGACTTCTAATCCCAAGGCCGCAGGTTCGAATCCTGCCGGGCGCGCCTCCCCCGCCGCAGCTCACCGGCCTGCCGCGCCCGGCTCGGTCGATCACCACGGCCCCTGTACAGCCATTCGTACAGCCAACTCACCCGAAGAGGTGCCTCGCGGCCTCGTCCACGGCGGCCCGCTCGATCTCCGGCAGGACGTGGGCGTGCCGACCTTCGACGGGAAGACCAGGCCGTGATCCTGCCACCGCTCCCCCGCCGCCAGTCGGTCCGCGGCTTGCTGCCGGCGATGAGCCCGGAACAGCGCGAGGGTCTGGGCACGCACGGGCACCGTTCGCCGGGACCGCTCCGTCTTGGGCGCCCCGTCCGAGGAGGCTGGACGGTCTACGACTGCCCGACGAGGAGATCCGCTTCTAGTTACCAGCAGCGGTGCGGGACCAGGTGACTAGCTCGGCCAGCCAATAGCGTCGAGGAACTCCTCAACGGCGACCACGACTTGACTGAGCACCGCGATCGACTCGGTAAGCGGGCCGGGTACGTACATACCGTGGTCCGCGCCTTCCACCTCAAGCACCTGGGGCGACAGCCGGCGGGCGATGTCACCGTCCCATAGCTTGTCGGCAGTGCCACCCACGAGCAGGAACGGCGCGGTTGCGCGGCCCAACGCATCAGCCACCCACGGCAGGGTGAGCAAGGGCGTGAGCCACACGGCGGGCAAAGGATCTTTCGGCGGCAATCGTTGCCGCGTTCGTGCCGAGCGACTTGCCGATCAGCAGTGGGCAACCGCTAATGGTGTCGATCAGTGGAACGATCTCACCGCCAACCCAGCTCTCGATTTCACCGCGCTGCTCGCCGTCGCGATCGGCGGCTGTTGGGCGCTGGCCCGCGGCGGACTCCCGGCCACGGCGCGCGCCATCGGCATCGCCGTACCGGTGGCACTCACGACCTACTTCCTCGGCGGCTTCGACCACCTGCGTAACGCCGGATGGGTTGACTCCCTCGCGGGGAGGTTCATCACGCCCGACGGTTCCGACGTCCTCACTCACCGTCCCGTCGCCTGGCAGTTGACGACCGACTTGTTGGGTGCTCGGCCGGCAGAGGGCTACGGATACGCAGTCACCGGCTCCCTTTTCGAAGCCATCCGGCAGTCGGACTTCTTCGACTTCCCGGTGAATTCCGTGCACAACAGCTACCTCCAGTGGTTGCTGGAGTTGGGTGTGGTGGGAGGGCCAGCTCTCTTGCTCGTGGTGGCGGTCTGCCTCTGGGCCGTGATCCGGGGCAGACTCGCCGGGATCGGAGCTGGCCTGGTCTGGCTCGTCGTCGCTGGGCTGCTGGTGCAGACCATGGAGTCGGCCATGTTCGGAACCGGCCAGCCATACCCCTACGTGTTCTGGCTCGGGGTCGCGGCCGTGCTGGCCTGGACCCGCCACACTGAGTCGTACCATCCCCACCACCGACGTCCAGGCGCCGAACTGCCGCGCCCGCGCACGAATTAGATCTACGCCGCCACCGCCTCCAACCCTGGCGGTTCGGCTCAGGTCCGGCAGGGTTCCCGTCGCAATGCCGCGTCGGGCTGGTCGGCGGCATGCCATGCCGGGTTGAGTGCCAACGGCAGGGCTGGCGCCTGCCATGCCCCGGCGAACCGCTGGAGGGCCGAGTATTCCCAACGGAGCAGGTTGCTTGGCGGCTTGCCGGTGAGGTGATCGGCCAGGTGGCGCAGTCCGGCTGGTCGGTCGATCAGGTGGCCATGGAAGCCGGGCATTTGGATCACGGGAATCTGGGCGTTGAGCTCCGCCGGGACCGTGATGGCGTCGACAATCGGCAGTAGCGCGATCATCCGCACGCCCGGCACCGGGCAGAGCAGGCGGTTGCGGTAGAACGGCGCGTCGTCCAGCAGGGAGCGAATGAACGGCGAGTCGGGAGTGTCCGGTGCCTCGCTAGTGGCTTCCATCAGCTTGAACATGCCGCGCAGTTGCCAACCCGTGGCGATGCCCCAGCCCGAACGAGCCTGCGGCGGCGGGTAGTAGGCACGCCCGGCCCGCAGGATTGGGCTGTCCAGGACCACCGTGTCGACTGCGGGGTGCGGGAAGCGGTCCAGGTAGTAGAGGACGACGAGGGCGCCTTCGCTCTGTCCGACCAGGGAAACCGGTTTGCCGCTACGCGAGTGCAGCTGATCCACCTGGGTGGCGAGCAGTTGGGCGCTGGTGGACAGCGACTGGTGGGTGTCGACCGGTGAGTAGAACACCGGCTTCCCGTGGTGGTCGGTGCCCCGGTACGAAAAGCGCACCACGGGAGGTTGGGATTCTGACGGGTCGCCATGATGGGCCGAGTTGTAGCCGCCGAGGAAGATCACCGGATGGCCGATGTCCCCGAACTGTGGCAGGGCGTCGATGGGTTGCAGCGACTGGCCGGCGCCGCGGGCCCCCCGGTCCTCGGCATATTCGACCAACAGCAAGCTGCTCACCACCAAGGCGACGACCAGCGGCGTCACGGGCAGTCGGGACCACCGCACCCGTTGCTGGAGCACCGTGGCGCGCACCTTTCGCTGCCACAGCAGGCCGTTGACCATTCCGGTCACGGCGGCTGCCGGTACCGTCAACGAATCCGGGACGGACCAGACGAGCGCGGCGCCCGCGGTGAGGGTCACGAAGTTGAGCAGCGACCAGCCGACCGTGGCGGCCGACGGCAGGCCGCGCCACCAGTTCGGCACAATCCCGCCCCGCTGGAGCAGCGGGGCCAGGACTATCACCGGCACCAACTCAAGGAACTGGAAGTAGGCCAGCGAAACGTCCGAGGCGACCACGGCCAGCGCGGTCCACGGCGAGAGAATCACGACGACGACGGCCGCGAAGACCAGGTTGCGGCCGGCCAGCCGGCGAAACGACGGACACGGCCGCTCGGCCGGCCAGGCGAGCGCGACCAGTACGGCCGAGAACAGTCCGCGGAGCACGATGGCGCCCAGCAACAGGCCGGCGAACATGGCCCAGGAGTTGTGATACACCAGCACCCAGCGCAGGTCGAAGAACGCCCCGTACGGCGAGATCGCACTGGCCTGGGGCGCCAGGCCGAACGCCGAGGTGAAGTTGACGGCGTACAACACGGCCGCCACGGCCGCCGCCGGCACGGCAGTCAGGACGAGCAGCCACAGCAGACGTAACCGCTCAGGGCGCACGCTTTCCTCCCTTCCGCCGGCCGACCGGAGGGTGCGAGACCAGTTGGGGCCAACTTACCGTTCTGTGAATATTTCCGGACTAAGTAGGCGAGCCCGGGCAGCCTGTGGCACAGCACGTCAGGTCCCCTTGGGCTGCCCTCACCGAAATAATCGCAACTGACCCGTACGGCCGAGACGAGACAGTAGGATCGGGCGGGGCGATCGGCCGCCTGCTCATCCCGCTTGCCGCGGTCGACACGTGGTCAGCCGGCGCCCGCGCCGCTGCGGTGCAGCCCACGGCGATGCTCTTCGACGAATTGTCCGGTGCACTCGACCCGCACCCTCGTCGGTGAGCGAGCGGCCAAGGCCTTCCTGCCGACGATCCCGATGCGCGAGGGGTCCCGTGTGGCTGTGCGGCTCCGGGCCGTGCGCCGTCGAAGAAGGAGAGAGGAATGCGTGTCACGCGGGCGGCGGCGATAGTCGTGGTTGCGGCACTCTCATTCACCACCGGCGCCTGCGGTGGGGGCGACAGCGGCCCCGGTGTCATCGAAAAGGCCGCGAAGACAAAGACGCTCGCCATCGGCGTAATTCCCGACCAGCCGGGCCTCAGCCTGAAGACCGATGGCACCTACGTGGGCTTCGACGTCGAGATCGGGAAGATCGTCGCCAAGGGACTCGGCGTCGACCCGGCCAACATCCAGTGGAAGGACACCAGCCTGCCGGACCGCGAACAGGTCATCCAGGAGGGTACGGTCGACTTTGTCCTGGCCGCCTATACGATCAACGACGCGCGCAAGAAGGAGGTCAGGTTCGCCGGTCCGTACTACGTCGCCGGCCAGGACCTGTTGGTCAGGGCCGACTCGACCATCAGGGGGCCGGAGGATCTCGAAGGCAAGGTCGTCTGCTCGAACGCCGGCTCGACGTCGGCCAGGCGGATCCGGTCGGAGTACCCGAAGACCCGCTTGCAGCAGTACGACCAGGACATCAGGTGCCTGGCGGACCTCGAGTCAGGCGCGGTCGACGCAGTGAGCACCGACGACGTTGTCCTCCTCGGCTACTCGATGCGGCCGGAGAACGTGGGCAAGTTCAAGCTGGTGGGCAAGACCTTCTCCGAGGAGCCCTATGGCATCGGGATGAAGAAGAAGGACAAAGCCGGCTGCGAGAAGATCAACGAGATCCTGAAGACCGCCGCGCGGGACGGGTCGTACAAAGCGGCCTGGGACGCCACGTTGGGCAAGGGTGGCAAGTCGGTACCGCCGCTGGACACCAGCAAAATGACCCATTGCAGTGCGTGAGCGACCCCAAGGCCGGCGCCGGCAACGTCGCGATCAGCCCGCCGGGGGCGGATGGTCCGGTGTTGGTCCATCGGTCCTCGACATCAAGCCCTGGTTCTCCGCTCCGGCGAGGGCGGACGGGCTGACCGAGCCGCGGAGCGCTCGACCAACCCGTCGGCGTCTCGATCTGCGGTGGCGCTGGGGTCAGGACGCGGCAGCGAAGTCGACCTCAGCGGTCTTGACCGTGCCCCCCGTGCGGCCCGGCGCCGACTGGTACGTCCAGTAGAGGTTGGTGTGGGCGATCACCTGCGCCGGCGGCGGCGCACCCCACGCCGACTGGTCCTCCGTGGTGTGGGCGTCGCTGACGAGGGTCGCGTCGTAACCCCGGACCAGCGCGCCGTGCAGCGTCGACCGGATGCACGCGTCGGTCTGCGCGCCCGTGACGACGAGTCGACCGACGCCCAGCCCGGACAGCACCGTCTCCAGGGTGGTGGCCTCGAAGGAGTCGCCGTAGTTCTTCTCGACGAGCGGCTCGGTGTCGGCCGGCTTCAACTCCGGGACGATCCGCCAGTCGTCGCTGCCCCGGGTGAGCCCTTCGTCGGAGTGCTGGACCCAGACGACGGGGACCTGCTCCCGCCGCGCCTTTTCGACGAGGCCGGCGATGTTGGCGACGACCGCGTCGCGCTCGTGCGCCCCCGCGACGACGCCGTTCTGCACGTCGATGACGAGGAGTGCGGTGTTGGGACGGTTGTCCAGAGTGGTCATGGTCTCTCCCCCGGATCGGCTGCCTGCCCCGCAGACGCTAGCCCCACCCACCGACAGAAATCAGTGCGGCGGATCCTCGCCGACCAGCCCGTCGACCGACTCCCGGATGAGGTCGGCGTGGCCGACGTGGCGCGCGTACTCCTCGATGAGGTCGATCAGGATTCGCCGGAGGCTGGGCGACTCGCCCTCGGGGCTGGTCCACCGTGCCAACCCGTCCAGGCCGCCCTCGGCGAGCGCCTCCTCGACCATGAGCCGGGAGGTGGCGACGGTGTCCCGCCAGAGCGTCAGAAGCTGCTCGGGCGAGTCCTCGGCGGCGGATCGCCACTCCCAGTCCGGTTCGGCGTCCCAGTCCACGGTGTTCCACGGCGGCCCCGGGTCCCGGCCGCGCAGCCGGAGGCTGAAGTAGATGGCCTCGACGGCGGCCAGGTGCTTGAGCAGCCCGCCGAGCGTCATCGTCGAGGCCCCGACCGTCGCCCGCATGCCCTCGGCGTCGAGGCCGCCGCATTTCCACGCGAGGGTCCTGCGCGAGCGCTCGAGAGCGCCCAGGAGGGTCGCCGTCTCATCCCCGGCCACCGGTGGCCCCTGCACCACGGTCATGGGTGCGACCCTAGCGGTGACGTCGCCGGCCCCGCTGCCCCGAAGCACCGCCCGACGCACCATGAACCAGCGCTGCAGATCTTGGAAGCGCGCGGCCCCTGGAGGGGCCGAAGTCCTCCAAGGTCTACGACGAGCACGGTGAGAGCGACGACATCGGCGTGGACCGTCGCGGCCGGCATGATGGCGGCATGGCACATCTGGGACTGGTCGCGCTGGTGGTGCGCGAGTACGACGAGGCGATCGCCTTCTACACGGAGCGTCTCGGCTTCGAACTGCTGGAGGACACGCCGCGGCCGGACGGCTCGCGGTGGGTGGTGGTCCGGCCGCGCGGCACACGGGAGACCGCGATGCTCCTCGCCCGCGCGGCGACGCCGGAGCAGCGGGCGCGCGTCGGGGACCAGACCGGTGGGCGGGTCGGGCTGTTCCTGTACACCGAGGACTTCGCCGCCGACCACGCCCGGATGAGCGCAGCCGGCGTGCGGTTCCTCGAGGAGCCGCGGCACGAGCCGTACGGATCGGTCGCGGTCTTCGAGGACCTGTACGGCAACCGGTGGGACCTGATCCAGCCGCGGAGGGACTGATCGGTCGGCGACAAAACGCGCACCGTGGGTGATCGCGGGACCTTGCACGTGCTATTCTCCGGCGTCGATTTCTGCCGACCGGACCCGGATCGGGTCGTTTCGGAAGGACGTCTCGCCCGATGCCGGCCCTTCCCGCCGCGACCGCGTCACCCGGCACCGCGCAGGCCGCCAGGACCACGCCGCCCGGCTCCAGGCCGGCCGGCACGACCGCGGCACCCGGCACTCTGGACACGCCGGCCGGTGGCGCCCTCAACCTCATCTTCGCCACCATCCCGGCCCTGCTCCGGCTCACCTTCGGGGTGGTGGGCGCGGTCGTGGCGCTGTCGGTGCGTACGCCGCCGGTCGAGCCGGCACTGCTGCTGCCGGCCGTCGCGGCACTGACCGCCTGGTCGTTCTGGTACGCGGTCCGCGGGCTCCGGCACGGCGTGACCGCTCCGCTGGTGGCCGGTGACGTCGCGCTGACCACGGTCGCCTGCCTGGCGATCCCCGTGCTGGTGGCACCGGAGGTGCTGCCCGGCGAGGGGAGCTGGATCGCGGTCCTCGCGAGCACCACGGTCATCAACGCCCAGGCGACCGCCGGGGCCCGCTGGTCGGTCCCGGCGGGGCTGCTGGTGACCGCCGCGTACGCGACCGGCGCGCACGCGGCCGGGGATCCCGTCGAGGCGGGCGCCCACGCGGCGACGCTGCTGGCGCAGACCGGCTGCACCGCGGTGATGGCCGGCGTCATGCGCCGCCGGATCGGCCGTGCGGACCGGGCGTTCGCCGACCACCAGCGGCTCGCCCGGGAGAGCCGGGTCGCCCGGGCCACCCGGGAGGCCGAGCGGCAGCAGAACCGCGACCTGCACGACACCGTCCTGGCCACCCTCACCATGGTCGGCCTGGGCGCGGTGTCCGGCTCGTCGGCGGCGCTGCGCGACCGGTGCGCCCGCGACCTGCGGACCCTCGACGCCCTCGCCAACGGCCACCCGGCGGACCGGGACGGCCCGCTGGACGAGCGGCTGCGGCAGGTGCGGGCACGGCTCCCCGAGCTGCCGGTCACGGTGGAGCTGAGCTCGTGCGAGGTGCCGGCGGCCGTCGCCGAGGCCCTCGCGGAGAGCGCGTACGCGGCGCTGTCCAACGTGGTCCGGCACGCACCGGGCGCGACGGCCGCGCTGCACCTGACCCGGGCCGGCCGCACCGTGGTGGTCGAGGTGGTCGACGACGGTCCGGGCTTCGATCCGGCGAGGGTCCCGGCCCACCGGTACGGGCTGCGCGAGTCGGTACGCGGCCGGATGGCCGCTGTCGGCGGGCGGGCGGAGGTCCACTCCCGTCCCGGGGCGGGCACCCGGATCCGGCTGGAGTGGTCCGATGTCGACTGAGCTGACGGCGCCGCCGGTCCCGGCGGTGCCCGCACCGCGTACCCCCGGGGAGAGCCGGACCGGCGCGGACGCCGCGGCCGCGGTGGCCCGCGCCTCCGACCGCGGGGCGCGGATCGTCGTGGTGGTGATCGCGCTGGCGTGGCACACGGCGATCGGCCTGCCGGCGGTGCTGTCGGCCCGCGCGGACCTGGCGGCACCGTCGGCGGTGCTCGGCGGTTGGCTGCTGGTCGCGGCTCTGGGCGGCCTCGCGGGGGCGCGCCTGCTGCGCGGCTCCCCGCTGCCGGCCTGGCCGCTGGCGGGGATGCTGCTGGCCGTCGACGCGGTGGTCTTCGCCGCGACCGGCGAGCGGCAGCTCTTCACCGCCGCGAACTGGGTGTGGGGCACCCTCGGCTGGTTCTTCGTGCTGGTCCTGTGGGGCCGCCGGCTGGTCGGGCTGCTGCTCCTGCTCACCGCGCACTCGACGATCGCGCTGGTGGCCGTCCTCGGGTACGGTGCGACCGCCCCCGCCGACCTGGCGCGCTGCGTGATGTACGTGTACGGCACGTCCTCCCTGCCGGTCGCCGTGTTCGCCGGTGGCGCGGCGATCGCCGCGCTGGCCCGGCAGCGGGCCGCGACGGCGGCCGTCGCGTACGCCCTGATGGCCGAACGGGAGGCGGCCGAGCTGGCCCGGCGGGAGCGGCGGGAACGGCTCGCCCTGGCCGGCACCGCCGCCCGGGAGGTCCTCGCCGAGGTGGCCGACGGCCGGGCCGACCCGGCGGACGCGGACGTGCAGCGCCGGTGCGTGCTGGCGGCCGCGCGGCTGCGCCGGCTCATCGCCGAGTCCGACGACGTGCCCGACCCGCTGTTGCACGAGCTGCGGGCCGCGGCCGACCTGGCCGAGCGGAACGGCCTGCCGATCGACCTGGTGGCCATCGGCACGCCGCCGCCGCTGCCGGTGGAGATCCGCCGCCGGCTGGCCGACCCGCCGACCGCGACCCTGGCCGGGGCCCGGGACTGGGCCCGGCTGACCGTGGTTGCGGGGCCGGACGAGGTGGCGGTCAGCCTGGTCACCCCGGATCGCGGGCACGCCGGCCCTCCGGAGCCGGCCAGCGGGTCGCCGGCACCCGACGCCGGCGCTCCGGACGGCGGGACGGCGGCGGCCGACGCCGCTGCTCCCGTGCCGGACGGCGGGGACGGCCGGGTGGAGCACCTCGACGAACGGGACGGGGAGATCAGATGGACGCAGACCCGGTGGCGGCGGTGAGCGCGCGGCGGCCGGTCGGGGTGGCGATCGTCGACGACCACCCGGTGGTCGTCGACGGGGTGCGGGCGTGGCTGGCCAGCGAGCCACGCCTGGAGGTGGTCGCCACCGGGGACGATCCCGACGAGGTGCTACGCGAGGCGCCGCACGCCGACGTCGTCCTGCTGGACCTGCGGCTGCACGGCCGGATGGCGCTGGACAAGCTCGCCGAGCTGAGCGCGGCGGGCCGGCGGGTGGTCGTCTACTCCGAGCACACCGACCCGGCGACGATGCTCGCGGCGCTCGATGCCGGAGCGGTCGCGTTCCTCGCCAAGCACGAGGGACGGGAGCACTGCGTGGCGACGGTGCTGGCCGCCGCGAGCGACCGGCCGTACGTGCCGCCGGCGCTGGCGGGCGCGATGGTCGGCGACCCCCGGCCGGACCGGCCGGTGCTGTCCGACAAGGAGCGGGAGGCGCTGCTGCTGTGGTTCCAGTCGATGTCGAAGGCGTCGGTGGCCCGGCGGATGCGGATCAGTGAACACACGGTTAAGCAGTACGTCGACCGGGCGCGGATCAAGTACACCCGGGCGGGGCGACCGGCCGCCACGAAGGCCGCCCTGCTCGCCCGCGCGATCGAGGACGGCCTCATCCGGCCGGAAGAGATCGGCACCTACCGGTCACAGGCGTCGAACGACCGGCCGACCCCCTAACGGGCGTCATGACACTGATGGTGAAGGTCGGCGAGGCTGACGGTGAACAAGGGGTGATCCGGCAGCCCCACCGCCGTCTGCACGGGAGGTCGTGACGATGCACGATGACGCGTCCCCCTTCTTCATCGCCCCGCACCGCTTCGACGCGGCGGACGACGCCGGGCCGGTACTGGACCGGCGGCACGAGCTGGTCCCCGAGCCCGGCGAGCGGGTGCTCGGGCGGCACCGGCTGCACGCGGCGGGCTACCTGCTGGGCCCGACCGAGGCCTGGCGGCGCTGGACGTTGCCGGGGACGGTCGCGGTGACGGTCACCGACCGGCGGCTCGCGTACGTCGGGACGACCGCGCAGCTGTCGGTGGTGGGCGGTGGCACGGGCGAGCCCCGCCACCGGCGCGGGATGCGCCTCCCGGGCCTGGTCAGCGGCCAGATCCGCTGGCAGTGGCCGTCCCGACTGGAGGTGGTGCCGCCCGGCCCCGGGCGGCCGGAAGAGGTGCTGGTCGTCTGCGACGCGCTGCGCACGATCCACCAGCCGGCGCTCGCCCTCGGCGACCCGGAGGGGGTCGTCGACCTGGCCCGGCGGATCCGCCGGGCGGTGGCCGGGTTCCGGCTGACCCACCCCGAGCTGGTGGACCTGTCCCCGCCGGAGCGGGACGTGCTGGCGCTGCGCGCCAATGCCGGCCCGCTCGCTGCCGAGGCGCGGATCACCCTGCCCGGGTCGCTGCCGGTGGAGTTCCGCTCCCGGGACGACTACTACCGGCGGGACGGGTTCGAGGGGGTGTGGCCCGGGCCCGCAGCCGGCGCAGCATCCGGGCATCGGTGAACCCGACCGCGCGGGCCGCCGCCTCGACGGTCGTCCCGTGCCCGATCAGGTGTTCCGCGCGCTCGACCCGCAGGAGCTGCTGGTAGCCGAGCGGCGTCAGTCCGGTGGTCTGCCGGAACAGCCGGGTCAGGGTGCGCTCGGCCACCCCCACCTCGGCGCAGAGGTCGGCGAGCGGCAGCGGCCGGTCGTACTGTGCGTCGATCAGGTCCTGCGCCCGGTGCACCGCGTCGGAGAGGTGCGAGCGGTGCCGCATCATCGCGCTCGCCTGCTGTTCGTGGCCGTTGCGGCGGGCGTACACCACCAGGACGCGGGCGATGCGGGCGGCCGCGCCGGGCCCGTGCCGGGTGGCCATCAGGTGCAGCGCGACGTCGATGCCGCTGGCGATGCCGGCCGAGGTGACCACCCGGTCGTCGACCACGTAGAGCACGTCGCGGACCACCCGCGCCGCCGGGTGTCGGCGGGCCAGGTCGTCCTGCACCTCGTGGTGGGTGGTGCAGCGCCGGCCGTCGAGCAGGCCGGCGCGACCGAGGGCGTACGCCCCGGCGCACACGCTCGCCACGGTGCCGCCGGCCGCGTGGTGGTCCGCCAGCCGCCGCAGGTCGTCCGGGCCGACCGGCCCCGCCGGGCCGTGCGCGCGGGGCCGCCATCCGGGTACGACCACCAGGTCGTCACGGGTCAGCTCGGGCCACTCGCGCCCGGCCACCAGCGGTACGCCCTGCACGGTGGGCACCACCGCACGGTCGGCGACGTAGTGCAGGCGATAGTCGTAGCCGAGGTCGGCGGCGGTGGAGAAGACCTGGGCCGGCCCGGCGAGGTCCAGCAGGTGCAGCTGCGGGACGAGCAGGAAGACGACCCGGGCCATGCGGTCAGCCTCGCACGCCGGCGGGTTCGGGCTGCCCGGCACCGGCCCCGGTCCCGTCCCCCACGGCGTCGGCGGCCCGGCCCGTGACCGTGCCGGTGACCTCGGCGACGGTACGGACGGTGGCGAAGCGGCCGGCGAGGGCGTACTCGGTACGGGCGGTCATCTCCTCGACCGACAGGGTGCGCGGGTCGGCGAGGATCTCGGCGAGGGTGGCGGTCGCCGGCACGTCGCGGTGCGGCGTCGGGAAGGTGACGGTCGCGTCGGTCACGAACGTCATCTCGTACCCGAGGTCGCAGCCGACCCGGGCGGTGGTCTCCACGCACTGCTCGGTGCGGATGCCGCACACCGTGATGTCGCGGATGCCGGCGAAGGTCAGCAGCTGCTGGAGGTTGGTCGTGGTGAAGGCGTTGTGCGACGTCTTGACCAGCGTGGGCTCCCCGGGGACGGGCGTGAGACCGTCGATCAGCCGGACGTGACCGTTGGCCGGGTCGAAGACGCCGCCGCTGCCGGGCTCGGCGTGCAGGACCCAGACCACCAGGTCACCGCGCCGCCGGGCGGCGGTGACCAGCCGGTCGACCTGGCCGACGATGTCCGGCTGCGAGGCGTACGCCCAGCTGTCGCGCTGCCGGAAGGACTCCTGGACGTCGATGACGACGAGTGCCGCTCTGCTCATGACCTGAACAATGCCGTCGCAGGGCCGACCCACGCGAGACACCATCCCGTCCCACTCCGGAACGATCCGGCCAGGACGAATGCCGGTGAGCCTGGCCCCTCCCCTGACGGAGAGGGTCAGGCGCGGTCCAGGGTGGCGGCTTCGGCGAGGGTGGGGGCGGTGCCGCCGAGGTGGGCCGGGAGCCACCAGGTGTCGTCGGGGCCCGACGGACGGTCCGGGTACTCGCGTTGGGCGCGGTCGACCAGCGCGCTCAGCCGGGCGCTCAGGTCCTCGGTCATCGCGTTGCCGTCCGGGTAGGCGGCCGGGTCCATCGGCTCCCCCACCAGGATGGTGATCGGGGTGTGCCGGCGGGTCAGCGTGCGCGGACGGCCCTTCGTCCAGAGCCGTTGGGTGCCCCACAGCGCCACCGGCAGCACCGGCACACCGGCCTCGCGGGCCATCCGGGTCGCCCCGCTCTTGAGTTCCTTGACGGTGAACGAGCGGCTGATCGTGGCCTCCGGGAAGACGCCGATGACCTCGCCGCGCTTCAGGGCGCTGACCGCTTCCGCGTACGAGCCGGCGCCGGCCCTGCGGTCCACCGGGATGTGCCGCATCCCGCGCATGAGCGGCCCGGAGACCTTGTGCGTGAAGACCGACTTCTTCGCCATGAACCGGACCAGGCGCTTCGACTCGTGCGCGCCCAGCCCGCAGAAGATGAAGTCCAGGTAGCTGACGTGGTTGCTGGCCAGTACGGCCCCGCCGGTACGCGGGACGTGGTGGGCGCCCTCGATGGTGATCTTCAGGTCGAGGACCCGGAACATCGTCTTGGCGGCGGCGATCACGGGCGGGTACACGAGCTCCGGCATCCGGCAACTTTACCCCGAGTAAGTTACGCGACCGTAGGGCGGAGGGGCTCGGAAATCAGGTGTCACCAAGGGCCCCTCCCCGACGCCAGGCGCCGAGAAGGGGCCCGACCGCGCACCTCACTAGGCGAGCTAGTGCATGTCGAGCCGGCCGCGGGCGAAGGCGTCCACCCGGCCCCACCGGCCCGGGATGTCCAGCACCTCGATCCGGCCCATGCCGATCGGCAGGCGCGGCTCGACGGCGAGGTGGCCCTCGTGCGGCTCCAGACCGAGCATGGTCCGCAGGAGCAGCAGCGGCGTTCCGGTGGACCAGGCCTGCGGGCTGCACGCCGTCGGGTACTCGACCGGGAACTTCGTCAGGTCCCGCGGGTAGCCGCCGAAGGCCTCCGGCAGCCGGCCGTCGAAGTACCGGGCCGCGTCGAGGATGCCGCTGGCGATGGTGGCCGCCTCCTCGGCGAAGCCGTAGGCCCGCAGGCCCCAGGCGATGAAGGAGTTGTCGAACGGCCAGATCGTGCCGTTGTGGTAGCCGATCGGGTTGTAGCGGACCTCACCCTCGGCGAGCGTCCGCACGCCCCAGCCGGAGAAGAGCCGCGGCCCGACCAGGTGCTGGGCGATCTTCTCGGCACGGTCGGCGTCGACGATCCCGCTCCACAACAGATGGCCGATGTTGGAGCTGAGCACGTCACACTGCCGGCCGTCCGGGTCGAGGCCCAGCGCGTAGTACTCGCCGTCCTCCACCCACCAGTCCCGGTTGAACCGCTCCTTCAGGGCGGCCGCCTCCCGCTCCAGCCGGTCCGCGAACTCCGGGTCACCCCAGAACTCGCGAGCCATCCGGGCGGCGCGGACCTTCGCGTCGTACGCGTACCCCTGCACCTCGCACGTCGCCCGAGGGAACGGAGGCAGTTTGCCGTCGCGGTAGGAGATCGAGTCCCAGGAGTCCTTCCAGCACTGGTTCTCCAGACCCGTGTCGCTGTTGCGCCGCTCGTACCAGATGTAGCCGGTGCCGACCAGGTCGGCGTAGTCGTCGATCCACCTCAGTGCGGCTCGGCACTCGCCTTCCAGTTCCTTGACCAGCGCGACGTCGCCGCTCCACTTCTCGTACTCGTCGAGCAGCACGATGAACAGCGGCGTCGCGTCCACCGAACCGTAGTACGGCGAGTGCGGCTGCTCCTCGAAGGCGGCGGTCTCGCCGTACCGCATCTCGTGCAGGATCCGGCCCGGGTCCTCGTCCCGGAAGTCGTCGAACCGGGTGCCCTGGAGGGCGGCGAGGATGCGCAGCGTCGTCTTCGACAACTCCGGCGTGAACGGCAGCACCTGCAGGCAGGTCAGGATGCTGTCCCGGCCGAACATCGTCATGAACCACGGCAGACCGGCCGCCGGCAGCGACGCCCCACCCAGGGACAGCGGCGAGAAGCGCAGCGCCGCCAGGTCCACGAGACAGCGCCGGTATGTCGCGGCCAGGTCCTCGTGCTCGGTGTTGACCTTCGGCGCGTTCCTGACCCACTCCTCCAGGTCGTGCTGGAGGGCGAGCCGTTCGGTGCCGTGCGCCCGCAGCCCCATCCGCAGGTCCCGGTCCCCTGGCCCGAGCGCCATCGTCTTCACTTCGACCTGGGTGACCCACTGCTCGTTGGGTTCCAGGTGGACGGTGTACGCGAAGCCACCCCTGTCGTACCGGGCCGGCATCGACGACGAGACGGCCGTCTCCCGCCGGAAGTTGCCCCGCCGGTAGCCCAGCCGCAGCCCGTCCGGCTCGACCTCGGTGTAGATCTCGCCCTTCTTGTTCACGATCTCGTCCTTGACCTGGAACAGGTCCGCGAAGTCGGACGCCACGTCCATCCGGATCTCCAGGTCGACCGGCTTCTCGTCGTGGTTGAGGATGTTGATGGTCTCCCGGAAACTGCCCCCCACCGCCCGTTCCCGGATCACCGACAGCTTCGCGTCGATGTAGTGCGTCGCCAACCCGGGCACGAGGAAGAACCGTGCCTCGTAGTACTGCAGGTCGTCGTACGAGAGCGGGTTGAGTCGCTCACCGTTCACGGTCAGCACCCAGGTCGACAGGAACCGGGTGTCGAGGGAGAAGAGTCCGGTCGGTTCGCTTGGTGTCGCCTCGATGTCCCCGGTGTCCTCGGAGACGACGAACGTACTACCGTCCAGGATCCGGATGTGATTGCTCTTGGTCATCAGCGCGCCTCCCGGTGGAAGACCCGGCGCGGACCGCGCGAGTTGGGGTCGCCGGGGAAGAGCCGCTCGATCTGGACCGCAAGCCGGGGATCTCCGGAGACCGTCATGTCACCGCGCAGGATGGCCGCGATCCCGTCCTCCCGGCCGGAGGCGAGCTCCTCGAACAGCGCCGGACTGGTCCAGACCACCGTGTCCGCGTCCCGGTCCTCCTGGGTCACCTTCAGGTTCCCCCGGTCGATCCGGACCATCCAGTGGTGCGTCTGCGCTCCCTCGTGCAGGTCGAAACGCACGGTCCCCGAGGTCTTCGCCAGCAGGGGTTCGTATCCCCTCCGGTCGAGATCCTCGAAGAACCGTGTGGTCGCGTCCACCATCGGGTCCTCTCCTCCCCCGTCGTTCATGTCCCCCACCGCCCGGTGCAGCGGGTCCCGCCCGGTCGGTGACTCGACGTCCGAGCACGGGTCCCCGTCCCCGGCGCGGTCAACCTCGCCCGGATCGGGTGAGTCGGCCGGCGGAAGCGTCCGACGGCGGCGGTAGCCTGCGGACGACGGAGGGGGCGCGATGACAGCGGTCGATCGGCGGCGGGTCCTGGCCTACCGGGCGGCCGCCCAGGAGCTGCACCGGCCGGGTGGCCGGGCTGCCGACCTGGCGGTGGCGGGGCTGGGCGTGCGGGACACGCCGTACGGGTCGGCCCGGCTCGCGCTCGCCGCGCGTGGGGTCTCACCCGAGGACGACCGGCTGGAGCTGGTCTGGTCGATGCGTGGCGCGCCGCACCTGCACCGCCGCACGGAGCTGCCGGCCCTCGCCGCCGCCGTCTGGCCGCTGTCCGACGCGGACGCCACCCGGCGGATCGCCGGCCAGATCCGTGCGGGTGCCGCGCTGGGCATCGCCGCGTTCACCGCCGCTGCCGCCGCGTTCGCCGAGATGGTCACGGCGCCCATGCCCAAGGGCGAGGTGAGCCGGGCGGTCAGCGACCGGGTGCCGGCCGAGCTGACGTACGACTGCGGGCCGTGCGCCGCGCGGCACATCTCCGGGTCGCTCTTCCAGCAGGCGGGCCTGGCCGGCGGCGTCCGCCTGGCGGTGGCCGGGCGCTCGACCACGCTGGCGCCCCTGCCCGGGTGGCCCGGCCCGCCGGTGGCGGCCGAGGGCACGACAGCCCTCGTCCGGACGTACCTGCGGCTGCTCGGCCCGGCCACCCCGGCCGACGTCGCCGGGTTCCTGGGCACCTCTGCCGGTGAGCTGCGGGCGGTGTGGCCGTCGGAGCTGGCGGAGGTCCGCGTCGACGGCCGGCGGGCGTGGCTGGCACCGGAGGACGTGGCCGCGCTGCGGTCCGCCGAGCCCCTGCCCGGCGTGCGGCTGCTGCCCCCGGGCGACCCGTTCCTCGCGGCCCGCGACCGCGGGGTGCTCGTGCCGGAGAAGGCCCACCAGGCGCAGGTGTGGCGGATCATCGGCAACCCGGGCGCGCTCCTCGTGGACGGCGACGTCGCGGGGACGTGGCGGGCGAAGCAGCCCGGCCGGGGCGCACTGGAGATCACGGTGAGCCCGTTCGCCGGCCGGCTGTCCACGCGGGTGCGGGGGCAGCTCGACGCCGAGGCCGCCCTCGTCGCCGGGGTCCGCGGCGCCGCCGAGGCCCGCGTCCGCGTCGAGGCGGCGTGACGGGTGGCCTGATGCGGCGTCCGGACGTCGTGACGCCGGCCCCCGCGTCGCGGGAGCCGGCGCGTCCGCGGCGGACGTCAGTTGTTGGGCTCGTCGGCGCTGATGTCGGCGAGCACGGACTGGGGTTCGCGCTCCACCGCCAGGTCGCCCATCGACACCAGACCCACCAGCCGCCCGTCGTCGACCACCGGCAGGCGGCGTACGGCGTACGTCCGCATCAGGTCCGCCGCGGCCACCGCGTCGTCGTACTGGCTGACCGTGATGACGTCCTTGGTGGTGATCTGGTTCAGCTGGGTCGAGGCAGGGTTCATGTTCTCCGCCACGGCCCGGACCGTGATGTCGCGGTCCGTCACGATGCCGACCACGTTGTCGCCGTCGGTCACCACGACGTCCCCGATCGCGCTGTCACGCATCTCCTGTGCCGCCGCGATGAGCGTGTCGTTGCCGTCCATGGTCACCAACCGGGTCGTCATGAACTCTCCGACCGTTGTCATGGTGCTCCCCTCTCGGTGTCGGCACCGCGGTCTACCCGCGGCCGGACGGCAGGTAACGCGGCCCGGGGCCGGGCGGCGGAGGGGCGGTCAGCCGCGTGGGGGCAGGCCGTAGACACACTCGACGTGCAGTCGCAGCACCAGCCGGCGCTCCGCCACCATGGCCCGGCGGTAGTCGTCCCAGTCGGGGTGTTCGCCTCCGATCGCGCGGTAGAGCGCGACCAGTTCCTCGACGGTCGCGTCGTCCGGCCGCTCCGCCACCGGCGTCAGCTCGGCGCGCGCCTCCGCGACCACGTACGCCCAGCCGTCCTCGCTGCTGACGTGGAAACTGGCGCGAGGGTCCCGGCGCAGGTTGGCGGTCTTCGCCCGACCGTCGGTGACCGACACCCGGATGACGCCGGCCGCGCGGTCGTACGCGTAGATCACAGTGGACAGCTGGGGCCGCCCGTCCCGCTTGAGTGTCGCCAGCACGCCCAGCCGGCCGGCAGCGACGAGATCGGTCAGTGCTGCCTGGCTCCGGTCGTCGGACACGGCACCCTCCCTCGTCGAGTCACCACCCATCCAAGCACGCCGAGCGGATCGCCGGCGTCGTCCGGCGGTGGGAGGATGCGGTGGTGCCGCGGGAACTGGTGCCGCCCGGCGGGGCGCTCGCGCCGTACCTCGCCGGGCTCGGCTGGTGGGCGACCGACCTGCCGGCGGGTCGGGAGCGGCGGCTGCCCACCGGCGGGATGCAACTGGTGGTCAACCTCGCAGCCGACGAGGTCCGGTGGTACGACGCCGACGGCCGGGAACACCGGCGCGGCGGCGCCGTGGTCTGCGCGGCCACTCCCGGTCCGGTCACCATCGACACCGCCGACCAACGGTCGGTGATCTGCGTGCCGTTCCGGGCCGGCGGCGCGTATCCCGTGCTCGGCGTGCCCGCGACGGCGCTTGACGAACCGGTCGTGGAGCTGGCGGCGCTCTGGGGCCGCGCGGCCGTGACCCTGCGCGAGCGGCTGCTGGCTGCCGGCGGACCGCGCGCGGCCGTGTGGGAGCTGCGCCGGACGCTGACCCGGCGGCTGGACCACGGGCCGGGCAACGATCCGGCGGTGCCCGCTGCGGCGGCCGCCCTCGACGGTGGGATGGCGGTGGCCGACGTGGCGGACCGGCTCGGCCTGACGCCGGCCGGCCTGCGCCGCCGCTTCGCCGTCGGGACGGGGCTCACGCCGAAGCGGTACGCCCGGATCCGGCGGCTGCAACGGCTGCTGCGTCACCTGCCGGGCGCACCGGTGGACTGGTCCGCGGTGGCCGTCGAGGGCGGCTGGTACGACCAGGCGCACCTGATCCACGACTTCCGCGAGTTAACCGGTGGCACCCCGGGCGCCTACCGGCCCCGGTCAGCGGCGGAACCGAACCATCTCCCGGTGGTGGGGTGACTTTTTTCCAATCCGGGCGCGGACCGGGTGGCCAGGATTGGCGACATGACCACGTTCCGGGGCGTCTCGCCCTACCTCTACTACACCGACGCCGCCGCCGCGCTCGACTGGCTGGCGCGGGTCTTCGGCTTTGTCGAGCAGGTCCGCTATCTCGACGCGGACGGTGTCGTCCGGGAGGCGGAGATGACGGTCGGCGACGTGCCGATCCACCTCTGCGGGCTCGACCCGGACCACTGGGAGCGGCAGGGTCTGCCGGGCCCCACCGGCCAGCTGATGATCGTGTACGTCGACGACGTCGACGCCCACCACGCCCACGCCGTCGCCGCCGGGGCCGTCGCCGACCCACCCGAGACGAAGGACTACTCCGCGCGGACCTACCTGGTCCGCGACCCGGGCGGCAACAGTTGGTGCTTCTGGCAGCCGCTGGACCGGCCGGCACGGCTGCGCGACGGCTGGCGCGAGATGCGCCCCGAGCCCGTCACCGCCCGCCGGGGCGAGCGGTGACGGGCCGCGCCCGGCTCAGCGGCGCTCGGCGGCGACCAGTTCGGCGAGCTGCACCGCGTTGAGTGCCGCACCCTTGCGCAGGTTGTCGTTCGAGCAGAAGAGGGCGAGACCGTGCTCGACGGTCTCGTCGGCCCGGATCCGGCCCACGTACGTCGGGTCCTGGCCGGCGGCCTGGAGCGGCGTGGGCACCTCGGAGAGCGCGACGCCGGGCGCGCCGTCGAGCAGGTCGCGGGCGCGCTGCGGGGTGATCGGCCGGGCGAACCGGGCGTTGATCTGGAGCGAGTGGCCGGTGAAGACGGGCACCCGGACGCAGGTGCCGGAGACCTTCAGCCCGGGAATCTCGAGGATCTTGCGGCTCTCGTTGCGCAGCTTCTGCTCCTCGTCGGTCTCGTCGGAGCCGTCGTCGACGATCGACCCGGCGAGCGGGAGCACGTTGAACGCGATCGGCCGGGCGAACGAGCGCGGCGCCGGGAACTCCACGGCGGCGCCGTCGAAGGCGAGGCCGGCGGCGTGCTCGGCGACCTTGCGGACCTGCTCGTCCAGCTCGGCGACACCGGAGAGGCCGGCACCGGACACGGCCTGGTACGTCGACACGACGAGGCCGACCAGCTCCGCTTCGGCGTGCAGCGGACGCAGCACCGGCATGGCGGCCATCGTGGTGCAGTTCGGGTTGGCGATGATGCCCTTGGGGCGGTCCGCCAGGGCGTGCGGGTTGACCTCGGCGACGACCAGCGGCACCTCCGGGTCCGTCCGGAACGCCGACGAGTTGTCGATGACGACCGCGCCGGCCGCGGCGGCCCGGGGGGCGAGTTCCTTCGCGGTGCCCTTGCCGGCCGAGAAGAGGACGATGTCCAGCCCGGAGTAGTCGGCGGTGGCCGCGTCCTCCACGGTCACCTCGCCGCCCCGCCACGGCAGGGTGCGCCCCGCCGACCGTGCCGAGGCGAACAGCCGCACCTGCTCCGCCGGGAACTCCCGCTCCGCCAGCACCTGCCGCATCACGCCACCGACCTGGCCGGTGGCCCCCACAATGCCGATCCTCATGACGGCGAGGCTACCCAGCCCGGCGAGCCGACCGGGAATGCTTTCCCACCGCCCGGGCCACCGTCACACCGCCGCGGGCGGCGTGCCGAGCGGCCCGGACGGCTCCGCCGACCGGAACGACAGCGCCGATCCGCCGCCGGAGACGGAAGAAGCCTGGCCCACGACCCACCGGACCGCAACATCACCACGCCACCCCCGGCACCCCGGCCCCCACACGCCGACCGCCGCGCGACCCACGTCACACCCCCAACCCGCCGACCCGGGCCCGCACTTTCGCGGAAAGAGTGCCCTCCGGGGCCCGGTGACCACTCTTTCCGTGAAAGTGCGCCGGCCGGGTCGGGGCGGTCACGGGGTCGTCGTGACGATCTCGCCGAGGTCCGTCGCCACGAGCTCGTCGCGGATGAGGGCCGCGTCACCCTCGACCACCAGGGTGAGCGACTCCGGGTGGAGGTGGGTGGCGGCGGCGGCCGACACCCCGTCGACGTCCGCGGCGAGCAGCTCCTCGCGCAGCCGCGCGTGGTAGTCGTCGGGCAGGTCGTGGACGACCAGGGTGGCCAGCGCCGCGGCGATCGCGCGCGGCGTCTGCAACTCGACCGAGAGCTGACCGGCCCGCCAGGACCGCGCGACCGCCAGCTCCTCCTCGGTCACCCCGGTCTCCTGAGTACGGGTGATCTCGCCGACCGCCTCGACCAGGGCCGGCGCGGTCACCGCCGTCTGGACCCCCGACGCCACCGCGAACCGGCCGAACCGGCGGGACGCGGCGAAGTCCCCCCGGATGCCGTACGTGTAGCCGCGCACCTCGCGGATCAGGTGGTTGAGCCGGGAGGTGAACGCGCCGCCGAGCACGGTGCCGGCGAGCGTCGTCGGCACGTGGTCGGGGTGGGCGCGGTGCGGGGACGGGTGCCCGAGCCGCAGCGTCGACTGCACCGAGCCCGGCCGGTCGACGAGGATGATCCGGCGGCCGTCGCGCGGGGCCACCGCGATCGGGCCGCCCCGGTCCACCGCCCCGCCGCCGGTGCCGGCGAAGGCGGCCGCGCCGAGCGCATCCAGGTCGAGCCGGTCCAGGTCGCCGGCGACGACCAGGGTGCCCGGCCGGATGAACCACTCCGAGTGGAAGACGCGTACGTCCTCGACGTCCAGTGCGGCGACCGAGTCCGGGTCGCCGTAGAGGGGACGCCCCCAGCGGTTCTCCGCGCCGAACAGGTCGGCCCGCAACGCCGCGTCCGCGCGCGGGCCCGGGTTCGCCCAGTCCATCCGCAGCGCGGTGGCCTCGTCGTCGCGGACCCGGCGGACGTCGTCCGGGTCCAGCCGCGGGGTCCGCACCGCCTCGGCGAGCAACGCCACCGCGGCGGGCAGCCGGTCCACCGGAACCTGCACGCTCACCTGGAAGGAGTCCCAGTCCAGCCCGGTCACCAGCTCGGTGCCGAGCGCCTCGATGGCCAGGGCGTACGCGGTCGCGTCGCGCTGGGCCGTACCCTCCTCCAGGGCCTTGGCGAGTACCGCCCCGAGCCCCTCCTTGCCGCCCGGTTCGCGGCCGGCGCCGACGTCGATCAGCAGCAGCGCGACCGCGAGGGTCTGCCCCGGCAGGTGCGCGGCGACCACCTGCCCACCGGCCACGCCGCGCCGGACCACCTGCGGGAACCGGTACGGGCGCGCGGCTCCCGCACCGGGACGGGTGGTGATCAGCGTCATGAGGTCTCCTCGGGCAGGTAGGTCAGGGTCACCCGGTCGGCGGCGGCGAGCACGTCGGCGGCCACCTCGGCGATCTGCTCGGCGGTCACCGCGAGCCAGGCGGGCAGCCGGTCGGCGGCCTTCGCCGGGTCACCGAACTGGGTGGCGTACCGGCCGAGCACGTCCGCCCGACCCTCCACGGAGGACATCTGCCGCCACCACGCGCTGCTGAGCAGGGCCTTGGCGCGGTCCAGCTCGGTGGCGGTGACCGGCACGGTGGCCAGCTCGTCGACCACCTCGGCCAGCCCGGCGGCCAGCCGCTCGGCCGTCACGCCGGGCCGGGCGGTGGCGGTGGCGATCAGCGGGGCCGGGGCGTGCGCGAGGTCCACCCCGTACGCCCCGACCAGGTCCGGCTGCGCGATCCGTTCCCCGTCCGCGAGCCGCTGGTAGAGGCGGCTGCCCCGGCCGCTGCCGAGGACGGTGGCGAGCACGGTCACCACGTCGTACCCGGGACTGCCGAACGGGTGGGTGCGGTGGGCGACGTACACGCGGGGCGCGGGCACGTCGGTGGTGACGGTCTCCACCGCCGGCGTGCCGGTGCCCCGGACCTGGTGGCCGTCCGGCGCGGCCGGGATCTCCGCCCGGGGCGGGATCGCGCCGAAGTACTTCTCGGCGAGTGCGAACACCTCGGCGACGGAGGCGTCGCCGACCACGGTGAGCACCGCGTTGTTCGGGGCGTAGTACGTCGTGTGGAACGCCTGGAACGTGGCGAGGTCGGCGGCGTTCAGGTCGACCATCGAGCCGATCGTCGCGTGGTGGTACGGGTGCTTCGGCGGGTACAGCAGCGGCAGCAGGCGCAGCCACGCGTCGCCGTACGGGACGTTCTCGTAGCGCTGCCGCCGCTCGTTCTTCACCACGTCCCGCTGGTTGTCCAGCGTCTCCTGGGTGAGCGCCGGGACGAGCCCGCCCATCCGGTCGGCCTCCAGCCAGAGCGCCAGCTCCAGGTGTTCGGCGGGGACGGTCTCGAAGTAGTTGGTGCGGTCCGGGTTGGTGGTGGCGTTCAGCGACCCGCCGCAGCCCTGTACCAGCTTCATGTGCTCGGTCTTGGCCACGTTGATCGAGCCCTCGAACATCAGGTGCTCGAAGAGGTGGGCGAATCCGGTCTGGCCCTCCGGCTCGTGCCGGGAGCCGACGTCGTACCAGAGGTTCACCGCCACGGCCGGGGCGGTGCGGTCCTCACTCACCACCACGCGGAGGCCGTTGTCCAGTCGGGTCGTCTCGATGGGCCAGGGGTAACCGCTGTCGGGCATGGCACGACGCTATCCGATCTCGTGGGCCGAAACGGGACGCGCGGGTACGGCATGTGCCGGCCGGCGGCGCCGACGGTGGCCCGACGTGACGCGGGCGACACGGTGGCGCGGCGGCGGGCGACAGGTATCGACGGCGGGCCGCCGGGTACCGGAGGGGCATGCCGCCTGCCGCCGCCCTGGACCGCGCCATCCTCGTCGTGGAGGGGCTCACCGCCGCCCTGACCCGGCTGCGCCGGGCGCGGTTGCTGCATCCGCTGGGCCGGTCGTTCACCGGCGAGGTGACGGTCTGGGGCCGGCCGGGGCCGCCGACCGGGGTGCCGCTGATCGACCGGCCGGGTCGGTACCCCGCGACGGTGCGGCTCTCCAAGGGGGTGCCGACCCCGGACGGCTGGCCGGACGTCCTGGGACTGGCGGTACGCGTGCAGCACGGCGGCGACCGCCCGTTCGACCTGCTGGTCAGCTCGACCGGGGCGGCGCCGGTGCTGCGCCACGTCCCGCTGCCCCGGCGACGGTTCGCCGGGACGTACACGACGGTCATGCCCTTCCGGGCGGGCCGGCGCCGGCTGTTCCTGGCGGCGCTGGCCGACCCGGAGTCGGTGGACCTCGGTCGTCACCTGGCCGACGTGGCCACCGCGACCCGGTCGGACGCGCCCCGCCTGGTGCTCGCGGTGGCGTCCGCGGTCGGGCCGTGGCGGCCGTTCGGCCAGGTGAGCGTCGGCGCCCAGCTCGGTGCCCGGGAGGACGCGGCGCTCGCCTTCGACCCGATCGGCAACCTGCCACCCGGGCTCCGGGCGGTCGGGCCGCTCGCCTGGCTGCGCGACGTCACCTACCGCGCGTCGCAGCGCACCCGGGGCGCCGCGGTTCAGTCCGGCGGCTCGCTCGGGGTGACCGTCTGATCCGACGTGCGGTGCTCCAGGACGGTGTCCTCCGCGACGTTCCGGTCCTCCCGGATGTCGGAGTCGGTGAGGATGGCGTCGGCCTGCCCCGCCGGGTCGTCGCTGCCGACGGCCGACTCCTCCGGCAGAAGGTGCGCGCGGGACTCGATCCGGTCCTGGTCGCTTCGCTCGTCACTCATCCGGCCCTCATACCCCACGCCCGCCGCGCGCACGCGTGAAAGGAAGGGCCCCTTCCCAACGCCTGGCGTCGGAGAAGGGACCCTTCTTGACACGCCGTCCGCTCAGGAGCGGAACGGCCCGCGCACCTCGTACGTGATGCCGCCGGAGGACGAGCCGGACGTGCCCCGCTGGGACGAGAAGTAGAAGCGGGTGCCGTCGGGCGAGAACGCCGGGCCGCAGATCTCCGACGAGGACTGGCCGGTGATCCGCAGGAACGGGGCCACCACCTCGTCAGGCGTGATGATGTTGATTTCCATGTTGCCGCCGTCCTCGGCGACGAAGAGGTCACCGGAGCGGGCGCCGGTGATGTTGTCCACCCCGGTCAGCGGTGCGGTCCCGGAGACGAGCGAGTCGTCGTACACGAGGTCGATGCGCTGGTTGACCGCGTCGTACGCCCACACCCGGTTGTCGCCCTTGGTGGTGAACCAGCAGGTCCCGTCGGCGTACCAGGCGCCCTCACCGCCGTTGAACTTCTTCGCCCCGGACACCTGGGTGCGGGTGGTGGTGGGCGAGCCGTCCGGGTCTGGCACGCGGGCCCAGGTGACCGGGCCGCTGGTGGCGGTGCCGGCGACCAGCACCTCCAACGTCCCCGCGGAGAGGTCGCCCCAGGTGGTCGGCCGGAACCGGTAGAAGCAGCCGCTGCTCTCGTCCTCGGTCAGGTAGATCACCCGACGGTCCGGATCACACGCCGCCGCCTCGTGGTTGAACCGGCCCATCGCGGCCCGTCGCACCGCGGCCTTGCCGCCCTGCGGGTACGTCTCGTACACGTACCCCAGGCTGACCTCCTCGCAGGACAGCCAGGTCCCCCACGGGGTCGCGCCGCCTGCGCAGTTGCGGTTGGTGTTGGACAGGATCCGGTACGCCGACGCGACGCTGCCGTCGCTGTTGAAGCGCACCGCGGACGCGCCGCCGGTGGTGGAGACCTCCGAGTTCGAGACGTAGATCCAGCCGGTGCCGGCGGCGAAGCAGGCGCCGCCGTCCGGGGCGTCGTGCCAGACGTACGACGTGCCGGTGACCGCCTGCCGGGAGCGGGCGATGATCCGGCTGGTGAAGCCGGCGGGCAACTGGATGCCGCGGGCGTCGGCCGGCTGGAGCGGCCCGTACGGGCTGGCGCCGGGCTGGGCCGGGGCGCCGAGCGCGGCGCCGGCCCAGAGGCTGCCGGAGAAGGCGGCGGCGCCGCCGGCGACGCCGGCGCGCAGGAGAGTACGACGGTCCATCGGGAACCTCCGGTGGAAGCGGCGGACGGTGGCGCTGAAGTTACCGCGTGCTCCATCGATGGGGGTGAACGTGAGGCGAGGCTTACCCGACGACCGGGTGAGCCCCCGCCGTCGGATCGGGTACGCTGGCTGACGTGACGCGGTCGTATCGATGGTTTAGGCAGCCGGCTCGCCAGCCGGTGACCTCATCGTGATCTGACGTCACCGCACACGAGCCGGCCGGGCAGGAGCTTCCGTTCCTGCCCTTTTGCGTACGAGCAGCCGGCTCGTCCCGGGCACCGGCCCCGGGCACGGTCGGCGGAAGGATGCCCACCGTGACGACCCCGGAGACGGACCGGGTCAGCGATCAGCGGATAGACCGCGTGGTGCCGCTGACCACCCCTGCGCTGCTGCACCACGAGTTGCCTCTGGACGACGCGCTCGCCTCGGCCGTACTCACCGGCCGGCGCGCGGTCGGCCGGGTGCTCGACCGCGCCGACGACCGCCTGCTGGTGGTGGTCGGCCCGTGCTCGGTGCACGACCCGGCCGCCGCCCTCGAGTACGCCCACCGCCTCCGCGAGGTCGCCGAGCGGCTCGCCGACGACCTGCTCGTGGTGATGCGCGTGTACTTCGAGAAGCCGCGCTCGACGGTGGGCTGGAAGGGCCTCATCAACGACCCCGGGCTGGACGGGTCCGGCGACGTGAACACCGGCCTGCGGAAGGCCCGCGCGCTGCTGCTCGACGTGCTGCGGCTGGGGCTGCCGGTGGGCTGCGAGTTCCTCGACCCGATCACCCCGCAGTACATCGCGGACACGGTGGCGTGGGGTGCGATCGGCGCGCGTACGGTCGAGAGCCAGGTGCACCGGCAGCTCGCCTCCGGCCTGTCCATGCCGATCGGCATGAAGAACCGCCCGGACGGCAGCATCTCCACCGCGGTCGACGCGATCCGGGCGGCCGGCGTGCCGCACGTGTTCCCGGGCATCGACGTCTCGGGCACCCCGGCGATCATGCACACCCGGGGCAACGCGGACGGCCACCTGGTGCTGCGCGGCGGCGGCGGCCGGCCGAACTACGACGCCGGGTCGGTGGCGGGCGCGCTGGAGCTGCTGCGCGCGGCCGGGCTGCCCGAGCGCCTGGTGATCGACGCCAGTCACGCCAACAGCGGCAAGGACCACCGCAACCAGCCGCTGGTCGCCGCCGACGTGGCCGCCCAGCTCGCGGCCGGGCAGCGCGGCATCGTCGGCGTGATGCTGGAGAGCTTCCTGCTCCCGGGCCGGCAGGAGCTGGACCCGACCCGCGAGCTCACCTACGGCCGGTCCATCACCGACGCCTGCATCGGCTGGGACACGACGTCGGAGGTCCTGCAGGACCTGGCGGCAGCGGTCCGCACCCGCCGCCGCACACCCACCCCCGCCCTCCCCTGACCGCCCCCGCCCCTCCCCGCCCCTCTCGGGGGGCGGGTGGGGGCGTTTGGGGGGAACGGCGGCGGGTAGGTGGGCGGCGTGACCGATAACCCACCTGTGACCGAGGCCCCCGGGACCGAGTCCGCCGTCCGGCGCCTCGACGACCTGCTCGAGGACCTCTACCGCGGCCAGGAGCGGATCAGCCAGAGCGACATCTACCGCCGGGCCGTCGCCGCGGAACTGCCGGCGGAGCTGCTCACCCGGATCGCCGCGCTGCCCCAGGGCGAGTACTCCGTCGACGAGGCGGCCGACCTGCTCGGTGGTTCGGTCACCTGACGCCGGGCCCGCTCCCCGTCGGCGGGACCGCACGGACCCCCCAACCCCCAGCTCGACGCGAAGGAGAGCGACATGGCCCACCACGAGGAGCAGCACGAGAAGCCGACGGCGCTCGGCGAGCCCCCGGGCGGCCGGGACACGCTGCCGGACCCCGACTTCGCCAACGAGCACGACCGCACGGCGGTCGACCGGGACATCATCACCGGCGACGAGGACGAAGAGGAACACGAGGAGGAATCGCCGCGTGGCTGGTCCGGCGAGGAGAGCTGACCGGTACACGCGGAAGGGGCCGGCGCGGCAGCGCCGGCCCCTTCCGCGTGCTCAGTCCTCGTCGTAGCCCTCGGCCGCCTGCTGTGCGACGGCGTACGCCATCTGGAGGAAGTCGGACGCCGCCACGGCGGTGAGCGCGGTGGCGACAAGGCGGGTCAGCCGTGGCGCCAGCACCAGCCCGCCGGTGAGCCCGGTCGCCACCCACACGGCCATGCAGAACGGGCAGCTCAGCAACTCCCCGATCGCGTGCCGGGTGGGGCTGCCCGAGTCGCGGACCTCCTCCATCACCTCGCCGCTGCCGATCGGCCGCTCGTACCGCGTGAACGGCGCCCGGAGCGGGCTCGTCACCGCGTCCTTCGACAGCAGCCGGCTGAGCTTGTGCGTGGCGATGGACAGCAGCACCACGTCGGCCGTCGCCGGCCGCTCCGGCACCGGCCGGCCGGTGGCCTTCACCAGCGCGGCGATCGTGGCGGCCACGCCGGCGTACGTGCTCATGGCCACGAGGTAGCCGCCGAGCGGTCGGTGTTCGTGCGGCGCGTACGCCCGGCGCAGGCGCGCCACCTTCTTGTTCAGGTCGGTCACCCGGTCTCCCTCGATCATGTTTTCCGGGCCGGCGCCACCGGCCCGCACTGGCGCCGGCCCGGCCGGCTCGCGGTACGCCGGGGTCAGCGGCCGCGGGGGGCATGGGCCGGGACGGCCTGGCGGTCCGCCGACTCAGCCGGCCTGGAGGTTGTCGGCCACCTCACGGGCGAGGCTCGCCAGCGCCTCGTCGGCCAGCCGGTCGGCGTCGTCGCCACCGGTCAGGTCGAGCCGCGTCCGGGCGCCACCGGCATCGGCCGGATCGACCCGGAGCTCGGCCGTCCAGTCCCCCGCGGCCCGCCAGCGGGCGCTCAGCTCCTCCTCGCTGACATGCTCGGCCAGCGTCCCGTCGGCACGGAGCGGCTCGGGGAGCCACGCCGACGCCCGGTCCGGGTCGGTGGCCGTGTTGAACACCACCTCCGGCGGCGCCGACATCCCCCGCTCGACGGACGCCATCACGCGTCCCGCAGCCGGCTCGGGTCGACCTCGCGCCCCGGGTGCCGGGCCAGGTACTCGGTCTCCAGCTCCGCGGTGCGCCGCAGGTGGTGGGCGAGCGCCGAGTCGGTGGCGTGGCGCAGGGTGTCGAGCCGGGTGCGGTGCAGGCTGTGCATCTCGCGGATCAGGTCGTCTTCGCCGAGCTCGGCGGGGTCGATGCCGAGCAGCTCACCGTCGGTGTCCACGTCACCGCTGGCCATGTCGTGCACATGGTCCCCGTCCCACTCGGGCATCCGCTGCTCCGGGCTCGGGAACTCGTCCTGTCGTACGGATCCGGTCATCGTCGCCCCCCTGGTCTGGTTTGGGCTGGCGTCTAAACGGTTGCCCACACCGGGTGCCACCAAACCCACCCTGACTACGACACCGCGTCGGAGAACACGTCCGGCCCCGGTACCCTCGATGCCATGAAGCGGCTCTGGACCCCGGCGTGGATCGTGCGTCACGTCGCCATGGTCGTGCTGGTCGCGGGCTTTCTCGGCCTGGGCTGGTGGCAGCTCAGCCGCGCGGCCGGCGGCAACGCGATCAGCTGGGGCTACGCCGTCGAGTGGCCGGTCTTCGCCGGCTTCGTGGTCTTCGTGTGGTGGCGGGAGGTCCGGCACGCGTCGCGTGACCCCGCCGGGCCGTCCGACGAGCCGGCTGCCGACGCCGATCCGCGACCGGCCGAGGAGTCCCCGGCCACCGCGACGCGTCCGGCGGTACGCCGACCCGTGCGGGTCGCCCGCACGCCGGTTCCCGTGCCCGGCGGCGAGGACGCGGACCTCGCCGCCTACAACCGCTACCTGCGATGGTTGAACGACAACCCGGGCGCCCGGCCCGGCGACTACCCCGGCTGACGCCGGGTCGGAAGGACGGACGACGGTGGGCGCAGCCCTGACCCGGTACCGCGTGATCGCCTGGATCGTCGGCGTGGCGCTGATCCTGCTCGTGGTGATCGGCATGCCGCTGAAGTACGGCTTCGACAACCCGGTCGTGGTGGAGACGGTGGGCCAGGCCCACGGCTTCCTCTACATGGTCTACCTCGTGGCCACGTTCGACCTGGCCCGCCGGTCGGGCTGGGCGCTGAAGCGCATGATCCTCGTGATGCTGGCCGGCACCGTGCCGTTCGTCTCGTTCTTCGCCGAGCGGCGGGTGAGCACCTGGGTGACCGAGCGCTCCGAGGCGGCCCCGGAGCCGGTCGCCGGCGCGCCCACCCGCTGATCGTTCAGCGCATCGGCCGCCACGGGTCGACCGAGGCGAGCGGGTCCTCCCAGCCGCCGTACCGGTTCATCTCCACGGCCCGGCGCAGTGCGCGGGTCACCTGCCCGAACTGCCGCTCGTCGTCGCTGGAGAAGAGCAGTTCGTCGGTGCCACGGCGCCGGCCCCACAGCTCGTACGCCGGCGGCCGCCACCGGTCGCCGGCGACGGCCAGCAGCACCGGCAGCAGGAACACGGCCCCCAGCATCAGGTACGCCCCGGCGGTGAGCCGGTGCAGGCCGCCGGTGAAGCCCAGCAGCAGCCCGACGCCGGTGATCATTCCGCCGGTGACGAGAACGGCCCGGACGGCGACGCGGTCGTGCGGCCCGCGCGTGGTGTGCAGGTGGGTGAGCTCGGCCACCGGCCAACTGCTGCGGCCCACGGTGAACCGGTCGACGGTGACGACGATCCCGGGCCGGGCGTAGAGCAGGGTGGAGCGCGGCCGGGCGGCGCGGGTCGGTGACGGCTTCGGTCGTGTGCTGGTGTACGGGTCCACGGCTGTCCTCCCGCGGCTCGGCGCCGGGTCGGTGACTCCCGCGGAAGGCGGTATTGCTGGTCGGCGGGACTCCCGACTCCGGGCCCCATTGTGTGGCCCCTCCGCCAGCAGCCGGATCGAATTGCCGGGGCCCGCCGGACGCACAGCGGGTGGTTGCCGCCGGATAGAGCCCACCAAGTCCGGCTTGTCGGGCATAGCGCGCCAGTCACCGACAGCATCCGCCCAGAACGACGAAGGCGGCAGATCCGACTGGTGGGACAAATCATGCCTGCCCGCCCCGCGCGTCAAACACGTACCGTCACGACACTCATGTTCACTTACTGCTGTTTCGCAACATTCGCCCCTGCTTCCACTGCGGACGACTCCTGCCCCGGGTTACGTTGTCCGGGCCGGCCCGTCGACCGCCGTCCATCCGGACGGCGCGGGTCCGGCGCCGCCGGAGGCCTCAGCAAACCTTGGCGGCGGTGGGAGAGGAGCCTCACGCTCTTGTCGTCCATCCGGTACACGCTGCGCGCCCTCGCAGTCGCGGTGGTGTCGGCCACGCTGGTCGCACCGGCCGTGCCCGCCCGGGCCGAACCATCCCCCGCCGAGTTGACTCGGCGGATCGAGAGGGCCTCCGCCGAGCTGGAACGCGTCGTGGAGGCGTACAACGCGCTCGCCGAGCAGATCAAGGCGAACAAGGCGACCGTGGCCCGATTACAGGACCGGATCGGCCCACTGCAACAGCAGGCGGAGCAGAGCCGCGCCGACGTCAGCGAGCTCGCCGTGACCGCGTACAAGACCGGCAACCTCGACACCGCAGCGGCGCTGCTGCGTCCGGGCGACGCCTCGTCACTGGTGGACCGGCTCGCCACCGTCGGTCACCTGACCCGCGAGCGGCAGCAACGGATCGCCGCGTTCACCGACGACCAGCGCCGCCTGATCCAGGAGAAGACCCGCCTGGACGTCACGCTGGAACGGCAGGCGGCACAGGCACGGGAGTTGACCAACGCCCGCAAGCGGATCGAGCGCGACCTGGCGTCGCTGTACGAACTGCGCCGGCAGGCGTACGGGCGGGCCACCGAGGCTCCGGCCGCACGCTCGGACAGCGCCCAGCAGGCGCCCGCGATCGCCGGGTCCGCCGGTGTCGCGGTCCGCTACGCGTACGGGGCGTTGGGCAAGCCCTACCAGTGGGGCGCGGACGGCCCTGACGGGTACGACTGCTCGGGGTTGACCTCGGCGGCCTGGCGCGCGGCCGGGAAGTCCCTGCCGCACAACACCCGGATGCAGTGGAGCGTGGTGGCGCGCATCAGCCGCGCCGACCTCCGCCCCGGTGACCTGGTCTTCTACCGGGGTCTCGGCCACATGGCCCTGTACGTCGGCAGTGGCCAGATCATCGACGCGCCCAGCGCCGGACGGAACGTGCTCAAGCGCGACATGGACATCATGCCGATCGCGGGCTATGGCCGGGTCCGCTGACCCCGTCCCGGTACGGCGAACGGCCGGCGCCCCCCTATCGGACGCCGGCCGTTCCCCGTCATCATTCTTACTTACCAGCTCACGCTGCCTGGAGCCCCTCGGCGCGGGCCAGCTCGCGGAGCCGGCCGAGTGCCTGGATCTCCAGCTGCCGGATCCGCTCCCGCGAGAGCGAGAACCGCGAGGCCACCTCGGTGAGCGAGTGCTCCCGGCCGTCCTCGAGGCCGTACCGCGCCCGCATGATGCCGGCCGACCGGTCGTCGAGGTGGTTGAGCAGCCCCTCGATGCGCTGCCGCTCCAGACCGGTGAGGACGATCTCCTCCGGCGACGGCGCGTCGCTGTCGGCCACCAGGTCACCGAGGTTGGTGTCGCCGTCGTCGCCGACCGGCGTGTCCAGGGACACGGTGTCCTGCGACCAGCGCACCAGCTCGTTGACCCGCTCGACGGTGACGCCGAGCGCCGCCGCGATCTGCTCCGGCTCCGGGTCGCTGCCCAGCTCGCGGGTCAGCTGCCGGGCCACGTTGCGCATCCGGTTGACGTCCTCCACCAGGTGCACCGGCAGGCGCACGGTGCGCTCCTGCTGGGCGATCGCCCGGCTGATGGCCTGGCGGATCCACCAGGTCGCGTAGGTGGAGAACTTGAAGCCGCGCTCGTAGTCGAACTTCTCGACGGCCCGGACCAGACCGGTGTTGCCCTCCTGGATCAGGTCCAGCATGGGCATCCCGGAGCGGACGTACCGCCGTGCGATCGACACGACCAGCCGCAGGTTGGCCCGGATGAACAGGTCCTTGGCCCGCTCACCCTCGGCGACCACCCGCTCGAGATCCTCCCGCTCGACACCGGCCGGGACGCGGTCCTCGTCGAGCAGGTGCTCGGCGTAGAGACCGGCCTCGATCGCCTTGGAGAGGTCGACCTCCGTGGCGGCGTCCAGCAACGGCGTCCGGGAGATCTCGTGAAGGTAGACGCCGACCAGGTCGCGCTCCTCGGCGACCTCGTCGGTACGCATGCCGATGTTCTTGTCCACGTTGCCCACGGTCCCCTCGCTCGCGCCGGTTGCCCGGTTCCTTGCCATCCCCACGTCCGTCAGCTCCCTCCCCGTAACTTCCGCTGTGCCGCTCGGTGCTGACACCTACACAACAGCTAAGACGCGTCGGGGATTCCATGTCGTGAGTCGAAAGTGTCACGAATGCCTGATAATCAGCTGAGAGCACGGTCCATGTTTGCTGTCAGCACCCCATGTGACGGCTCTCCGGCGGACACCACCTACGGGCTGGTGGATCGACGGTTCACCGTCCCCCCGTGGTCCATGGCAGCACTGCCCGGTCCAGGGGCACAGCGACCCGGGTCACCACCGAGCTGCGATCCTGGTCACTGCCAGATACGCGTCGGTGGACCGGTCGGTTCATCCACGCCCGTGGTAATACCCCACCCCCCGGTGAACAATCCGGAGGGCGGATCTATGCCCGGCGCCGCGCGGGCCGGCGTGGGTCAGGAGGCGAGCAGCGCGAGAGCGTCGCGGACGTGGTGCGCGGAGCGGGCGAGAGCGGCCCGGGCGGCGGTGACGCCGGCCCCGGACACGAGCGAGACCAGGGCGGTCTTCAGGTCACCGTCGGCCTCGTGCAGCGCCCGCCGGGAGATCTCCTCGCTGCACCCGGTGGCCTCCATCAGGATCGAGATCATCCGGCCCCGGAGTTTGGCGTTGGTGGCCACCATGTCGATCATGAGGTTCGAGTAGACCCGGCCCAGACGGACCATCACGGCCGTCGAGAACGTGTTCAGGACCAGCTTCTGCGCGGTGCCCGCCTTCATCCGGGTCGACCCGGTGACGACCTCGGGTCCGGTGTCCACCCCGATGAACACGTCGACCGACCGGGCGGCCTCGGCCTCCGGGTTCGCGCAGAGCAGCACCGTCGAGGCCCCCTTGGCCCGTGCCGCGGCGAGCGCACCCAGCACGTACGGGGTGCGTCCGCTCGCGGCGAGCCCGACCACGACGTCACCGGCGTCGACACATTCGGCCGCCTCGGCCGCACCGCCCCGGTCGTCGTCCTCGACGTTCTCCACGGCCCGCCACATCGCGTCCGTCCCGCCGGCGAGGTGCGCGCAGAACCAGTGCCGCGGCGAGTTGAAGGTCGGTGCGAGTTCGGCCACGTCGAGCACGCCGAGGCGGCCCGAGGTGCCCGCACCGAAGTAGTGCACCCGGCGGCCGGCACGCAGCGCGGCCACCGCCAGGTCGACGGTGGTGGCGATCTGGTCGAGCACGGCGGCCACCGCGGCCGGCACCCGCCGGTCGGCCTCGTTGATCACCGTGAGGACGTCCCGGGTCGACATGAGGTCGAGGTCGACACTGCGCGGGTTGCGTCGCTCGGTGGGCGCGCCGACCCGGATCGCCGGTGGTGCCGTGTCGGCCACCTCGTCCGGCTCCACCGCCGTCATGCCCGCCTCCGGGCCGAGCCGACCCGATGCGACTGGACCGCCGCGGCGGTCACCTCCAGCGCCTTGCGGGCCCGGGCGCGATTGCGCGCCGCCACCCCGACGAAGAGGCAGTCGACCACGGTGAGCTGCGCGAGCCGGCTGGCCATCGCGCCCGAGCGGTACGTGGTCTCGCGGGCGGCGGTGGTCAGCACGAAGTCGGCCACGTCGGTGATCGGCGAGCGGGGGAAGTTGGTGAGGGCCACGGTGGCCGCACCGCGGGCACGGGCCTGCTCCAGCACCTCGATCACGTCCGAGGTGGTGCCGGTGTGCGAGATGCCGACCGCCACGTCGCCGCGCCCGAGCAGCGCCGCCGACGTGAGGGCGGTGTGCACGTCCGGGAAGTAGAAGGCGGTGCGGCCGATGCGGTGCAGCTTCTGCTGGAAGTCGGAGGCGACGAAGCCGCTGGCGCCGGCGCCGTAGACGTCGATGCGGCCGGCAGCGGCGATTGCCTCGACGACCTGCTCGCAGACCGCGGGGTCGAGCTGCTCCGCCGTCTCCTCGACGGCACGGGCGTCGTTGAAGGCGATGGTGGCGATGATCTGCGCGAGATCGGCCCCGGGTGGGATGTCACCGCCGACGACGCGGGCGTCCGGCGGCTCGATCCGGCGGGCGGCCTCGGCGGCCAGCCGGATGCGCAGCTGCGGGTAGCCGTTCATGCCGACCGAGCGGCAGAACCGGATGACGGTCGCCTCCGAGGTCTCGGCGGCGGTGGCGAGGTCGGTGATCGTCCGGCGCGCGGCGTCGGCGGGGTCGGCCACGACCAGCCGGGCGACCCGCTGCTCCGCGGGAGACAGCGACGGCAGGAGCCCGCTGATGTGGACGATCAGGCCACCGGGCTCGTGACTCGCAGAAATCTTCGGACTCTTCGCCACGGATGAAACTTACTTTCATGAAGCCTGAGCGTCAACCATCACCGCTCGTGTCGGGGAAAGTACCGCATACCGGTGGACGCCGCTCGCGGCCCAGCGTGCCACCCGCCCGGTGCCGGCGCCTCCACCGGCAGGCCGGCCGGGGCTGCCGGACCGGACGTCCGGCCAGGCCCGGAGGGCAGCTCCTCCGCCCGCACAGTGCGGGGGACGGCCCGGACGGGCGTCGATCCGACCGTACCGTCAGGGCCCGGCCCCCCGCACCCCGGGGACGGCACTAGCGTGTGGGCCATGGCGGATCGCAGTGTGCTGGTCACCGGAGGCACGGGCGGGCTCGGCGGGGCGGTCACCGCCGCCTTCGCCGAGGCGGGCTGGCGGGTGGTCGTACCGTCGCGGGAGAGCGGGCCGGCGACGGAGCCGGTTGCCGGCGACGTGGTCCGGCTCGCGGCGGACCTGACCGATCCGGCGGACGTGCGGCACGCGGTCGAGGTCGCCGCCGGCGACGCGGCCGCGCCGCTGCGCGCGGTGGTCAACCTCGTCGGCGGGTACGCGGGCGGCGGCCGGGTGCACGAGACCCCGGTCACGGAGCTGGAGCGCATGCTCACGCTCAACCTGCGACCGACCTGGCTGGTCACCGGAGCCGCCCTGCCGCACCTGGTGGCCGCCGGCGGCGGCGCCGTGGTCTGCGTCTCGTCCCGCGCGGCGGTCGCCCCGTTCCCCGGCGCGGCGGCCTACGCCACCGCGAAGGCGGGGGTGCTCTCGTTCGCCAACGCGGTGGCGGTGGAGTACCGGGCGGACGGGGTGCGGTGCAACACCGTCCTGCCGAGCGTCATCGACACCCCGGCCAACCGGGCGGCCCAGCCCGGCGCCGACCACTCCCGCTGGGTCACGCCGGCCGAGATCGCCCCCGTCGTCCGGTTCCTCGCCTCCCCGGAGTCGGCGCCCACCAGCGGCGCGAGCGTGCCGGTGTACGGCCGGGCCTAGGGCACCGGGCCGGTCAGGCCCGGAGCGGCACCGGCTCACCGTCGGCCGTCCGCGGCGGCACCGGCCCCGCGGGCGTGACCGGCCCGGCCGCCGTCGCCCGCTCCGCCGCGGCCAGCCAGCCGTGGAGGTGCCCCTGAATCTGCCGGGCCACCTCGTCGGCGGGGCGGCTGGCGTCCACCAGGACAAACGTCGGGTACTCCGGCAGTGTCCGGTACGCGTGGTCGGCCGCCGTCAGGTACGACATGCTCTCGTGGTCGGTGCCGCGACTCTCGATCCGCCGGTACGCCTCGGCCGGGTCCACCGCCAGCAGGAACGTCACCTGCGGCCGGGGGAACAGCCGGTAGCCGATGCGAGCCAGCCGCTCCCAGCGGTGCCCGCCGTGCGCCCGGATGCTCGCGTACTGGCAGACGGCGTAACGGTCCATCACCGCGACCCGGCCGGTCAGGAGGTGACTGAGCAGCGCGGCGGCGATGGCGAGCCAGCGCAGCACGGACTCCGTGGCCAGCAGGCCGGTCCGGCCGAGGAGACGCTGCGCGTCCGCGCGTCCCAGCCGCTGTGCCACCCGCCCCAGGAAGCGGCGGCCGCCGGCGTTGCGGTGATAGGTGGCGGGGTGACCCGCCGCGGTGAGCGCCTCGGCGAGCCGGTGCGCCTGTGTCGTCTTGCCCGAGCCGTCGATGCCGATCAGGGCGACGGCACGCAATCGGGCCCTGCCGCGCCGCGCCACCTTCGATCTGGCCACCCTGCCCACGCTATCCGACGGACGCTCGCAACCCCGGCGATATGTCACGTTTGGGGGTGGTTGCCAGCTACCCGCGCGCCTGCCAGGTGTGGCCGACGGGGATGCCGGGTACCCGACTTCGACGCCCTTCCCCCTGATCACCACGACGGGAGATCCAGATGGCCGAGCGCGGGGACGAGACCCTGCTGCACACCTTGAAGAAGGTCGCCGCCGTGCTCAAGCAGGAAGACATCCCCTTCGCGCTCGGCGGCAGCTTCGCGGTGTACGCGCACGGCGGCCACTCGAGCGAGCACGACGTCGACTTCCTCATCCGTGAGACGGACGTCGACCGCGCCCTGGAGGCCCTCGTGGCGGCCGGGTTCACCGCCGAGCGTCCGCCGGAGGACTGGCTGGTCAAGGTGTTCGACGACGGCCGCATGGTGGACCTGATCCACCGCCCCATCGAGACCCCGGTGACCGACGAGACGTTCGCCGAGACGGTCGTACGCCCGGTCGACGCGATCCACATGCCGGTTCTCTCGGCGACCCATCTGATGGTGCACAAGTTGCTCAGTTTCTCCCAGCACTACTGCGACTTCGCCCGCGGCCTGCCGTTGGCCCGCTCACTGCGGGAGCAGATCGACTGGGAGCGGGTACGCAAGGAGACGCAGCACTCGCCGTACGCCGAGGCGTTCCTGGTGCTGCTGGACCGGCTGGAGGTGGTGCCGTACGCCGGCACCCCGGAGGAAAGGGGACACCGTGACCGAGCATCGTGACGTCGCCACGGGACCACCCGACGAGTACGTGGAGGCGGAGATCCAACGGCTGCTCACCGAGGACCCCGACGTCGCCGAACAGGGCATCACCGTGGCCCGCAAGGAGCGCGGTCTGGTGCTGTCCGGCGAGGTGGAGAGCCCGCACCGCCGCGAGGAGATCCTGCGCCGGGTGTCTGAACGCTTCCCGGACGTGCCGATCACCAGCGACATCGGGCTGATCCGCACGCAGGCGCCCACGGAGATCGAGCAACTGCCCTGAGGGAGGCACGATGGTGATCCGGATCGCCGCCGTGGGCGACGTGCATCTGGACGAGGACGTGGTCGGCCGCTTCCGGCCGGCCCTGGAGGAACTGCCCGACTGCGCCGACGCGCTGCTGCTCGCCGGCGACCTGACCCGGCACGGCACCGAGGCCGAGGCGCGGTGCGTGGCGCAGGAGTTCGGTGGGCTGGGCGTGCCGGTCGTGAGCGTGCTCGGCAACCACGACCACCAGTGCGACCAGGTGCCGCAGGTGGTCAAGGTGCTGGAGGACGCCGGGATCGCCGTGCTGGAGGGCACCGGCCTGGTCCTGGAGTGCGCGGGCGGGCGGCTCGGCATCGCCGGGGTGAAGGGGTTCGGCGGTGGGTTCGCCGGGCGCTGCGCGAGCGACTTCGGGGAACCGGAGATGAAGGCGTTCGTCCGGACCACCACGGAGAGCGCGGACGCGCTCGGCGCCGCCCTGCGCTCCCTCGAGTGCGACCTGCTGGTGGCGCTCACCCACTACGCACCGGTTCCGGACACGCTGGCCGGCGAACCACTGGAGATCTACCCGTTCCTCGGCTGCTACCAGCTGGGCCAGGCGATCGACTCGGCGCCCACCGCCCTCGCCCTGCACGGGCACGCCCACCACGGGACCGAGCGGGGGACCACGCCGGCCGGCGTACGCGTCCGCAATGTGGCGCACCCCGTCATCAAGCAGGCGTACAGCGTGTTCCACCTGGGCGATCATCTCGATCCGGGCCAGGTTTCCCGGATCGGCGCCTCGGGTACTCAGCGGCCATGGAGCTGATTCTCTGGATTCTCGCAGTCGTACTGGTGGTCGCCGGCGTCCTCGCGCTGTTCCGGCGGCAGATTCTCTGGGGCGTCGTCCTCATCATCGTCGGCCTGCTGGTCGGACCGGGTGGTGTCAGCATCTTCAGTTGACATGGCGGCCCGAGCGCCGCGCCAGGTGCGCGGTGACCGACGCCGCCGACCGAGGGACCCGCCGGGGTCGTCGCGACCGGAAGCTCCGTCCTCCCGACAGGAGCACGCCGGATGCGACGACCCCGGCGCCGTGTGTGCGGCGGGAGTCGTCGCCCCCGCCGCTCCGACACCGCCGGGTCGGGCTCGCAGGCGGGCGAGCAGGGTGCGGATGAGCGGGACCGCGACGGCCTGGTTTCCGGATTGTTACTTGGTCGTGTCCGTCCCGGGGGTGGACCACATCACATGCAAGCGCTTACATGTGGGCACGCCCATCGGACCGGCGCCGGGTGAGCGAGCACGACCTGCGCCGGCAAGGAAGGAGGACGGCATGGCGGTCTTCACCAGACCACGCCAGGCCTTCGTGATCGCCGGCGTACTCGGGCTGGCGCTCAGCGCCACCGCCTGCGGCACCGGCGGCAACGACAACAGCAACGACAAGGCGGACTCCGCCGAGTGCGCCGCTTACGAGAAGTACCAGGGCCACGACGGCAAGAAGGTCACGATCTACTCGTCCATCCGGGAGATCGAGGCCGACCGGCTGGAGCAGTCGTGGGAGCAGTTCTCCGAGTGCACCGGCATCGAGATCGACCACGAGGGCAGCGCCGAGTTCGAGGCGCAGCTCCCGGTCCGGGTCGACGGCGGCAACGCCCCCGACCTCGCCTTCATCCCGCAGCCGGGCCTGCTCAAGCGCTTCGTCGACGCCGGCAAGCTCAAGCCCGCCGGCGCGGACACCAAGGCCATGGCCGAGGCCAACTACCCGGCCGACTGGCTGAAGTACAGCACCGTCAACGGCACGTTCTACGGTGCCCCGCTCGGCTCCAACGTGAAGTCGTTCGTGTGGTACTCGCCGAAGACGTTCAAGGAGAAGGGCTGGGCCGTCCCGCAGACCTGGGACGACCTCATCAAGCTCAGCGACACGATCGCGGCCAGCGGCACCAAGCCGTGGTGCGCCGGCATCGAGTCCGGTGACGCCACCGGCTGGCCGGCCACGGACTGGATCGAGGACCTGATGCTGCGGACGCAGACGCCCGACGTCTACGACCAGTGGACCAGCCACGGCATCCCGTTCAACGACCCGAAGGTGGCCGAGGCCGTCGACCGGGCCGGCACCATCCTCAAGAACGAGAAGTACGTCAACGGCGGCTTCGGTGGCGTGAAGAGCATCGGCACCACCGCCTTCGGTGAGGCCGGCCTGCCGATCCTCGAGAACAAGTGCGCGCTGCACCGGCAGGCGTCCTTCTACGCCAACCAGTGGCCGGAGGCCACCAAGGTGGCCGAGGACGGCGACGTCTTCGCGTTCTACTTCCCGGCGATCGACCCGGCGAAGGGCAAGCCGGTGCTGGGCGGCGGCGAGTTCGTGGCGGCCTTCAACGACCGGCCCGAGGTGCAGGCGGTGCAGACCTACCTCGCGTCGGGCGAGCACGCCAACAGCCGCGCGAAGATCGGTGACTGGGTGTCGGCGAACAACAAGCTCGACATCGCCAACGTCGCGAACCCGATCGACAAGCTCTCCGTCCAGATCCTCCAGGACAAGAACTCGGTCTTCCGCTTCGACGGTTCCGACCTGATGCCGGCCGCGGTCGGCGCCGGGACCTTCTGGAAGGGCATGGTCGAGTGGATCAACGGCAAGGACACGGCGACGGTGCTCCAGGGCATCGAGGGCAGCTGGCCGAAGTGACCTTCTGACGGTGGGCCGGCCCGCGTCGCGGGCCGGCCCACCGTCGAAGCCGAGCCCCCAGAGGGAGGGTTGATGAACTTCGACTTCGCCGACGAACAGCCGAAGCTCCTCATGCTCATGTACGGGCTGGTCGCGTTCGTCGCGGTGGTGGGGGGCCTGCTCCTCCTGCTGGACGTCGTACCGGCCTGGTTCGCCCGGCGCCGGGAGGCGCAACTCGTCGCCGCGTCGGTGAGTGGCGCACCGCTCCCCCGCCGGCCGAAGCAGCGTGAGGCCCTGTTCGCGCTGTTCTTCCTGCTGCCCACCGTGCTGTTGCTGCTGGTCGGGCTGGTGGTGCCGGCGATCCGCACCGTGCTGCTGTCCTTCATGGACTCCAGCAGCACCGACTGGGTCGGCCTCCGCAACTACGTGTGGATGTTCGACGAGGACGCGATCGTCCGGGTGCTGAGCAACACTCTGATCTGGGTCGTCCTGGTGCCGCTGCTCGCCACATCGTTCGGGCTGCTGTACGCGGTCATGGTGGACCGGGCGCGGTTCGAGGCGATCGCCAAGTCGCTGATCTTCATGCCGATGGCGATCTCGATGGTCGGCGCGGCCATCATCTGGCGGTTCGTCTACGCCTACCGCGGCGAGGGCGAACAGCAGATCGGTCTGCTCAACCAGATCGTGGTCAGTCTCGGCGGCACGCCCCAGGCATGGTTGCAGGAGCCACCGATCAACACGTTCCTGCTGATCATCATCATGATCTGGATCCAGGCCGGCTTCGCCATGGTGGTGCTCTCCGCAGCGATCAAGGCGATCCCCGCCGACATCGTCGAGGCCGCCCGCCTGGACGGCGTCACACCGTGGCAGATGTTCTGGCAGATCACCATGCCGAGCATCCGGCCGGCGGTCATCGTCGTGGTGGTGACGCTGTCGATCGCGACGCTGAAGGTCTTCGACATCGTCCGGACCGGGACCAACGGGAACTACGACACCAGCGTGATCGCCAACGAGATGTACAACCAGGCGTTCCGCTACGGCGAGAACGGCCAGGGCTCCGCGCTGGCGGTCGTCCTGTTCGTCCTGGTCGTCCCGATCGTGTTCTACCAGATCCGTAACCTGCGTCAGCAGCGGGAGGGCTGAGATGACCACCACCACGCCCACCGTCGCCGTCGGCACCCAGCAGGTGGAGAAGTCGCTCGGCCGGTCCACCCGGGTCCGCCGGCGCCTGAACACGCGTACCGCCACGCTCGTCTCGGTCGTCATCGCGGTGCTCTGGACGGTCCCGACCTTCGGCCTGCTGATCTCCTCGATCCGGCCGGAGGACCAGATCAAGACCACCGGCTGGTGGACGTTCTTCAGCGACCCCCAGTTCACCCTCGAGAACTACCAGGAGGTGCTGTTCGGGCGGTCCTCGTCCTCCGGACAGCTCGCCAGCTACTTCATCAACTCGCTGGCCATCACCATCCCCTCGGTGCTGTTCCCACTCGCCTTCGCGGCGCTGGCCGCGTACGCGCTGGCGTGGATCAACTTCCGGGGGCGGGACTGGCTCTACATCGCGATCTTCGCGTTGCAGATCGTGCCCCTGCAGATGGCGCTGGTGCCGCTACTGAAGTTCTTCTCCACCGGGGTCACCCTGGCCGGCGTCACCCTGCTCCCGGCATGGGACCTCGACGGCTCGCAGAAGTTCGCGCAGGTGTGGTTCGCGCACACCTGTTTCGCGCTCCCGTTCGCCGTGTTCCTGCTGCACAACTTCATCTCGCAACTGCCCAAGGATCTGATGGAGGCGGCCCGCGTCGACGGCGCCACACACCCGAAGATCTTCCGCACCATCGTCCTGCCCCTGATCACCCCGGCGCTCGCGGCGTTCGGCATCTTCCAGTTCCTCTGGGTCTGGAACGACCTGCTGGTCGCGCTGATCTTCGCCGGGGGCGGCGACGAGACCGCCCCGCTCACCGTCCGGCTCGCCGAGCTGGCCGGCACCCGGGGCAACGAGTGGCAGCGGCTGACCGCCGGTGCGTTCATATCGATGGTCGTACCGCTGATCGTGTTCCTGTCCCTCCAGCGCTACTTCGTGCGCGGCCTGCTCGCCGGCAGCGTCAAGGGCTGATCCACGCTGCCGTCCCGCCGTCGACGCCCGGCGGCGGGGCGGGAGCGGGAGCGGGAGCGGGAGCGGGGTGAGCGTGACCAGGATCGACGACGTCGCCCGGCTGGCCGGGGTCTCGACGGCCACCGTCTCCCGGGCGCTGCGCGGGCTCCCGACGGTGTCCGCGGCGACCCGTCGCCGGGTGCTCGCCGCCGCCGAACAGTTGCAGTACGCCGTCTCGCCCAGCGCGTCACGGCTCGCCGGGGGCCGCACCGGCACGGTCGCCGTGGTCGTCCCCCGGCTCACCCGCTGGTTCTTCGGCGTCGTCGTCGAGGCGGTCGAGGACTTCCTCCACCAGGCCGGCTACGACCTGCTGCTGCACAACCTCGGCGGACGGGAACAGACTCGGCAGCGGGTGCTGCGCACCGCCAACCTGCACAAGCGGGTGGACGGGGTCATGCTCGTGGCCACCCCGCTGCGGGGCCCGGAGCTCACCTCGCTGGCCGCACTGGACCTGCCCGGCGTGACGGTCAGTTCCGGCACGACGGTGCCGGGCTGGCCGTGCGTACGCATCGACGACGTGGCGGCGGCGCGGACCGCGACGCGGCACCTGCTCGACCTCGGGCACCGGCGGATCGCCCACATCTCCGGCGACCCCGACGACGAACTCGCCTTCACCACCCACCTGGACCGACGCCGTGGCTACCGGGAGGCGCTGCGCGCCGCGGGAATGCGCCCGGACCCGAGCCTCGACGTCGAGTCGCGGTTCGACGTCGACGGCGGCACCCGGGCCACGGAGGAGCTGCTGCGCCGGGGCGACCCCCCGACGGCGATCTTCGCCGCCTGCGACGAGATGGCGATGGGGGCCCTGACGGCGCTGCGCGACGCCGGGCTGCGGGTGCCCGACGACGTCAGCGTCATCGGCGTCGACGACCACGCGCTGTCCGGTGTCCTCGGGTTGACCACCATCGCCCAGCCGGCGACGGACCAGGGGCTGCTCGCGGCGAAGATCCTGCTCGGCTCGCTGGACGGTCGACCGGCCGACCCGCTCCGCGCCGGTCCGGCGGACGGCCCGGTGATTCTGCCCACTCGGCTGGTCGTGCGTGAATCGACCGCACCACCACGGGCACACTGAACGGCAGACCGCCAGCCCGTACGGCTCGATCATGGGGAGAAGGTCCTGAACAGCAACCCGACGCACCAGGAGCAGTCCGCCGACCCGGTCACCGGCTGGTGGACCGAGGCCGTCATCTACCAGATCTACCCGCGCTCCTTCGCCGACTCGAACGGCGACGGGATCGGCGACCTGCCCGGCATCACCGCCCGCCTTGACCACCTGGTGGAGCTGGGCGTGGACGCCGTGTGGCTCTCGCCGTTCTACCCCTCGCCGCAGGCGGACGCCGGGTACGACGTCGCCGACTACCGCGACGTCGACCCGCTGTTCGGCACACTCGCGGACGCGGACAAGCTGATCACCGAGGCACGCTCGCGCGGCCTGCGGGTCATCGTCGACCTCGTCCCCAACCACACCTCGTCGGCGCACCGGTGGTTCACCGCCGCCCTCGCCGCCGGCCCGGGCAGCCCCGAACGAAACCGGTACGTCTTCCGTGAGGGCAAGGGTCCGGGCGGCGACCAGCCGCCCAACGACTGGCAGAGCGTCTTCGGCGGGCCGGCCTGGACCCGGGTCACCGAGGCCGACGGCCGTCCCGGCCAGTGGTACCTGCACCTGTTCGACCCCGGCCAGCCCGACCTGAACTGGGACAGCCCGGAGGTGCGGGCGGAGTTCCTCGACGTGCTGCGGTTCTGGCTGGACCGGGGTGTCGACGGGTTCCGGGTGGACGTCGCGCACGGCCTCATCAAGCAGGCCGACCTGGCCAACTGGCAGGAGCCGCAGGAGATCCTCTCCGGCCGGGAGGTGGACAAGCCGCGCCCGCCGATGTGGGACCAGGACGGCGTCCACGACATCTACCGGGACTGGCGCGCGCTGCTCGACGGCTACCCCGGCGAGCGGATCCTGGTCGCGGAGGCGTGGGTCGAACCGGCCGAACGGCTGGCCCGGTACGTGCGCCCGGACGAGATGCACCAGGCGTTCAACTTCGAGTACCTGCTCGCCTCGTGGACCGCGCCCGCCCAGTACGCGGTCATCACCCGCTCCCTGGAGGCCACCGACACGGTCGGCGCACCGACGACCTGGGTGCTGTCCAACCACGACGTGGTCCGGCACGCCTCCCGGCTCGGCCTGCCGGTTGGCACCCCGCGACCGCACGGCATCGGCATCGGCGACGAGCAGCCGGACGCCGCTCTCGGCCTGCGCCGGGCGCGGGCGGCCACCCTGCTGATGCTCGCCCTGCCCGGCTCGGCGTACCTGTACCAGGGCGAGGAGCTGGGTCTGCCGGAGCACACCACGATGCCGGACGAGGCCCGGCAGGACCCGACGTGGGAGCGCAGCGGCCACACCCTGCGCGGCCGGGACGGCTGCCGGGTGCCGATCCCGTGGGAGGCCGACGCGCCGTCGTACGGCTTCGGGCCGACCGACGCGAGCTGGCTGCCGCAGCCGCCGATCTGGGCGGAGTACGCGCTGGACCGGCAGCGCGGGGTGCCCGGCTCGACGTACGAGCTGTACCGCACCGCGCTGCGCCTGCGCCGGGAGCACGGGCTGGGCCGGGGCACGCTGGCCTGGCTCGCCACCGGGGACGAGGTGCTCAGCTTCCGCAACGCCGGGCTGACGGTGCTGACCAACTTCGGCGAGGCCGCCGTACCCGCGCCGGCCGGCGAGGTGGTCGCCACGAGCGCCCCGCTCACCGACGACGGCCGCGTACCGACCGACGTGACGGTGTGGGTGCGCTCCGCGTGAGGCGTTAGGCGGGGCCCCTTGTACAACGCGAGGCGTTAACAAGGGGCCCTTCCTTACAGCCGCTCCGCGCGGGTGTGCAGGAGGTCGCGCACGTCGGCGATGTCGCGCGGCGACGTCCGCGCGGCCCGCCAGTACATGATCCCGGTGGGCACGAAGAAGAGCTGGAAGGCCGCGAGCCCGACCGCGTAGTTCAGCGGCGGCGGGAAGGCGGCCCGCAGGCCGTGGAAGGCCACCCCGACCAGCCCGTTGCCGGCCGCCCGGCCGACGCCGTTGACCAGGTTGCCCAGGCTGTAGACGGTCCCCCGGTGCTCCGGCGGGTTGACGTCGGCGATCAGCGCGAACCAGTTGGGCGAGTTGGCCGAGGTGAGTGCGAGCGCCAGCAGCGCCGCGAGCAGGCTGAGCCCGACCGTCGGCTCGGTGAGGACGCTGGCCAGCACCGCACGGACCACGGCACCGCCGCCGGCGCCGTCGGGCACGTCGATGCGGATCGGCACGAAGAAGAGCACCAGGTAGAACGGGAGCGCCGCGAGGATGCCGACCGCCGCGACCAGCGCCCGGCCGGAGGGCGTACGCCGTTGCAGCGCGTCCCCGACCAGCCCGCCGACGATGGAGAAGACGCCGCCGAGCTGGAACAGCGTGGCGAAGACGCTGCCCACCACGACCGCCGTGGCGGTCGAGTAGCCCTGGGCCTCGGCCCGTTCGGTGAACAGCACGGGCAACCACACCAGCGACCCGAACGCGGCCTGCGCGGTGAGTCCCTGCAGGATCAGCCAGCGGTTGGTCGGCCGGCCCAGGATCCTCGGCAGGTCGGCCCGGGTGATGCGGTAGTCGTACTCGGCGCCGCCGGCGAGCCGCCCGGCGAGTTCCGGCTCGCTCTGCCCGCGCCGGATGTCGTAGGTCAGCAGGTACGCGGCGGTGGCGCCGAGCCCGACGACGGTCAGCACCAGGAAGGGCCGCCGCCAGTCGGCCGCGCCGAGCAGGCCGCCGACCAGCGTGCCGGCCAGCGTGCCGACGCCCTGGGACAGCCCCCAGAAGCTCATCACCAGGCCCCGCCGGCGGGGCGAGATCAGGTCGGTGACCACCGAGAACCCGACCGACCCGACCGCGCCGAGCCCGATCGCGCCGATCAGCTGGGCGGCCAGGAACGCGGGGTACGTCCCGGCGACCGCGCTGCCGCCGGTGCCGACCGCCCAGATCAGGGTGCCGAGCATGAGCAGCGGCTTGCGGTTCGTGCGGTCCCCGACGTACGCCCAGCCGACCGCCGCCACCGCGCTGACCAGGAAGGTGACGGCGGTGACCAGGCCGAGCAGGCGCTGCGGCACCTCGAACGCCTCGGCGATCGAGCCGTACAGCGGGGGGACCAGGCCGATCGCCACGTTGTCCAGGGAGGCGAGCAGCACGAACACCACCACGCTGTAGAACCGGTGCGCCGCGCCGCCGCGCCAGGCGCGTACCGCCCCGTCCCTGGCCACCGTCATGCCCGGCAGCCAACCAGGACGAGATCACGGTCCGGTCACCGGGGTCGGCGACGGCTCATCCCGGCGGTTCAAGACGCGGTCGCGGGCCTGCGCGTACCGCTCCCGGATGGCGGGGACGGGATCGGCCTCGTACGTCTCCGCGTCACCAGGTGTCCACAGCGGTGGCTCCGCACCGCCCAGGGCGATCCAGGCGGCCTGGCGGGCGGCGCCGTCGGCGACGTACTCGCCGGGCGGCGGGACGACGACCGGCGCACCGAAGACCTGCGGGGCGATCCGCCGCACCGCGGCCGAGCGGGCTCCTCCGCCGACCAGGATCACCCGGCGGACGGTGGCGCCCTGCGCGACGAGCGCGTCGAGGCCGTCGGCGAGGGCGCACAGCATCCCCTCGACGGCCGCCCGGGCCAGGTGCGCCGGCGTCGAGGTGCGCGCGGTGAGTCCGTGCACCGCGCCGGTGGCGTCCGGCCGGTTCGGCGTCCGCTCCCCCTCCAGGTACGGCACCTGGACCAGCCCGTCCGCGCCGGGCGGCGCGGCGAGCGCCAGGTCGGCCAGTTCGTCGAGGTCGACCCGGAGCAGCGCGGCGGCGGCGTCGAGCACCCGCGCGGCGTTGAGCGTGCAGACCAGCGGCAGGAAGCGGCCGGTGACGTCGGCGAAGCCCGCGACGATGCCACTCGGGTCGGCCGCCGGGGTGTCCGCGACGCTGAAGACCGTGCCGGAGGTGCCGATGGAGACGACCACGTCGCCGGGGCCGGCGCCGGCCCCGAAGGCCGCGGCGGCGTTGTCGCCGGCACCGGGACCGAGCAGCGCCGTCCCGACGGCGCGTGCCGGAGCCGCACCCGGGAGCACGGTCCGGTCGAGATGACCGGCGACCTCGGCCGGGCCGAGCACCCGGGGCACCGCCACGACCCGGCCGAGCGCGCGCTCCAGCAGGTCCGGGCGGTACTCGCCGGTCGTCGGGGACCAGTAGCCGGTGCCGCTGGCGTCGCTGCGGTCGGTGTGCAGCGCGTCGAGGCCGCGGGCGCCGGCCAGCCGCCAGGTGAGCCAGTCGTGCGGCAGGCAGACCGCGGCCACCCGGGCGGCGTTCGCCGGCTCGTGCCGTGCCAGCCAGCGCAGTTTGGTGACGGTGAAGCTGGCCACGGGCACCGCACCGACCGCCTCGGCCCAGAAGCGGCGGCCCTCCTCCCCGCCCCCGGCCTCGGCGATCAGGTCGGCGGCGGCGCCGGCCGAGCGGGTGTCGTTCCACAGCAGCGCCGGGCGGACCACCTCCCCGGTGTCGTCCAGGCAGACCATGCCGTGCTGCTGGCCGGCCACGGAGACCGCCGCGACGTCGTCGAGTCCACCGGCGGCGGCCACCGCCTCCCCCAGCGCGGACCACCACGCGGCGGGGTGGACCTCGGTGCCGTCCGGGTGCGGCGCCCGGCCCTCGCGGACGAGGACGCCGGTCTCCGCGTCCCGGACGACCACCTTGCAGGACTGGGTCGAGGAGTCGACCCCGGCGACGAGCGGCATCGTCGACCGCCTCAGCGGGCGCCGAGCAGGTGCTCGACGGCGAGCTGGTTGAGCCGGACGAAGCCGAAGCCGCGCGCGGCGGCCGCGTCGACGTCGTACTCCTCGAAGGCGGACCGGTCGGCCAGCAGGTCGGCGTAGCTCTCGCCGTCGCCCAGCGTCGGCGTGGCCAGCTCGCCCACCCGGCTGGCGGCGAGAGCCTCGGCCACCTCCGGGTCCGCCCGGAAGGCGGCGGCCCGCTCCTTGAGCAGGAGGTACGTCCGCATGTTCGCCTCGGCCGAGGCCCACACGCCGGTCATGTCCTCGGTGCGGGAGGGCTTGTAGTCGAAGTGCCGGGGGCCGTCGTACGCGGGACCGCCGTTCGGGCCGCCGTGCTCGAGGAGGTCGACCAGCGCGAACGCGTTGAGCAGGTCGCCGTGGCCGAAGACCAGGTCCTGGTCGTACTTGATCCCGCGCTGGCCGTTGAGGTCGATGTGGAACAGCTTGCCCTGCCAGAGCGCCTGGGCGATGCCGTGCGCGAAGTTCAGCCCGGCCATCTGTTCGTGGCCCACCTCCGGGTTGAGGCCCACCCGCTCGGGGTGGGCCAGGGTGGAGATGAAGGCGAGGGCGTGGCCGACGGTGGGGAGCAGGATGTCGCCGCGCGGCTCGTTCGGCTTGGGCTCGAGGGCGAAGCGCAGGTCGTAGCCACGGTCGACGACGTACTGGCAGAGCAGGTCGACGGCCTCCCGGTACCGGTCCAGGGCGGCGCGGACGTCCTTGGCCAGGTCGTACTCGGCACCCTCACGGCCGCCCCACATGACGAACGTGCGGGCTCCCAGCTCGGCGGCGAGGTCGACGTTGCGGAGCACCTTGCGCAGCGCGTACCGCCGCACGTCGCGGTCGTTGCTGGTGAAGCCGCCGTCCTTGAACACCGGGTGGGTGAAGAGGTTCGTGGTGACCATCGGCACCACCAGGCCGGTCTCGTCCAGGGCCTTGCGGAAGCGGGTCAGGTGCGCGTCGCGGGTGGCCGCGTCCGCGCCGAAGGGCACCAGGTCGTCGTCGTGGAACGTGATGCCGTACGCGCCGAGCTCGGCGAGCCGGTGCACGGCCTCGGCGGCGTCCAGCTCCGGCCGGGTGGCGTCGCCGAACGGGTCTCGGGCCTGCCAGCCCACCGTCCAGAGGCCGAAGGAGAACTTGTCGGCAGGGGTGGGACGGGGTGCCATGACAGACCTCCGGGAGTGTCGTCCACCATTTGTTCAGTGGTTGAATTATTTGACCGGCGTATGGCACTGTCAAGGGGTGAGCCCAACCGCCGCCGTACCCGCCGGCGCCGCCCGGCAGGGCAGTCTGCGCGAGCTCAACCTCGCCCTCGTGCTCGGTCGGATCGCCGCCGCCGACCGCCCGCCCTCGCGGGCCGACCTCGCCGCCCGGACCGGGCTGACCCGCGCCACGGTCTCCGCGGTCGTGGAGGATCTGCTGCTCGGCCGGTTGGTGGCCGAGGTGGAGCCGGCACCGCGCGCCGGCGCGGGACGGCCGGCACGCGGGCTGGTCCTCGCCGGCGACGGCCCGGCCGGGCTGGGCCTGGAGGTGAACGTCGACTACCTCGCCGCCTGCGTGGTCGACCTCGCCGGCCGGGTGCGGCACCACACCGTCGACCGGGCCGACCTGCGCCCGGTCCCGCCCACCGAGGCGCTCGACCGGCTGGCCGCCCTGGCGGCGGCCGCCCGGGCCGACGCGGCCGACCAGGGCCTCACGCTGGCCGGCGCGGCGCTCGCGGTACCCGGGCTCGTGGACGACGCCGGCCTGGTCCGCCTCGCGCCCAACCTGGGGTGGCGGGACGTGCCGGTGCCCGCGCTGCTGGCCCGGCACCCCGCGCTGACCGAGCACGTCGACGGCGTACCGCCCCTGGTGGTCGACAACGAGGCCAACCTGGCGGCCCTCGGCGAGCTGCACGCCGGCCCGCCCGGGGCGGCGAGCTTCCTGCACATCTCCGGCGAGGTGGGCATCGGCGCCGGCATCGTCCTGGACGGGACGCTGTTCCGGGGAGCGCGCGGCTGGAGCGGCGAGATCGGCCACGTCCCGGTCCGGCCGGACGGGCGGCCGTGCCGCTGCGGCGGGCGCGGCTGCCTGGAACGGTACGCGGGCCAGGAGGCGATCCTCGCCGCGGCCGGCCTGTCCGGGCCCGACCTGCCGGCGGACACCGCGGCGTACCGTCTGGCCGAGCTGGCCCGGGCCGGTGACGCCGCGACCCTGGCCGCGCTGCACGACGCCGGGACCGCGCTGGGCGTGGCGGTGGCCGGGGTGGTGAACCTGCTCGACCTGGACACCGTGGTCCTCGGGGGCGGCTACGCCCCGCTGGAGCCGTGGCTGCGCCCGCCGGTGCTGGCCGAGATCTCCCGCCGGGTGCTCACCGCCGCGTGGTCGCCGGTGACCGTGCGACCCGCGGCGCTCGGCACCCAGGCGGCGGCCGTCGGCGCGGCCGGTTCGGTGGTCCGCCGGATCCTCAGCCGGCCCGGCGGCTGGCTGGCGCACCGGTCCTGACCGCCACGTCCGGCCTGGTCAGACGTCGCGGTCGTCGCTCCGGGCCGCCGCTCAGGCCGTCCGGGCCGCCGGCGGCTCGCCGGCCGTCCAGTCGTCCGCTGGCGCCTCGACGTCCGCAGCCGGCCAGGGACCGGGCGGTTCGGCGTACGGGATCGACTCGCCCTGCCGGCGTGCCGCGTCGTCGAACTCGCGCAGACCCAGCAGCAGGGCCTCCCGGCCCTCCGGGCTCATGCCGGCGAGGATCTCGGTCAACTGGCGCCGCCGGTGCTCGCGGAGCTCGGTGAGGAGGCGGCGGGACTCCACCGTCAGGTGCAGCGAGATCTCCCGCCGGTCGAGGCGGCCCGGCTCGCGTTCCAGCATCCCGGCCGCCACCAGCCGGTCGCAGAGCCGGCTGGCCGAGGAGAGCAGCATCCCGAGACGGTTCGCCAACCGGCGCAGGTTGATCCCGTCGTGCTGCTCCACGACCATGATCACTCGCAACTGCGCTCCGGAGACCCGGTTGGTCGTGCTCTCCCGCGCCGTCTCCCAGACGGTCAGCAGGGCCTTCGCCGCGGCGTCGACCTCGGCAGCCATACTCGTCTGTGGTCCCGGCGGACCCTGTACTTCGACCATGGTGCGCCGAGCGTACTCCGCATCGGGCGGTAGCGGGTTTGTGATCAAGGAGCGGTGATGAGCGAACCGGTCGGCCGGGCACGAAGGGTGCTCATCCAGGCACCGGCCGACCTCCTGCTGGACCGGGTCGCCGAGGTCATGGGCCGGGCGTACGGCATCGAGCAGGCCGAACTGCTCCAGGTCGACTACCGCTTGTCGGTGCTGCTGCCGCTGACCGGGGGCGACCCGGTCAGCTCTCCGGGGCACCCCGCGTGGCGCTGCTTCGACCACCAGGTCCCCCTCGTCGCGGACGGCTGGGCGTACCTGCCGGTCTCGATGCGCGGCGAGCGCCGCGGCGTGCTGCGGATCGCCCCGGCGCCGGACGACGGAACGGTCCTCGCCGAGCTGGCGGAGGTCGCCACCGCGCTGGCGCACGAGATCTCCGCCGTCAACGAGGGCACCGACGTGTACCGCGTCGCCCGGCGCAGCCGGCGGCTCACCCTCGCCGCGGAGATGCAGTGGGAGCTGCTGCCGGGGCGGAGCCGCGTCCGCTCCGCGTTCAGCCTGGCGGGGCAGTTGGAGCCGGCGTACGCGGTGCGCGGCGACAGCTTCGACTGGTCCGACGACGGCGACCGGGTGTGGCTCGCCACGATCAACGGCTCGGGCGTCGGGGTGACGGCGTCGCTGCTGACCTCGTTGGCCACGTTCGCCCTGCGCAACGCGCGGCGGGCCGGCCTGTCCCTGGCCGACCAGGCGGCCCTCGCCGACCAGGCCGTGTACGAGGTGCACCGCGGCGAGCGGCACCTCGCCGTGCTGCTGATGGAGCTCGACCTGCACTCCGGGGTGCTGACCGTGGTCGACGCGGGGTCGCCCCGTCTGCTGCTGCTGCGCGAGGGCGAGGTCCACGACCAGCCGCTGGAGAAGCAGTTCCCGCTGGGCATGTTCGAGGACACCGACTACCGGGAGCAGCACTTCGCGCTGCGCCGGGGGGACCGGCTGTTCGTGGTCAGCGACGGGGTGATCGACGCGACCGGCCACGACGTCCGGTACGGCGAGACGGCGCTGGACCGCTTCCTGCGGCGCACCGGGCCGATGCAGCCGCTGGACGCCGTCCGCTCGCTCATCGGGGACCTGCGCGCCTTCGTCGCCGGCGACCTCGTGGACGACGCGGTGGTGGTCTGCCTGGACTGGACCGGGCCCCGGGTCTGACCGCGGTCAGTAGGCGCCGCGGCTGTTGATCACCGCGCCGAACGTCTTCCACAGGATCGTCAGGTCGGCCGCCAGCGACCAGTTCTCCACGTAGTAGAGGTCGAGCCGGATCCCGTCCTCCCAGCTCAGGTCCGACCGGCCGCTGACCTGCCACAGGCCCGTCATGCCGGGCTTGACCAGCAGGCGCCGGGCCACGTCGCCGTCGTACCGGGCGACCTCCGACGGCAGCGGCGGGCGCGGGCCGACCAGGCTCATCTGCCCGAGCAGGACGTTGACGAGCTGGGGCAGCTCGTCCAGCGACCACTTGCGCAGCAGCCGGCCGATCCGGGTCACCCGCGGGTCGTCGCGCATCTTGAACATCAGGCCGTCGGTCTCGTTGCGGGTCGACAGCTCCGTCAACAGGGCGTCCGCGTTCACCACCATCGTGCGGAACTTCCAGACGCCGAACTCCCGACCCCCCTGCCCCACGCGCGTCTGCCGGAACAGCACCGGCCCCCGGCTGTCCAGCCGGATGGCGACCGCGATGACCGCCAGCAGCGGCAGCAGCACCGCCAGCGCGAGGAACGCGGCGGAGCGGTCGACGAGGCCCTTGACGAGCTTGCGGGCACCCCGGAACTCCGGCGCCTCGACGTGGATCAGCGGCAGGCCCGCCACCGGCCGGGTGTGGATGCGGGGGCCGGCCACGTCGGTCAGCGCCGGGGCGACCACCAGGTCGACGCCGGTGCCCTCCAGCTGCCAGCCGAGACGGCGCAGCCGGGTGGCGGTCAGCTCCCCGGAGGCGGTGACGGCCACGGTGTCCGCGCCGATGGCGGTGGCGGCCTCGGGGATGCCCCGGAACGAGCCGACCACCGGCACGTCGCCCAGCCGCTGCGGGACCGGGGCGAGCAGCGCGTCCGGGATGCACGCCCCGACCACCTGGTAGCCCGCGTACGGCTCGCGGCGCAGCGTGTGCACCAGTTCCAGAACGTGCGCGGTGTCGCCGACCACGAGCACCTTGCGGGACCAGCCGCTGCCCCGGGAGCGGGCCCGGTGCAGCCGTTTGCGGGCGGCGAAGCGGGCCACCTCGAGCCCGAGCGTGCCGACCGCGAAGGAGATGCCGAGGAACCCGCGCGAGACACCGATGTCGAAGATGTAACCGGCGATCGCGATGCCGCCGGCGAGCCGCAGGCTGGCCGAACTCACCCGCCGGTACTCGTCGGCGCCGTACCCGAGGACCCGGTCGTCGTAGCACCGCAGCGCCTTCAACGAGACCAGCCAGGCCAGCACCAGGCCGGGCGCCACCACGACGTACGGGATCTCGGCGCCGCGCGGCAGCTCGTCACCGAAGCGGGCCACGTACCCCACGAGGACGGCGACGATCAGCACGGTGGTGTCGAGCACCACCAGCGCCCGGGTGTAGGAGCGCTCGGCGGTGCGTGCCGCGGGCCGGGACTGAGGGCCGCCCGCGGCCGACGACGACCGGGCGGGTGTCAACAGCGTTGCCGACGTCACCGCCCCCTCCCCACTTCCACGCCACCGGTGCCGTCCGCTGACTGCCCGCTCGTCGTCCGGAGCTCGACGACATCCTGCCCGAGAATTATGTCGGCCGATTGATTCCGACGTGTTGCCGTCACTTTTTCGACCATCGGCGATCGAAAAGGGGCCCGCCGTACCCGGATCCGGCGGTACGACGGGCCCTTCTTCGCTGTGTCGCCGCTCAGCTCAGGAGGGCGCCTTCCGCAGCGCGATCGCCTTGAGGAACACATCGGTGATCTTGGTCGGATCCTTGGCGATGAAGGCACCGCCGCTGCCGGCGGCATCCGCGATGGTGTCCAGCTCCGCCTTGCTGACATCGGGGCCGACGCCGACGATGATCACCTGCACCGGCTGCTCCGGATCCTTCAGTTTCTTGAGCTCGGTGACCAGCTGCGGCAGGGTGATACCCCCGTCAGGGTCGTCGTTCTCACCATCGGTGAAGAGCACGATCGAGTTGACCTTGCCCGGCTCCCATCCGCGCAGAGCCTCCCTGTAGGCGGCCAGCATCGTGTCGTAGAGGCCGGTGTCGTTGCTCGACGGCGTGATGCCCTCCAGCGCGCTCTGAATGTCGTCGCGCTGCCTCGACAGCGGCCCGGTCTGGATCAGCTCCCGGTGGTCGGTCGTGGCCGTCAAATTCGTGGAGAAGATCCAGAGCCCGATCGACCAGGAGTTGTCGGTGAGGGTGAGACCACGTCGGGCCGCATCGACGATGAGCTGCTGTCGAGTGGCCCCGTTCGCCGCCGGGACCTTCGTCTTCATCGAGCCGGAGACGTCGATGACGGCGAGCATCCGCCCCGACAGCGTGGCGATCGACCAGCTGGAGACCGCCCGCTCCACCGCGGTCGGGTCCAGGCTACCGGCCGCGACACCGCCCTGCGGGGGCGGCGCGACGGGCGCGTCACCACTGGCCGGGCTCGGCGCTCCCCTAGGCGCGTTGAAGCCGGCGCCCCAGTTGCTGTCCGGCGCTCGCAGCGCCTGGACGGCCAGCCGGTCGCGGAACTCCCGCGTGGTCAGCACCTCGTAGAGCACCTGCGCGGCGGACGCCTTGGCCGGTTCGATGCCGGGCAGGACCGCGAACGGATAGTCCAGGGCCATCGGTGGCGGAGTCAGGTAGAGCGCGGCCAACGGCACCGGCGGCTTCTTGCTGTTGTAGGCGATGACGTTCTGTTCCGACAGCGCAGCCGCGCCGAGGGAGCCGGCGATGGTGGTGGCGTCCGGGGCGGTGGGGAACTTGGCCAGCAGGTCCTGCCGCAGCGCCGAACTCTCGGTGGCCAGCGCCCGGAGCGCCGCGATCCGGTTCTTGTCGGCGGATTCGCCACCGGCGCCGGCGGCGGCGGTGGTCAGCGAGAGCAGACCGGACAGGCCCGCCGCGTCCCGCGTCGGCTCCACGATTCCGGTCTTGATCGGCCGAGAACTGTTGACCTGCTTGAGCAGCTGGTTCCACTCCAACTGCTTGTCCGGCCAGCCCAAGCGGGTGGCGATCGGCTCCGGCATGGCCACGACCACCGGGCTCATCGCGATGGACGCGCCGTTGCCCACTTCGAAGGCCGAGGCGCCGCCGGACTTCAACCGCAGCAGCCAGGTCGAGGAGTCCGGCACCCAGACGTCCGGGCTGACCGCCGTACCCGGCGCCTGACCCACACCGCCGAGGATCGCGCCGTGCTTGGCCGCCACCGTCGCGGCCACCTCGACCGGGTCGGACGCGGACACGTTCACCTCGATGCAGGTGGGGCCGACCGCAGCGCCCTCCTTCTCCCACTCGGTCGCGGCGGCGTCGACCGCCGGAGCGAGCTCCGTCGCCACGGCGACCGAGAGCTCGATCTTGCCCGAGCAGTCGGACGACGCGAGCTGTCGGTAGCCGAAGTAACCACCGGCGGTGACGACGAGCACGCCGACCGCGGCTGCGGCTCCGGCGGCATGGATATTGCTGCGCATACGATGGCGGCCTGCTGACACGGAGACCATCTTGCGGATCCGATGCGAGCAATGCCATGTCCGTTCGGACGAAAGTTACGCAGCAGCAACAGTTGATCGCAGATTTGCGACACTGCGTAACCACTCAGCCTCGGGCCGTTGCGCTGAACGGCGACTCAGGGTAGGACGCACGTGGGGCTCGGCACCGCCACGGGCTCGCCCACCGGGGCCGGCACACCGGTCGTCGGATCCACCCGGAAGACGCGGATCATGTCCGCCCGCTCATCGGCGACGTACAGGTGGTCACCGGTGAGCGCGAAGTGCCGGGGCCATTCCCCGTCCGTGTCGACCTCGGCCACCGGCTGCGGCAGCTCACCATCGAGGGCGAAGACCGCGATCGTGCCGACGCCCCGGTTGGCGACGTAGAGGAAGCGCCCGTCCGGCCCCACCGCGATCTCGGACGGCTGCACGTGACCCGGCCGCTCACTGGCCTCCACCCGGCCCCGCTGGTGCAGCGCGCCGTCGGCGGTCAGCTCGTACGCGACGACCGAGCCGTCCAGCTCCCCGACCAGCCAGCAGCGCCGCCCGTCCGGGTGGCGGGCCAGGTGCCGCGGGCCGGCCCCGGCGGCCGTCCGCACCCGCGGCGCCCGAGGCACCAGCCGTCCGGTCGCGGCGTCGAGGTCGTACCGGTAGACCGAATCGGTGCCGAGGTCGACCGCGAGCAGCGGGCCGCCGTCCCGGTCCGGGTTGACCATGTGGGTGTGCGCGTGCTCCTGCCGGTCCGGATCCGGGCCGTGGCCCTCGTGCCGGACCAGGTCGCTGCGCTCACCGGGAGCCCCCTGCTCGTCGAGCGGGAACACCGTCACGCTGCCGCCGCCGTAGTTGGCCACGAAGAGGTGCCGGCCGTCCGGGGCGACCGCCAGGTGGCACGGCTCGGCCCCGCCCGTGGGCCGCGTGCCGAGCGGGCTCAGGTCACCGTCGGGGGCGACCCGGAACGCGCTGATCTCGCCGGTGGTCAGCTCGTTGACCGCGTACAGCACGGGCCGGCGCGGGTGGCGGGCCAGAAACGACGGTGAGGGCGTGACCGCGACGGTGCCGAGCGGGGTGAGCGCGCCCGAATCGGGATCCCGCCGGGCGGCGACGATGCCGGTGCCCCGGCCGCCGCTGGCCGCGGTGTAGCCGCCGATGTGGACGATCACGCCCTGACCTGTCACCGGATCCGCCCTCCGCCGAGTCCTCCCCGATCAAACCAGAGGCTTCCCGGTCCACCGCGCCGTCACGCCCGAAATCAACCCCGATTTCCGGCAGTCTCTCAGCCCGCCGGCACCGGCTCACCGCGCTGGCGCGCCACGTGCTCGACGAGCGCGATCAGCACCTGCTTGCCCGACTGCCGGTCCCGCGCGTCGCACAGCAGCAGCGGCACGTCCGGGTCCAGGTCCAGCGCCTGGCGTACGGTCTCCAGGTCGAACCGGCGCGCCCCGTCGAAGCAGTTGACCCCCACCACGAACGGGATGCCGCGCTGCTCGAAGTAGTCGATCGACGGGAAGCAGTCGGCCAGCCGCCGGGTGTCGGCGAGCACCACCGCGCCGAGCGCCCCGAAGGCCAACTCGTCCCAGAGGAACCAGAACCGGTCCTGTCCGGGCGTACCGAACAGGTAGACCTGGAGGTCCTCGTTGATGGTGATCCGACCGAAGTCCATCGCCACCGTCGTGGTGGACTTCGCCTCCACGCCGGAGAGGTCGTCGGTGCCGATGCCGGCCCCGGTGAGCACCTCCTCGGTCTGAAGCGGTCGGACCTCGCTCAACGCACTCACCAGGGTCGTCTTCCCGGCACCGAAGCCCCCGGCGATGAGGATCTTCAGCGCGAGCGGAATGCGAGTGCCTGTTCCCGCCAGGTCAGAGCGCACGGAGTCCACTGACCACCGCCTTGAGGATGTCGTTGTCGGGCAGATACGGGGCGGGCGGGGGCTGGTGCACCGTCACCAGTCCCCGGTCCATGAGGTCGCCGAGCAGCACGCGGACCACCCCGACCGCGAGGTCGAGGTCGGCCGCGAGCTCGGCCACCGGCACCGGGCGGCCGGCCAGCGCCACCAACCTCCGGTGCTCGGGGTGCAGGTCGGGGTGCGCGGCGGGGTCGGCGTCCGGCTCGGCCACCACGTACGCGACCAGGTCGAAGCCGTCGACCGCGGACCGGACGCGTCCGCCGGTCAGGGTGTAGGGGCGCACCACCGGGCCGGCGTCGTCGTCCAGCCACTCGTGCGGCGAGCCCCCCTCAGCGCGCATCGCCGGTCCCCGCCGAGGACCGGGCCGGAGCGCTCATGTTCTCCCCGACGCGGGTGACGAGCATGGCCATCTCGTACGCCACCAGCCCGATGTCCGCGTCCGCGTCGCTCACGACCGCCAGGCAGGCGCCCTGCCCGGCCGCGGTCACGAAGAGGTACGCCGACTCCATCTCGACGACCGTCTGCCGGACCGGACCACCCGCGACGTGCCGGCTCGCGCCCCGGGCCAGGCTGGAGAAGCCGGAGGCCAGCGCGCAGAGGTGCTCCGCGTCCGCCCGCTCCTGCCCGGCGGACGCGCCGAGCAGCAGCCCGTCCGCGGAGAGAACCACGGCCTGCCGCGCGGACGGCACCCGCCCCACCAGCTCGTCGAGCAACCAGTCGAGACCGGCACTCTGCCTCGTCGGATGCAGCATCATGCGTCCCTCTCAGTCGCAGTCAGGTTTTCCGGGTCCGCCGGCGCCTCGCCCGACGCGGCGGACGGAGCCGGCGCGGCGGACGGAGCCGGCGCCACGCGTGGAACCGGCACCGTGGGTGGTGTCGCGGGCACGGCGACCGGTGTCGTGGCGGACGTGGCCCCGTCACCGCCCCGGGGCGCGGGGCCGGCGGCGGCCCGGCCCCGGGCGGTGCCCGCCTGCAACGCCGACATGAGCCGGCGCGCCTCCTCCGGCGTCCGTGGGGTCGGGTCGGCCGACGGCGGCCACCAGCCGGGGCCGCCGACAGTGGGCTGCCGGAGCGTCGGGCCGTCCACCGCCGGCCGGCGGACCTCGACGGTCGTCTCGTCCGGATCCGCCACGTCCGCGGCGGTGGTCCGCGTCCACCCGCCGGGCGCGGCGCCGGCGGCCGGCGGGTCGCTCCCGTCGTGCGCGGGCGGCGACGCGGGGATCGTCGCGTCGGGCCCTCCCGCGTCGCCGTGCCTCGCGTCGCCGGCCGGGCGCCCCCGGGCGGGGGGACGGAGCGGGACGACCGGGCCACGGCGGCGGACCCGGCGGGGAAGCCCGTCGATCTCACCGACCACCTCCGCCGGAGCCGGACCGCCGCCGGGCGGGGCCGCCTCGGCGGGGCCGGCCGCCGGACCGGACGCGCCGGAGGGCACGGGCGCGGGCGCCCCCGGGGCGCGCGGGCGCCGGGGTCGCGGCAGGGTCTCCCGCCGGCCCGACCGGGCGGTCCGCCGCCCGTCGTGGCCGGGGTCCGGCACTCCCACCGGCACCAGCGGCGGCTCCTCGGTGACCACGTCGTTCGGGACGAGGACGACGGCGGTCAGGCCGGCACCGTCGGACCGGCGCAGCCGGACGCGGACGCCGTGCCGGGCGGCCAGCCGGGCCACCACGAACAGGCCCAGCCGGGCGGTCCGGGTCGGGTCGAACTCGGGCGAGGACGCCAGGCGCCGGTTGGCGTCCTCCAGCGCCTCGGCGGACATGCCGAGCCCCCGGTCGGTGATCTCCAGGGCGTACCCGTTGGGCAGCCGCTGACCGGAGACCCGCACCCGAGTGTCCGGCGGGGAGAACCTCGTCGCGTTCTCGACCAGTTCGGCGAGCAGGTGGATCAGGTCGCCCACGGCGCGGCCGGCCACGCCCGCCGGCTGCACGGCGACGATGTCCACCCGGTCGTACGCCTCGACCTCCGAGATCGCCCCCCGGATCAGGTCGACCATCGCGACCGGATTGCGCCACCCCCGGCCCGGCGCCGCACCGGCCAGGATCACCAGGTCCTCGGCGTGCCGCCGCAACCGCGTCGCCAGGTGGTCGACCCGGAACAGCTCGGCCAGCTCGTCCGGGTCCTCGGTGCGCCGTTCCATCCGGTCGAGCAGGGCGAGCTGCCGGTGCACGAGGCCCTGGCTACGCCGCGCGATGTTGAGGAACACCTCGTTGACGGCCCGTCGCAGGTTGACCTCGTTCTCGGCGGCCCGGATGGCGGTCCGCTGCACGGAGGTGAACGCCCGCCCCACCTGGCCGATCTCGTCCGCGCCGTACTCCAGCGACGGCGCCTCGCGGGCGATGTCCACCGTCTCGCCCTGCCGCATCCGCGCCACCACGTCGGGCAGCCGGCGCTCCGCCCGTTCCAGCACGGTGCGGACCCGGGCGAGCCGGTACGCGAGGGAGCGACCGACCCGCAGTGCCACGACGAGTGAGACCACGACGGCGACCAGGCCCAGCACCCCCGCGAGGGCGAGCCGCACCAGGATGCGTACGGCCGTGGGGACCGACCGTTCGGCCAGGCCGTCGGCCTGGCCCAGCTCGAACTCGCGCAGGGCCTGCTGGACGGTGTCGTAGTCGGCCAGCCACGCGCCCGCGTCGACCGGCGGCCGGGGCGTACCGGCCGCGATCAGGCGGTCCTGCATGGACCTCAGCCGGTCGAACGCCTCGCGCTCGGTCAGCCGCTGGTACGCCGCGCGGTCCGCCTCGGGCAGGTCGGCCACCGCCGTCTCCACCAGGAACCGCTGGTTGGCGATGGTCTGCACGAGCTGGGTGTGCTCGCCGTCGGCGAAGCGGCCGGACACGAACACCCCGGCCAGCAACGCGTCGGCCTGGCCGAGCAGTTCCCGGGAGCGGCCGAGGGCGGTGACCGCCAGCGCCTGCCGGTTGAGCTCCGGGTCGGGCAGCGCCGCCATCCCCGCGAACGCCTGGAACGCCGACGAGATCATGCCGCTGTAGAGGCCGACGGCGCCGGCCCGGTCCACCGCCCGGCGGTCGATGAAGTCCCGGCCGGCCGGCAGTGCGTCCAGAGCGGCGACGAGCTGGTCCAGCCGGGCGTCCAACAGGTCCCCGGCGGCGTCGCGCAGGTCCTCGCCGGCGATGCGGCGGCGCAGCTCGGCGACGGCGCGGTCGGTCCGCTGCCGCTGCTCGGCCAGGCCGGGCAGGTCACGTTGCGTCGACAGGTGGACCACCGAGAGGCGGCGCTCGCGTTGCAGCTCCACCACGACCGCCTCACCGGGTCGGCCGAGGTCGTACAGGAGCGTCCGGGCGGCGAGCAGGTCCAGCGCGGGCCCGAAGGTGAGCGTGGTGGCGAAGAGCCAGAGCGCGAGCAGCGCGGTCACCGGCACCACGACCAGCGCGGTCAGCTTGGAGCGGATCGGCCAGTCGCGGGTGTTCACTCAAGACCTCGCCCGGAAGGTGTGGCTGCGGGGGCACCGGCAGCGGCCGGGCAACGCCCGACGGAGCCCGCCCGGCTGTGGCGCCGGGACGTCATCGACGGACGCCTTGGGCAGGATACGTAATCAGCGCCCGTTGCACTACCGTCCGTCGCACGTCGACGCCGTACGACATCTGGCCACCGTCCTGGTTGGTGTGGACCTGGAAGTCCGCTCTCTCCTGATCGGTCCACCCCACCCAAGCTTCTGTTCTGGGATGAGTCAAGACTTCGATGGGCGGCGCCCGTGTCCCGAGTCATCGACGACCCGGGGAAACGCCCGGACCGGGAGGTTTCACCGCCGCCGAGGAAAGTATCCCGGAACGGGATTGGCGATCAGGAGAGAGAGGGAATACCGGGGGCGAAGGAGGAGCCATGTCGCCCACGCAGGTAATCGTCATAGTCGTCGTCGTACTGGTGATCGTGGCGCTGGCCGTCGCGGGCCGGACGTACGCCCGCCGCCGGGCCCTGCGGTCCCGGTTCGGCCCGGAGTACGACCGGGTCGTCGCGGAGCAGGACAGCCGCACGGCCGCCGAGCGGGAGCTGCGCGACCGCGAGCGCCGCCATGCCGAGCTGACCCTCACCCCCCTCTCCCCCGAGTCCCGGGCCCGGTACGCCGCCGCCTGGGAGGAACTCCAGGTCCGTTTCGTCGACTCCCCCAAGGAGACCGTCGGCGACGCGGACGAGCTGGTCACCAGGCTCATCGCCGAGCGGGGCTACCCGACCGGTGACTTCTCCGACCAGATCGCCCACCTGTCCGTCGAGCACGCCCGCACCCTGACCCACTACCGCGACGCCCACGAGATCCACCTGCGCAACTCGCGCGGCGAGGCGAGCACCGAGGAACTCCGCCAGGCCGTCGTCCACTACCGCGCGCTCTTCGCCGACCTGCTCGGCGAGGAGCCGGTCGGGCACCGCCTGTCCGCCGACGAGCCCGACGGGCACCGCACCCAGGCCGAGGAGCCGGCCGGACACCGCACGCCCGCCGACGAACCCGACGGGCACCGCACCCAGGCCGAGGAGCCGGCCGGACACCGCACGCCCGAGCAGCGCGACCCCGAGCGCCCAGACGTCACGAGCCGCTGAGGAGGCCATCATGCGTCAGGACGAACAGCAGGCGAGCGACCACCCGGAGGCCGTACGCTCCGCACCCGTACCGGTGCCGCCGCCCGGTGACCGCGCCGACAAGGCCGATACGGGCGGCCGGGCGGACCGGACCGACGTGCCCGAGGACGCCCTCGACGACCGGGGAACCTTCGACGATCCGCGGGTCGCCGGCGACCGGGACACGGGCGACGACCGGAACGCCGGCGACCGCGACCGGGACCGGCGGGCCGATGCCGGGCGACGACCGGAGTTCCACGAGCCCGGTCCGGTGCCGACCGCCTTCGGCGCCACGACGGTGGGCGGCGCGGTCGCCGCCTCCGCGCTGGCCAGCGGCCGGCCGGAGGACGAGCCGGACCCGCGTACCGAATCGACCGCCCGGCCCGGCGACGGCGCCGAAGGCGGCGAGCGCGAGGGCTGGCGGGCGGACCCCACCGCCGAGTTCCGCGGTGGCCCGGGCTGGGAGGAGCGCCGCCACGAGCGGGCGGCGGCGTTCGACGGCGACGAAACGACGGGCACGACCACCGTGCTGCCCCCGGACGCCACCGAGGGGCGCCCCGAGCGGCGTGGCGACCTGACGACCTGGGGTGGCGACCCGGACGCCGCGGCGGCGGGGGCGGCCGGGTACGGCAGCGCGACCCCGAACATGGTCGACCCGGACTCCGTCTCGCCCGACGCGGACCCGGTGCTGGTCGGCAGGAGCGCCCGCACGGACGTCGCCGGGGCCGGCACCACCGGCCCGCTGGAGGCGGCCGGGACGGCCCGGCCGGCCGGGCCGACGGTGGCGGCGGAGCCGGCGACGCTCTTCGACACCGGCGTGGCGCAGGGCTTCCGGGACCGCTGGCGGGACGTCCAACTTCGCTTCGTCGACGACCCGCGCGCCGCGGCGAAGGAGGCCCAGGCGCTGGTCGACGAGGCCATCCAGGCGCTCGCCGCGGCCCTGTCGGCGCAGAAGCAGAAGCTCGGCGCCTGGCAGGACGCCGGCTCGGCGGACACCGAGCAGCTGCGGATGGCGGTGCGGCAGTACCGGGACTTCCTGGACCGGGTGCTCGGGCGCTGAACCGTACGACGGAACGGGCGTCCACGGTCGGGCGCCCGTTCCGTCGTGTCCGGGGCGCGGCCAAACCCTCTTCTCACATGAACCTTCGCAGTGGGGGTAATAGGGCGCGCACGTCCGGTACGGGCGGGTGCGGCGAAGGGTGGACGGGATGGACGGCGGCGGCCTCCGACGGAGGAGCGCTGGGACACTCCCGGCCGGACGGGGCACTGAGCCGCACCGGGGCCTGCGCCGACCGGCCGGGGCGGTCCGCGCATGGCGTCCGCCGCACGGGGTACGCGAGGAGGTAGCGAACGCGCGTGCGGACAGGAGGGCGACACCATGACCGATCGTGACCGGGACCGACCGCTGGAGGAGAGCCCCGAGGTGGCCGCGGCGGTCGAGGACGACACGGGCGTCCCCCAGCTGATGACCGGCGGCGGCGCCGACCGCGACACCCCGTCCTTCGCGGCGCCGGGTGAGCGGGTCGACCGCCGGGCGTCGAGCGACGACATCATCGGTGACCCGTACGCCGCCGGCACGGGCGCGACCGGCACCGGCACGGGCGCCGGCGGGGACAACATCCGCACTGGCGCGGAGCAGCCCTGGGAGCCGGAGGACCTGGTGGCCGCGCGCGGTCAGGACCTGACGCCGGAGAACATCGAGAAGGCCCGCCGGGATCTGGCCGAGCTGGGCCCGGCGGCGATCGAACGCACGGTCCCCTGACCGGTCCGGCCGGGCCCCCTTCACCGGCAGGACGCACGAGGGGGCCCCTGGCCCGACCGGGTGGTCGGACCAGGGGCCCGGGGAACCTGCCGCTGGAGCGCCTCACCTGAGTCCAGCGGCGGGTGGGCGCCGGAGGTCAGGACAGCGGCGGGTACGCGTTCTGCATGAGCTGCTGGAACTGCGCCGGGAACCAGGCCCCGGAGATCGGCGCGTTCGGCAGGGCGCCGGTCGGGTTGTTGCCGTTGCGGGGGTTACCGGTGTACGTCGGGTCGCACATGCGGTCGAAGCCCTTGCCCTCGTTGTTCGGGATGGCGGTGCTGGAGCCGTCCGACTCGCCCGGGGGCTTCACCCAGACGTACGCGTCGATGCCCGGCTCCGGCGCGGCCTTCGGCCGCTCGCCCAGACCCGCACCGGACTGGTTGCACCAGTTGCCGGCGTGGATCCGCCGGTCGACGCGGCCACCGTCGACGTACGCGTCCACACTGGTCGACGGGCCGGGGCCGGTGGGCCGGGCGCTGCCGCCCCAACCGTTGCGGGACGTGTCGATCAGCATGCCGATGTTGGCGTCGAAGCCGACCTGGACCAGCTTGTTCCGGAACGCCTGGGCGAACGACAGTTCGTCGACGTACTGGTTCCAGTCGACCCACTTGGACTGCCGTACGGTTTGGCCGTTCACCGAGTCAGTGATCTTGACGTACGGCTCACGCAGTGCCGAGTAGTTGGCGGTGTTGACGATGAAGCCGTGCACGTTGGCCACGGTGCTGCCGGAGGCGATGGCCGCGCTCTTCAGCATGTCGGCGGTGGGGCCGAAGTTGCTGGCCCAGCCAATCCAGCCGTGGTGAGCGGCGTCGATGTAGTTGTAGACGTTGGGGATGGCGCCCAGCTTGGCGAGGGCGTACCCGACGCCGTTGACGTACGCGCCGTTGGCCTTGACCGTGTCGCACATCGCCGTGCCGCCCGGCTGGCCGGAGGTGTTGGTCACCAGGTTCGGCAGTGAGTCGATCTCGATGATGTTGATGATCCGCAGGTTCCGGTACTTCGTGTCGGCCTGGATCGCGGCGATCGGGTCGATGTACTCGGCCTTGTAGCGGGGCAGCTCGTCCGCCTTCAGCTCGCCGTTCGAGGCCAGGGCGGCGCAGTCGCGGCCGGGCAGGTTGTAGATGACCAGCTGGATGTAGTTGGCGCCCTGCGCGAGCGCGGCGTCCAGGTGGTTCCGCAGGCCCATCGCGCCGTTCGAGCTGCTGTCCGGCGTGCCGTTGATCGCGGCGATCCGGTCCAGCCAGACGGCAGTCGGGTTGTTCGAGACCCGGTTGCCACCGGCCACCGACTCGGCCTTGGCCTTCCACTCCGGGTTCACGTACCCCTTGGCGTTCAGGTAGGGGTTGTCGACCCGGACGCCGGGCGGTGGGGTGGTCGGCGGGGGCGTGGTGGGCGGTGGGGTCGTCGGCGGAGGCGTCGTGGGGGGCGGCGTGGTGGGTCCGCCGCCGCCGTTGCAGGTGACCCCGTTCAGGGTGAACGAGGTCGGCTTCGGGTTGCTGCCGCTCCACGAGCCGTTGAAGCCGATGCTCACGGTGGCGCCGCTGGCCACCGAGCCGTTGTACGACTCGTTCTGCGCGGTGACGTTCTGGCCGGACTGGGTGAACCGGGCCGACCAACCCTGCACCACCCGCTGCGAGCTGTTGGGGAAGGTGAAGCCGAGCGTCCACCCGTTGAGCGCGTCACCAACGTTCTTGATGTTGACGGTGGCGGTGAACCCACCCGGCCAGTCGTTGGTCGTGTACGACACCTCGCACTGCGTCGCGGCGTGGGCCATGGTGACCGGTAGCGTCACCAACCCGCCCGCGACCAGGGCGCCCGCGCCGGTGAGCGCGAGGGCCCGGCGTGGGCCGGAGAGCCTTCTCCACACATTCATGCCACAGATCTCCTTGGGCGAGACCGGGACCGGCGAACGGCCCGGCGGAACGGCCCGGTCGGCACGGACGGCCTACCGGCGCCATACGGGGATGTCTTCGGGGTGCCCGACCCGGACGGGCGGTGGTGGTGTGCCGGACCGGCGACGCGACGACGGTCGGCCGGCGGGATCGTCGTCCGGCCGGCAAGCCCAGGGACGAGGGAGACGGAGTCCAGGCGGTGATCCGGCAAGGCGGAGATCGGTCCGGAGACCGGCGACGGAGACCGGCCGACGGTGATCGACCGACGGTTACGATCATCGGGTGAGCGTTGTGCAGCCGCCCGAGCCGATCCCCGGAGCGCGCCTGCTCTTCTCCCTCGACCCGTCGGTGAGCCATCTCAACCACGGCTCGTTCGGTGCCGTGCCGATCGGGGTGCAGCGGGCCCAGCAGCGGCTGCGCGACGAGATGGAGGCGAACCCGCTGCGGTTCTTCACCGCCGGGCTGGTCGACCGCATCACCCACACCCGCCGCCACCTGGCGGCCTTCCTCGGCGCTGACCCGGACGGCACCGCGTTGGTGCCGAACGCCACGACCGGCGTGGCGGTGGTGCTCCAGTCGCTCGGGCTGAAGGCCGGCGACGAGGTGCTGACCACGGACCACGGGTACGGCGCGGTCGGGTTGTCGATCGGCCGGGAGTGCCGCCGGAGCGGGGCGGTCACCCGGGCGCTGCGGGTACCGCTGGATGCCACCGACGAGGAGATCCTCCAGATCGTCCGCGCCGGACTGCGCCCCGGCCGGACCCGACTGCTCGTGGTGGACCAACTCACCTCCCCCACCGCACGGCTGCTCCCGGTCGCTGCCATCGCGGGGGTCGCCCGCGAGCACGGCGTGCCGGTCCTGGTCGACGCCGCCCACGCGCCCGGCATGCTGCCCGCCACCGTCCAGGGCATCGGGGCGGACTTCTGGGTGGGCAACCTGCACAAGTGGGCGTACGCCCCGCGCGGCACAGCCGTACTGGTGGTGGCCCCGCCGTGGCGGGACCGCATCGAGCCGCTGGTCGTCTCCTGGGAGCAGGAGTCCGGCTTCCCGACCCGGGTGGAGTGGCAGGCGACGATGGACTACACGCCATGGCTCGCCGCGCCGGTGGGCGTGTTCACGCTGCGCAGCCTCGGCCTCGACCGGGTGCGCGGGCACAACGCCGCGCTGGCCGCGTACGGCCAACGGGTGCTGGGGGACGCGCTCGGGGTGCGGCCCGCCGACCTGCCCGACCCCGGCGGACCGGGGGTCGCCATGCGGATCGTCCCGCTGCCGCCGGGCGTCGCCACCACCCTGGACGCCGCGCAGGCCCTGCGGGCCCGGATCGCCGAACGGCTGGCCGTCGAGGTCGCCGTGAACGCCTGGGACGGGCGGGGTTGGCTGCGGGTGTGCGGGCAGGTGTACAACTCGGCACCCGAGTACGAGCGGCTGGCCGTCTCGCTTCCCCCGCTGCTCGCGCAACGCTGAGCCAGCCGGCTGCACGGGGTTCCGGACGGCGCACCCGGCACCCCACGATTCGGACGCTCACGAGGGACCGGGGTCGAGCGGCAGCAGGCGTACCGGTCCGCGGCCGACCAGGGCCAGCGGATCGAGGTACATCTCGCCCTGGCGCAGCCCCCAGTGCAGGCAGGATGCGGCCGGGCAACCCGGATGCCCGGCCAGCAGGTGACCGATCGGTCCTCCGGCCGACACCGGGGCACCGACCTCGACGGTCGGCCGCACCGGCTCGTAGGTGGTCCGCAGGCCGTCGGCGTGCGTCACGGTGATGACCGGCCGTCCGGCGACCCTCCCCGCGAAGGTGACCGTGCCGGCACCGGCGGCCCGTACGGGCGTGCCGGGGGCGGCGGCCAGGTCCACACCCCGGTGGCCGGGCAGCCACGGCTGCGGCGGCGGGTCGAAGTGCCGTACCACGAACGGCGTCCCGGGCAGCGGCCAACGGAAGGACCCGGCCGCCAGCACCGCGGCGTCATCCGCCGGCCGGACCTGAGCAGCGGCCCCGACCGGCGTAACGACCGCGACCGAGCCGGACGCGGCGGACGGCACGACCGCCAGCAGGGCGACAATCCCGGAGGACATGATCGTCCACCGGGGCACGACGAACAGGGTGACGCCGAGCAGGGCGGTGCCGGGCAGGGCGATGCCGGGCAGGGCGACGAGACGCGGAGGAAGTCTCATGGGAGGCACCCTTCCCGAGCGGCCCGCCGGGTCGCCACCCCGACGCCCACCACCTGTGGACAATGTCCCCACTGTGGACAAACCCCACGGCGGGACCTGATCTGCTATGCGCCACCGACCCACCGGGCCACCGTTTCCGAACCTAGGCTGGGCCGATGACCGAGGACTGGTACGCATGGCATGACGACTACCGCGATCCCGACTCGCCACTGTCCCGCCGGCTCGCCGAGGTGCGTCGCCGGGTCGCGGACGCGCTCGACCAGGCCCCGTCCGGGCCGCTGCGCGCGATCAGCCTCTGTGCCGGCCAGGGTCGGGACCTCATCCCCGTCCTCGCGGAACACCCCCGTGGGTCGGACGTGACCGCCCGGCTGGTGGAACTCGACGGGCGCAACGCCGAGGTGGCCCGGTCGGCCGTCGCGACGGCCGGGCTCACCACGGTCGAGGTGGTCGTCGGCGACGCGGCGCGCACCGACGCGTACGCCGATCTGGCGCCGGCCGACCTGGTCCTGGTCTGCGGCGTCTTCGGCAACATCCCCGAGGCCGACATCCGGGCGACGGTCGGGCACTGCGCCGCCCTCTGCGCGACCGGCGGCACGGTGGTCTGGACCCGGCACCGGCGTGATCCGGACCTGGTGCCGACGATCTGCGACTGGTTCGCGACGGCCGGGTTCGAGCCGGTGGCGGTGAGCGAACCGGCGGACGGTGTCGGCGTCGGCGTGCACCGGCTGCGCACGGCACCGCGCCCCCTGCCGGCCGGCGTGACGATGTTCGCGTTCGACCGTCAGGGCCATGTCCTGAAGACGCAGCCCGGCGCGCCGGGGCGTCGAGACACGGCATAGCACCCTGTGCGGGCCGGCCGGCGCCCGACCGGCGCCGCCGAGCACGGCCTAGGCTTGATCCCGCGTCACGGCGGGCCACCGCCGTCCGGGCCGGGGAGAGCAGATGACCACTGTGGACGACGTCAGCCGGCCCGCACGGCTGGCCGCGCCGGACGAGGCGATCAGCGTCGAGGAGCTTCAGCTCGCCGCCCGCAACCACGGCATCCCGCTCGAGGCACTGCGCTACGACGTCACCCCGGCCGGCCTGCACTATCTGCTGATCCACTACGACATCCCGGACGTCGACCCGGCGATCCACGTCCTGACCGTCGACGGCGCGGTCGACCGGGCCCTCGCGGTGGGCCTGGCCGAGCTGCGGGAGCGGCCCCGGGTCACCCACCGGGTGACGCTGGAGTGCGCCGGCAACGGGCGCGCGCTGCTGCACCCCCGTCCGGTGAGCCAGCCCTGGCTGGTGGAGGCCGTCGGCAACGCGGAGTGGACGGGCACCCCGCTCGCGCCGCTGCTGCGGGAGGCCGGGCTCGCCCCCGACGCGGTCGACGTGGTCTTCACCGGCGCCGACCACGGGGTCGAGCGCGGCGTCGAGCAGGACTACCAGCGGGCCCTGCCGGTCGCGGAGGCGCTGCGCGACGAGGTGCTGCTGGCGTACGAGATGAACGGCGCTCCCCTGCTGCCGCAGCACGGTGCGCCGCTCCGGCTGATCGTCCCCGGCTGGTACGGGATGGCGCACGTGAAGTGGCTGCGCCGGATCGACGTACGCACCACCCCGTTCGACGGCTACCAGAACGCGATGGCCTACCGGCTGCGGCAGGAGGCCGCCGATCCGGGGGTGCCGGTGACGAGGATCGAGCCGCGCGCCCTGGTCCGCCCGCCGGGCTTCCCGGACTTCATGTCCCGCGCCCGGGTGCTCCGCCCGGGGCCGTGCACGCTCGACGGCCGAGCCTGGTCCGGCCACGCTCCGGTGGTCTCGGTCGAGGTGACCACCGACGGAGGCGGCACCTGGACACCCGCTGAGCTGGACGAGCACACGGACGGGCCGTACGCCTGGCGGCGCTGGCACCACGAGTGGACGGCGACTCCGGGGCGGTACGTGTTGAGCGCTCGCGCGACCGACGCCTCGGGCCGCACGCAGCCGGTCGAGCAGCCGTGGAACCGGGGCGGTTTCGCGAACAACCTCGTTCAGCGGGTCGAGGTCGTGGTGCTGGAGGGGTGACGGGCACGGCGGTGGGGGGCCGTGGTGCGTTGTTCCGGCGGGGGGGCCGCCGGAAGCGAGGCGTGAGTCAGCCGCCGAAGCCCGAGTCGGCGGGCAGCGAGATGTCGGGCTTCTCCAGCTCCTCCACGTTGACGTCCTTGAACGTCATCACCCGGACGTTCTTGACGAAACGGGCGGGACGGTACATGTCCCACACCCAGGCGTCGTGCATCTCGACCTCGAAGTAGACCTCGCCGTCCGAGTTGCGTACGTGAAGGTCGACCTGGTTCGCCAGGTAGAAGCGGCGTTCGGTCTCCACCACGTAGGAGAACTGGCGGACAATGTCGCGGTACTCCCGGTAGAGCTGCAGCTCCATCTCTGTCTCGTACTTTTCGAGATCTTCCGCGCTCATCCCTCTCCGCCTTCCATGACCACATCTTCCCCCACCGGCGCCGAGGGCCGAGGCCGCTCGCCCAACGCCACGCCGACGGTACCCCCTGGCGCGCCCAAGCGCTCCATCGGCTCGTCCGGCCTTGCGCCCAGTGGTCGGCGTGCCCGGGGCGGGGCGTCGTGCCGGCCCGACACCGTGGCGACGTTCACGTACGAGAACCGGTGCTCCGCGCACGGGCCGCGCTCGCGCAGCGCCGCCGAGTGCTCGGTGGTGATGTAACCCTTGTGCTCCGCGAAGCCGTAGCCGGGGAACGTCCCGTCCAGCTCGACCATGATCCGGTCCCGGGTGACCTTGGCCAGCACGCTCGCCGCCGCCACGCAGGCCGCCACCCGGTCACCCTTCCACACCGCCAGGCCCGGCACGTCCAGGCCGTCCACGCCGAAGCCGTCGGTGAGCACGTACTCCGGCGGGGTGGCGAGCGAGGCCAGCGCCCGGCGCATCGCGGCGACGTTGCACACGTGCAGACCGCGGGCGTCGACCTCCGCGGCCGGGATCACCACCACGGAGTACGCCAGGGCGCGGGCGACCACCTCCTCGTACACCCGTTCCCGGCTGGCCGGGGTGAGCAGCTTGGAGTCGGCGAGACCCTCGATCTCGCCGCGCCGCCCCTCGGGCAGGATCGCGGCCGCCGCCACCAGCGGTCCGGCGCAGGCGCCCCGGCCGGCCTCGTCGGCGCCGGCCACGTGCCGGAAGCCGCGCCGCTGCAGGGCACGCTCCAGGGCGTACAGCCCGCCCTCCCGGCGGACGACGGTGCGCGGGGGCGTCAGCACGGCCCGCCCCCGTCCACGCCGGCCGTGCCCGCCGCACCGCGGGCGGTCGACCCGCCGCGCGCGCCGGCCAGCGCCCGGGTCAGCACCGCCGGCAGGTCCGGCGGGTAGTAGCGCTCGCCACTGGCCGCCAGGTCCTCCGGCGACCACCAGCGGTGCCCGACGACACTGGCGCGCTCGACGGCGTCGAAACCCCCCGTGTCGACCTCCCACGCGGCCACCCGCACCAGGAAGAACTCCTGCTCCTGCCGGTACCAGACACCGTCGAACGGGAACTCGACCGTCTCCGACCACACCGGCTCGCCCAGCTCGCCCGGCGCGAGCCGCAGACCCGTCTCCTCGGCCAGCTCGCGCGCGGCACCGGCCGCCGGGCTCTCCCCCGGGTCGAGCCCGCCCCCGGGCGTGAACCAGTACCGGTGCCCGGGCCGGGCCGGGTCGCTGCCGTGGAACAGCAGGATGCGCCCGGCCGCGTCCACGAGCAGCACCCGGGCGGCGCGACGAGGGGTGTAGACGGTCACCGTCCCAGCCTGCCAGACGTCACCGACAACGCCCACGCCCCCACGGTTGTCGGCCAGGTCAGGAACCGGGGATGGTTTCGAACTGCTCCGGCACGCTCAGCAAGCCCGCCCGGTCGAGCGGCCAGAACACCGTGAACGCGCGCCCGACGACCTCGTCCTCGGGAATGGTCGCCTCGTTGATGTCCTGCCCGGACTGCTGCCAGTGCTGCAACGAGTCACCCGAGGCCGACCGGTGGTCACCCATGACCCAGATCCGCCCCTCCGGGACGGTGACGTCGAAATCCTGGTCGGCGGGCTTGTCGCGCTCGCCGTCGGAGGAGAACAGGTACGGCTCGTCCAGCGGCGTGCCGTTGATGGTGATCCGCCCCTGCTCGTCGCAGCAGACCACCCGGTCCCCGCCGACGCCGATGACGCGCTTGATGAAGTCCTCGCCGTCCGGGTTGCCGCTCCACGCGATGGGCGCCTTGAAGACGACCACCTCGCCCCGGTGCGGCGCCCGGAAGTCGTACACCAGCTTGTTGACCAGCACCCGATCGTCGATCTGCAGGGTGTTCTCCATCGACGGCGAGGGGATGAAGAAGGTCTGCAGCACGAAGGCTCGCACCAGCACCGCGACCAGGATCGCCACGCCCAGGAGAATCGGCAGCTCCTTCCAGAAGGAGCTGCGGGACTTGTCGGTCTGCTCGTCAATCACGCAAGGAGCCTACGTTGCCCGGTCGAACGGCACCGTCCGGAACGCGCGAGAACGGAGCAGTGCCGCCGAGAGCGGGAGCAGCAGCACCACACCGCCGTCCGGAGTGGGCCGGACCGGCGCCGTGCCGGTCGACACGCCGGCCGGACCCGGGACGTTCGCGAAGGTCTCCGGAAGGGACAGCGAACTCCACCGCGACGACGGCCACACCACGCCGAAGGCCCGACCGACCACGTTCTCGATCGGTACCGGCCCCTGGCAGCGGGCGTCCTGGGAGACCAGCCGGTGGTCACCCATGACGAAGATCTGCCCGGGCGGGACCACGACCTCCTGGAAGCGGCGGGATCGGCACTCGCGCGGGTTCGGCGGGACGTCCAGCGGCGAGTCACGGACGACGTACGGCTCGTTCAGCGGCGTGCCGTTGACCAGCACCCGGCCCTGCGCGTCGCAGCAGCTCACCCGGTCGCCGGGCAGGCCGATGACCCGCTTGATGAAGTCCTTCTCGCCGGGCCGGCTCACCCCCACCAGGTCGCCGATCGTGGCGCCGAGCTTGCCGACGAAGCCGGGCTCGGGCTGCCCGTCGTCCTGCGGGGCCCAGCGGTCGGTGCCCCGGAAGACCACCACCTCGCCGCGCACCGGGTCCCGTACGTCGTAGACGACCTTGTTGACCAGCACCCGGTCACCGACGAGGAGCGTGTCCTCCATCGAGCCGGACGGGATGAAGAAGGCCTGGAGCAGGAAGGTGCGGATCAGCACCGCGAGGCAGAACGCGACGATCAGCAGCAGCGGCAGTTCCTGCCAGAGCGGCATCTGCCGGCGCGTGCGGCGGGTCCGTCGACGCCACGGATCGACCGTGCCGTCCTCGTTGAGCGTCTGCACCACGCCACTCCCCGGTCCGCAGAAATGACACTACCGCCCGGGAACCTCGTCGAGGCTCCCCGGGCGGCAGTGGACGTCTTCCCCGCCGCGGGGCGAGGGGCCGCCGTGCTGCGCCCGTACGACCAGGGTAGTGCCGTCTGATCGGTACGACATACGCGCAGCTCGGGCGGCGTGGCGCAGCGCGACGTCAGCTGGGCTGCTTCTCGCGCTTCTCCTTGATCTTGGCCTTCTTGCCGCGCAGCTCGCGCAGGTAGTAGAGCTTGGCGCGCCGGACGTCACCGCGGGTCACGACCTCGATGCGGTCGATGGCCGGGCTGTTGACCGGGTAGGTGCGCTCGACGCCCACGCCGAAGCTGACCTTGCGGACCGAGAAGGTCTCCCGCAGGCCGTCACCCTGGCGGCGGATGACGACGCCCTGGAAGATCTGGACCCGGGACCGGTTGCCCTCGATGACCCGCGCGTGCACCTTGACGGTGTCACCGGCGCGGAAGTCGGGGAGGTCGACCCGCTTGGACTGGGCGTCAAGGGCGTCCAGGATGTTCATCGCTGCGTCCTCGTGAGGCTCACGGCGCACCGTCAGTCGGTGCGCGAATGGGTGATTCTGATCCCCGGGTGGTGGCCGGTGGCGCCGACCCCGGTCGAGGACCCTCGCAGCCGCCCGCGGCGCGGCCGACTGCGGCAACCCCTCTACTTTGCCACATCCCCCGGCGGGGGCTGAAATCCGGCCCGCTCCAACGCGGCGGCGTCCCGCTTGTCGAGCATCGCCGGGTCGAGGGCGGCCAGCATGTCGGGGCGCCGGCCGGCGGTGCGGATCAACGCCTCGTCGCGCCGCCAGCGAGCGATGCGCCCGTGGTCGCCGGAGCGGAGCACCTCCGGCACGTCCAGGCCCCGCCAGGTCGCCGGCTTGGTGTACATCGGGGCCTCGAGCAGCCCGTGGGCGTGCGACTCCTCCTCCAGCGAGCTCACGTTGCCGAGCACGCCGGGCAGCAGCCGGGTGACCGCCTCCATGATCACCAGCACCGCGACCTCGCCGCCGAAGAGCACGTAGTCGCCGAGGGAGACCTCGGTCACCGGCATCCGGGTGGCGGCGTGGTCGAGCACCCGCTGGTCGATGCCCTCGTACCGGCCACAGGCGAAGAGCAGGTGCGGCTCGGCCGCCAGCTCGTGGGCCATCGCCTGGGTGAACGGCGCACCGGTCGGCGCGGGCACCAGCAGCCGGGGCGGGGGGAACTCCGGCGGGGCGAGCGCGTCCAGCGCCTCACCCCAGGGCTCCGGTCGCATGACCATGCCCGGCCCGCCGCCGTAGGGGGTGTCGTCGACCGTGCGGTGCACGTCGTGGGTCCAGGCCCGCAGATCGTGTACGGCCAGCCGCAGCGTGCCGTTGGCACGGGCCTTGCCGATCAGCGACAGGTCCAGTGGAGCGAAGTACTCCGGGAAGATCGACACGATGTCGACACGCATGCGGGACGCTCCAACAGCTTCCAGGCCGGACGGCCGGCGCGGCCGGCCCGCCACTCGGGCCGGCGGACCTGGTCAGAGGTCGAGCAGACCGCCGGGCGGGTCGACGACGACGCGACCGCCGGCGAGGTCGACCTCGGGGACGATCGCCTTGACGAACGGGATCAGTGCGTCCGGCCCGCCGGGGCGGCGCAGCACCAGGAGGTCGGACGCGGGCGCGTGGTCGATCCGCGCGACCTCACCCAGCCGCTCGCCGGCCGGGGTGACCACGGCCAGGCCGACCAGCTGGTGGTCGTGGAACTCCTCCGGATCCTCCGGCGGGGTGACGTCGGAGCTGTCCACCCCGACCAGGGTCCCGCGGAGCGCCTCGGCGACGTCACGTTCCAGCACGCCCTCGAACGCGACCAGCAGTCGCCCCTGGTGCCAGCGGGCCGCTTCGACGGTCAGTTCCTCGGGCACCCGGTAGGCACCGGGCTCGGTGGGCGCGTTCGCCCCCGGCATGGTGCGCAGCACCATGCCGGGGGCGAACCGTGCCTCGGGCTCGTCGGTCCGCACCTCCACGGTGACCTCACCGCGGATCCCGTGCGGTTTGCCGATCCTGCCGACGATGAGCAGCATCAGTACGAGTCGACGATGTCGACGCGTACGCCGCGGCCGCCGATGGAGCCGATCACCTGGCGCAGCGCCTTGGCGGTCCGGCCGGACCGCCCGATCACCGTGCCGAGATCCTCCGGGTGCACGCGGACCTCGAGCCGCTTGCCCCGGCGGGAGTCGACCAGCCGGACGCGGACGTCGTCGGGGTGGTCGACGATGCCCTTGACCAGGTGCTCCAACGCCGGACGCAGTTCCACGTCAGGCCTGCTCGCCGGAGTCAGCACCGGCCTGCTCCTCGGTCTTCGGCGCCTCGGCCTCGGCCGGAGCCTCAGCCTTGGCCGGAGCCTCAGCCTTGGCCGGAGCCTCAGCCTTGGCCGGAGCCTCAGCCTTGGCGGCCTTCTTGGCCGGCTTAGCCGGGGCCTCCGCCACGCCAGCGGCGGCCTTGGCCTCAGCCTCGTACGCCGCCTTACGGTCGGCCCGCTCGGGGGCGACCTTCAGCGGCTCGGGGGCCGGCAGTCCCTTGAACTTCTGCCAGTCACCGGTCTTCTCCAGCAGGCGCTGCACCGCCTCGCTCGGCTGCGCGCCCACGGAGAGCCAGTACTGCACCCGGTCCGACTTGACCTCGATTACCGAAGGGTCCTCCTTCGGCTGGTAGATCCCGACGAACTCGATCGCCCGGCCGTCGCGCTTGGTGCGCGAGTCGGCGACGACGATGCGGTACTGCGGGTTGCGGATCTTGCCCATCCGCAGGAGCCGGATCTTTACGGCCACAGTTCTTTCGCTCCTGTTGCGATCTCACCGGCCCGGAAAGGGCGGTGCACGGGTGAGCGCCAACCGGCACAGTGGGGTTGGGCCGGAGACTGCTCGGTGGACTGGCGCGGTGCCCGGGGTAGAGGGCGCCGGACACACGCCGGATACCAGCCAGCCATTCTGCCAGATCGGGTCGGTAACTCTCACACCGGACCGGCCCGGGTCACCCGCCGCCACCCGAAAGTGGCGGGAAACACAGCCGCGGCCTCAGCGCGCCGGGGGCCGGTCCCAGCCGGGCGGCAGGTCCGGCGGGGGCGTCCACTCCGCCGGGGGCGCGAAGTCACACCAGGTGCCGTCGAACGGGAACTCCCCCGCCTCGGCCTGCCGGATCACCCGCTCCCCCTCGGCCCGGACCGCCTTCTCGTCGGTCACCCAGTAGTGGTCGGGGAAGGCGAGTCGCTCGAGGAACTCGTCCTCGTCCTTCCACTCCCAGGTCAAGTCCGGGTGGACCACCACGTCGAGGTCCTGGTCCACCACGTCGACCCCGGCCAGGGCACCGTCGTCCCAGCGGACCCCAGGCTCCTCCAGGTTGACGTACCAGTTGGCGAAACGTCCCTGCGCGTTCCGGAACCACCACACCGAGTGGGCGGCGCCGGTGGGCAGGAACTTCAGCACCGGCGGCCCGTTCCAGCGGCCCCGCGCCAGGCGGTAGGACGAGGTGATCCACTCGGCGAACGGCACCGCCCGCATGCCCAGCCCCGCCTCGGTCACCTCGTGCGCCACCGGGGTGTCCCGGGCGACCCACAGCAGCAGACCCCGGTCGTCGTCGAGGACCACGCGGGCCGGCCGGACCCAGCCGATCCGGCCGTGCCGCACGTTGCGGTGCATGATCAGCCGGCCCGGCGCGAACCGGCCGACGGGACCGCCCGGCCGCACCTCAGTACGCGCGGGCCAGGATGGCGGTCAGGTCCGGCTCGTCCTCCGAGTCCGGCACCGAGCCGTCCGCGCGGACCAGGCAGCGCACGGTCACGCCCTGGGCGTTCGCCTCGGCCTCGCCCTGCACGCCGACCGCCGACCAGGGCACCCGGGCCCAGCCGCTGGCGGCCGCCTCGATCGCCTCGGCGAGCGTCGACACCTCGCGGGTGCGGGTCTCCCGGTTGGCGAGCGCCTGGTCGTGGAGCACCTTCTGGTCGGCGTCCAGGCCCGCGAGCACCGCGCCGACCACGTCCGCCACCGGCACCGGGGACTTCGAACCGTCCGTACGCCGGACCACGACCGCGTTGCCGGCGGCCAGGTCGCGGGGGCCGACCTCGACGCGTACCGGGTAGCCGCGCAGCTCGGCGTCGACGGCCCGGCGTCCGAACGGTGTGTCGGTGCGGTCGTCGAGCGCGACCCGGACACCGGCGTCGCGCAGCGCGTCGCGCAGCTTGGCCGCCGCCTCGCCGACCCCCTCGCCGTCCTTGACGATCATGACGTACGCCTGGATCGGCGCGAGCTTCGGCGGCACCCGCAGGCCGTTGTCGTCGCCGTGGCACATGATCAGGCCGCCGAGCATGCGGGTCGAGGTGCCCCACGAGGTGGTCCACGCGTGCTGCCGGCCACCCTCGGCCGAGGAGTAGCTGATGTCGAACGCCTTGGCGAAGTTCTGGCCCAGCTCGTGGCTGGTGCCCAGCTGGAGCGCCTTGCCGTCGCCCATCATGCCCTCGAGCGTGTACGTGGCGGTGGCGCCGGCGAACCGCTCCCGGGCGGTCTTCAGGCCCACCTGCACCGGGATGGCGAGCACGTTGACCATCAGGTCCTCGTACGCCTCGTGCAGGATCCGCCGGGCGTAGGCGCGGGCGTCCTCGCGGGTCGCGTGCGCGGTGTGGCCCTCCTGCCAGAGGAACTCGCTGGTGCGCAGGAAGATCCGGGGGCGCAGCTCCCAGCGGACGACGTTCGCCCACTGGTTGAGCAGCAGCGGCAGGTCCCGGTACGAGTCGACCCACTTGGCCATGAACTCGCCGATCACCGTCTCGCTGGTGGGGCGCACCACCACGGGCTCGGCGAGCTGCTTGCCGCCACCGTGGGTGACCACCGCGAGCTCCGGCGAGAAGCCCTCCACGTGCTCGGCCTCGCGCTTGAGGTAGCTCTCCGGGATGAAGAGCGGGAAGTACGCGTTCTCCGCGCCGGCCGCCTTGATGCGGGCGTCCATCTCGGCCTGCATCCGCTCCCAGATGGCGTAGCCGGCCGGTCGGATCACCATGGTCCCCCGGACCGGGCCGTTGTCGGCCAGCTTCGCCTTGGCGATCAGGTCCTGGTACCAGCGGGGGAAGTCCTCCGCACGGGGAGTGAGCACGCGCGCCATGACCGCACATCCTATGCGCCGTCGGGCCGGTGGCCGCCATCGGGCGGCCCGCGCCCGTCGCGCGTCGCCACCCGGCTGCCGCGCGGCCCGGGGCCGGTGTCCGGAGACCGTGCCCGGCCGCGCCCGGACCCCGGCCCACTCGGGCGAGTCTCCGGAGAGGCGAGTCTCCGGAAACAGGCCCTAGACTTCGACCATCATGGGTGAGTTGAGGGAGGCCACCCGGTTGCGCGACGGCATCGTCGACGCGGCGCGGGCGCTGACGATCGCGACCGGCTGGGACGGCGTGCGGATGGGCGCGGTCGCCGCCGCCGCCGGGGTGAGCCGGCAGACGGTCTACAACGAGTTCGGCACCAAGGCGGGGCTCGCCGAGGCACTGGCCCGGCGCGAGGTGGACCGGTTCGTGTCCGAGGTCCGCGCGGCGCTGACCGCGCACGGGGACGACCTGCGCGCCGCGACGTACGCGGCGATCCGGCACACGCTCGCCTCCGCGGCGGACAACCCGCTGGTCAAGGCGATCCTGACCAGTTCCCGGGGCGGCTCCGAGGAGCTGCTGCCGTACCTCACCACCCGAAGCGACCTGGTGCTCGCCGAGGCGTCCGCCGCACTGATCGAGTGGGCCGAGCGGCACCTTCCCGGTGCCGACCCGGCGGCCCTGGCCTTCGCCGCCGACTCCATCGTGCGGCTCGTGATCAGTCACATCGTGCTTCCCCAGGCGCCGGTCGACGAGACGGCCGAGGCGCTCACGCGCCTCGCCGTCCGCCTCTTCGGCACCGCCGTCGCACCGCTGTCCTGACACCGGGGTTCCCCCCGCCGGCCGGACCCGCGGCGCCGGCCGGCACCACTCGCGACGACAGCGGCCGTCAGCGGACGACGCGGCCGCGCAGGACGATCCGGGCGGGGGTACGGACCACGCGCAGGTCGCGGCGCGGGTCCTCGGAGTAGACGACCAGGTCCGCCAGGCCCCCCTCGACCAGACCGGGGAACCCGAGCCACTCGCGGGCACGCCACGAGGCGGCGGCGAGGACGTCCACGGGAGACATGCCCGCCCGCTCGTGCAGCAGCAGCATCTCCTCGGCGGCGAGGCCGTGGTTGATGCCGCCGCCGGCGTCCGTGCCGACGTAGATCGGCACGCCCGCCTCGTACGCGGCGCGCACCACCTCGGGGAATCGGTCGCGCAGGGCGAGCATGTGGTCGGCGTACCCGGGGAACCTCGCGCGGGCCTGGTCGGCGATCCCGCCGAAGGTCTGAATGTTGATCATCGTGGGCACGAGCGCGGTGCCCTGCCGGGCCATCAGGTCGATCAGGTCGAGGCTGAGGCCGGTGCCGTGCTCCACCGAGTCCACCCCGGCACGCACCATGATCTCGACGGCCGTCTCGGAGAAGGTGTGCACCGCGGCGCGTACCCCGGCGGCGTGCGCGGCCTCGACGGCCGTGGTCATGGCGTCCGCGTCCCAGGCCGGCGCCAGGTCGCCCACCCCGCGGTCGATCCAGTCGCCGACCAGCTTGACCCAGCCGTTGCCGGCCCGCGCCTGCTCGGCCACCGTCGCGGCCACCTCGGCCGCGCCGACCTCCACGCCGATGTCGCGCAGGTACCGCTTGGGCGGCGCGATGTGGCGGCCGGCCCGCGCCAGTCGCGGCAGGTCCGGCTCGTCGTCGAGTTCCGGGTACGGGTACGGCGAGCCCGCGTCGCGGATGGCGAGCACCCCGGCGTCGCGGTCGGTGCGGGCCAGCTCGCGGGCCTGGTCGAGCGAGGTGATCGGGGCGCCGCCGCGGGCGATGCCGATGTGGCAGTGCGCATCGGCCAGGCCGGGCAGCACGTAGCCGCCGTCGACGACCGTCTCCGCCCCCGGCACCGGGTCGAAGGTGACCCGGTCGCCGACCAGCCAGAGATCCCGGACCTCGTCGTCGGGCAGGAGCACACCGCGTACGTGCAGAGCCATGTGCTCGTTCCTACCGGTTGACGTCCTCCCCCCGTGAAGCGGGGGGACTCCCGTAGCTGAGGCAGGTAGCGCCGCCAGCCGTTCGGGGGGTTGACGCTTCACAGACCGCCCAACGGCGAGGTCTCCACGCCCTGCGACCGCACGCCCTGCGGCCAGGATGTTCTTGGCCGCGTTCACGTCGGCGTGCGCCTGATGCCCGCAGGCGACGCACCGGAACACCGCTTGGCTCTTGCGGGAGTCCGGAGCGACGTGCCCACAAGCGTGGCAAGTCTGCGACGTGTACGCGGGGTTGACCTTGACGACGGCCGCGCCGTGGTAGCGCGCCGAGTGTTCGAGCCGGAGCAGGAACCCACCCCAGCCTTTGGACAGAATGGCCCGGTTGAGTCCCGCCTTGGCTGCCACCCTGCGGCCGGGCCTCTCGACGGTGCCCTTCGCGCTAGCTGTCATCCTCTTGATCTGCAAGTCCTCAACAGCGACCAAGCCATGGCTGCGGACCAGCCGCACTGCGGTCTGCGCGGCGAAGTCGGTCCGGCGTGCCCGGATACGCGCGTGCAGTCGGGCGAGTTGGGCGCGCGCAGCGTCGCGGCGCCGGGATCGAGAGTTGCGACCATGTACCTGCCGCGACCGGGCTAGCCGCTGCTGCAACCTCCGAATCCGCTGTTGCTCTCCAGGGGTGACGAAGGCCCGGTCACACATCTCGCCGTCTGATGTGGCAACCGCGACCGCCACACCCCGGTCCACCCCGATCGGTGGTTTGCCGTTCGGGGCAGCCGTGGCGATGCCGTCCTCGACGCAGAATGAGATGTACCAGCGGCCGGCGTCCCGGCTGACGGTGGCGTTACGAATGACGCCGCTGAGCGGACGGGTCCACCGAAATCGCACCGGGCCGAACTTCGGCAATCGGACTTCGCCCCAGCGGCGATTGAGCTGGCGCACCACGATGTGATCCGGGTCGGGGAACCGGAAAGAGGGTGCGTTACGCAGCTTGGACCGCCACCGCACCCTCCACGTGCCGTGCATCCGGCACGCCCGGTCCAAGTCCCGCAAGGTCTGCTGCAGCGTGTGGGACGGTGCGTCTGCCAGCCACGCGCACGCGGGATCCTTCTTTGCCTCGGCCACTTGCCTTGCTTGCTCGACGTAGGAGATGAACGCCCCGCGGCGGCGGTACTCCCGCCGCTGCTCCAACGCCGTGTTCCACACCGCCCGGCAGATGGAGCCGACGCATTCGGCATAGGCGGCTTGCTCCTCGGCGAACGCCAGCAGGTAGCGGCGACCGGTTAGCATTCAACGGCCCTCCGCTCCTCGATGTACCGCTTCACGATGGGCTGTGTGCAAAGGCATCTGGTCACTCCGGGTCGGCGGCAAGGAGGTCGTTTCGCCGGGCGCTCAGCGTTGGGAGGTCAACGGAGACCTTCCACGGCCGCTCCGTGACGAACAGGTCCTCGGTGTGGGCGACCTGCTCGTACTCGCGGCCGGCGCCGAGCGCGTACTCGGTCAGCGTGACGCGCTCCTGGAGCGGGTCGACCACCCAGTACGACCGGACCCCGGCGTGCGCGTAGACCTTGGCCTTGTCGTAGAGGTCATGGAACCGGTCGTGCCCGGAGAGCAACTCGACGGCGAGGACGACCTCCGCGACCGGCACCGGCGACATGTCCGCGCAGCCGGCGCGCACGACCAGGAGGTCAGGTCGAAACTCGTGGCGTCGGTCGATCGCCACCGAGACATGCAGGGCCGGCAGGAGATCTCCGGGGCAGTGCTCGCTGACCGCTTGGAGGAGGCTCAGGCAGAGGTCTTGGTGCACCGGAGTCCATTCCAGCGTGACCAGGCGACCGGCGACCAGCTCGTACCGGACCTCCTCGGGCAGGTGCAGCAGATCAGTCACAATCCAGCTCGCGCCGCGCGACAGCACTCCATGCAGTCCCTTCCAACAACGGCCTGCCACGGCAGAACTCGTCAGGTGCGCCGTGCGGTCCAGGCCAGGAATCTGTCGAACAGTGCTTCGGGAGACGGGGCGGAGTTCGGATACAGCTTCGTCAAGTCGGCCGTGGCGTCGAACAACTGGCCAGCCATGTAGATCGACAACGCTACCCGATTCCCCTCGAATTGGGTCCGAAGCAACATCCGGACGACTGGGCACGGCCAAGCAGCCGTGCACACCCGGCAGAGCCACAGGGGCCGACTGGGTAAGTGTTGGTGTACCGGATCGAACGTTCGCAGCGGCTGGTCATGGACAGGCAATGCATCCGGCGTGGTCACCCCTCCATAGTTACGCTACCTGTTGTCATTGTCAACGGACTCCGTAGTTGCCGCTGTCACGGACTTATGTCGCTGTCATCGTCAACCCGTGGAGCTCGTCGGCGTGTCAGAGATTCGGGAAATGCTCGGTGGCGTGTCCCGGCAGCGCGCCTCCGTCATTGCCAATCAACGGAACTTCCCGGAGCCAATCGCCGTGTTGGCCATGGGGAAGGTGTGGCGGAAGTCCGACGTAGAGAAGTGGATTCGGCAGCACCGGCCAGACTTGGCGGAAGACTGAGGAGCCACGCCGGAGCCGGCCGTTGGTGCGGTCAGTTGGCTGGCAGCCCGCCCCGTGGTGGCGGGACGGGCTGCGCTGGCGAGGCGCTCAGCGGGGGCGCTTGTCCCCCTTGCCGAGCTTGTTGAAGTCGATCTTCGGGAGCTTGAAGCCCGGCGGCAGGCCCTGGCCGGCCAGGTCGTTCGGGTCCACGCCCGGGGGCAGCTGCGGCATGCCGCCAGGGAAGCCGCCCGGCATCCCGGCGCCGGTGCGCGGCCGGCCGCCACCGCCGCCCTTGGCGCCCTTGCGCTTGTTCTTCGGCGACTTGGTCGCCTTCCGGCGGCCGCCACCCGCCAGGCCCATCATGCCGCCCATCTGCTTCATCATCTTCTGCGCGTCGGCGAAGCGGTTGAGCAGCTGGTTGACGTCCATGACGGTGACGCCGGAGCCGTTGGCGATCCGGGCCCGCCGCGAGCCGTTGAGGATCTTCGGGTTGGTGCGCTCGGCCGGGGTCATCGACCGGATGATCGCGGTCACCCGGTCGAAGTGCTTGTCGTCCAGCTCGGCGAGCTGGTCCTTCATCTGCCCCATGCCGGGCATCATCGCCAGCACGTTGGCGATCGGGCCCATCCGCCGGACGGCGATGAGCTGGTCGAGGAAGTCCTCCAGGGTGAACTGCTCGCCGCCCATCAGCTTGGCGGTCATCTTCTCCTTCTGATCGGCGTCGAAGGCCTGTTCGGCCTGCTCGATCAGAGTGAGGACGTCGCCCATGCCGAGGATCCGGCTGGCCATCCGGTCGGGGTAGAAGACGTCGAAGTCCTCCAGCTTCTCGCCGGTGGACGCGAAGAGGATCGGCTGCCCGGTGACCTCCCGGACCGACAGGGCGGCACCACCGCGGGCGTCGCCGTCGAGCTTGGAGAGGACCACGCCGGTGATGCCCACGCCGTCGCGGAACGCCTCGGCGGTGCGGACCGCGTCCTGACCGACCATCGCGTCGATGACGAAGATGACCTCGTCCGGGTTGACCGCGTCGCGGATGTCGGCGGCCTGCTGCATCATCTCGGCGTCGATGCCGAGGCGGCCGGCCGTGTCGACGACGACGATGTCGCGGGCGGCCCGCTTGGCGTGCTCGATCGAGGCCCGGGCCACCTGCACCGGGTCGCCGACGCCATTGCCGGGCTCCGGGGCGTACACCTCGACGCCGGCGCGGCCACCGAGCACCTGGAGCTGCCCGACGGCGTTGGGACGCTGGAGGTCGGCGGCGACCAGCAGCGGCTGGTGGCCCTGGGCCTTGAGCCAGCGGGCCAGCTTGCCGGCGAGCGTGGTCTTACCGGAACCCTGGAGGCCGGCGAGCATGATCACGGTCGGCGGTTGCTTGGCGAACTGGAGCCGCCGCCCCTCGCCACCGAGGACGTTGATCAGCTCGTCGTTGACGATCTTGATGATCTGCTGGGCGGGGTTGAGGGCCTGGGAGACCTCGGCGCCACGCGCCCGCTCCTTGACGTTCGCGATGAAGCCCTTGACCACCGGCAGCGCGACGTCCGCCTCCAGCAGCGCGAGGCGGATCTCGCGCGCGGTGGCGTCGATGTCGGCGTCGGTGAGCCGACCCTTGCCGCGGAGCTTGGTGAAGATCCCGGACAGGCGGTCACTCAAGGTGTCAAACACGCGAACATCCCGTTTGTCAGTGTTCCGGCGGGCACGAGCAGGGCCGGGCGAGCCGTCCGGCCACCGCTAGGGTATCCGGCCCGCCGGACCCCCGCTCCAGGCCGCCGGGCGTTGGGGGTCGCGGGCCGCGGCATCGGGGGGTGTCGGGGCGCGGTGCCACCGGGAGCTGCCGCATGTCGCGCCGCCGCGGTCGCACCTGCTCGTCACACCGCCGCCAGGACGGCGGATTCCACCCGGGCCCGGGTGACGTCGTCGGGCCAGCCGCCGACGAGGTAGAAGGCGTCCACCACGTCCGCGCCGAGGGTGGAGATCCGGGCGGCCCGGACCTGGGCGCCCGCCTCGTCGAGGGCGCACGTCACGCGGTAGAGCAGGCCGGCCGCGTCCGCGGCCCGCAACTCCAGCACCACCGCGTCGGTCGCCGCCTCCCGGTGCCACACGACCCGGGGCGCCGCACCCGCACCGCGGGCGGCGAGAGCCCTCCCCCGCAGGCGCTGAGTCACCGACACGTCGCCGGTCACGGCCCGGCGCAGGTCGGCCGTCAGCGCGATCGGGTCCGGCGCGAGGCCGTACCGGGGCTGGACGCGGCACTCCACCAGCGCACGCCCGTCGACCGTGGAGGCGTCGGCGGAGATCACCTCGAGCCGGTGCAGGGCCAGGCAGCCGGCCACCGTCGCGAGCAGGCCCCGCCGGTCCGCCGCGGCCACCGCCACCCGGTCCCCCGTCTGGTGTACGACCGGCAGCGGGCCGGCCAGCAGCGCCGGGTCGGGTGCGGGCGGCTCGGGCAGCACACCCGTGTCCAGCGTGGTACGGACCCGGGCGACCAGTTCGGCCACCAGCCGCCCCTTCCAGTCCGACCAGGCAGCCGGCCCGGTCGCCGCCGCGTCGGCCCGGACCAGGGCGTGCAGCAGGTCGAGGGTGGTGGTGTCGCCGACCTTCCCGGCCACCCCGGCGATCGTCTTCGGGTCGGCGAGATCCCGGCGGGTCGCCACGTCCGGCAGGAGCAGGTGCAGCCGGACCAGCCTGCCGATCAGCGTCACCTCGTGCTCCGGCAACCCGATCCGGGTGGCCACCGCCTCGGCGAGCGGCGCGCCCACCACGCTGTGGTCGCCCCCGAGCCCCTTTCCCGCGTCGTGCAGCAGGGCGCCGAGCAGCAGCAGGTCGGGCCGGTCGACCTCGCGGGTGTGCCGGCTGGCCTCGTACGCGGTCTGCACCAGGTGCCGGTCGAGCGTGAACCGGTGCACCGGGTTGTGCTGCGGCAGGCTGCGCATCCGGGTCCACTCGGGCAGCCAGCCGTCGACCAGCCCGTACCGGTCGCAGGTCTCCCACGCCGGCACCAGGCCGGGACCGGCGCCGAGCAGGGTGATCAGCGCGGCGCGCGCCTCGGCCGGCCACGGCGCCGGCAGCGACGGGCAGTACGCGGCCAGCCACTCGCAGGTGGCCCGGGCGATCGGCAGCCGGGTGGTGGCCGCCGCGGCGGCGACCCGCAGCGACAGGCTCGGGTCCGGGCGCGCCCCGATCGCGGTCCGCGCGAGCACCAGCTCGCCGTCGTGCTCCACCACGTCCCGGGCGACCGGGCGGCGGAGCGGGCGGCCGTCGACGCCGCGGCGACGGCCGGCGCGGAGACGGTCGGTGGCCCGGAAGGCGTCGTCCAGGGCGTGGCTGACCGTCCGGGCGTCGCCCGCGACCCGGCGCAGCAGCGCGTCGCCCTCGTCGACGGCGCCCGGCCCCGCGTCGGCCGGGAGCTGCCGCAGCCCGAGCAGGGCGGCGACACCGTCGCGTTCCTGGGCGAGGAGCCGGTCCACCCGGCGGCCGACCTGGGTGTGCAGGGCGTCCCGCGTGTCGAGCAGCCGCAGGTGGGCGGCCCGGACCGCGGGGCGCAGCGCGTCGGTGATGCCCGCGATGGCGATGGCACGGAGGATGCCCACGTCCCGCAGGCCGCCGGCGGCCTCCTTGAGGTCGCCTTCGAGGAGGAAGGCCAGCTCACCGTGTGTCTCCCAGCGGGCCGCGGTGATCTCCCGCAGCCCGGGGAGCTGCCGCACGGCGGTGCGCCGCCAGTGGTCGGTGCCCGTACGGATCAGCTGCTCGGCGAGCGCCGCGTCGCCCGCGACGTGGCGGGCGTCGAGCAGCCCGAGCGCCACCTTGACGTCGTCCTGGGCGACCGAGAGCGCCTCGGCGACCGTCCGCACCGAGTGGTCGAGCCGAAGCCCGGCGTCCCAGACCGGGTACCAGATCCCGGCGGCCAGGTCGTCCACGCCGGGCACCCCCGCGTGGAGCAGCAGCAGGTCGAGGTCCCCGTACGGGGCGCACTGCCGCCGCCCGAGCCCGCCAACGGCGACGAGTGCGACCCCCTCGCGGGCCGGCAGCAGCGTCCGCAGCCAGGCGTCGAGCGCGTCGGCGCGGGCGGCCCGCGCCGACGCGCCGATGCCACCGGGTACGCCGACGACCCCGTCGACCACTCCGCCCGCGTCGCCGTTGCCGGGCTGTCCTGACGCGGTGGTCGTGGTCGACGAGGTCATCGAGCGGTCTCTCCTACAGGGCGTCGAGGCCGCGCTCGCCGGTGCGGACCCGGACGACCTCCTCGACCCCGGTGACCCACACCTTGCCGTCGCCGATCTTGCCGGTCCGGGCGGCGGCCACGATGGCGTCGACGATCTTCTCGACGTCGATCTCGTCGGTGAGCACCTCGACCTTGATCTTCGGCAGGAACTCGACCGTGTACTCGGCACCCCGGTAGACCTCGGTGTGCCCCTTCTGCCGGCCGTAGCCCTGGACCTCGCTGACGGTCAGGCCGGCCACGCCCAGGGCGTGCAGGGCCTCCTTCACCGCGTCCAGCTGGTACGGCTTGATGACCGCGGTCACCAGCTTCATGTCCAACCCCTCCATCCCAGGAACGTTAACCGGCGACCTTCTCGTTGACCGGCCCGGCGCCGGACTCGGCCGGCACCGCCGGCTCGTCCGCCGCCTTGCCACCCGGGGTGAGCCCCGCCATCGCGAACGCCCCGCCGGAGCTGCTGCCCGTGGTCGGCGAGAGGTCGTACGCGCTCTCCGCGTGCTCGGCGACGTCGATGCCGGCGACCTCGTCCTCGGCGTCGGCACGCAGGCCGATGATCGCCTTGACCGCGAGGGCGATGAGCGCCGCCACGGCGAACGAGTACACCGACACGATGCCGCTGCCCAGCGCCTGCCGTCCGAGCTGGGTCAGCCCGCCCCCGTAGAACAGGCCCTCGCTGCCGCCGAGGCCCTCGATCGCCGAGTTCACCTGGAGGGTGGCGAAGAAGCCGATGGAGAGCGACCCGATCCAGCCGGCCACGAAGTGCACGCCCACCACGTCGAGGGAGTCGTCGAAGCCGAGCTTGTACTTGAGGCTCACCGCCCAGGCGCAGACCGCACCGGCGATCAGGCCGAGCAGCACGGCCGGCAGCGGGGCGATGAAGCCGCAGGCCGGGGTGATGGCGACCAGGCCGGCGATCGCACCGGAGGAGGCGCCGACCAGCGTCGGCTTCCCGTTGCGCAGCCACTCCACCACGATCCAGCCGAGCACGCCGGCGGCCGTGGCCACCTGGGTGTTGACGAAAGCCACCGCCGTGGTGCCGTCGACGGTCAGCTCGCTGCCGGCGTTGAAACCGAACCAGCCGAACCAGAGCAGGCCGGCGCCGAGCGCCACCAGCGGCACGTTGTGCGGCTTGAAGCTCTCCTTCGGCCAGCCGATCCGCTTGCCGAGCACCAGGACCAGGCCGAGCGCGGCCGCACCGGCGTTGATGTGCACCGCCGTGCCGCCCGCGAAGTCGAGGGCCTTGATCTTGGCGCCGATGAAGCCGCCACCCCACACCCAGTGCGCCACCGGGATGTAGACCAGGGTGAACCAGGCGAACGCGAAGAGCAGCCAGCCGGAGAACTTCAACCGGTCGGAGACCGCGCCGCTGATCAGGGCCACCGTGATGACGGCGAACATCATCTGGAAGACCATGAAGACGTACGTCGGGATGCCCGTGCTCGCACCGAGGAAGAGCCACTCCTCGCCGATGAAGCTGGTCTCGGTGCCGAGGTACTGGGTGAAGCTGCCGATCACGTTGTTCAGGCCGGCGTTGTCGTTGACGCCGAACGCGAGGGTGAAGCCGTAGATGACCCAAAGAACAGAGATGAGCCCGATCGCGGAGAAGCTCATCATCATCATGTTGAGCACGCCCTTGGACCGGTTCAGACCGCCGTAGAACAGGGCCAGACCCGGCGTCATGAGCAGCACGAGCGCAGACGACAAGAGCAACCAGGCGGTGTTGCCGGTGTTGATCTCCACGCTGCCTCCTCTCGGTGTGGAAGTCCTCCCTCCGACTGAGACCTGGCAGCATCGCCCGTCAGCCGGTTGCGCGGAAGCTTTGTCCCCGGCTGTTTCACCCAAGGTCCCCGACCGGTTTCCGGTCGATGACGGCTTGTTTCGGACGTGTGAAGAAACGCGCACAACCGCCGGCATGGACCGGGGTGGATCGGCCGTCCGGACGGGCGTCGATGGTTGTCCGCCGGTGCGGCGCCGCCGGTCGCCGCCCCGGGCCCGCCGCAGCCGGGCCTGGTCTTGTGACCCAGGCCGCTAGTGCAGGGCGGCCTCCAGGGCCTGCCGCTCGTAGTCGAGCAGCCGCAGGTCCCGCATCGGCCGGCGCAGGTGGCCCTTGTGCACGATCCGCACGAAGGCCGGCTCACCGGCGGCGGCCATCCGCCGGATGCCCTCCACGTGGTCGACGATCCGCTTCCGGATGGTGCGGATCAGCCGGTGCCGGTCACGCGGGATGAGCCCGTACGCGTCGGCGAAGAGCCGCAGGCGGCGCGGCCGGTCGGGGCGCTTCCAGCCGAGCGTGATCGAGTCCCGGTCGGAGAAGATCGGCACCCAGGTCCAGGCCGCGTACGCCACGTCGTAGATGCGCGCGCCCGGCGAGGCGAGGTCGAAGTCGATCAGCCCGAGGGTGCCGTCCGGACGCCAGATGACGTTGTGCGGGGCGGCGTCGTGGTGGCAGATCACCTCGGTGTCCGGCGGCGGGGGCCCGAACGAGCGCCACACCGCCCCCGGCGGGGGGACGAAGCCGTACTGCGCGTCGTGGAACATGCGCAGCATCGTGGCCACCGTCACCAGCGCCTCGTCGGTGACCCAGTGCGGGGCCAGCGGGTACTCGCCGCACTCCCCCTCCAGGTACGACAGCACCTCCCGGTTGCGCTCGTCCATGCCGAGCGCGCGGGGGGCTCCGGTGAACCCCACGTACTCCAGGTGCCGCAGCAGGGCGTGCACCGAGGGCGTCCACGGGCCGGCATTGCGCCGTACCGTGTCCCCGACCCGGACCACGGTGCTGACGTTCCCGCCGTGCAGCGGGATCTCCTGCGAAGTCACGTACGGTCTCCCGAGGCGGGGTGCCGGGTGGTCGGGGTCGCGCCACCCGACGTAGGCGCGATCGTCGGTCGTCACTGCGAGATTACGCGTCCCGTCCGGGGGCCTCGGTGCCCAGCAGCGCGTCGACGAACTGCGCGGGGTCGAACGGCGCCAGGTCGTCCTTGCCCTCGCCCAGCCCGACGAGCTTCACCGGGATGCCCAGCTTGCGTTGCACGGCGATCACGATGCCGCCCTTGGCGGTGCCGTCGAGCTTGGTGAGCGCCACGCCGGTCACGTTGACCACCTCGGTGAACACCCGCGCCTGCTCCAGGCCGTTCTGGCCGGTGGTGGCGTCGAGGATCAGCAGTGTCTCGTCGATCGGGCCGTGCTTCTCCACCACCCGCTTGACCTTGCCGAGCTCGTCCATCAGGCCGACCTTGTTCTGCAGGCGGCCGGCGGTGTCGATCAGGACGGTGTCCACGCCGGTCTCGATGCCGCGTTTGACCGCGTCGAAGGCCACGCTGGCCGGGTCGGCGCCCTCCGGGCCGCGGACGGTCTCGGCGCCCACCCGACCGGCCCAGGTCTCCAGTTGGTCGGCCGCGGCGGCGCGGAACGTGTCGGCCGCGCCGAGGATCACGCTGCGGCCGTCCGCCACCAGCACCCGGGCGATCTTGCCGCAGGTGGTGGTCTTGCCGGCGCCGTTGACGCCGACCACCAGCAGCACGGCGGGCACCCCCTCCTTGGGAGCGGTGTTCAGGGACCGGTCCAGGGTCGGGTCCAGGGCGTTGACCAGCTCGGCGGCGAGCAGCGCGCGCAGCTCGGTGGCGGACCGGGTGCCGAGCACCCGGGTGCGCTCGCGCAGCCGGTCGACGATCTCCCGGGTGGCGTCGACGCCGACGTCCGCGGTGATCAGGCTGTCCTCGATCTCCTCCCAGGTGTCCTCGTCGAGGTGGTCGCGGCTCAGCAGACCGAGCAGGCCCTTGCCGAAGACGTTCTGCGAGCGGGACAGCCGGGACCGCAGCCGGACCAGCCGGCCGGCGGTCGGCTCGGGCACCTCCACCGGGGGCGCCTCCACCACCGGCGGCTCGACCAGGATGCCGGTGGACACCTCCGCCTCGGGCGCCTGGACGGGCGGCCCGGCGAGATCCTCCTCGGCGCGGGTCTCGACCTCCGTCGGCAGCGGCGGCTCGGGGCGCCGCCGCAGCTTCGGCACCACCAGCCCGAGGGCACCGAGGATCAGCACGCCGAGCAGAGCGAGTGCGATGAGGAGGTATTCCGTCATGCCGAAATCCTGTCAGACGTCGGCCACGGCGTCTTCACCACCGCACCCCCGGCGCGCTCAGATCCGGCGGTACGCTCGGTGCCAGCCAGCAGTGGTGCGACCGCCGGCCGGGTAGTAAAGACGAAGTTTGCTCTCCTCGGAGGTCCGCCATGCCCGCCGCACACCTGCTCGTCGGTCCGCTGCTGCGGCGGGTCGTCGACACGCGGGCCACGGTCTGGGTGGAGACCAGCGGGCCCGCGGTGGTCACCGTCCGCACGGCCGACGGCGCCACCGGCACCGCACCCACCTTCTCGGCGTACGACCACCACTACGCGCTCGTCGTGGTGTCCGGCCTCACACCGGACGCCGCCACCACCTACGAGGTGCTGATCGACGGCGAACTCGCCTGGCCGGAGCCGCGCGGCCAGTTCCCGCCCAGCGTGATCCGCACCCGCGCCGCCGACGACCGCGACCAGCCGGTCCGGCTGATCTTCGGCTCCTGCCGGGAGACCACCCAGCACGCCACCGCCCGGCGGCTGCCGCCGGACGCCCTCGACGCGTACGCCCGCCGGCTGGCGGCCGACTTCGACCCGGCGGCCGTGCCGGACCTGCTGGTGCTCCTCGGCGACCAGGTGTACGCGGACGAGACCTCGCCGACCGTGAAGCGGCTGCTCAAGCGGCGCCGCCGCCGGCCGAAGGGGGCACCGGCCGACCAGGTGGTGAGCTTCGACGAGTACACCAAGCTCTACCTGGAGTCGTGGCGCGACCCGGAGATCCGCTGGCTGCTCTCGACCGTGCCCAGCGTGATGATCTTCGACGACCACGAGATCATCGACGACTGGAACACCTCCGCCTCCTGGCGGGCCGACGCCCGCGCCGAGCCGTGGTGGGCGGAGCGGATCGGCAGCGGCCTCGCGTCGTACTGGGTCTACCAGCACCTCGGCAACCTCTCGCCCGACGAGATCGCCGCCGACCCGGTGTTCGCGAAGGTGACGGCCGCCGAGGACGCGACCGGCGTGCTGCGCGAGTTCGGTCACCGGGTCGACCAGGAGTCCGACCTCGCGCACGACACCGAGCGGTGGCGGGCCGTGCAGTACCAGTGGAGCTACGCGCTCGACCTGGGGCGGACGCGGCTGGTCATGCTCGACAACCGGTGCAGCCGGGTGCTGGATCCCGGCCGGCGGGCGATGCTGCCGCCGGGCGAGTGGTCGTGGTTCGTCGACCAGGCCCACGGCGCGTACGACCACCTGTTGGTGGGGTCCTCGCTGCCCTGGCTGCTCCCCCCGGGCATCCACCACGTGGAGGCGTGGAACGAGAAGCTGGGCGACTCGCGCCGACGCTGGGTCGGGGCCGTCGCCGAGACGCTGCGCCGCGGCCTCGATCTGGAGCACTGGGCGGCGTTCCGCCGCTCGTTCGAGGCTCTCGGCGCGCTGTTCGCCCGGATCGGCAGCGGCACACCCGAGCCGGGCGCGCGGGTGGGCGCGGGCCCCGCGTACGCGCCGCCGGCCTCGATCAGCGTGCTCGGCGGGGACGTGCACCACTCGTACGTGGCCCGGGCCCGGTTCGACGACCCGGGCGTGGTCACCCCGGTGCACCAGCTCACCTGCTCGCCCATCCACAACCAGGTGCCGGCCGGGATACGCCCGCTGATGCGACTGGGCTGGTCACCGGGCCCGTCCGCGGCCGCCCGGGCCCTCGCCCGGACCGCCGGGGTCCGCCGGCCGTCGTTCCGGTGGAAGAAGCTGGCCGGCCCGTACTTCGGCAACGCCGTGGCCACCCTCGTGCACGACGGCCGCTCGGCGGAGGTGACCATCGAGGGCATCACCAGCGACGGCCACGTGCGCCCGGTGATGCACCACCGCCTGACCAGCGACCGGTGAGGCGCCCGCCGTACGCTCTATCACCGTGGACGAGCACCCCCCGGAGACCGTACGGGCGGTCGAGCACGAACTGACCGCCCTCCTCCGCCGCAGCCGCGCGGTGTCCTGGGACATCGCCCGGGAGGTGCACCCCAACCTGGAGCCGAACGCGTACGGGCTGCTGCTGTGGCTGCGCCGCTCCGGGTCGATCCGGCTCACCGACCTGGCCGCGCGGCTCGGCATCGGCAAGGGCACCCTCAGCCGGCAGATCAACGGGCTGGAGACCATCGGTCTGGTCCGGCGTGACCCGGACCCGACCGACCGGCGCGCCGCCCAGCTCAGCCTCACCGAGGAGGGGCAGCGTCGCTTCGACACGGCCGCGGCCGCCCGGCTGGAACGGTTCCGCGAGACGCTGAGCACCTGGCCCGGGCAGGACGTGGAGACCTTCGCCCGCCTGCTCAACCGCTTCAACGAGACGTACTTCTGATCCATCCGGACCGGCAGGACCGGGAGCCGGGCGGAAAACCCGTCGTCGGATGTCAGGCCCCGGGGCGAGGATGGCCGGCATGACCTGGAGAGCACCTGAGATCGACCGCCGGAGCGAGCCCTACCTCGGTGACGAACGCACCATGCTGGAGGGCTGGCTCAACTACCATCGCGACACCCTGCTCCACAAGTGCGCGGGGCTGACCGCCGAGCAGCTGCGGACCGCGAGCGTGGAGCCCTCCTCGCTAACCCTGATCGGCCTGGTCCGGCACATGACCATCGTGGAGCGGGCCTGGTTCCGTGAGCGCTTCGCCGGCGAGGACCTGCCCGACCTGTACGACTTCACCGCCGACGTGGACGCCGAGTTCAACACCGTCGCCGCCGCCGACCCCGAGGCCGACTTCGCCGCGTTCCGCGCCGAGATCGAGGCCGCCGACGCGGCAGCCGCCGGACACGACCTCGACGAGACGTTCCCGCTGCGCCGCCGCGACGGCAGCGAACACCAGGTCAGCCTGCGCTGGGTCTACGTCCACATGATCGAGGAGTACGCGCGGCACAACGGCCACGCCGACCTCATCCGCGAACGCGTCGACGGCGTCACCGGCGACTGAGCAGCGCGATCAAGGAGGATCTTGGAAGGAAACGGCCCCCCGAGGGGCCGGATTCTTCCAAGATCTCCACGAACTACGCCGGCGGTGTCAGGGCCGCGCGCAGGTAGCGCAGGTCGTCCGGGCCGCTCCAGCGGTGCGCCGCCAGCCCGGCCACCCGGGCGCCGGCGACCGCCCGGTCCTCGTCGTCGACGAACAGCACCCGCGACGGCGGGGTCTCGAGGGCCTCGCAGGCCACCTGGAAGTACTCCTTCGCGGGCTTGTGCAGGCCGACGACCGAGGAGTTGACCACCACGTCCAGTTCGTCGGTGAGCCCGAGCGCGGCGAGGTCGGCGTCGAGAAGGTCAGTGGCGTTGGTGCCCAGCCCGACCCGGATGCCCTCGGCCCGGACCTCGCGGATGAACGCCAGCACGTCGGGGTCGACCTCGCCCCGGTAGCGCTGCCACGCGTCGACCGCCGCGCGGGCCCGCGCCGGGTCGCCCACCGATGGCGTCAGCGCGTGGGCCACGCTGGCCATCCAGTCGGCGTGGCTGACCTTGCCGGTCAGCACCGGCTGGAGCAGCCCCCACGACATCGCGATCTCGCCGAGGACACCCTCGGTGAGCCCGTACTCCCGCTCGACGCCGGCGGCCACCGCCGGATCCCAGCGGCGCAGTACGCCGTCGAAGTCCACCAGGAGCGCCGTGGCGCGTTCCCGACTCACTCGTTGTTCTCCCGCCCGTCGTCGTCGGCCCGGTTGAGCCGCTGGCTGATCACCTGGGTGACCCCGTTGCGCATGGTCACGCCGTAGAGGGCGTCGGCGACCTCCATCGTCCGCTTCTGGTGCGTGATGACGATCAGCTGGCTCTTCTCCCGCAGCTGCGCCAGCAGCGTGATGAGCCGACCCAGGTTCACGTCGTCGAGCGCCGCCTCCACCTCGTCCATGATGTAGAACGGACTGGGCCGGGCGCGGAAGATCGCCACCAGCATCGCGACCGCCGTCAGCGACCGTTCACCGCCGGACAGCAGCGACAACCGCTTGATCTTCTTGCCCGGCGGCCGGGCCTCCACCTCGACGCCGGTGGCGAGCAGGTCGTCCGGGTCGGTGAGCACCAGCCGCCCCTCGCCACCGGGGAACAGCACGCTGAAGACCTGCTCGAACTCCCGGGCGGTGTCGGCGAACGCGCTGGCGAAGACCTCCAGGATCCGGTCGTCCACGTCCTTGACCACGGTGAGCAGGTCGCGCCGGGTGGCCTTCAGGTCCTCCAGCTGCTCGGAGAGAAACTTGTACCGCTCCTCCAGCGCGGCGAACTCCTCCAGCGCGAGCGGGTTGACCTTGCCGAGCAGGGCCAACTCCCGTTCCGCCTTGGCGGCCCGCTTCTCCTGCACCGCCCGCTCGTACGGGACCGGCTCCGGCACCACCAGGCCGTCCCGTTCCGCCGCCGCCACGTCGGCGTCGGTCGGCGGGACCGGCTCCGTCGGGCCGTACTCGGCGATCAGCGTCGCCACGTCGAGGCCGAAGTCCTCCGCGGCCTTCGCCTCCAACTGCTCGATGCGCAGCCGCTGCTCGGCACGGGCCACCTCGTCCCGGTGCACCTGGCTGGTGAGTCGCTCCAGCTCGGCGCCGAGGCGCTTGGCGGCGCCGCGTACCTCGGACAGCTCGGCCTCCCGCGCGGCGCGTTCGCGCGCCACGGCGTCGCGGTGCTCCTCGGCCTGCGCAATCGAGGTGGCGAGCCGGGTCAGCGCCTCGCGGGCGCCGCCGGCCACGGCGCGGGCGATCCCCGCGCCGCGGGTCCGCGCCGCCCGCCGCGCCGCCGCGCGCTCCCGCGCGGCCCGCTCGGCCGCCGCCTGCCGGCGCAGCGAGTCGGCCCGGCCGGCGATGGAGGAGACCCGCTCCTCGGCGGTACGCACGGCGAGGCGCACCTCCATCTCGTTCTGCCGGGCCCGGGGCACCATCGCGGCGAGCTGGTCGCGCTCCTCGGTCGAGGGTTCGGCGTCGATCGGCGTGGCCTCGGCCAGCCGCAACCGCTCCTCCAGCTCGGCGAGGGCGGCGAGGTCGCGTTCGCGGGCCGCCTCGGCGCGGGCACGGGACTCGCCGAGCCGCTCGGTCTCGGCCTTGGCCGACCGGGCGGCGGCCCCCAGCTCGGCGAGCCGGCGGGAGGCGGCGTTGCGGTGGCTCTCCGCCTCCCGCTTCGCGGCGGCGGCGTGCTGCACCGCCTCCTTGGCGGCGGCCACCTCGGCGCGCGCCTCGACCAGCTGCTCGCGCAGCTCGGCGGAGGTCCGCTCGGCGGCGGCGCGGTTGGTCCGCGCCTCTTCGACGGCGGCCTGCACCTCGATGAAGCTGGGCGCCTTGGCCGACCCGCCGGCGGCCGCGTACGCCCCGAGCACGTCGCCCTCCGGCGTGACCGCCCGCAGCTCCGGGTTGCCGGCGACCACCTCCGCGGCGGTGCCGAGGTCGTCGACGAGGACGACGTCGCGCAGCGCCCGGTGCACGGCCGGCCGGACCTCGGCGGCGCACTCCACCAGGTCGGGCGCCCAGCGGGCCCGGTCCGGCAGCTTCGGGCGCAGGGAGTCGGCGGAGCCGGCCATGCCGGGCCCGGCGGGGCTGCCGACCAGCAGGCCCGCCCGGCCCGCGTCGGCGATCTTCAGCATGCGCATCGCCTCGACGGCCTCGTCCACCCCGCTGACCGCGACCGCGTCGGCGAGGCCGCCCAGGGCGGCGGCGAGCGCGGCCTCGTGGCCGGGCGCGACGGTGAGCAGCCCGGAGAGGCTGCCGAGCAGACCCGGCACCTCGTCGGCGCGGGCCAGCAGGGCTCCTGCACCGTCCTTGCGGCGCAGGCCCAGGGCGAGCGCCTCTTCGCGCGCCTTCCAGGTGGCGGCGTCCTTCTCGGCGGCTCGCTCGGCGTCGCTCAGCGACCGGACCGTCTCCTGCGCCTTCTCCTGGACGGCCACCGCCTCGGCGTGCCGGGCGTCCAGGTCGGCGTTGTCCCGGTCCGCCTCGGTGGACTGTTCGGCGACGGCGTCCAGCTCGGCCTGCGCCCGCTCGGCCCGGCCGAGGGCGTCGGTGTGCGCGGCGGCGAGTCGTTCGATCTCCTCCCCGGCGGTGGCGCTCCGGGCCCGGGCGGAGTTCACCTGCCCGGTCAGCCGGGCCAGCCCCTCCCGGCGGTCGGCGATGGCCTTGGCCGCCGCCACCAGCTCCCGCTCCGCGGCAGCCAGCTGACGTTCCAGCTCCTGGCGGTGCTCCACCGCCTCGGCCAGCCGGATCTGGTCGTCGGTGAGCGCGGCGCGCAGCTCCTCCTCCTGCTCGCGGACGCGCTCCGCCTCGGCCTCCAGCTGGCCCGGGTCGCGGCCGGGCCGCTCGTCGTCCGGCGTGGCACTGAGGTGGCGCAGCCGCTCGCGGGCCAGCTGCTCGATCGAACGGAACCGCTCCTGAAGGGCGGACAGCTTGTACCAGGTGTCCTGTGCGGCGGCGAGCAGCGGCGCGTCCTCGGCGAGGGCGGCCTCCAGCTCACCGAGGCGGGCCTGCACCTCGGTGTGCTCGGCCTCGACCTGCTCGCGCCGCTCCCGCAGCGCCGTCTCGTCGGCGATCTCCTTGTCCAGGGTCGCGCGCAGCGTGGCGAGGTCGTCGGCGAGCAGCCGTAGACGGGCGTCCCGGAGATTGGCCTGGATCACCGCGGCGCGGCGGGCCACCTCGGCCTGCCGGCCGAGCGGCTTGAGCTGACGGCGCAGCTCGGCGGTGAGGTCGGTGAGCCGGTTGAGGTTGGTCTGCATCGCGTCGAGCTTCCGCAGCGCCTTCTCCTTGCGCTTGCGGTGCTTGAGGACGCCCGCGGCCTCCTCGATGAACGCGCGCCGATCCTCCGGCTTGGCGTGCAGCATGCCGTCGAGGCGGCCCTGCCCGACGATGATGTGCATCTCCCGGCCGATGCCGGAGTCGCTGAGCAGCTCCTGGATGTCGAGCAGGCGGCAGGAGTCGCCGTTGATCTCGTACTCGCTCTCGCCGGAGCGGAACATCCGGCGGGTGATCGAGACCTCGGTGTACTCGATCGGCAGCGCACCGTCGGTGTTGTCGATCGTGAGGGTCACCTCGGCGCGGCCGAGCGGCGCCCGGCCGGCGGTGCCGGCGAAGATGACGTCCTCCATCTTGCCGCCGCGCAGCGCCTTCGCGCCCTGCTCACCGAGGACCCAGGCGATGGCGTCGACGACGTTGGACTTGCCGGACCCGTTGGGACCCACCACGCAGGTGATGCCCGGTTCCAGCTTCAGCGTCGTCGCGGAGGCGAAGGATTTGAAGCCCTTCACCGTCAGGCTCTTGAGATGCACCTTCTCGATCCTCGTCCGGTGGCCGCCGTACCGTCGCCGGCTGCGCGGACCTGGTGAACCCGCAGACTAACCCGCCACCGGTGACCGTCCCGCACGCGACCCGCCCCGAGCCGCCCCGACCGGCCGCGCCCCGGTTCACGTTTTCGACGCCCACCCGACGATTTTCCGACCGTACGCGGCACGGTTCCGGCCTGCGTGCCGGTCAGGAGCACGGCGTCCGCGGTCGCCGGCTCGATCGGGCGGACGGAAATGGTGCGCACAGAGCTGCGCGCCGGCACATTCGTGTCGGCGCGCCTTTCGCGTGGTGCGATTCAGTTTTTGCGTACCCGGGGATCAGGTCAGCGCGGGCTCGGCGATGCGGAGCAGGTCGTCCGCCTCGGCCGCGGCCGCCGCGAGCCGATCATTCTCGGCACGCAGCCGCGTGATCTCGAACTCCAGTGCCTGAACCGTGGCACGCAGTCGGGTGACCTCGTCGAGCAGGCGCCGGTCGGGCGCCGCACCTACGTGGCCGTACAGGGCCTTCGCCATGTTGACTCCTTGATATGCGCTGCCGGAATGGCCGGCCAACGCGCGCCCATTCGTACGCGGCATGTCAACCCAGGCGATTCTGGGCATGAGCGGGCGCGACTGGCGACACCTATATATTGAGCCGAAACCCCCTCCTTCGTCAAGTTCCCGCAGGCCGTAGATCATCTCTACGTCGGCCTGTCCACTTGCCGGGGGGCTGCCATACGGCGCGGACACGCTCTGTCCGGACACCTTTACTGTACGCCCCGGATCACGGGAAGTCCCTACCCCGGCGTCCCGGTTCCCCTTAACTCTTTCTTAGCCACGTTGCCGCAGGTCGCGGCCGACACGTAGCGTCACCCCGGCCCGCAACCGACCTCTGGAGGCTACCGGCGTGTACGGCTGGAACGACCCGATCGACCCGGAGGGCGCCGCCCGGCGACCCGAGCCGGCGGCCGACGAACCGGCCTGGCTGACCGAGCGGCCCGCGCCGCGCTCGGCCTACCTGTTCGGCGACGACCCGGACCGTCCCGCGGACGAGTGGCAGCGGGAGCAGCCCACCCCGCGCTGGCAGCCCGAGCCCGCCCACCAGGACACGCAGTCGTGGCAGCCGTCCGACGCCACGTACCGAGAGGAGCCCGCGCAGCGCTGGGAGGCCACCCCCACCCGGCACCGCGAGGAGCACACGGGCGGTTGGCGGTCCGACGAGCCCGCGGCGACCTGGCAGCAGCACGAGCCCACCGCGACCTGGCAGCAGCACGAGCCCGCCGCGCCCTGGCAGCAGCACGAGCCGGCGGCGTCCTGGCAGCATGAGCCCACCGCGTCCTGGCAGCGCGAGGAGGCCCACGAGGGCCGGCGGCCCGACGAGACCGCCGCCGGCTGGCAGCAGCACGAGACCGCCGGGGGTTGGCACGGCCCCGAGGCCACCGGTGGGTGGCAGCGCGAGGAGGCGACCGGCGGTTGGCCGGCCGCGCCCTCCGGGGCGTACGCCGGTGAGCCGGCGACCGGCACGCTGCCGGCAGCCGGAGCCGGCGAGTCCCCCGCCGACGGCCCACGCCGTCGCCTGCGGCGTCCGTTGCTGATCGGCGGCGCCGCCGCGGCGGCCACGCTGGTGGTCAGCCTGGGCGCCGGTGCCGTCGCGCTCTCCGGCGGGGACGACGCCACCCCCACCTCGGTGGTGGACGACACCGTCGCCGCCGCCCCGGCCGTGCCCGACGCCGCGGGGCCGCCGGCCGACGCGCTCGCTCCGACCAGCAGCCCGAGCGCCTCGCCGACCACCGCGAAGCCCTCCCCCTCGGCGACGCCGAGCCGCAAGCCGACGCCCGCGCCGTCACGGACCACCGCGCCGTCCCGCCGGACCGCCGACCGCTCCACCGCCCCGAGCAGCGGGACGTCCGCCGGCAGCGGCGTCAGCGCCCAGGCCCGCGAGGTCGTGAACCTGGCCAACGCCGAGCGCGCGAAGGCGGGCTGCAGCGCGTTGAGCATCGACGACAAGCTCATGACCGCCGCCCAGCGGCACAGCCAGGACCAGGCCGACCACCAGAACATGTCGCACACCGGCAGCGACGGCAGCGACCCTGGCGACCGGATCGACCGGGTCGGTTACGCGTGGCGGACCTACGGCGAGAACGTCGCCTGGAACCAGAAGACGCCGGCCGCCGTGATGGACGCCTGGATGAACAGCCCCGGCCACCGGGCCAACATCCTGAACTGCTCCTTCACCGAGATCGGCGTCGGCATCGCCAGCAGCAACGGCCCGTACTGGACGCAGGTCTTCGCCGCACCGCGCTGAGCCGTGTGTCGACGTCCCGGCGCGGCCGCCGGGACTTCGACACGGCGCCGAATCCGCGAGTCGTCGTCGGGTCCGTCCTCGTTTGACCGGGTGAGGTGCGCCGCGGTGGCGCACCCGCCCGGGCGGCGACCGGCCGCCCGCGACCTGCGGAGCTGCCGATGCGGATCCGGCCGCCGACGCGCGCCGTCGGGCGCGGCCTGCGCCGGGCGCTGCCGGCAACCGTCGCCCTGCTGCTCCTGACCCCGGTGTACGCGTGCCACGTGGAGCTGCCCCGACCGGACGCGGCGACCACCTGGCCGCCGGATACGGCCCGCCAGTGGCAGTGGCAGTGGCAGCTCAGCGGGGTGCTCGACCCGGGCGTGCCGGCGGACGTCTTCCTGCTCGACCCGGTCGCCACGACCGCGGCGCAGACCGCGGAGCTGCGCGCCCGCGACCGGCGGCTGATCTGCCAGGTGCACGTCGGCTCGGTCCGGCCCACCGACCCGGACGCGACCCGCTTTCCGGTGACCGTGCAGGGCGCGCCGGGACGTCGTCCGCAGAGCCGCTGGCTGGACGTCAGGCAGTGGGACACCCTGCGGCCGGTGCTGGCCGACCGGTTCCGGCTCTGCCGGGGCAAGGGCTTCGGGGCGGTCGCGATCGCCGACGCGGACGCGTACGCGCAGCGCTCCGGCTTCCCCCTCGACTTCGACGACCAGCTGCACTTCAACCGCCGGCTGGCCGAGCTGGCCCGCTCGCTCGACCTGTCCCCCGGCCTGGTCAACGCCGTGCCGCAGGTGGCGGCCCTGGCGCCGGACTTCGACTTCGCGGTCAACGAGGAGTGCGTCCGGCTGGGCGTGTGCGGCAAGCTGCTGCCCTTCGTGGAGGCCGGCAAGCCGGTCTTCCACGTCGAGTACACCGGCTCCACAGAGGACTTCTGCGTCACGACGGTGGGCTACGGGTTCGCCTCCATCCGCAAGGAGCGGACGCTCGACGCCTGGCGTCAGCCCTGCCCGGCGCCCTGACACGTCGGGGGCCGGGCCGCGTGTGGCGGCCCGGCCCCGGACGGTTCGTACGGTCAGCGCGCGCCGACCAGCTCCGGCGCGGGCGCCGGCGGGTCGGTCGGAGCCGGAGCGGACCGCGCGCGCATGAAGCGCGGAGCCCACCAGTTCCGGTCGCCGAGCATGGTCATCAACGCCGGCAGCACCACCGCGCGGATGATCGTGGCGTCCAGCAGGATCGCCGCCGCGAGACCGATGCCGAGCTGCTTGAAGTCGATCGTGCTCAGGGTGGCGAAGATCGAGAACACCCCGACCATCACGATCGCCGCGCTGCTCACCACGCCGGCCGAGGAGGTGATGCCGTGCGCCACGGCCTCCCGGTTCGACATGCCCGCCCGGACCCCCTCACGGATGCGGCTGACCACGAAGACGTGGTAGTCCATCGAGAGCCCGAAGAGGACCACGAACAGGAACAGCGGCAGCCAGGTGACGATCGCGCCCATCGAGGTGAAACCGAGCAGGTCCTCCGCCCACGTGCCCTGGAAGACCACCACCAGCAACCCGTACGCGGCGCCCGCGGAGAGCAGGTTGAGCAGGATCGAGCTGAGCGCGATCACCACCGAACGGAACGTCCACGCCATCACCAGGAAGGTGAGCGCCAGCACGAAGCCCATGACGAGCGGCAGCTTCTCCCGGATGTGCTGCTCGTAGTCCTCGCTGCCGGCGACGTCGCCACCGACCGCGTACTCGACGCCGGCGAGTCCCCCGAGGGCGGCCGGGGCCAGATCCTCACGCAGCCTCTCCAGCGACTGCGCCGACCGCTCGTCCCGGTTCGCGTACGGGCTCGCCACCTGGAGCACCGACACCCGCCCGTCGGCCGACACGCGGATCTTCGGGCCGTCCGCCTCGGTCGGCGCGAAGAGCGGGTCGGCGGACGCGCGCCCGGCCAGATCGGTCAGCGCCGCCGTCACCCGGTCGGCCTCGGCCGCCGACGCCCGGACCGCCACGGTGTGGCTGGTGCCGTTGCTCGGGAAGGCGGCGGTGAGCCGGTCGTACGCCTGCATCGCCGGCGTGCTGCGGGGCAGGTCCTCCATGCCGGGGAACTGCAGCTTCATGCCCAGTGCGGGCGCGGCGAGGGCGAGCAGCAGCCCGACCGAGACCACCAGGGTCGCCACCGGCGCCCGCAGCGCCGGCTTCAGCACCGCCGGCCAGAACCCCGGCTTCGCGGGCGCGCCGTGCCGTCCGGTACGCGGTGCGGTCAGCCGCCACAGCACCGGCACCCGGGGCCGGTCCACCCAGGGGCCCAGCTTGGCCAGCAGCGCCGGCAACACGGTCAACGAACCGATCACCGCGACCGCGACCACCAGGATCGAGCCGACCGCGAGCGACGAGAAGACCGCGTCGTTCACCAGCAGCAGGCCGGCCATCGAGATGATCACGGCGAAGCCGGACACCACCACGGCGTGCCCGGACGTCTCCGCGGCGATCTCCACGGCGTCCAGCCCGGAGGCCCCCTTCGCGCGTTCCTCGCGCTCCCGGCGGACGTAGAACAGCGAGTAGTCGACGCCGACCGCCATGCCGATCAGCAGGATGACGCTCGCCGTCGTGTCGGTGGCCGGCACCAGGTGGGAGGCGAGGGTGGAGAGCCCCAGCGCGGCGGCCACCGAGGACAGGGCCAGCAGCACCGGTACGCCGGCGGCGATCAGCGCCCCGAACGCGACGATCAGGATGGCCAGCGTGACCGGCAGGCTGAGCAGTTCCGCCCGCTTGAAGTCCTCGCCGAGGGTGTCGTCCAGCGCCTTGTTGATCGACGGCCCGCCGACCTGCTCGACCCGCAGCCCCGGGTGGGCGTCCTGGACGCCGGCGGTGGCGTCACGCAGCGGCTGCACCCGGTCGGACGCGGTCTCCGGGTCGCCGGACATCGTGATCGGCAGCAGCAACGCCGACCCGTCCCGTGCCGGAACCGGCTCACCGACCGAGGCGACCCCCTCCACCGCCCGCAGCCGCCCGGCCGCGTCGTCGGCCGCGGCCTTCGCCGCCGTCATGTCCAGCGTGCCGCCGCGCGGGGTGATCAGGACGTTCTCCGTCGCCGGCTCGTCGAAGTTCCCGGCCTCGACGATGACGACCGCCCGGCCCGACTCGCCGAGGGCCTGGTCGGAATCCTCGGCCTCGTTCAGGCCAGCCGCGTTGCCGCCGACGAAGCACACCGCCACGAACACCACCCACAGCGCGATCGCACGCCACGGATGTTCGGCACTCCACCGTGCCAACCGCACCGTCACCGGTCTCGCCCCCATGCCGGGATCCCCCTGTCACGTCAAACCTGTCAACGGTGTCGACGCTAGGGACGGGACGGGGCGGCGACATCGGGGAACGGCCCCGGTCCGTCCCGGAACCGTCGGAGCGGCACCCGGGGAGCGCCGGAACGGCCCGGCCGGCGGTTCCCCGGATCCATCCCGGACGGGCCGGGGTACGGCACGCCGTGGCGGCCCCGAGACGTCTCACGGTCAGACCCGGACGGCTCCCCGGGGGCGGGGCTGGCAGCGCGGGCAACTGAACGACGACCGGTTCATGAACGACTCGCGACGGATCGGCGCACCGCACCGCCGGCACGGCTGCCCCTCGCGTCCGTAGACGTTGAGCGAACGGTCGAAGTAGCCGCTCTCGCCGTTGACGTTGACGTACAGGGCGTCGAAGCTCGTCCCGCCCTCCTTGATCGCCTCGGCGAGCACGTCACGGACGTGCCCGAGCAGGCGCAGCGCGGCCGGGCCGGTCAGGGCGTCGGTGGGCCGGGCGCCGTGCAGCTTCGCCCGCCACAGCGCCTCGTCGGCGTAGATGTTGCCCACGCCGGAGAGCAGCGTCTGGTCCAGCAGCGCACGCTTGACCTCGGTGCGGCGCCGGCCCAGCGCGGCGACGAAGGCCGCGTCGGAGAACTCCGGGTCCATCGGGTCGCGGGCGATGTGGGCGATCTCCGCCGGCAGCTCCGCGCCGCCCTCGCTGACCGACAGCCCGCCGAACGTCCGCTGGTCGACGAAGCGCAGCTCGGGACCGGTGTCGGCGAAGCGGAACCGGACCCGCAGGTGCGTCTCGGCGGGTGCCTCGGCCGGTTGCAGGAGCAGCTGCCCCGACATGCCCAGATGCCCGATCACCGCGTCGCCGCTGTCCAGCGGGAGCCACAGGTACTTGCCGCGCCGCCGCACGTCCAGGATCGTCCGGTCGGCGAGCACGTCGGCGAAGTGGGCGCCGCCGGCCGTGTGCCGGCGTACCGCCCGCGGGTGGAGCACCTCCACGGCGGCGATCCGCCGGCCGATGACCCACTGGGCCAGCCCCTGCCGGACGGTCTCGACCTCGGGCAGCTCAGGCACGGCCGGGCTCTCCGGCGACGCCCGCGTCGACCGTCCCGCGACCGCCGTCCCCGACCGGGTCCGCCCCGTCCCCGACGGCACCGGCCTGCTCGCGCTCCGCCTGCGCGGTCAGGGTCCGCCAGGCCGACTCGGCGGCCCGCTGCTCGGCCTCCTTCTTGCTCCGCCCCTCGGCTCCGCCGTAACGGGTGCCGGCGACCACCACCCAGGCGGTGAAGGTCTTCAGGTGATCCGGCCCGGTGCCCTCGATGCGGTACTCCGGGACGCCCAGGCCCTGCGCGGCGGTCAGCTCCTGGAGGCTGGTCTTCCAGTCCAGCGCCGCACCGCGCCCGGCCGACTCGGCCATCAGCGGGTCGAAGAGGCGGTGGATGACGATGGCGGCGGTGTCCAGCCCGAACTGGAGGTAGATGGCGCCGAGCAGCGCCTCCAGGGTGTCGGCGAGGATGCTCGCCTTGTCCCGGCCACCGGTCGTCTCCTCCCCCTTGCCGAGCAGCAGGTACGGGCCGAGGCCCTCCGGGCCCAGCCCCCGCGCCACGTCAGCGAGGGCCCGCATGTTGACCACGCTGGCCCGCAACTTGGCCAGCTGCCCCTCGGGCAGGTCGGGGTGGTTGTGGAACAGCGCGGTGGTGATCACCACGCCGAGCACCGAGTCGCCCAGGAACTCCAGGCGCTCGTTGGTGGGCAGGCCGCCGTTCTCGTACGCGTACGAGCGGTGGGTCAGCGCACGCTCCAGCAGCTCCGGGTCCAGCGCCACGCCGAACGCTGCCTCCAGGTGGCCGACGGGCGGTCGCCGGCGTTTGTCAATGCTCATGATGTGCGTACCTCGGTGTCGGTCGTGCGGTCGGTGCGGTCCGTGCGGTCCCCCGCGTCAACGCCGTCCAGCAGCGCGCGGACCTGGTCGGCGGCGCGGCGCCGCCACAGGTGGGCGGCCAGCGCGATGCCGGAGGCGAGATCATCGCCCTGAGCGGCGCCGTGGCACACCACCACGGTGCCGGCGACGCCGAGCAGGGCGGCAGCCCGGGGGGCGCCACCGCCGGCCGGGGGGCCGCCGGCCATCGCGTACGCGCCCTCGATCGCCTTGAGCAGCACGTTACCGGTGAACCCGTCGGTGACCACCACATCGGCGCGCGTGCCGAGCGAGACGTCGTACCCCTCGACGAGGCCCACGTAGCGACCGCCGGACGGCAGCGCCGCGGCGACGAGGGCGGAATCGGCGAGGCGGCGGGCGCGGTCGCCCTTGCCGGCCTCGGTGCCCACGGAGAGCAGGCCGACGCGGGGAGCCCCGACGCCGTGCGCCACGGCGGCGTAGGCGGCGCCGAGAGCGGCGTGGCGGGCGAGCGTGGCCGGGCGGGGTTCGAGCGAGCCGCCGACGTCCAGCAGGACCACCGGGCCGTCGACCGCGGGGAGGGTGGCGACCAGGGCCGGGCGGCGGACGTCCGGCCAGCGGCCGAGCCCGAGCGCGACGGCCGTGACCGTGGCGCCGGTCGAGCCGGCGGAGACCAGCGCGTCCGCGGATCCCTCGCGGAGGGCGTGCACGGCGGCGCGGACGGTGCTGTCGGCGCGGGCCGCGGCGGGGTGGTCGCCCATGCCGACGGCGGCGTCGACGGGGCGGACGGCGACCCGGGCGCGTTGCTCCGGGTCGAGGGCACCGATCAGCTCGCCGGCGGCCTCGGTCGGGCCGACGAGCAGCAGGTGCAGGTCGGGATCGGCGCGCATGGCCCGCAGAGCGCCGTCAACCACGACGGCGGGAGCGTCGTCCCCGCCGAGGAGGTCAACGGCGATCCGCGCGGTGCCCGGCTCCATCGGAACGCCGGCCGGAGTGGGCCGGCCGGCGTCGGAGGGAGCCGGGGCACCGGGCTTTCGCCAGGGTGCGCGCGCCGCCCGACCCGGGGTCGGGGGCGTCACTCGGCGTCCGGTCAGACCTCGAGGACCTGGCGGCCGTTGTAGGTGCCGCAGACGGAGCAGGCGGCGTGCGGCAGCTTCGGGGACTTGCACTGCGGGCAGGCCACGGTCACGACCGCCGTGGCCTTCCACTGCGCCCGACGGGCCCGGGTGTTGCTGCGCGACATCTTGCGCTTGGGGACGGCCACGGTTCTTACTCCTCTTTACGGGTCAGTTGCGACAGGGCCGCCCAACGCGGGTCGACCTGCTGGTGGCTGTGATCGGCCGGCAGCTCGTCCCAGGCCACCCCGCAGTCGGGGCACAGGCCTGGGCAGTCCTCCCGGCAGAGCGGGTTGGTCGGCAGCTGGAGCACCACCGCGTCCCGCAGTACCGGCTCCAGGTCGATCAGATCGCCCTGCATCCGGCCCACCTCGTCCTCGTCGGCCGTCATGTCCGTGGTGCTGTTCTCGTACGCGTACAGCTCCTGGATCGGGACGGCCACGGTGTCGTCGATCTGGCGCAGGCAGCGGCTGCACTCGCCCTTGATGGGACCGCTGACGGTCCCGGAGACGAGCACCCCCTCGGACACCGACTCCAGCCTCAGGTCGAGGTCGAGGTCCGCGCCCTCCGGCACGCCGATCAACTCCACGCCGAGGTCCGCCGGTGCCGGTACCACCCGCTTGACCGTACGCAACGCACCAGGCCGGCGCGGCAGCTCCCTCGTGTCGAGGACCAGCGGCGACCTGGGGTCGAGTGGTGAAGGCGTGTGTTTGGGCATAGTTAGACTCCGGCCGGTGAGAGGCCGACAAACGAGGTTACCTGGGCGATCGCCGCAGCGTCGAATCGGGGGCGGCGTCCCGCCCAGCGTGAGGTGTCGGCACTAGAAGGGTAGCGGGCGCTCGGCCTCATCCCCGGCGAACGTGCCGATCTCCCGCAGGGCGTGCATCTTGTCCCGGCCCCGCTCGATCGAGGCGAGGGCCCGGGTGAGGAACTGCTCGAAGTTGGCGAGGGCGGTGTCGACGTAGTCGTCGACCTCCTCGCGGAGGCGCTGGGCCTCCGCCCGGGCCTCGGCGATGATCCGGGCGCCCTCGTGCTCGGCGGACACGGTGATCTCGTTCACCGACACGAGCCGGGCGTGTTCCGCCTCACCCTCGCTGATGATCCGGTCGGCCTCACGCTTGCCGGCCTCCATGATCTTGTCGCGCTCCTCGAGCAGCGCGGCGGCCCGGCGCAGGTCGGCGGGGAGCTCGGCGCGCAGTTCGTCGAGGGCGGCGATCATCTCGCCCCGATCGACCATGCAGTTGTTGCGCGACATCGGGACGGAGCGGGCCTGCTCCACCATGGCGATCAGTTCGTCGATGCGATCGAGCGGGTCCACCGGCACCTCACTCCTGTCGTTCGTCGGCCGACCTCAATGATGCGGGCTGGGCCCGGATTCGGCGCTCCCCACATGATGAGGCGTCCCGCCCACGTCCACACCATCCACCCCCACCCCGGCGCGTCGCCGGCACCCCGCGCCTCCCCGCGCCTTTCCCCGCGCCTCCATCGCGCCTTTCCCCGCGCCTCCCCCGCCGCCGATCTTGCACTTTTTGCCCTGGCAAAGAGGGCGAATCGGGGCAATAGGAGGGCAGAAACTGCAAGATCGCGGGAAGCGGTGGCTCGCCGGGTCAGGGGCGGTCGGTCGGGGGCTTCAGGCGGGTGACCAGGGCCTCGCGGACCACGTCGGGGACGTGGGCGGAGATGTCGCCGCCCCACTTCGCCACGTCCTTGACGAGACTGGAGGAGAGGAAGGAGTAGAGCGGATTGGTCGGCATGAAGAGCGTCTCGACGCCGGCCAGGCCGATGTTCATCTGGGCCATCTGCAACTCGTAGTCGAAGTCGCTGACCGCCCGCAGGCCCTTGATCAACACGCTCGCCTGCTGCGCCCGGCAGAAGTCCACCAGCAGACCCCGGAAGGACTCCACCCGCACGTTGTCGTACGACTTGGTCACCTCGCGGAGCATGTCGATGCGCTCCTCCACGGTGAACAGGCCGGTCTTCGACTGGTTGACCAGCACGCCGACGATCACCTCGTCGAACAGCCGGCTCGCCCGGCCGATGATGTCGAGGTGACCGTTGGTGACCGGGTCGAACGAGCCGGGACACACCGCACGTCTCATGATCGGCGACCGTACCAAAGGGTGGTCTCGCCGTAGCGACGGCTGCGCTCGCCGGTGATGCCCTGCACCCAGTCGACCGTGCCGGTGCGGCTGGAGCGCTCCAGCACCACGAGGGCGTCCGGGGCGAGCCAGCCGTGCTCGACGAGCGCGCCGAGCACGGCGGACACCTCCTCGTCGGGCACCGAGTAGGGCGGGTCGGCGAAGACCACGTCGTACGGGTCGCCGTCCGGGCCGGCGGCGAGCACGGTCGCGACCTTGCCGGTGACCAGCCGGACAGCCGGCCCGGCCCGCAGGGTGGCCACGTTCTCCCGGATCACCCGGGCGGCACGCGGGTCGGACTCGACCAGCAGCACGTGCGCGGCACCCCGGGACAACGCCTCCAGGCCGACCGCCCCGGACCCGGCGTACAGGTCGGCGAAGCGGGCAGCGTCGAGATCCACCTCGGCCTGCACCGCGCTGAACAGCGCCTCGCGGACCCGGTCGGACGTCGGCCGCGTGCCGGCGCCGGGAGGCGCGACGATCCGCCGCCCGCCCAGGGTGCCGGCCACGATCCGGGTCACCGCCTGCTCCTCATGGGGATGACGCTACGTCACCCCCCTCCGGCCGAGGTCGCCCGCACCCGGAATCCGATCGGCCCGTCCGGTCGGATGACCCGTCCCCTCGGGTGATCGTGCGGCGCAGCGCCGTTCCACACCGGAGGGTCACCTCTCGATGACCGAAGGTCCATCAATGATCACGGATATACAACATCACCGGGACCACCTCATCCGGACCCCCACGATTCATGACCGATCAGTACAGTCACCCTCTGCGTCCGCCGCAACGGGCGCAACAACGTGCCGGAGCGAGCGTCGATGAGCCGGCGACCGCCACGCCGCCGCTGTCTCCCGCGCCGCCCGGCCTCTCGTCCGTACCCCCTCATCAGGAGCAGACGTGAACCGTCTCCACCCCGCGCTCCGGCGTGCCACGGCCGTCGCCGCCGGCGCACTGCTCGGCCTCACCGGCGTCGCCGTCCTCGCCACCCCGGCCAGCGCCCACCACTCGAACATCTCCGGCATCGCCTGCGAGACCAGCGAAGAAGGCGTCTACCGCGTCCAGTGGACGGTCGAGAACAGCGAGGGCGACCTCGCCGGCACCATCACCGAGGTGTGGACCCCGTCCGACACCTACGTGGTGGGCATCCCGGTGGGCCGTGAGCTGCCGAAGTCCACCGACGGCAAGGTCGTCGGCGTGCAGTACACCGCCAAGGGCGCCGCGCTCGAACTGAAGATCACCGCTGAGTGGACCCGCGACGGCAGGCTGCACCGCAACACCGCCACCGGGACCGCGGAGGTGGACGAGACCTGCACCGCCGAGCCGCCGGCCCAGACCCCCACCCCGTCGCCCGACGTGACCACCCCGACCCCGACCCCCGAGGTCACCACGCCGACCCCGACCACGCCCGCCCCGACCACGCCGACGCCCACCCCGACGCAGCCGGAGGAGCCGGGCGGCCCGCTGGTGCCAGAGGAGCCGAACGCTCCGGTCTTCGAGATCGTCTTCACCTGCGACCAGCTGGTGATCACCGCCGACAACCCGGCGGACGGCGTCACCGCCACCCTGGTTCTCGCCACCGAGAAGAGCGAGACCAAGAAGCTGGAGCTCGTCCCGGGCAAGAAGACCGAGGTCGTCTTCGAGGCGTACGCGGGTCTCACCGTGACCCCGAGCCTGGAGGGTGAGGAGGCCGACCCGGCCGACGCCGTGAAGTGGGTCCAGCCCAAGGAGTGCGGCGGCGACGGCGGCGGTCTGCCGAAGACCGGCGACAACACCGCCGCGATCGCGGGTGGCGCCGCCGCCCTGCTGGCCGTCGGTGCCGGCCTGTTCGTGCTGGCCCGCCGCCGGAAGCTCCGGTTCACCGCCTGAGCGCATCCCTCCTGAACGTCGAGGGCGCGTCGACCACCGGGTCGGCGCGCCCTCGGCCGTTCCATGAGCGCGAAGCGATTCAAGAAGGGGCCGTTCCTCTACCGCAGGCGTTAAGAAGGGGCCCTTCCTTTCCTGCGTCAGCCCTTCTCCAGGTACTCGGCGCGGTCGGCGTCGACCAGGGCGGCCACCGAGGCGGCCAGCGCCGGGTGCCGGGCCAGGTCCGGATCCTCTTCCACCAGGGCCGTCGCCTCCGCCCGGGCGTCGCGGATCAGGTCCGCGTCGCGCAGCAGTGACAGCAGCCGCAGGTGCGAGCGGCGGCCGGACTGGGTCGCGCCGAGCACGTCGCCCTCGCGGCGCTGCTCCAGGTCGAGTTCGGCGAGCTTGAAACCGTCCGTCGTGGACGCCACGGCGTCCAGCCGCTCGCGGGCGGGGCTGCCCTCGGACGCCTCGCTGACCAGCAGGCAGAGGCCGGGCGCGGCGCCCCGGCCGACCCGGCCCCGCAACTGGTGCAGCTGGGACACGCCGAACCGGTCGGCGTCCAGCACGATCATCACGGTGGCGTTGGGCACGTCCACCCCGACCTCGACGACGGTGGTGGCCACCAGCACGTCGAGGTCGCCGGCGGCGAAGGAGCGCATCACCGCGTCCTTCTCGTCGGCGGGCAGGCGGCCGTGCAGCACGCCGATGCGCAGCCCGTGCAGGGGCCCCTCGGCGAGCAGCGGCGCCACCTCGGTCACCGCGAGGGGCGGCCGCCGCCCGTTGTCGTCCTCGCGGGGAGCCTCCTCCTCCGAGCCCGGCCCAGGTTCGAAGTCCGGCGCCTCCGCGCTGGCCCCGGGCCTCGAATCACCGATCCGCGGGCACACCACGTACGCCTGGTGGCCGGCCGCCACCTCCTCGCGCAGCCGGCGCCACGCCCGGTCCAGGAACGCCGGCTTCTCCGCGGCCGGTACGACGTGCGACGCGATCGGTGAGCGACCCCGCGGCAGCTGGGAGAGGGTGGACACCTCCAGGTCGCCGTACACGGTCATCGCGACCGTGCGCGGGATGGGCGTGGCCGTCATGACCAGCACGTGCGGCGGCTGGTCGGCCTTGGCCCGCAGGGCGTCCCGCTGCTCGACGCCGAAGCGGTGCTGCTCGTCCACCACGACCAGGCCGAGGTCGGCGAAGTCGACACCCTCGTACAGCAGTGCGTGCGTGCCCAGCACGATGCCGGCGGCGCCGCTGCGCACCTCGGCGAGGGCCCGGCGGCGGGCCGCCGCGCCGAGCGACCCGGTGACCAGCTCCACCCGGGTGGCGTGCTCGGCGGCGTCCAGCTCGCCGGCCCGGCCGAGGGGCCCGAGCAGGTCGAGGATGCCCCGGTGGTGCTGGGCGGCGAGCACCTCGGTCGGAGCGAGCAGGGCCGCCTGCCCGCCCGCGTCGACCACCTGGAGCATCGCGCGCAGCGCGACCACCGTCTTGCCGGAGCCGACCTCGCCCTGGAGCAGCCGGTGCATCGGGTGGGCGGTGGCCAGGTCCGTGGCGATCTCGGCGCCGACGTCGCGCTGGCCGCGGGTCAGCTCGTACGGCAGCCGGGCGTCGAACGCGTCGAGCAGGCCCCCCGGTGTCGCGGGGCGGGGTCGGGCCGGGCGGGCGGCGGACCGGTGCTTGCGCTGCACCAGCGTGAGCTGCACGGCGAACGCCTCGTCCCACTTGAGCCGGCGCCGGGCCCGGTAGAGCGCCTCCTTGCTGGACGGACGGTGGATCTCCCGGAGGGCGGTGTCCAGCCCGACCAGGTTGCGGGTGGCCCGCAGGGTGGCCGGAAGCGGGTCGTCCGGCGGGGCGACCGTGTCCAGAACGACCCGGACGCAGCGGGCGATCACCCACGTCGGCACCGCCGCGGCGGCCGGGTAGACCGGGATCAGCGCGCCCGCGAACTCCTCGACCTCCTCGCTGGCCGCAGCCTCGCCCTCGCCGCCGGAGCCGAGGAGCACGTACTCCGGGCCGTTGAGCTGCCGCTTGCCCCGGAACTCGGTGACCTTGCCGGCGAACAGCCCCCACCGGCCGGGGCGCAGGTCCCGCTCGCGCCAGGCCTGGTTGCCGAAGAACGTCAGGGTGAGCGTGCCGCCGGAGCCGTCGCCGACCGTCACCTCCAGCAGGTTGCCCCGGCGCTGTCGCATCGGACGGACGGCGGTGCGCTGCACCTGGGCCAGCACGGTGACCTGCTCGCCGACGTCGAGTGAGCGGATGTCGGTGTGCTCGCCGCGCTCGTCGTACCGCCGGGGAACGTGGTAGAGCAGGTCGCCCGCGGTGTGCAGGTCGAGGTGGGCGGCGAGGGCCTTCGCCGTCTTCTCACCGACGAGCTTCTTGAGCGGGGTGTCGACCGTGGCCTGCTCGGACGTCATTCGACCCCCACCAGGAGCGGGTAGTGCGGCTGGCCGCCCGGGTACACGTGCACCTCGACGAACGGCCAGGCCCGGGTGACGTGTTCGCGCACCGCGTCGGTCAGACCGGCCGGGGCGTCCGCCCCGGACAGCAGCGTGACCAGCTCGCCGCCGCCGCCGAGCATCCGGTCGACCACGGCGGTGCAGGTGTCCAGCAGGTCGGACCCGATGAGGTGCACCTCCCCGTCGACCAGGGCGAGCACGTCCCCCGGGCGGCAGGGGCCGGCGACGGTCAATGCCTCCCGGCTGGCGTGGCAGACCTCCGCGTACCGGCAGGCGCCGGCGGCCTCGGCCATCGCGATCACGTCGTCCTCGAAGCGCCGGCCGGGGTCGCGGACGGCGAGGGCGGCGAGGGCCTGCACCGGCGACCGGGTCGGTACGACGCTGACCTTGACGCCGAGCCGGTGTGCCTCCTTCGCGGCGTTGCTGGCCACCGCCTGCGTGTTCGGGTCGTTGGGCAGCACCACGACCCACGCGGCGCCGGTCGCGCGGATCGCGTCGAGCAGCTCGCCGGTGGACGGGTTGCCGGGCACCACGGTCGCCCCCTCGGCGGCGAACAGCTCGGCGATGCCGGCGCCGGCGGCCACCACCACGGCGGCCCGGCCGTCGGGGACCGTCGGCGCTTCCGCGTCCGGTGGAAGGGCCGGGGCCGGCGCGACCTGGTCGGCGAAGCGGGTCACGGTGATCCGGTGCGGGCGGCCGGCGACGACCGCGGCCTCGATCGCCGCGCCGACGTCGTTGACGTGGACGTGCACGTTCCACGTGCCGCCGGACCCGGCGCCGTCGCCCACGACCACCAGCGAGTCGCCCAGGGCGGCCAGCGCCTCCCGCAGCCGGGCCACCGCCGGCGGCTCGGCGTCGAGCAGGTACTGCACCTCGTACGCGTACGCCTCGGAGCCGGTCTCGCGGACGGTGGTGGCCGGCGGGCGGACCGGACGCGGCGCGGGCGCCGCGCGCTCCGGGCGTTCACCGGTGACGACCTCGACCAGGGCGTCGAGCAGCAGGCAGAGGCCCCGGCCACCGGCGTCGACCACGCCGGCCCGGGCCAGCGCGGGAAGCTGCTCGGGGGTGCGGCTCAGCGCGCGGGTCGCCTCGCCCGCCGCGGCGCGGGCCACCGTGCGCAGGTCGTCGCTGTCGGCCCGCTCGGCCGCCCCGGCGGCGGCGGCCACGACCGTGAGCAGCGTCCCCTCGACGGGGGTCGCGACGGCGGCGTAAGCGGCGGTGGCGGCGTTCCGCAGCGCGGCGGCCAGCTCGCGGCCCCGCACCGCGGGAGCGGCGGCCACCGCGTCGGCGAAGCCGCGCAGGATCTGCGACAGGATCACGCCGGAGTTGCCGCGGGCGCCGAGCAGGGCGCCCCGGGCCATCAGCCGCAGGGCGTGCCCGTGCGGGGTGGGACCGTCGCCGGGCAGCGTGTCCAGGTCCATCGCCAGCGCCTGCTGCGCGGAGGTGAGGGTGAGCACCAGGTTGGTGCCGGTGTCGCCGTCGGGCACCGGGTAGACGTTGAGGTCGTCGATCTCGCCCTGGTGCCGCTTCAGCGCGGCCAGCCCGCCCGCGCACCAGCGGCGGACCGCGGCGGCGTCGAGGGTGTCCAGCACGGCGAGTAGCCTACTGGCGCGCACCGACACGCGCCGGGGTCGGCGGGCGGTCGCGCGGCGTGTCCGGCCGTGCCGGGGGCGATTGGTCGCCGGGTCGGTGTATCGGGTAACCTGGCCAGGTTGCCCGGGCAGCGCCTGGCGGCGACCTCATGAACGTTTCAATCCCAGGAGTATCCCGTGGCTAGCGTGTGCGACGTCTGTGGCAAGGGACCGGGCTTCGGCCACAACGTGTCCCACTCGCACCGGCGGACCAACCGCCGCTGGAACCCGAACATCCAGTCGGTGCGTACCCCGGCCGGTGGTGGCAACACCAAGAAGATGCAGGTCTGCACCTCGTGCATCAAGGCCGGCAAGGTCACCCGCGCCTGACGCGGTAACAGCTCGTCATCGCCGGCGGGCCCCTTCGGGGGTCCGCCGGCTTTGCCGTGTCCGGGTTCGGTGATCGACCCGCGTCGCACTCCACGCCGGGCTCGTGCAGGGGCTCAGAGGGTGCGGCCGAACGAGATGCAGCCCGGGGCGTCCTTGTAGAAGCCGAAGTTGGGGATGCGCTCGTAGCCGGACGAGGTGTACAGGGCGATCGCCTCGGGCTGCTTGTCGCCGCACTCCAGGACGATCCGCTTGCGGCCCTGCTCGCGTGCCGACCGCTCCACCGCCGCCAGGACCGCCCGGGCCACGCCCCGGCCCCGGGCCTCCGGCGCCACGTACATCCGCTTCAGCTCGGCGGTGTCGCCCTCCTCGCCGTGGCTGCGCCAGCCACCGCAGCCGACCGGGCGGCCGTCGAGCAGGGCGACCACGAACGTACCGGCGGGCGGCTCGAACTCGGTCGCGTCCACCGGGGTGTCGTCGCCGGTGCCGCCGTACCGCTGGCCGAGGTCGGCGAGGGCCGCCCGGATCAGCGCCTGCGACTCGGGCGCGTCGAAGCGGGCGGCGTGGATCTCCAGGTTCTGCACACGTAAAGGGTACGACCGGCGTGGGCCCTTACCGGAAGTGGTCCCAGCCGGCGGGGCCCTCCCACGGCCGGCCGTCCACGGTCACCCCGGAGCCGGCCGCGACCTCCCCGACCGGCCGCCACCCCTCCGGCAGCGGCACCGCCGGCGGGAAGGTCGCCGCCAGCGCGTGGTCCTCGCCACCTGCCAGCAGCCAGGTGTACGGGTCGACGCCGAGGGCCTGGGCGGCGTCGCGCATCTGCCGGGGCACCTCGAAGGCGTCCCGGCGCACGTCCACGGCCACCCCGCTCGCCCGGGCGACGTGCCCGAGGTCGGCCAGCAGCCCGTCCGACACGTCGATCATGGCGGTCGCTCCGGCCTCGGCCGCCTGCGGACCGGCCGCGTACACCACCTCGGGCCGCCGGTACGCCTCGACCAGCAGCCGGGGCGTCCGGAAGCCGCGGGACAGCACGGTGAGCCCGGCCGCCGCGTACCCGGTACGGCCCGCGAGAGCCACCACGTCCCCGGGCCGGGCCCCCGCCCGGGTCACCGGCGCCCGGCCACCGAGATCGCCGAGCGCCGTCACCGCGATGGTCAGTGTCGGACTCGAGGACATGTCCCCGCCCACCACGCTGGCGCCCACCGTGGCCGCCTCGGCGGCCAGCCCGTCGGCCAGTTCCTCGGCCCAGGCCGTCGCGAGGTCCGGAGGCACGCAGAGGGCGACCAGCAGGGCGGTCGGCTGCGCCCCCATGGCCGCCACGTCGGCCAGGTTCGCCGCGGCCGCCCGGTGGCCGATGTCACGCGCGCCGGACCAGTCGCGCCGGAAGTGCCGCCCCTCCACCAGCACGTCGGTGGACGCGACGACCCGGGCGTCCGGCGCGGCCACCACCGCCGCGTCGTCCCCCGGACCGAGCAGAACGGTCGATCCGTACGACAACCGGGCGGTCACCCGGTCGATGAGACCGAACTCCCCCACCCCCGCGACGTTCGTGCCGTGCTCGCTCACCGCTTCTCCTTGACCACCGATCGGATTCAGACCTGGTCCGTAAGGTACTTTCTCCCTTCGGGCCGCTCACGCAGCGGCGACGGACGGAGGTCTAGTCGTGGTTCAGGCGTACATCCTCATCCAGACAGAGGTCGGCCGGGCGCGTGACGTGGCCGGTGAGATCGCGGACGTCCCCGGCGTGGTACGCGTCGACGCCGTCACCGGCCCCTACGACGTGGTCGTGCTCACCGAGGCGAACACCGTCGACGAGCTCGGCAACCTCATCGTCAGCAAGGTGCAGATGGTGCCCGGCATCACCCGGACCCTCACGTGTTCGGTGGTGCGCCTGTAAGTGGACGAGATGACCGACTCCTCCGTGACCGACGCCACCCGCGACGAGACTAGCCGGCCCGCCGCGGCACCGGCCCGGGACCGGTCCACCCGCGGCGCCGCCCTGATCGCGACGGCGATCGCGCTGCCGGTGACCCTGCTGGTGGGCGCGCTGGCGTTCGCCCAGCTCGCGCCGGACGAGCCGGCGGCTGAGCCCACCCCGTCGGCGACGGCACCCCGGGCGCAGTCCACCGCGCCGGTCGAGATGGCCGCCCCACCCCTGGCCGAGCGGCCCGCCACGGTCTGCCGCGCCCTGCTCTCCCAGTTGCCGCCGACCATCCGGGACCTGTCGCAGCGTCCGGTCACCGCGGGCGCCGAGCAGAACGCCGCGTACGGCGACCCGGCGCTCACCGTCGCCTGTGGTGGCGCCGAGCCGACCGTGGGCGCCACCGACGACGTCTGGCTGGTCAACAAGGTCTGCTGGCACGGGCGGCAGGAGAGCGACGCCACCGTGCTGACCACGCTGGACCGCGAGACCGCCGTGACGGTCCGGGTGCCCCGGGCGTACGACCAGCCGTTGCAGTGGGTCTCCCCGATCTCCGACACGATCGTCGCCTCGGTCCCCTCCGCCGGCCCCGCCCCGTCCGGCTGCCAGGGCTGACCCACCGCCCCCCAGCCCTTCACCGGGCCCACTTTCACAGAAAGAGTGGCCTCCCGCGTCGCGGAGGCCACTCTTTCGCCGAAAGTGGGCGGATCTTGGAGCGGGCGGGTGCGCGGCCGGTGACGCCTCGCGATCAGTGCAGGCCGATGCCGCGGTGAAGGGCGGTGCGGATGAGGCGGTTGACCAGCTTCGGGTACTCCAGGCCGGAGGCCGCCCACATGCGCGGGAACATCGACGACGGCGTGAAGCCGGGCATCGTGTTGATCTCGTTGAGGTAGACGTCCAGCTCCGGGGTGACGAAGAAGTCCACCCGGGCCAGCCCCGCGCAGTCGATCGCGCTGAACGCGCGGACCGCGTACTCCTGGACCTGACGGGTCACCCGCTCCGACAGGCCGGCGGGGATGTCGTACTCGCAGGCGACGTCGGCGTCGATGTACTTCGCCTCGAAGTCGTAGAAGTCGTAGTCGCCGACCACCCGGACCTCGGCGAGCACGGACGCCTCCGGCGCGCCGCCGGCCTCGCCCTCCAGCACGCCGCACTCGATCTCCCGGCCGACGATCGCCCCCTCGACGAGCACCTTGGGGTCGATCTGGCGGGCGGTGGCGACGGCGTCGTCCAGCTCCGCCCAGTCGCTGACCTTGGTGATGCCGAAGGACGAGCCGGCCCGCGAGGGCTTGACGAAGACCGGCAGGCCGAGGCGGCGCTTGTCCTCCTCGCTCAGCGTCATGCCGTTGCGGAGCACCACGTACGGGCCGACCGGGATGCCCTCGGCGGCGCACAGCTTCTTGGTGAACTCCTTGTCCATGGCGGCGGCGGAGGCGAAGACGTTCGCCCCGACGTACGGGATGCCGGCCATCTCCAGCATCCCCTGGATGGTGCCGTCCTCGCCGTACGCGCCATGCAGCACCGGGAAGACCACGTCCACGTCGGCGAGCGCGCGGGGGCCCTCGGTCGGGTCGAGCACCATCAGCCCGTTGCCGGTCGGGTCGGCGCGCAGCACGATGTCGGTGCCGGACTCGGCGGTGATCTCCGGCAGCCGCCGGGCGCTGATCGCGAGCTGCGTCGGGTCGCCGCTGGTCAGGACCCACTGGCCGGCGCGGGTGATGCCCACCGGCACGACCTCGTACTCGTCGGGGTCGAGCGCGGCGAGCACGCTGCCGGCGCTGACACAGGAGATGCCGTGCTCGGGGCTGCGGCCGCCGAAGACGATCGCCACGCGGGTCCTGCCTGGGGTGGTCATCGGCCCTCACCTCTTCGTACGCGACTGCGGGCGCTCAGAGACCGTCGGGACGGTCTCTCACCCGGTTGACCTTACTGTGCGTGGCGAGGGCCGGCGCCCGATACCCGGGCAGAGACCGGCGTAGACAGCAACCGGTCGATCGGTGATACACGGTGCGTAACCGGACCTCCGGGTCCACCGGAGCGGGCATCCGCCCGTTACGCTGCTCGTCCTATGAGCTCCGACGCCCTCATCGACTCGCTCTCGGCGGCCCTGGACGCCCGCCCGGACGACCTGCCGCTCCGCCTGCACCTGGCCACGCTGCTGCTGGACGCCGGCCGGGGCGGCGAGGCGATCGCGCAGATCGGCCAGGCGCTGGCCCGCGACCCGGCCAGCGACGAGGCGCAGGCGCTCATGCAGCGGGCGCTCACGGGTTCCGTACCCCCGCCGCCGGCACCGACCCCGGCGGGCCCGCAGCCGCCGGCGCAGCGGACCGGAGACGCGGCCGCCGCGATGGCGGATCCGCTCGCCGCCTACGAGCAGGAACTGGCGGATGTGGTGCCGCCGCGCTTCGCGCGGGCCGGTGACGAGCCGGAGCCGGTGGCCGGGGACGCCGACCGGATCTACGACGTGGAGGTCTCCGGGATCCGGCTGGCCGACGTCGGCGGCATGGTGGCGGTCAAGGAGCGGTTGGAGCTGGCCTTCCTCGGCCCGTTGCGCAACCCGCAGCTGCGCAAGATGTACGGCAAGAGCCTGCGTGGCGGCCTGATGCTCTACGGGCCCCCCGGCTGCGGGAAGACGTTCCTCGCGCGGGCGGTCGCCGGGGAGATGGGCGCCAAGTTCATCTCGCTGTCCATCGTGGACGTGCTGGACATGTGGATGGGCAACTCGGAGCGCAACCTGCACGAGCTGTTCCAGGCGGCCCGCCGCAACGCCCCCTGCGTGCTGTTCCTCGACGAGGTCGACGCGCTCGGGCACAAGCGCTCCCAGGTCAGCTCCAGTTCGATGCGGACGCTGGGCAACCAACTGCTGGCCGAGCTGGACGGCATGGAGGGCAGCAACGAGGGCGTCTTCGTGCTGGCGGCCACCAACACCCCGTGGGACGTGGACCCGGCGCTGCGCCGTCCGGGGCGGCTGGACCGGGTGGTGCTGGTGCTGCCGCCGGACGCCGAGGCCCGGCGGTCCATCCTGGAGTACCACCTGCGGGAGCGTCCGATCGCCGGCATCGACCTGCACAAGGTGGTCGCGGCCACCGAGGACTTCTCCGGCGCCGACCTCGCCCACCTGTGCGAGACGGCCGCCGAGTTCGCGATGGCCGACTCGGTGCGGACCGGCGAGGTGCGGATGATCGAGCAGCGCGACCTGGATCGGGCGCTCAAGGAGGTCCGCCCGTCGACGCGGCCGTGGATGGCGACCGCCCGAAATGTGGCGATGTTCGCCAACGAGGGTGGTGTCTACGACGACCTGGTCGCGTACCTGAAGAAGCGCAAGCTGCTCTGAGCGGCACCGTGGGGACGGCCCGGCGGGTTCCGGCAGCCCGCCGGGCCGCCGTCTATTCGCGGGCCTGCCGCCGGCCGATGGCGATCACCTTGACCCGCTGCCGGCCCGCCCGCACCATGCCCAGCGCCATGAACGCCCCGGCGATCCGGTCGGCCGCCTCGCGGCTGCTCGCGCCCACCACCTGACGCCGCCGTTCGGGGCTGCTGCGCTCGTCGCGGCCGCCGTCGTCGGGACGCACGTCGGTGAGCACCACCAGGAACCGGGTCAGCGCTGCTCCGTTGGCGCGCTCGGGTCGGGGCTGCTGGGCAGTACGCACGTCGAGTCCCTTCGGCTGGCGGGCCACCGGGCGTGGCACGCGGCGATCGGGTACGGGGGAGAAACCCGATCGCCGCGCGCCCCATCCCCTCCGGTCACTCACCGCCGCCGTCGCCACGACAACCGCCGGTGAGGACTTGATGACAGATTGGCATCAAGACGGCCATGAATGCAACTCTCACCCACGTTCTCTCATGTACAGGTTCCCGGATATGTGCGAGGATCGATGCATGGCTCCGAAGACGGCCCGCGCCCGCCGGCTGGGCATCGCCCTGCGTACGCACCGGGAGGCCGCCGGGCTCACTCTCGAGGCCGCGGCGGACGAGATCAACAGCACCCGCAGCACCCTCTCCCGCTACGAGAACGCGCAGACGCTGGTCAGCCCGGCCACCGTTCGCGCGCTGCTCACGCTCTACGGCGTCGCGCCGGACGAGGTGGCCGCGGCGGTGCAGCTCGCCAAGGACGCGCGCAAACCCGGCTGGTGGGTGTCCTACTCGTACCTGCTCGACCGGCGCACCATCGACTTCATCGCCCTGGAGGCCGAGGCCACCGGCATCGCCAACTTCGAGCCCTCGGTGGTGCCCGGCCTGCTCCAGACCGCCGACTACATCCGCGGGGTGATGCGGGGCGGCCCGCACACCCTCGGCGACGAGCAGGTCGAGCAGCGGGTGCAGCTCCGGCTCGACCGGCAGCAGCGGCTCACCGCCGACAACCCGCCGATCTTCGACGCGATCATCGACGAGGGCGCGCTGCTGCGGCCGGTGGGCGACCGCACGGTGATGGAGGCGCAGCTTCAGCACCTGCTGAAGATGGGCGAGCTGCCCAACGTCACCATCCAGGTCATCCCGCTGGCCGCCGGTTACCACCGGGGCACCCGCGGCTCGCTGCACATGCTGGAGTTCGCCGACCCGGAGGACCCGATCATCGCCTCGGTGGAGACCGTCGCCGGGCAGATGGTCCTGGACCGGCCGGGCGACCTGCGTACCTGCACCAAGATCATGGAGCACCTGCGGAGCGTGGCCCTCAGTCCGGCGGCCAGCCGCGACCAGCTCCGGCAACTCATGAAGGGACGGTAGGACGATGACCCCGACGACAAGCGCGGAGCTGGCCCGGGCCGGGTGGCGCAAGAGCAGCCACAGCGGCGACGAGGGGGCGTGCGTCGAGATCGCGACGCTGCCCCGCGTGGTGGGCGTCCGCGACTCCAAGCACCCGGGCGGGCCGGTGCTCCTCTTCGCCCCGCAGGCCTGGGCGAGCTTCGCCGCGGCACCGCCCCACCGCTGACCCCCGCCGACGCGGGCGGCGACGGTCCCTCCGCCGCCCGCGTCGCCGGGCCTCGGCCAGCCCCTAGCCGCCGACCAGCGGCTGCGGCGCGGGCTCGGCCCGCAGCGCCTCCAGCGCCGCGATGGCCACGCCGCGGGCCCCGGCCATGTCGCGGTCCGGCACCAGGGCGAAGGTGGCCACGGCGGCCTGCTCCTCGCGCAGCACGGTGTGCTCCCGCACGGTCGCCAGGAACCAGTCGCGGAACTCCGGCGCCGCCTCCACCACCCCACCCCCGACGAAGTACGCGTCCGGGTCGGTGAAGTTGGCGGCGAGGGTGAAGAGCCGACCGATCGCCATCGCCTGTTGGGTGAAGATCTCCCGGGCCAGCGGGTCGCCCCGCTCGCCGAGCCCCCGAACCAGCTTCGCGGCCCGCGCCGGCGGCTCGGCAGCCAGCGGGTGCCCGGGGAAGCGGGTCAGCCAGTACGGCAGCAGGTTGCGCACGATCCCGGTCAGGGAGGCGACGCTCTCCGCGTCCCCGATGAAACCGCAGGCGCAGGTCGGCTCCGCCTGGCCGGGCCCGAGCAGCCCGGTCAGCGGCAGGTGCACGTGCCCCAACTCCCCCGCCATGCCGGCCGCCCCGGCGACCACCCGGCCGCCCTCGACCACGCCGCCGCCCAGCCCGGTACCCACGATGGCCGAGACCGACGAGCGGCGCATGGCGTCGGCGCCGAAGTACGTGTGGTGCGCGTAGAGGGCGGCCGCATTGCCGTCGTTGAGGTACGCCACCGGCAGGTCCAGCCGCCGTTCCAGCGCGCCCCGCACGTCGTAGCCCCGCCAGGCCGGCTGGGAGAAGTTCGTGGAGCCACGGGAGGAGATGACCCCGGTCGCGCTCGCCGGCCCGGGAGTGTCCAGCCCCACCGCGCGGACGAGACCCCGGGGCACGCCGGTCGCGGCCAGCGCCCCGTCGAACGCCCGGGCGAGGGCCTCGATCGCCGCCTCCGGGCCGGCCTGCACCTCGCTCGGGGTCTCCATCAGCCCGTCGACCAGGAACCGCCCGTCCACGGTGAGGACCGTGGCGTTGTTGCTGGTCCCACCGTTGTCGAGCCCGACGACCACCGGCACCCCTGCGCTGCCCACGAAACCCCGCCCTCCCGCCCTCGTAACCTGACGTGAGGCTAGTTCCCGTCCCGGCCGGCCGCCACGCCCCGCCGGCCCATCGGGCCTGCCGGGGCGGCCCGGACGGCACCGGTGCCGATCGGGATGAGCGTCGAGTAGGGCCCTTACCCGGGGCGCCGGGCGGTGACGGCCGTGCCACCGAGATCGTCGTCCCGGACCACCGCCGGCACCATCCCGGACTCCCCGAGCACCGCCACCAGGGCCGCCACCTGGCTCTCACCGGCCTCCACGACGAGGTGCCCGCCGGGCGCCAACCACTCCGCCGCGCCGGCCGCGACGCGGCGCAGCACCGTCAGTCCGTCCGAGCCGCCGTCGAGCGCCACCCGCGCCTCGTGCAGCCGGGCCTCGGGCGGCATCAGCGCCACCGCCTCCGTCGGCACGTACGGGGCGTTCGCCACCACGAGGTCCAGCCGGCCGCGCCACTCGGACGGCAGCGGCGCGAACAGGTCTCCCGCGTACACCGGCACGCCCCGTCCGGTCAGGTTGCGCCGGGCGCACGCCACCGCCGCGGGGTCGACGTCCACCGCCGCGTGGAAGCGGGGCGCGAGCCGCCCGGCGAGCAGCACGCTCAACGCACCGGAGCCGCAGCACAGCTCCACCACGGCCGGCGCGGGGCCGGTCACCGCGATCGCGGCCGAGACCAGCAGCAGGCTGCGGGCCCGCGGCACGAAGACGCCGGGGTCGACGGCGACCCGGACGCCGCCGAAGTCGACCCAGCCGAGCAGGTGCTCCAGCGGCTGCCCGGCCACCCGGCGCGCGACCAGGTCGGCCAGCGCGTCAGGAGTGCTCGCGGCGGCGACCAGCAGCTCCGCCTCGTCCTCGGCGTAGACGCAGCCGGCGGCGCGTAGCCGCTCCACCAGGGCCGGTGTCGACGGCCCGGCGCCGGGCGGTGACTTCGACACCGGCGCCGGGTCGCCCGTCCCGGTCATCGGCCCGCGGCGTCCAGCGCGGCGGTCACGTCGGCGACCAGGTCGACGGTGTCCTCCACGCCGCAGGAGAGGCGGACGAAGCCGGGCGCGGTGTCGTCGCCCCACTGGGCCCGGCGGTCGGCGGTCGTGTGCAGGCCTCCGAACGAGGTCGCCGCCGCGACCAGCCGGGCCGCGTCGAGGAACCGCGCGACCCGCTCGGCGTCACCCAGGTCGAACGAGAGCACCCCCGGCATCCGCCGCATCTGGACCGACGCCACCGGGTACGCCGGATCCTCCGGCAGGCCCGGCCAGCGCAGGCCGGTCACGTCCGGGCGGGCCACCAGCAGCCGGGCGAGGGCCTCGGCGTTCGCGGTCTGCCGCGCCAGGCGCAGGTCGAGGGTGGCCAGCGACCGGTGCGCCAGCCAGGCGTCGAACGCCCCCGGCACCGCACCGGTGACCGTCCGCCACCCCGTCACGGCCTCCAGCAGCTCGGCCGACCGGGTGGCGACGTACCCGAGCAGCAGGTCGGAGTGCCCGGTGAGAGCCTTGGTGCCGGAGGCCACCACCAGATCCGCACCGAGGTCCAGCGGGCGCTGCCCGAGCGGGGTCGCGGTGGTGTTGTCCACCGCGACAAGGGCGCCGGCGGCGTGCGCCCGGGCCACCAGCGCAGGCACGTCGACGACGTCCAGGCCGGGGTTGGCCGGGGTCTCCACGAGCACCAGGCGTACGCCGGAGAGGTCCGGGTACGGCCCGGCGGTCGGGGCGAAGAGCACCCGTACGCCGATGCCGGCCAGAGTGTCCGTGGCGAACGCCCGCACCGGGAAGTAGCCGTCGGACGGGAGCACCACCGTGTCCCCGGGCCGCAGCACGGTCAGCAGCAAACCGGTGATCGCCGCCTGGCCGGTGGCGAAGACTCGGCAGTCGCCGCCCTCCAGCTCACCGATCGCCGCCTCCAGCAACCGTCGCGTGGGATTGTCCGGGCGGCCGTAGCCGTTCGGCGCCGCCGCCGGCCCCGCCCACGGGTCGAGGTGGTACGGCGCGGCGAACACCGGGCCGGGCAGGAAGGGCTCCCCCGGCGCGGGCTCCGGCAGCCCGGCCCGGACGCAGCGGGTGCCGTCGTGGTCTCCGGTCACGCGCCTCACTCCGGCTTGGTCGTGCGGCTCATCAGCGCCTCGACGGCCCGCCGGGGGTCGACCCCCTCGTGGCAGATCAGCTCGACCTGCTCGGTGATCGGCATCTCCACCCCGTGCGCCCGGGCCAGGTCGCGGATCGCCAGGGCGCTCTTGACGCCCTCGGCGGTCTGCCGGGTGGCGATCCGCGCCTCCTCCAGGGTCGCGCCCCGCCCGAGGTGCTCGCCGAAGGTGCGGTTGCGGGCCGACGGGGACGAGCAGGAGGCCACCAGGTCGCCCATGCCGGCCAGGCCGGCGAAGGTGAGCGGGTCGGCACCGAGCGCGACGCCGAGCCGGGCGGTCTCGGCCAGCCCCCGGGTCACGAGCATGGCCCGGGTGTTGTGGCCGAAGCCCATCGCGGTGGCGATCCCGTACGCGAGGGCGATGACGTTCTTGACCGCGCCGCCCAGCTCGCAGCCGATCACGTCGTCGTTCGTGTACGGGCGGAAGTACGGCGTGGTGATCGACCGCTGCACCAGCGTGGCGCGGTCGACGTCGGTGCAGGCGACCACGGTGGCGGCCGGCTGCTCGGCGGCGATCTCGGGGGCCAGGTTGGGGCCGGACACCACCACCACCCGGTCCGCCGCCACCTTGGCGGTCTCCACGACGACCTCGCTCATCCGCTTGGTGGTGCCCAGTTCGATGCCCTTCATCAGGGACACCAGCGTGGCGTCGGGGTGCAGGTGCGGCGCCCACTCGGCGAGGTTCCCGCGCAGCGTCTGCGACGGCACCGCGAGCACGACCAGGTCCGCTCCCTTGATCGCCTCCAGGGCGTCGCCGGTCGCCGTGACCCGCTCGGGCAGCACCAGACCCGGCAGGTACTCCGGGTTGCGCCGCTCGGCGCGGATCACGTCCGCGACCGGCTGCCGCCGGGCCCAGATCGTGACGTCCCGGCCGGCGTCGGCGAGGATCTTGGCGAAGGCCGTCCCCCACGAGCCGGCCCCGAGCACCGCGACATGCCCGCTCATGCCGCTGCCTCGGGGCGCTCGGCGCGGCCGGGGCGGGCAGGGCGTTCCCACAGCGGGGGCGGGGTCTCGTCCCGGATCTCGGCGAGCAGGTCACGTAGCCGCAGCATGATGGCGTCGGTCATCTCCTCGAGTACGGCCTTCGTCGGGGTGGCGCCCGTCCACCGGCTGAGGTCGACCGGAGGTCCGGCCACCACGGTCACGGGAAGGCGCGGGCGCGGGTTCAGGCGGCTGGTCCGCGGGTCGAAGATGCGTTCCGGGCCCCACATCGCCAGGGGGATGACCGGCGCGCCGGTCGCCAGGGCGAGCCGCGCCGCGCCGGTCTTGCCCTTCATCGGCCACAGGTTCGGTTCGCGGGTCGTGGTGCCCTCCGGGTAGATCACCACGGTGCCCTCCTCGCGCAGGGCGGCGACCAGGGCGTCGAGCGACTTCACCGCCTCGACGGTGCCGCGCTCGACCGGGATCTGCTTGCAGCGGTGCAGGATCCAACCGATCACCGGCACCCGGAACACGCTGGCCTTGCCGAGGAACTGCGGCCAGCGCCCGGAGTCGTAGATGAAGTGCGCGGAGACGAGGGGGTCGGCGTGCGAGACGTGGTTCGGCACGATGATCACACCACCGGGGCGGCGGAGGTGCTCCATGCCGCGCCAGGTCCGCCGCGTCCAGACGGTCATCACGGGCTTCACCAGCACCACGGCGAACCGTTGCCAGAACCCCAGCCTTCGCCGCGCCACCGCGCCTCCTCCTGCCGCCGTACGACCCGCCGGTCCACCCACCGGTGACCCCGCGAGGTGAAATCATGCCTGCTCGCCCCGGGTCCGGCCAGTGAGGGTACCGGCGTCCGGCTGGCAGGATGGCGAGGTGACCTCTCAGACGGTGTGGGCGGTGGTGGTGCCGGTGAAGCGCCTGAGCGTCGCGAAGAGCCGGCTGCGGGGCGCGCTGCCGGGCGTACCCCACGAGGAGCTGGCACTGGCCCTGGCGGCCGACACGGTCCGCGCGGTGCGGGCCTGCCCGGCGGTGGTCGACGTGCTGGTGGTCACCGACGATCCGCGCGTGGCGGCGGTCGCCGGTGAGAACGGCGGCCAGGTGCTGCCCGACTCGCCGGCCGGTGGGCTCAACGCCGCCTTCCGGCACGGCGCGTCGACCGCGAGGGGCGGCTGGGTCGCGGGTCTGACCGCCGACCTGCCCGCGCTGCGCCCGGCCGAGCTGGCGGCGGCGCTGGGGGCGGCCCAGGCCGGTCCGGCGGGGGTACGCCGGTACGTCGCCGACGCCCCGGGCAGCGGCACGGTGCTGCTGGCCGCGCCGCCCGGCGTACCCCTGGATCCCCGTTTCGGCGTGGGGTCGGCGGCGGCGCACGCGGCCAGCGGGGCGCTGGCCCTCACGGGCGACTGGCCGAGCCTGCGCCGCGACGTCGACACCGCCGAGGACCTGGCCGCCGCGACCCGGCTGGGGCTGGGCCCCCGCACGGCGGCGCTGTGCGACGCGGGCGCCCCGGCGGCGGGCCGGCCGGTGTAGCGTGCCGGTCATGCAGGGCACGGTGGCCACCTACGACGCGGCGACCCGCAGCGGGGTGCTGCTCCTCGACGACGGCACGGAGCTGGCGTTCCCGGCGCGGGCGTTCGACGCCTCCGGGCTGCGGCTGCTCCGCCTCGGTCAGCGGGTCCGGATCGAGACGGACGCCACCGGCGAGGTGGTCCGCGTGACGTTGCCGACGATGGCCTGACAACCCCGCCCAAGTTCATTTTGCGTTAACCCGAATCGGGTGAAGATGAGCGGGTGAGCACCCCTCGCGAGCACCCCGCCGACCAGCCCTCCGCAACCGAGCCGGCCGCATCCCGCAACGGCACCCGCCCCCGGGGCGCCAACGGCCGCTTCCACACCGCCCGGTCCGCCGACACCGCCGACGTCCACTCCGACACCGCCGGCACCGACGCGGGCGCCGCCTCGGCGGGGCTGGAGGAGGTGCTGGACCCGGCGTCCGCACGCGTCACGCCACCTGCCGCGCCGGCGGCCGACGGCGAGCCGCGGGCCGTCGAGCCCCTACCCGAGGACCGCTTCCTCAACCGGGAACTCTCGTGGCTGGACTTCAACACCCGGGTCCTCGCGCTCGCCGAGGACCCGCGCACACCGCTGCTGGAGCGGGCCAAGTTCCTGGCCATCTTCGCCAGCAACCTCGACGAGTTCTACATGGTGCGGGTCGCCGGCCTGAAGCGGCGGCTCTCCGCCGGCCTGCCGGTCCGCGGCGGCGACCGCCTGCCGCTGCGCACCCAGCTCGAACTGGTCGCCGAGAAGACGGTCACCCTGGTCGCCCGGCACGCCGCCTGCTTCGTCGACGACGTGCTGCCGAAGCTGGCCGCCGAGGACATCCGCATCCTGCGCTGGGGCGACCTCGACGACGCTGAACGGGAGCGGCTGCGCACCTACTTCCGGGAGCAGATCTTCCCGGTGCTCACCCCGCTCGCGGTCGACCCGGCGCACCCGTTCCCGTACATCTCCGGGCGGTCGCTCAACCTGGCGGTGTCGGTCCGCGACCCCGACGGCGGCTCGGAGCTGTTCGCCCGGGTGAAGGTGCCCAACAACGTGCCCCGGTTCGTCCGGGTCCACCGGGACCAGCCGGGCGTGCGCGTGCTGCCGGTGGAGGACCTGATCTCGGTGCACCTGGGGCAGCTCTTCTCCGGCATGCAGGTGGTGGAGTGCCACCTGTTCCGGGTCACCCGCAACGCCGAGGTGGAGGTCGACGAGGACCGCGACGAGGACCTGCTCCAGGCCCTGGAGCGCGAGCTGGCCCGGCGCCGGTTCGGGCCGCCGGTCCGGCTGGAGGTGGCCGCCTCCATCTCCGACCACATGCTGGAGTTGCTGGTCCGCGAACTGGACATGGACGCGCACGACGTCCTGCGGGTGCGCGGCCTGCTCGACCTGTCGGCCCTCTGGCAGCTGTACGGCGACGCCGACCGGCCGGACCTCAAGGACCCGCCCTTCGTGCCCGCCACCCACCCCCGGCTCGCCGAGGGCGAGGTGCCCCGGAGCGTGTTCGCCACGCTGCGGGACGGGGACGTGCTGGTGCACCACCCGTACCACTCGTTCGCCACCAGCGTGCAGCGCTTCATCGAGCAGGCGGCGGCCGACCCGAACGTGCTGGCGATCAAGCAGACCCTCTACCGCACCAGCGGTGACTCCCCGATCGTCGACGCGCTGGTCGATGCCGCCGCCGCCGGCAAGCAGGTGGTGGTGCTGGTCGAGCTGAAGGCCCGGTTCGACGAGATCGCCAACATCGGCTGGGCCCGCACGCTGGAGCGCGCCGGCTGCCACGTGGTCTACGGCCTGGTGGGCCTCAAGACGCACTGCAAGACCGCCCTGGTGGTGCGCCAGGAAGGCAACCAGATCCGCCGCTACTGCCACATCGGCACGGGCAACTACCACCCGAAGACCGCGCGCCTCTACGAGGACTTCGGCATGCTCACCGCCGACCCCGAGATCGGCGCCGACCTGACCGACCTGTTCAACGTGCTCACCGGCTACAGCCGGCAGACCGCGTTCCGGCGGCTGCTGGTCGCGCCGCAGGGCATCCGCAGCGGGCTGATCGAGCGGATCGAGCGGGAGATCTCGCACGTCCGGCTCGGTATGCCCGGTCTGGTGCAGTTCAAGGTGAACTCGCTGGTCGACGAGGAGGTCACCGACGCCCTCTACCGCGCCTCCCGGGCCGGCGTCCACGTGGACCTGCTGATCCGTGGCATGTGCACGCTGCGGCCGGGAGTGCCGGGCCTGTCGGACAACATCCGGGTCCGGTCCATCCTCGGCCGCTTCCTGGAGCACTCGCGGGTCTTCCGGTTCGGCAACAACGGCGACGCCGAGTTCTGGATGGGCTCGGCCGACCTGATGCACCGCAACCTGGACCGCCGGGTCGAGGCCCTGGTGCAGGTCAGCGACCCGGTGGCCCGGGCCGAGCTGGACCACGTGCTGACCGCGGCGTTCAGCCCGGACGTGGACGCGTTCGAGCTGGCCGCGGACGGCACCTGGACCCGGCGTACCGGCGGCGACGAGGCACCACTCGTCCACCTCCAGGAGCTGCTGCTGCGCCGCGTCGGCGGCACGGCCGGCTGACCCGGCCCTAGGCTGACCGGATGGAGGAGGAGCGCAAGTACGAGGTGGACGACAGCTGGGCGCTGCCGGACCTGACCCCGGCGGCGCCGGGGGGCGGCGGAGTGCGGGAGCTGCCGCCGGTGACCCTGGTCGCCACGTACTTCGACACCGTCGACCTGCGGCTGGCGCGGTCCGGGGTCTCGTTGCGCCACCGCGAGGGCGACGCGCTGCCCTGGACGGTGAAGCTGCCGACGGACACCCCCGGTGTCCGGCACGAGATCTCCCGGCCGGGTGCCGCCGGTGAGCCCCCGGCCGACCTGGTGGAGCTGGTCACCGTCGTCCACCGGGGCGCCCCGCTGGCACCGGCCGCCGTGGTGCGCACGGTCCGCCGCGCGTACGAGGTCCACGACGGCGCGGGCGCGGTGCTCGCCGAGGTGGTGGACGACGACGTCACCGTGCTCGACGCCGGTGGCGCCACCACCTCCGCCTTCCGCGAGGTCGAGGTCGAACGGAAGGCCGGCGGCCGGGACCTGCTGGACCGGATCGGCTCGCTGCTGCGGGAAGCCGGCGCCCGGGACGGCGGGTTCGTCCCGAAGCATGTCCGGGCGCTCGGCGCGGCGGCCGAGGGCGAACCCGACCTGGTCGCCCCCACCGGCCTGCCGGCCGACCCGACCGCCGGCGAGGTAATGACCGAGGCGCTCCGCCGCGAGGTGCGGCGGCTCGTCGCACACGACCCGCTGCTCCGGCTGCGCGCGCCGGTCGGCGACGGCGACACCGCCGTACACCAGATGCGGGTCGCCTGCCGGCGGCTGCGCAGCGACCTGAAGACCTTCCGGCGGCTGGTCCGGCCCGGGTGGGCAGGCCGGCTACGAGACGAGCTGACGTGGCTCGCGGACTCGCTGGGCGCCGCGCGGGACGTCGAGGTGCTGCGGGAGCGGCTGCGGCGGACCGCCGCCGCCGACCCGCTGAGCCCGCTGGACCCGGCGGCGGTCGCCCGACTCGACGCCGTCCTGGCCGAACGGCAGGAGGCGGCCCTCGCCGCCGTCGACGAGACGCTGCGCTCCGACCGCTACCGGGCCCTGGTCGACGCCCTGGTCCTGGCCGCCGGTTCGCCGCGGCTGACCCGACGGGCTGCCGCGCCGGCCCGGGACGTCCTGCCGCGCCTGGTGGCCCGCCCCTGGCGTCGGCTGGCCGGCGCCCCGGGCCAGCCGGGCAGCGTCGCGGCGCTGGCCCAGGACGGGCCGGACGAGCAGTGGCACACCGTCCGCAAGGACAGCAAGCAGGCCCGGTCCGCCGTCACCGCGGTGGCGCCCGTGCTCGGCGGTGACGCCGCGAAGCTGGCACGCAAGCTCGCCCGGGTGCAGGACCTGCTCGGCGAACACCAGGACGCGACCGTCGCCGCCGAGACCTGGCGGAACGTGGCCGACACGCGACCGGACGACCACGAACTGGCGGTGACCGCCGGCCGGCTGCTGGAGCGGGAGCGGGCGACGGTACGGCGCGTCCGGGCGGAGTTCCCGGGGGCGTGGCGGCGGGCCAGCCGGCGGCGTCGAACGGCGTGGCTGCGATGAGCGGGCCCCCGACGACGGAGGGTGCGCCGGTCGCACCGCCCGGCATCCGGGCGGCGGGGGGCGTCGCCTGGCGACCCGGTCCGACCGGTGTCGAGGTCTGCCTGGTGCACCGCCCCCGGTACGGCGACTGGTCGCTGCCCAAGGGCAAGCTGGAGCCGGCCGAGCATCCGCTGCTCGCCGCCGTCCGTGAGGTCGCCGAGGAGACCGACGTGCGGGCGGTGCCGCAGATCCGCCTGCCGAGCGTCAGCTACCGCAGCGAGGGCCGGCCGAAGCTCGTCGACTACTGGTCGATGCGGGCCGTCGCCGACGGCGGCTTCCAGCCCGGCACCGAGGTCGACGACGTGCGGTGGCTCGCCGTCGACGAGGCGATCCGGCTGGTCAGCTACCCGCACGACGCCGAGGTGCTCGGGGCGTTCGCGGCCCTGCCACCGGTCACGGTGGCGATGGCGCTCCTCCGGCACGGGCACGCCGGCAAGCGGGGCACCTGGTCCGGGCCGGACAGCGGCCGGCCGCTGGACGCGCAGGGCTGGGCGCAGGCACACGCGGTCGCACCCCTGGTGGCCCTGGTGCGGCCGGTACGCCTGCTCTCCGCGTCGGCGCGCCGCTGCGTACAGACCCTCGACCCGACGGCGGCGCTGCTCGACCTGCCCATCGAGGTGGACGGCGACCTCGACGAACCGCGGGCGGGCCAGGACCTGGACGAGTGCGTGCTGGCCACGGCCGCCCGGCTCGCCGCCCTCGGCGCGGCCGGCGAGCCGGTCGCGGTGTGCAGTCAGGGAAAGGTGATCCCGGGGGCCCTGGAACGCCTGAGCGGCCGCACGGACGACTTCACCACGCCGAAGGGCGGCGGCTGGCTGCTCGCGTTCTCCGGCGACCGCCTCCTCGCCGCCGACCGCCTTTAAGGGAGGGCCCTGCTCAACGCCTCCCGGTAGCGGAGGGGACCCGGTTGACACACAAGGGCACCGCGGCACGGGACGAGGGCGTCCACCGCTGCGGTGGACGCCCTCGTCGTACGCCTGGGGTCAGCGCTTCGTCGCTGCCTTCTTGGCGGGAGCCTTCTTCGCGGGGGCCTTCTTGGCCGCCGCGCTCTTGCTGGCCGCGGCGGTCTTCTTCGCCGCCGTGGTCTTCTTCGCCGCGGCGCTCTTCTTCGCCGGGGCGGCCTTCGCGGTGGTCTTCTTCGCGGCGGCCGCCTTCGTGGTGGTCTTCTTCGCGGCGGCGGCCTTCGTGGTGGTCTTCGCCGCCTTCGCCGCCGTGGTCTTCTTCGCCGCGGCGCCGGTGGCCTTGGCGCCGGTCGCCTTCGCGCCGGTGGCCTTGGCGGCCGCGGTGGTGGTCTTCTTCGCCGCCGCCGCGGCCTTCGGCACCTTGCCGCTGGCCACCATCTCCTTGAACCCGGCACCCGGGCGGAAGGTCGGGACGGAGGTCTTCTTGACCTTCACCGCCTCGCCGGTCCGCGGATTCCGGGCTGTTCGGGCGCCTCGGACGCGCTTCTCGAACGCTCCGAAGCCGGTGATCGCCACCTTCTCGCCCTTGGTGACCGCCGCCTGGACCTCAGTGAGGACTGCCTCGAGCGCGGCCGTCGCCGTCTTCCGGTCCCCCAGGCGAACAGCGAGCGCCTCGATGAGCTCGGCCTTGTTCACGACTTCCTCCCGATTGTGCAACTGACTCGACGCGAGCCATTCTGCGCGCACGGTATGCCCTGCGCTGCCGGGACACAAACATTCGGTGGAAAAAAGCCCTTGTGTCGCAACGGATTCGCCCCCACCGGTAAGACCGGTGGGGGCGAAATCGGCGCGGTGACGGGGCGCGGCGCTATGCGACGGTGGGCAGGAACGGCGGCCGGGACGTCTCGAAGGCGCTGATGTCGGCCTCGTGCCGGAGGGTGAGTCCAATGTCGTCCAAGCCCTCCATCAGCCGCCAACGGCTGAAGTCGTCCAGCGGGAACGACCAGGTGGCGTCCCCGACGCGGACCTGGCGGGCGGTCAGGTCGACGGTGACCGGGGTGGTCGGATCGGCCTCGACGCTGGCCCAGATCTCCTCGACGGCTTTCAATTCCAACTCGACCGGGAGCAGACCCTCCTTGAGGGCGTTGCCCCGGAAGATGTCACCGAAGCGCGGGGAGATCACTGCGCGGAACCCCCAGTCGCGCAGGGCCCAGACGGCGTGCTCCCGGGAGGAGCCGGTGCCGAACTCCGGACCGGCGACGAGAATCGACGCGCCGGAATGCGCGGGATCGTTGAGGACGAATTCCGGATCTTCCCGCCATGCGCTGAACAAGCCGTCCGCGAACCCCGTCCGGGTCACCCGCTTGAGGTACACGGCGGGGATGATCTGGTCGGTGTCCACGTTGGACCGGCGCAGGGGCACGGCGGTGCCGGTGTGGGTGGTGAACCTCTCCATCAGCGGTGTCCTCTTCTACAGGTCGGCGGGAGCGGCCAGCCGGCCCACCACGGCGGTGGCGGCGGCGACCGGCGGGGAGACCAGGTGGGTACGTCCGCCCCGGCCCTGGCGGCCCTCGAAGTTGCGGTTGGAGGTCGACGCGGCCCGCTGGCCCGGGGAGAGCGTGTCCGGGTTCATCCCCAGACACATCGAGCAGCCCGCGAAGCGCCACTCGGCGCCGGCGTCGGTGAAGATCTTGTCGAGCCCCTCGGCCTCGGCCGCCTCCCGGACGGCCGCCGAGCCGGGCACGACGAGCATGCGGACGCCGTCGGCCACCCGGTGCCCACGCAGCACGTCGGCGGCGGCACGCAGGTCTTCCAGGCGCCCGTTGGTGCAGGAACCGACGAAGACCACATCGACCGCGAGGTCCCGCAGCGGAGTGCCGGGCGTGAGGTCCATGTACGCCAGCGCGCGGCGGGCGGCGGCCTGCTCCGGCTCGGTCACGAACTCCTCGGGGTCGGGCACGGACGCGTCCAGCGGGGCGCCCTGACCGGGGTTGGTGCCCCACGTCACGAACGGCGTGATCCGGCTGGCGTCCAGGGTGACCTCCGCGTCGAAGGTCGCGCCCTCGTCGGTGGGCAGGGTCCGCCAGTAGGCGACCGCGGCGTCCCAGTCGGCGCCCGTCGGGGCGTTGGGCCGCCCCTTCAGGTACGCGAAGGTCGTCTCGTCCGGAGCGATCATGCCGGCCTTGGCGCCCCACTCGATGGACATGTTGGCGATGGTCATCCGGCCCTCCATGGAGAGGTTCCGGATCACCTCGCCCCGGTACTCCACGATGTGCCCGCGCCCGCCGCCGGTGCCCACCTGGGCGATCAGCGCGAGCACCAGGTCCTTGGCGGTGACGCCCGGCGCGAGCTCCCCGACGACGTTCACCGCCATCGTCTTCGGGCGGGCCTGCGGCAGCGTCTGGGTGGCCAGCACGTGCTCGACCTCGCTGGTGCCGATGCCGAACGCCAGGGCGCCGAACGCGCCGTGGGTGGCGGTGTGCGAATCGCCGCAGACGATCGTCATGCCGGGCTGGGTCAGGCCCAGCTGGGGGCCGATGACGTGAACGATGCCCTGGTTCTCGTCGCCGAGCGGGTGCAGCTTCACGCCGAACTCGGCGCAGTTGCGGCGCAGCGTCTCGATCTGCGTACGCGAGGTGGGGTCGGCGATGGTGAGGAGGTCGCCGCGGCGGGACCGGAACGACGGGTCGGCGTACCCGGTCGGGGTGTTGTGGTCCTCGGTCGCGATCGTCAGGTCGGTGCGGCGGACCGGGCGGCCGGCGAGGCGCAGCCCGTCGAACGCCTGCGGGCTCGTCACCTCGTGCAGCAGGTGCAGGTCGATGAAGAGCAGGTCAGGCTCGCCCGCGGCGGACCGTACGACGTGCGCGTCCCAGACCTTCTCGGCCAGGGTCCTCGGCTCAGGAGTGACTCCCACCATCTGGACATCCTAAATTCTGGGAGGTAAGTTTCGGCTTGTGGGACACAGTATGAGCGGTGTCGGCGTTCTCGACAAGGCGGTGGTCATCCTGGCCGCCTGTGTCGACGGCGCCAGCCTGGCCGAACTCGTTGAACGCACGAAGCTGCCCCGGGCAACGGCGCACCGGTTGGCACAGGCACTGGAGATCCACCGGATGCTGGTACGCGACACGCAGGGGCGGTGGCGTCCCGGCCCACGCCTGGGCGAGCTGGCCAACGCGGCGCCCGACGTGCTCCTGACCGCGGCGGAGCCGCTGCTCGCCGCGCTGCGCGACGCCACCGGCGAGAGCGCCCAGCTCTACCTGCGCCGCGCCGACGAGCGCATCTGCGTGGCCGCCGCCGAGCGGGCCAGTGGGCTGCGCGACACCGTGCCGGTGGGCTCGGTGCTGCCGATGACCGCCGGCTCCGCGGCGCAGATCCTGCTCGCGTGGGAGCCGCCGGAGGCGGTCATGCCGCTGCTGCCGCGTTCGAAGTTCACCGGCCGCACCCTCGCGGAGGTCCGCCGGCGGGGCTGGGCGCAGAGCGTGGCCGAGCGGGAGGCCGGTGTGGCGAGCGTCTCCGCGCCGATCCGTGACCGTACGGGCCGCGTGATCGCCGCCATCAGCATCAGTGGCCCGATCGAACGCCTCGGCCGCCGTCCCGGCGAACGCCACGCCATGGCCGTCGTCCGAGCCGGCCAACGCCTCTCCGGCCTCTAACCCCGGGGTCCACGTCGATCATGAGGTTGGCGGCGATGTGGATCTCCGAAACTGCCGCCAACCTCATGATCGACGCGCTGTGGGCGGGCGGCGCCCGGGGTGCGGGGTGCGGACGGTGAAAGGCCCGCCTCGCGGGACGCGAGGCGGGCCTTCGACGTTTGTAGCCCCGACCGGATTCGAACCGGCGCTACCGCCTTGAGAGGGCGGCGTCCTGGGCCACTAGACGACGGGGCCAGGAACTTTCCTGCTTCACCGCCTGGTCGAGCGGTGCGGCAGTAGTCTAGCGGCACCGGCCACGGCGCCGACGACGGGGGCCGCACGCGCACGCACCCCGGGGCAGCTACCGACGACCGGCGGACAGCGGCCCGAAGCGGTGCCGGAGAACGACGAAGCCCGCCCCACGTGGTGGGACGGGCTGTCACTGCTGTAGCCCCGACCGGATTCGAACCGGCGCTACCGCCTTGAGAGGGCGGCGTCCTGGGCCGCTAGACGACGGGGCCAGAACCTGCTGCTCCCACCCTCAGGGGCGGGAAGCCGAACTCTATCAGAGGTCGGACCTCCGCCAGAATCCAGCGACCGCGATTCTCGCGAATCGCGACTGCGCTGGGGTACCAGGACTCGAACCTAGACTAACTGAACCAGAATCAGTCGGGCTGCCAATTACCCCATACCCCATTGGCCCCTCGCGGCGCCGGGTACAAACCTTACCTTCCCCGCGCCGCGTGGCCAAATCGAGCCCCACAAACCACCCGTGAGCTGCGGAAACGGGCCTCAGGGCGGATCAGGTGACGGGCACGACCGGGTTGGTCAGCTCGCCGATCCCCTCGATCCGCACGGTGACCGTATCCCCGTCCACGAGCGGGCTAACCCCGGCCGGCGTACCGGTCAGGATCACGTCCCCCGGGAGCAACGTCATCACGTGCGAGACGTACGACACCAGGGCCGGCGCGTCGAACACCATGTCGCGGGTGCGGCCGAGCTGGCGGACCTCCATCTCGTCCGGGTTGCGACCCACCTCACACCGGATCTCGAGGTCGGTGACGTCGAGGCCGGTGGTGATCCAGGGGCCGATGGGGCAGAACGAGTCGAAGCCCTTGGCCCGGGTCCACTGGCCGTCCGTGCGCTGCAGGTCCCGGGCGGTCACGTCGTTGGCGCAGGTGTAGCCGAAGATCGCGCGTTCGGCGGCGGCCCGGTCGGCGCGGCGGGCGCCGGGGGCGCCGATGACGACCGCCAGCTCGGCCTCGTGTTCGACCTGCTTCGAGAAGATCGGCAGCCGGATGGCGTCCCGGGGCCCGATCACCGAGGTGGACGGCTTGAGGAAGAGCAGCGGCTCCTTGGGGACCTCGCTGCCGTGCTCGGCGGCGTGCTCGGCGTAGTTGCGGCCGACACAGACCACCTTGCTGGGCAGGATCGGGGACAGCAGCCGCACGTCGGACAGGGCCCACCGCCCACCGGTGAAGTTGATCCGCCCGAACGGGTGCCCGTCGATCTCGGCGATGGTCAGGCCCTGCGGACCCGCCTCCGACTCCCCCTCGACGACCCCGAACGACATTCCGTTGGCATGAGCGAAACGAGCGATACGCACCTGGCCAATCTAGCCCCGGTGCCCGGGGCGGAGAGCGGTGGCCACGCGTCCCGCGCGGCCACTGCCCGCAGCGGCGACCACGGGCCGCGCCACGGCCCCACGGGACACGCCGGCCGCGCACCATACGTCATCGCCGGACCGCCGGGGCGGACTTCCCGACTTCGTACCCGCACGGCGTGAGCGCGCCCCTAGCGTCGGCTCCGGAGGTTCGTTCGTATGCCTGCATCGACACGACACCACAGGGCCCTCGCAGTGTTCGTCCACTGCCTCGGCATCCTCGCCGCCGTACCGGCGCTGCCGGCCGCGGCACCCGACCCGACCGGCGCGCAGCCGGCCACCGCTCAGCGGGCCGCCGCCACGCAGCCGGCCACCGCTCAGCGGGCCGCCGCCACGCAGCCGGCCACCACCCGACCGGCGCCCGCGCAACCGGTGGCCGCGCAACCGGTGGCGGCGCCACGACCGGTGGCCGCGCCACGACCGGTGGCCGCGCCACGACCGGTGGCCGCGGCGACGGAGCAACCGGGCGCGAGCCAGGAACCGGGCCGGCCGTCGGCCCCGCCGGCCGTGCCGACCCCGACCCGGGCGGTCGTCCCGCCGCCGAAGCCGCCGGTCACGGTGCGGGTCGCGCCGGAGAGCACACCCGCGCCGCGGTACCGCATCCAGGTCCGCAACGACGGCAGCCGGCCGGTGGCCACCACCGTCCGCCAGGAGCTGCCCCCGGGTACGTCGCCGACCTCGATCACCAGCGGCGGCCGGGCCACCCGGAACGGCGGCCAGGACGTGACCGAGGTGACCTGGAACCTGCGGCTGCCCGCGCGGAGCACCACCACCCTGGCCACCGCGATCACCGCCGCGCCGGGCCGGCCGCTGACCGCGCCCGCCTGTGCCTTCGCCACCGACGGCTACCGCCCGTACGACTGCGCGACCGCGACCTGGCAGGCCGCGCCCTCCCCGGCCGCGACGGCCACGGAGGAGGAGCCGCCGGTGTGGCGGCAGCCGACGGTGCTGCTGGCCGGCCTCGGTGGTGTCGCCGCCGTCGCCCTCGGCGGGTTCTGGACGTGGCGACGTCGGCGCCGCCCGCGCGCCGCGGCCCTCGTCGAGGACGCGCGGGGCACCGTCTATCCGCGGCCGGCGGCTCCTGCGGCCGAGCCGCTCCGGCGGAAGCCGTCGACGTGGTTGATCGTGCCGGTGGCCGCGGTGGTGCTGGCCGGCACCGTCGGCACGGCGGCCTGGACGGCGACCCGGAAGGTCTCCGGCGTCGACACCGACAGCCGCCCCACCAGCGGCGCCTGGGTCGGTACCGGGGTGTCCGGCGCCGTCGGCGAGCCGCTGCGCGAGGCGGCGTTCGAGTTCACCGTCTACCGCGTCGCGTGCGAGCCGGGCCGGGGCGCGCGGCAGTGCGCGGCCACGGTCGGCGTCCGCAACCTCACACCGGAGCAGCAGAGCTGGCACGGCCGCCTCCAGCGCGCGTACCTCGCCGACGGCAACTTCGTCAGTACCGACGAGCAGGCGACCCGCCGGGCGAACCTGGGGCGGGACGTGTTCGCCCGGCCCATGGCGGCCGGCAGCCGAATGGTGCTCCCGCTGGTCTTCACGGTGAACGGTCGGGAGCCGCCGACCCAGTTGGAGCTGCGCAGCGGCGTCTTCTCCGCCGGGGTGCGGGTGGACGTGGCCTGACCGGCGGCGCGGGCGGCGGTCGTACCCTGGGGTGCGTGACTGCCGCCCTCGCCCCGACCACCGTGCTCGACGCGGCGGTCTGGCAGGCCCGGCGCCGGGCGCACGAGGAGCGGGTCGACGGCTGGCTGACGCCGCACCTGGCCCGCCGCCGGCGCGGCGAGAAGCATCCGGTCGAGGACTTCCTGTTCACCTACTACTCGCACCGCCCCGCCCAGCTGCGCCGCTGGCATCCGGGCGCCGGGGTGGTGCTGCGCGACGCGGACCCGGTCGACTTCGGGCGGGACTACCGCGCCGGCGCCGCCGGGGTCACCCTCGACACCGAGGGGGTACGCGCCCGGCGCGCAGAGTCGGTCGCCTGGATCCGGACGCTGCTCAGCGCCACGGCGGGCCGGGCCGCGCAGTTCGGGTGCTTCGGCATGCACGAGTGGGCGATGGTCTACCGGCAGACGCAGGCGGAGGTACGGCACAACGCGTGGCCGCTGCGGCTGAGCCCGGAACACACCGCGACGGTCGTCGAGGAGCGGGGCGTACGGTGCAGCCACTTCGACGCGTACCGGTTCTTCACCGCCCCGGCCCGGCCGTTGAACGTGCTCACCCCGACGCGGGAGAGCCAGCACGCGCTGGAGCAGCCGGGCTGTCTGCACGCCAACATGGATCTCTACAAGTGGGCGTACAAGCTGTCCCCGCTGGTGCCGAGCGAACTGGTGGCGGACGCCTTCGCGCTGGCGCGGGAGATCCGCACCCTCGACATGCGGGCCAGTCCGTACGACCTGGCCGCGCTCGGATACCCGCCGGTGCGGGTGGAGACCCCGGAGGGGCGGGCGGAGTACGCGACCGCGCAGCGCGGTTTCGCCGAGCGGGCCGCGGGGCTGCGCGCCCGCCTGCTCGACGCCCTGCCGGAGTAGTCCGAACCGGGCCGGGAGGGCGGCCCGGCTTGGCACAGTGTCACGGTGGCCGTCAGTCGCCGTCGACGCGGCGGTCACGCTTGCGCTGGGCCTGCCGCTTCTTCTCGGCCAGGCGGCGTTCCTTGGCCGCGCGGGACGGTCGTGTCGGGCGCCGGGCCTTCGGCGGCGGCGCGATCGCCTCGCGCAGCAGCGCGGCCATCCGCTCCCGGGCCGCCTCCCGGTTGGCGAGCTGGGCCCGGTGCTCGCTGGCGGCCACGGTGAGCACCCCGTCGACGAGCCGTCCGGCGAGGCGTTCGAGGGCCCGCGCCCGGAGGGATTCCGGGATACCCGGGGAGGCGCCGAGGTCGAAGCTCAACTCCACCCGCGAGTCGGTCGTGTTGACACCCTGCCCGCCGGGGCCGGAGGACCGGGAGAAGCGCTCCCGCAGCTCGGCGTCGGACACGACCCACCGGTCGCTCACCCGCAGCCCGCCGTCCATGCCCCGAGGCTAACGCCGCGTCCGGTGCCGCACGCACGGTCCCCCGGACCAGCGTCCGGTGCCGCCTGCGCGGTCCCCGGGACGCGGCCCGCGCCGGTCAGCGGTTGGCCGTGGTCGCGGACGGGCTCGGGTCGGCGCGCTCGGGCTCGCCGTCGGAGCCGACCGCCGCGTACGCGACGGCACCGACCAGCAGCAGGGCGATCACGCCGACCTTGGTGGTGACCACCCGGATGAGCAGCCACGCCGTGCGCCGCGCGCCGGGCACCGTCTTTTTCGCGGCTTGGTAGTCGGTCCACCCGCGCCGCGCCCGCGTGTACGACGATCCCAGACCGATTCCGATGATCAGGCCCACCAGGAGGAGGACCGCGATGAGAGGACGCTCCACCCCCGCCAGTATTCATACTCAACGTAATATTTCCATGGCTTGATCACTCGGCGCTGAAATCCGACACATCCGCTATTCCGCGCGTAATCGGTCAGTCACCGACGGTTACTCAGCCGCCCTTTCCGATGATCGTGTCGGCCGTCTGCTGAACCTGTTCGATCGGGATCGCGAAACCGATGCCGATCGACCCGTTCCCGTCGATGGTGGCGATCGCGGTGTTCACCCCGACCACCTCGCCCCGGGCGTTCACCAGCGGACCCCCGGAGTTGCCCGGGTTGATCGAGGCGTCCGTCTGCACGGCCGTGTGCCGGTTGTCGCCGAGGCGTACCTGCCGGTCCAGGGCGCTCACGATGCCGGCCGTCACCGTGCCGGCGAGGCCGAGGGGCGAGCCGACGGCGAGGACCGGCTCACCGACCCGGGTCGAGCCCGGTTTCGCCAGCGGCAGCGCGGACAGGCCGGCCGACGGCGGCACCCGTAGCACCGCGAGGTCGCTGCGCGGCTCCCGGCCCACCACCTCCGCCGCGAACCGCCGCCCGTCCGGCAGCTCCACGGTCACCGAGCCGTCTCGGCCCTTCGCCAGGATGTGGTCGTTGGTGATGATGTGCTGCTGGTCGTCGACGGCGAAGCCGGAGCCGGTCGCCGAGGCGCCGGCCCCACCGCCCACCAGCACCGACACCACCCCCGGGACGGTCTTCTCGGCGGCCGTCACCAGCTCGGCCGGCACCGGCGCGGCCGAGGCGGCCGCGGGTCCCGGTGCGCCGTCCCGGCTCGCCACGAGCCCGCCGGCGACCGCGCCGGAGGCGCTGGAAAGGGCGACCACCGTCAGGCCGGCCAGCAACCGGCCGTGCCAGCGCCGTCCCGCCCCGTCCCGATCCGATCCGGGTACGTCCCAGCGGGACCGCCCGTCCGGGCCCAGCTCCGGTGAGATGAACCAGGGGCCCCGCGGCTCGCCCAGCCCGGTCTGCACTCCCATGCATACGCTCCTCACGTGTCGATCGGCCGCACCGTGACCAGCCCCCTGCTCGGGATCAGGGCAGGCGGGAGAACCAGCGCATCGAGCCCGCCGCCGCGCCCATCGCGAAGACCAGCCCGAGGCCGATGAACCGGGCCGAGACGTCCTGCCGCTCGGTGCGGTAGCCCACCGAGCTGCCGATGTCCTCGTAGACGGCCTTCAGCTCCTCGGCGCTGCCGGCCTCGTGGAACCGGCCGCCGGTCTCCTCGGCGACGGCGATCAGCGTCTGCCCGTCCACCGGCACGGGAATCGGCCGGCCGAACCGGTCGACGAAGCCGTTCGGGGTGCCGAACACGATGGTGTACACCGGAACCTTCATGGCCACCGCGTCGGCCGCGGCCTCCATCGGATCCAGGCCCGCCGTGTTCGCGCCGTCGGACAGCACGACGACGCGGGCCGGCGGAGGGTTCTTCGCCGCCTCGCCGTCGAAGCTCCGCACCGCGCCGAGCGAGGTGTTGATCGCCTCCCCGATCGCCGTCCCCTGCACACCGGTCGCGCCCTCGACCAGCCGCCCGATCCCCTCGTGCAGGGCTTCCCGGTCGGTGCCCGGCGGCACCAGCACGGCCGCGCTGCCGGCGAATGCGACCAGGCCGACGTTGAACTCGTCGGGGAGGCCGTCGACGAAGGACCGGGCCGCTTCCCGGGCGGCACTGAGCCGGTCCGGCTCCACGTCGTTGGCGAGCATCGAGGTGGAGACGTCCACCGCCACCATCACCGTCGCCCGTTCCCGCGGCACCCGCACCTCTGCGGTGGGCCGGGCGAAGCCGACGACCAGCAGCGCGAGCATGGCGAGGAAGAGCCCGGCGGGAACGTGCCGCCGCCACGCGGGGCGCTGCGGGGCGACCCGGTCGAGGAGCCGCAGGTTGGTGAAGCGCACCGCGTACCGGCTGCGGCGGCGCTGCACCAGGATGTAGCCGGCGGCCAGGGCGAGCACGCCGAGCAGCAGCCACAGGCGGACGGGCGAGAGCCAGATCACGCGACACCTCCCCGGGCCGTCCCGGCCGGCGCGGCAGCCAGCCGGCGTTGCCGGTGCACGTGGCGCACGATGTCCGCGGCCCAGTCCCGGTCGGTCCGCAGCGACAGGTGCGCCGCACCACTGCGCCGCAGCGCCTCGCGTACCTGGTCGCGCTGGGCGGCCGCGGCGGCCGCGTACCGCTCGCGCAGCAGCGGGTCCCCGGTCCAGACGTCCCGCCGTCGACCACTCTCCGGGTCCACCAGGGTGACCAGGCCGACGTCCGGCAGGTCCCACTCCCGCGGGTCGGTCACCTCGACGGCCAGCACCTGGTGGCGGACGGCCAGCCGGCGCAGGGTCCGTTCCCAGGGCGCCGCCTGTGCCGGGTCGTCGGGCAGACCGTCGAGGAAGTCCGAGACGACCACCACGAGCCCGCGCCGGGTGGCCACCCGGTGCACGGCGTCCAGCGCCTCGACCAGGTCGGGCGGCGCGAGCGGGGCCGTGTCCTCGTCGTACGCGCCCGTGCGCGGGGCGGCCAGCAGCGTCCGGAGCAGCCCGAACAGGTGGGTACGCCCGGTGCCGGGCGGGAAGCGGCGCAGCCCGGTCGGCGTGAGCACCTGCGCGCCGAGACGGTTGCCCACCCCGGCGGTGAGGAAGCCGACCGCGGCCACGGCGGCCACGGCGAGTTCCCGCTTGTCCAGCTCCGCCGTGCCGTACTCCATGCTGGGGCTGGCATCGACCAGCAACCACGTGGTGAGTTCCCGGTCGGCGTCGACCTCGCGGACGTGCGGCACCGTCGTCCGGGCGGTGACCGCCCAGTCCATCCGCCGGACCTCGTCCTCACCGGGTCGGTACTCCCGGCTGCCGGCCGGCTCGGTGCCCGGTCCCGGAAGCAGCCCCTGGTGCTGTCCGTGCAGCAGCCCGTCCAGCCGCCGGGTCACGGTCAGCTCCAGCCGCCGCAGCCGCCCGTCCCCGGCGAGGTCGGCCAGCCCGGGGTCCGGCGGCACGGTCGCCGCCGTCCTGCCGCGCCACCCCATCAGGCGGCCGCCAGGTCCGCGGCTTGTTCCGGGTGACCGGTGGCCACGCGGGGCGGTGGTACGGCGTCGACCAGTCGACGGACCACCGACTCGGCGGACACCCCGTCGGCGATCGCGTCGAAGGAGAGCACCAGCCGGTGGGCGAGCACCTCCACCGCGAGGTCGCGGATGTCGTCGGGCAGCACGTACTCCCGGCCCTGCAGCAGTGCCTGGGCCCGCCCGGCGGCGACCAGGCCGAGCGTGGCGCGCGGGCTCGCCCCGTACGCGAGGAGCGGAGCGATCTCGGGCACCCCGAACCGGCCGGGGTCGCGGGTGGCGAGGACGAGCCGGACCACGTACTCGGCGAGGGCGTGGTGCACGAAGACGCGGGCCGCCCGGGCCTGGAGGTCGAGCAGGCGCTGCGGGTCCAGCACCCGGCGGGGCGTGGGCCGGTCGACGCTCATCCGGTAGAGGATCGCGAGTTCCTCGTCGTCGCTCGGGTAGTCGACGACGATCTTCATCAGGAACCGGTCGCGCTGGGCCTCGGGCAGCTGGTAGACGCCCTCGGACTCGATCGGGTTCTGGGTGGCCAGCACCAGGAACGGGGCCGGGACGTCCCACGTCCGTCCGCCGATCGAGACCTGCCGCTCGGCCATGGCCTCGAGCAGCGCGGACTGCACCTTCGCCGGCGCCCGGTTGATCTCGTCGGCGAGCACCAGGTTCGCCATGATCGGGCCCAGCTCGATGTCGAAGGTCTCCCGGGAGGCCCGGTAGATGCGCGTGCCGACGATGTCCGACGGGACCAGGTCGGGGGTGAACTGGATGCGGGAGAAGCTGCCACCCACCACCGTGGCGAGGGTCTGCGCCGCGAGCGTCTTGGCGACGCCGGGCACTCCCTCCAGGAGGCAGTGACCCTCGGCGAGGAGCGCGGTGAGCAGTCGCTCGACGAGCCGGTCCTGCCCGACGATCACGCGTCTGACCTCGGCGAGGGTCTGCTGCAGCTCGACGCCGGTCGCGTCGGGTTCGACCGCGTTGGGCATGCTGGCCAGGGTGTCCGAGATGTCCGTCACGGTGCTTGCTTCCCGTGCCGGCCCTCGGACAAACGTCGGAATTACCGCCCCGACCAGGCACGGGAGGAGACAATCCTCTTAGAAAGGGACAGGACCGCCGGCCGGAACGACGAGAACCGGCCCCCGGCGCGGCGCCGGGGGGCCGGTTTGGCGGGACTCAGACGAGCCGGTGGACGACCAGGTGGAACGGTAGGTCACTGGCACCACCCGACGAGTTGCGGGTCACGACGAACACCGAGTTCACCAGGTCACGCCGGGGAGCCACGGAAACCTCCCCCGCCGGCGGGACGAGCAGCGGATCGCTCGTGCCGATGGTCGCGGTATACACGGCACGGCGGACGTCGACCGGGAAGTTGACCGAGTACCAGCCGGTGCTAAGCCGGGTGACCGTGACGCCCATGGCGGACGAGCGGACGACCCGCGTCGGGGCCTGCTCGACAACGACTGCGTAAAGAGCACCGACAGCGGTCGTGCCGACGTCGCCCTTGGCGAGGGCGGCCCGAGCCGCGGCACGCTCGGCGGCAGTCACCGGCGGCTGACCCGCGGCCCGGGGTTGCTGGACCGTCAGGACGGCCTCGGTGGGCGTCTCCGCCGCCGGCTTCGCGACGGCCATCCCGCCGCCGGCCAGGGTGAGGGCCAGGACGACGAACGCGACCGTCGCGGCCTTGCGTCTGAGGATCGAGGTCATGACAGGACTCCCTTTTTGTGACCGTGGTGATCCGGCCGACCCGGGAATGACGGGACGGTTGGTTGACGATTTCGCCGGTGCGGAAATGAGCGCCATTCGCCGGGAATCATTGATCGCCGAGCGCACCGCGAATGGTGATCGCGCACCGACCGGCACGGCTGCTGAGCTGGGACAACTACTGGGGGTTGCGACGTCGCAACCAGGTGGAAAGTAGCACCGGAAAAAGTCAGACGTCAATAGTCGATCACGTCGGACAACCCAATTCAACAAATGCAAAAAGTGAGCGTCCGCCCATTCATGAAACATTGCCGGAGCCGGTTGCGGCTAGGCTGCCGGCGTGCGCGGAAACGGGGACGGCGGCGGACGCGCCGCCACGGTGGTGTGCTGGGCGGCTGTCGTGCCGGGCGTCGTGTGGGCGGCGGTCCGTCTGCTCGGCCTGGACCGGGGGCCGTTGGTCCAGTTGCTGGCGTTCACGCCGTACGTCGCGGCGGTCAGCCTGCTCCCCCTGGTGCTGACTGTCGCCCTGCGGCGCCGGTGGCCCGCGGTGGTCGCGGCGGTGACGGCGGTGGCGCTGGTCGCCGTGGTGGCGCCCCGGGCGTTCGGCTCGGCCCCGCCGGGCGCTGACGGTCCGGTGGTGCGGCTGCTGACCGCCAACCTGCTGGCCGGCACCGCCGACGCACGGGTGCTCGTCGACCTGGTCCGCAGGCACTCGGTGGACGTGCTCGCCGTACAGGAGTTCACGCCGGAGATCGGTGCGGAGCTGGACCGGTTGGGCCTCGACACCCTGTTGCCGCACCGGGAACTGCACCCGGCGGAGGGCACGCTCGGCTCCGGGATGTACGCGCGGTTCCCGGTCAGCGCGGGCGGCGTCCGGCACAACCGCGGCGGCTGGGGCTTCGACCAGGCGTACGGGACGGTCGCCGTGCCCGGCGCGCCGCCGGTCCGGGTCGAGTCCGCGCATCCCGCCGCCCCGTACGCCGTCGACCAGGTCGACTACTGGCGCACGGATCTCGCGGCACAGCCGCCGGCGACCCCGGACGGGCCGCTGAGCGTCCTCGCCGGCGACTTCAACGCGACGCTCGACCACGCCCCGCTGCGCGCCCTGCTCGACACCGGGTACGTGGACGCGGCCGACGCGGCCGGGGCCGGGCTCACCGGGACGTGGGGGCCGTACGACGGCGACCCGATCCCGCCGGTCACCATCGACCACGTGCTGGTGGACCGGCGGATCGCCGTCCGCGCCGTCTCGGTGCACCCGGTTCGCGGCAGCGACCACCGCGCGGTGCTCGCCGTCCTCCGCCTCCCCACGGGCTGAGGAAGGGCCCCTTCTCAACGCCTGCGGTTGTCCAGGGGACCCTTCCTAACCCGCACGCCGCGTCACACCCGCGCCCGGTCCAGCCCGTACGTAAGGGCGTCGACGAGGGCGTGCCAGCTGGCCTCCACCACGTTCGGGTGCACCCCGACGGTGGTCCAGTCGCGGCCGGCACCGTCGGACGTCTCCACCAGCACCCGGGTCACCGCGCCGGTGCCGTGGCTGCCCTCCAGGATCCGCACCTTGTAGTCGGCGAGCTCGAAGTCGCGCAGCTCCGGGTAGTGCTTCGCCAGGCCGACGCGCAGCGCCTCGTCGAGCGCGTTGACCGGCCCGTTCCCCTCCGCGGTGGCGATCACGCGCTCCCCGCGTACCCGGATCTTGACCGTCGCCTCGGAGACCACCGCGCCGTCCTCGCGGTGCTCGACCAGCACCCGGTACGACTCCAGCGCGAACGGCCGCGCGGGCGCCGCGTCCGGCAGCTCGGAGCGGACCAGCAGCTCGAACGAGGCGTCGGCGGCCTCGAAGGACCACCCGCCGGCCTCCAGTTCCTTGACCCGCTTGGTGACCCGGGTCAGGGTCTCCGGATGGCCGGCCAGGTCCAGGCCCAGCTCGCGGCTCTTGAGCTCGACGCTGGCCCGGCCGGCCATCTCGGTGACGAGGATCCGCATGTCGTTGCCCACCACCTGTGGGTCCACGTGGTTGTAGAGCAGCGGATCCACCTTGATCGCGCTCGCGTGCAGCCCCGCCTTGTGGGCGAAGGCGGCGGCCCCGACGTAGGCCTGGTGGGTGTCGGGGGCGATGTTGGCGATCTCGGCGATGGCGTGGGAGACCCGCACCATCTGCTCCAGGCAGCCCTCCGGTAGGACCGGCAGCCCGAGCTTGAGCTGGAGGTTCGCCACGACGGCGAAGATGTCGGCGTTGCCGGGGCGCTCGCCGTACCCGTTGGCGGTGCCCTGGACGTGCCGTACGCCCGCCTCCACGGCGGCGATGGTGTTGGCCACGGCGCAGGCGGTGTCGTTCTGGCAGTGGATGCCGAGCAGTTCGGGGGCGACGCCGAGCCGGTCGGTGAGGTCGGCGATCGCGGCGGTGATGTGGGACGGGAGCATGCCGCCGTTGGTGTCGCAGAGCACGAACCGCTCGGCGCCCGCGGCGAGCGCGGTCTCGACGACCGTCGACGTGTACGCCGGGTCGTGCCGGTACCCGTCGAAGAAGTGCTCGCCGTCGACGAACACCCGCCGCCCCTCGGCCACCAGGTGCGCCACCGTGTCGTGGATCATCGCCAGGTTCTCCTTGGCGGTGGTCCGCAGCGCCCGCTCCACGTGCCGCAGGTCGGCCTTCGCGACCAGGGCGATCGCCGGCGTCTCCGCGTCGAGCAGGCCGCGCACCTGCGGGTCCTCGCCGACGGCCATCCCGGCCCGGCGGGTGGCGCCGAACGCGACCAGCACCGCGTGCTTCAGGTCGAGTTCGGTACGCGCCCGGCGGAAGAACTCCGTGTCCTTGGGCACGGCGCCCGGCCATCCGCCCTCGATGAAGCCGACACCGAACTCGTCGAGCAGCCGGGCCACCGCGAGCTTGTCGACCACCGAGTAGGTGAGCCCCTCGCGCTGGGCGCCGTCGCGCAAGGTCGTGTCGTAGACCTGGAACGTCATGGGGTTCCTTTCTCAAGCAACAAAAAGACCCCCCGCGGATGCGGGAGGTCTGCGCGCTCGGCGGAGGGGAGGCCGGCGCGCTAGGTGCCAATAATCAGGACGGTGCTGGTCACGATGGCCACTCTGCCATCCCGAGCTGGTTTTGGGAGGCAGAATCCACATGGCGGGACGGTGACGGAGGGTTGCCATACCCGCACCGAGGTCCGATGTGCGGCCGAACCCGATCTTGGTGATCGGCTTCACAAGTCACCAGGCCGCTATCGAGCGGAAACAACGCTGCGGAAGCATCTGGAACCGATCCAGTTACCGGCCTCGTGCCGCTGTCAAGGAGGACCTGTGCTCACTGTCGGTGACCGCTTCCCCGAGTACGAACTCACCGCCTGCGTGTCGCTCGAGGCCGACAAGGCGTTCGAGACGATCCACCACAAGTCCCACGAGGGCAAGTGGCGGGTCGTCTTCTTCTGGCCGAAGGACTTCACCTTCATCTGTCCCACCGAGATCGCCGAGTTCGGCCGGCTCAACGGCGAGTTCGCCGACCGGGACGCCCAGATCCTCGGTGTGTCGGTGGACAACGAGTTCGTCCACTACGCGTGGCGCAAGGACCACCCGGACCTGCGGGACCTGCCGTTCCCGATGCTGAGCGACATCAAGCGCGAGCTGACCGCCGCCTGCGGGGTGCTCGGCGAGGACGGCGTCGCGCAGCGGGCGACCTTCATCGTCGACCCGGACAACGAGATCCAGTTCGCCATGGTGACCGCCGGCTCGGTCGGCCGGAACGTCTCCGAGGTCCTGCGGGTGCTCGACGCGCTGCAGACGGACGAGCTGTGCCCCTGCAACTGGAACAAGGGCGGCGACACCCTGGACGCCACCGCGCTCCTCGCCGGCGCCGGGGCCTGATCATGGGTCTGGACGCGGTGAAGGCGGCTCTTCCCGAGTACGCCAAGGACATCAAGCTGAACCTCGGCTCGACCATCGGCACCTCGACGCTCAAGCCGGCGCAGGCCTGGGGCACCGCCCTGGCCTGCGCCGTCGCCGCGCGCAACGCCGTGGTGCTGAAGGAAATCGCCGAGGAGGCCGTCGTCCACCTCGGCCCGGAGGCGGTCGAGGCGGCCAAGGGCGCCGCCGCGATCATGGCGATGAACAACGTCTACTACCGGGCCAAGCACCTGATCGGCGACGAGCAGTACCAGTCGATCCCCGCCCGGCTGCGGATGCAGATCATCGCCCGGCCGGGCGTCGAGAAGGCCGACTTCGAGCTGTGGTGCCTCGCCGTCTCCGCGATCACCGGCTGCGGTGTCTGCCTGGAGTCGCACGAGAAGACCCTGCGCGCCGCCGGCTTCAGCCGCGAGCAGGTGCACGAGGGGCTGCGCATCGCCGCCGTCGTGCACGCCGCCGCGGTGACGCTCGACGCGGAGGCCGCGCTCGCCTGAGCGCAGTCGGAAGGGCCGGCCGGTGCGAACCGGCCGGCCCTTTTCGTGGTTACAGGTGTACCGATCTCGACACCGGGTAGGACATGGGGCTGACAGGCACCAACCCCCGATCAGTCGAGTAGAGGAGATGAAACGCCATGGAGCGGCTCGACCCTCGAACGACCCACGGGACGCCGGACCCGCTCGTCACGGGTGGTCAGGGCGCCTTCCCGGGCACGCCCGGCGGCACCTTCGACCCGTGGCGCTACCGGGAAGACGCCGGGGTGACCGGCGCCGACCTGGTGGGCTACAAGGTCGAGGCGACGGACGGCGGCATCGGCAAGGTGGACCGGTCCAGCCACGAGGTCAACTCCAGTTACCTCGTGGTCGACACCGGTCCGTGGATCTTCGGCAAGAAGGTCATGATCCCCGCCGGCACCGTCAACCACGTCGACCACGACGAGCGGAAGGTCTACGTCGACCGAGGCAAGGACCAGATCAAGGCCGCGCCCGAGTTCGACGAGACCGCCGACACCGACCCGGCATACCGGGACAAGCTCGGTGGTTACTACGGCGACACGTACTCGGCCATCCCGCCGGGTACCGCCAGGTGACGGTGATCCTGTTCGACGGCCGGTGGGGCTCCGCCCCGCCGGCCGTTACCGTGTCAGGGTGGACGCCATCGAGGTCACCCGCTTCTCCACCCTGTTCAACTTCCGCGACGTCGGCGGACCGCTCGGCCACGACGGCCGCGCCGTCCGCCGGGGCCGGCTCTTCCGCTCCGACTCACCGCACCGCCTCGACGACGCCGACCGGCAGGCGTTAGGCGCGCTCGGGGTCCGGACGGTGCTCGACCTGCGCCGCCCGTACGAGGTGGAGCGCGACGGCCGGATCCCGGACCTGGACGGCGTGACCTGGCGGCACATCCACCCCGAGCACGCCGAGTGGACCGACAACCCGTACCGGTCCGGCGCCGACCTGGCCCGCTACCTCGCCGACCGGTACGCGGACATGGCGCAGACCGGCACCGCCGGGCTGGGCGAGGCGATCGGGCTGATCGCCGACGAGGTCAACGCCCCGGTGCTGGTGCACTGCGTGGCGGGCAAGGACCGCACCGGCATCGTCTGCGGCCTCACGCTCGCCGTGCTCGGCGTCTCCGACGCCGACATCGCGGCCGACTACGCCCTGAGCACCGAGGCCGGCGAGAAGTTCATGGCCTGGTTCACGTCGAGCGGGCAGCAGATGCGGCCGGGGCTGCCGCCGCTCACCTGCCCCGAGGAGACGATGCTGCTGTTCCTCGCCGAACTCCGCGAGGGGTACGGCTCGGTGGAGGGGTACCTGCGCCACGCGGGCGTCACGGACGCGCAGCTCGACGCCCTGCGCGACCACCTGCTGGACTAGCCGCCCACGCGAGAAGGGGCCCCTTCGGCGAGGCCCCTTCTCCGGACGATCTCAGAACACGCGGTAAACCCAGTCGTGCGGGTCCCCGGCCTTGCCGCGCTGGATGTCGACGAGCTGCTGGCGCAGCGCCATGGTGACCCGGCCCGGCTCCCCGCCGCCGACGAGGAACTCGCCGTCGGGGAAGCGGACCGTGCCGATCGGGGTGACCACGGCGGCGGTGCCGCAGGCGAACACCTCGCGCAGTCGACCGCTGGCCGCGTCGGCCTGCCAGTCGGCGAACGTGACCGGCCGCTCCTCCACCCGGATCCCCGCGTCGGCGGCCAGGGTGAGCACCGACTCCCGGGTGATGCCGGGCAGGATGGTGCCGGTCAGCGGCGGCGTGACCAGCGTGTTGTCGTCGTACACGAAGAAGACGTTCATGCCGCCCAGTTCGTCGACGAACCGGCGCTCCACCGCGTCGAGGAAGACGACCTGGTCGCAGCCGTGCTCGATCGCCTCCGCCTGCGCGACCAGCGAGGCCGCGTAGTTGCCGCCGCACTTGGCCGCGCCGGTGCCGCCCGGCGCCGCGCGGGTGTAGTCCGGGGAGACCCAGACCGTGACCGGCCTGACGCCGCCGGAGAAGTACGACCCGACCGGCGACGCGATCACCGCGTACAGGTACTCGTTGGCGGGGCGGACACCGAGGAACACCTCACTGGCGAACATGAACGGTCGCAGGTAGAGGCTGCCGTCCTCGCCCTCCGGGATCCACTCGCGGTCGACCTCGACGAGCCGGTGCAGCGAGTCGACGAAGGTCTCCTCCGGCAGCGTGGGCATCGCCATCCGCCGGGCGGACGCGGCGAACCGGGCCGCGTTGGCGTACGGGCGGAACATCGTCACCCCGCCGTCGACGCTCCGGTACGCCTTCATCCCCTCGAAGATCTCCTGCGCGTAGTGCAGGACGGCGGCGGCCGGGTCCATCGGGATCGGCGCCCGCGCCTCGACCCGGGCGTCGTACCAGCCCTTGCCGTCGGCGTAGCGGATGGTGACCATGTGGTCGGTGAAGACCCGCCCGAACCCGGGGTTGGCCAGCAGGGCGGCCCGGTCGGCGGCGGATACCGGCGCGGGATTCGGACGGATCTCGAAGTCGAGCTTGTCACCACCGCTCATCGCGCTGACCTCCCTGGGGGATGGACGGCACACGGGTCCGCATGCCGAGAAATCTGGTGCGAGAAACTTACCCCGAACGGTCGTTCAGCGGGTAGCGCCGCGGGGCCGCGTGGGCGCCGCCGGAGGGGCCGACGCGGCACCGCCCCAGGTCACGGGATCGGGCCGGCCGGGACCACGGGCGCCGGGTCCGGGGCACCGTGGATCGGGGTCGCCGGGCCGGCGACCGGGCGAGCTCAGGCGGTCGCGTACGCGGCCAGCCGGTCGCCGACCTCGTCGGTGCGTACCGGTACGCCGGGCGTCCGCGCGGCCAGCTCCGCGCCGACGGCGGCGGTGATCCGGGCCGCCTCCTCGGCGTGGCCGAGCTGGTCGAGCAGGAGGGCGGCGGAGAGCACCGCCGCCACCGGATCGGCCACACCGCGACCGGCGATGTCCGGCGCGGAGCCGTGCACCGGCTCGAACATCGACGGGTACGCGCCCTCGGGGTTGATGCTGCCGCTGGCCGCGAGCCCGATGCCACCGGTGACCGCGGCGGCGATGTCGGTGAGGATGTCACCGAAGAGGTTGTCGGTGACCACCACGTCGTACCGCTGCGGCTGGGTCACCAGGAACATCGCGGCAGCGTCGACGTGCTGGTACTCCGTCGTCACGTCGGGGTGCTCGGCGGCGACCGTCTCGAAGGCGCGCGCCCACAGCGAGCCGGCGTGGGTGAGCACGTTGGTCTTGTGCACGAGGGTGACCTTGCGCCGCTCGCGGCGGCGGGCGCGGGCGAACGCGTCCCGGATCACCCGCTCCACCCCGTGCCGGGTGTTCAGGCTCTCCTCGGTGGCGACCTCGGCGGGGGTGCCCCGGTGCAGCGTGCCGCCGGCGCCCGCGTACAGGCCCTCGGTGCCCTCGCGGACCACCACCAGGTCGACCTCGCCGGGCTTGACGCCGCCGAGCGGGCCGGCCGTGCCGGGCCAGAGCCGCGACGGGCGCAGGTTCACGTACTGGTCGAAGGCGAACCGCAGCTTGAGCAGCAGACCCCGCTCCAGCACGCCGGGCGGGACGCTGGGGTCGCCGACGGCGCCGAGCAGGATGGCGTCGTGCCCGGCCAGCTCGTCGAGCACCGAGTCGGGCAGCACCTCGCCGGTACGGTGGTAACGGGCGGCGCCGAGGTCGTACTCGGTGGCCTCCACACCCGGGAGCACCGCGTCGACGACCTTGCGGGCCTGCGCGACCACCTCAGGGCCGATGCCGTCCCCGGCCACCACCGCGATCCGTGCCACGCTCCGCTCCTTCGCTTGCCGTCGCACCGACGGTACGCCGCCGTCCCGTCCCCCGGTACGAACCTTCCAGCATTCGGGAAACCGGGATGCACAGGAGGCTTCCAGGTGACATTCATGGTGTGGTCATCTCGGCTACCTAGCCTGATGACCAGCGGGTCACGGGGGCCCGCGACCGGCACCGCGGCGAGGCGGAGCCGTCGGCCGAGGAGGCAGGGCGAGCATGAGGACCGACGAGCAACCACGGACCCGCTGGGTCGACCCGTCGCTCTTCCAGTCGCACGCGCGCCCGGACCTGCGCCTCGGCGGCCGGAACCACCGCGTCGACGCGGGCACGGCGACCGGCGACCGGATCGCCGTGCAGCATGCGGTCCGCACCTCCACCGCCGAGTACACGCTGCTGCTCAACGCACCCGAGTGGCTCGGCCGCCGGGGCGTCGGCGAGGCGCTGCGCGACGCGGTGGCGGAGCTGCGCGCCATCGACCTCACCTACGGGCCGACCCGGCCGGAGAGCCTGGTCTCCCGGCTGCGGCGGGGCGAGATCAGCCCGGAGTCGTACCCTCCACTGGCCGACCTGGTGGACCGCTGCGCCGCGATGCGGGCGGCCACCGACGGCTGGTTCGACGCGTGGGCCGTGCCCGGCGGCTTCGACCCGGGCGGCCTGCTCGGCGGGTGGGCGGTGGAGCAGGCAGCGGCCCGGTTGCGCGCCGCGGGCGTCCACGACTACGCCGTGCTCACGGGCGCCGACCTCGTCGTACGCGGCCACGCGCCGCACGGTGGCCCCTGGCGGGTGGCGGTGCACCACCCCACGGACCGGCGGCGGGCCCCGGTGGTGCTGGAGATGACCGCCGGCGCGGTCGGCACGTCCGGCGTGACCGGGCGACAGGGACACGTCGTGGACCCGCACACCGGCGAGCCGGCCGACCAGTTGGTCGCCGCCACCGTCATCGGGCCGGACCTGTCCGTCGCCGACGCCTACGCCACCGCGCTCTACGCCGCCGGCCCGGCCGGGTTGGCCTGGTTCCGCGACGGATCCGACTACCGCGCGCTCTCCGCCCACCGCCGCTGAGGGAGCTCGGCTGGGGGCGCCGGCGACGGGCGGAACGCGACAGCGCTCGACCCCTCCACGGCCGATCCGCGATCGGCCCCCACGGTCTCGGCAACAACCGTGAGGGCCGGTCAGCGACGAGTGCGCGTGGCTCGCGCAATCGAGGGGTGCGGACCGGTCGGGCCGGACGTCGACCTCGCCACCCGAAGACGGGCCGACGTCACGCGCTCGGCCAGTGACCGCACGGGTACGCTAGCGAATCGACGCAACTCGACGCAAGAGTCTCCACTACGGACCCTCCCGACAGGATTGCGGCTGGCCTGCGGCGGGGCGATTTCGACATGGTGAACGACGGATGGCACGCTGTCCGCCGTGAGTTTCGATCTGAGCGTGTGGGCCCTGGCGGACGGGGCGACGCCTGAGGACGTACGAGCGGCGGTGCAGCGATGCCGTCAGGGCCGGCACACGGACCGCCAACCCGATCCCCGGGTCGTCGCGTTCTACCGGGCGATCACCAGCGCGTACCCGGACCGCCCGGCCGGCGCGGACACGCCGTGGGCGGTGGCGCCGCTGCACGCGGCCGGTGACCACGTCGAGCTGAACCTGCACCCGACCTGCGAGGACCAGGTGCTGCTGGACATCGAGCGGCTGGCCGGCGAGAACGGGCTGATGCTCTTCGACGCCCAGGACGGCTCGGTCTACCCACCGCCCGCCCGCGCCACCACCTGACGCCCTCACCGCCCCCCCCACCCCGGGAAAGCCGCACTTTCCGAGAAAGTGCGCTCATCCGAGGCCGGACGGCCACACTTTCCGTGAAAGTGCGCGGATCTTGCCGTGGCGGGTGGCGAAGACGGCGAAGGGGCCCGGCGATGCCGGGCCCCTCCATCGTGGTGCGTTCAGGTCACTCGTCGCGCAGGTCCGCGGCGCTGGCCGCGGTCGCGCCGATCGAGTCGGCCGCGGAGGTGAGCAGGTCGGCGCCGAGCGCCTGGTCGACGGTGAGCGTCATCAGCGTCTCGCCACCGGCCTCCCGGCGGGCCACCTGCATCGCGGCGATGTTGATGCCGGCCTCGCCGAGCAGGGTCCCGACCGTGCCGACCACGCCGGGCCGGTCGACGTAGCGGAGGAAGACGAGGATGCCCTCCGCGCCGATCTCGACGTCGAAGCCGTCCACCTCGGTCAGCTTGATGAGGTCGCGGGTGCCGGCGGTGGTGACGGTGCCGGAGACGCTGACCGTACGGCCGTCGGGCAGGGCGCCGCGGATCGTGACCAGCACCGAGTGGTCGGCGGTCTCGGCCTGGGTCGTGAGGGACACCTCGACGCCCCGCTCGGCCGCGAGGTGCGGCGCGTTGACGTAGGTGACCTGCTCCTCGACCACCGAGCTGAACAGCCCCTTGGTGGCGGCGAGCTTGAGCACCGAGACGTCGTGGCTGACGATCTCGCCGCGGACCTCGACGGTCACGCTGGCGGCCACCCCGCCGGCGACCGCGGTGAAGGCGCGGCCGAGCTTCTCGGCCAGCGGCAGCAGCGGCCGGACGTCCTCGGCGACCACGCCACCGGCCTGCACGTTCACCGCGTCCGGCACGAACTCGCCCTGGAGGGCCAACTTGACGCTCCTGGCCACGGCCAGGCCGGCCTTGTCCTGCGCCTCATGGGTGGACGCGCCCAGGTGCGGGGTGGCGACCACGTTGTCGAACCCGAACAGCGGCGAGGAGGTGCAGGGCTCCTTGGCGTACACGTCGACGCCGGCACCGGCGACCCGGCCCTCGGCGATGGCGTCCGCGAGGGCCTGCTCGTCGACCAGGCCACCCCGGGCGGCGTTGACGATCCGCACGCCGGGCTTGACGATCGCCAGCTCCTTCTCGCCGATCAGGCCCACGGTCTCGGGCGTCTTCGGCAGGTGGATGGAGATGAAGTCGCTCTCCCGCAGCAGCTCCTCCAGGCCGACGAGGCGGACGCCGAGCTGGGCCGCCCGGGCCGGCTGGATGTACGGGTCGTACGCGATCAGCCGGGTGCCGAACGCGGCGATCCGCTGCGCGAAGAGCACACCGATGCGGCCGAGGCCGACCACGCCGACGGTCTTGCCCTGGATCTCCACGCCGGTGTACTTCGACCGCTTCCACTCCCCCGCCTTCAGCGCGGCGCTGGCGCTGGCGGTGTTGCGGGCGACCGCGAGCAGCAGCGCGACGGCCTGCTCGGCGGCGGAGACGATGTTGGAGGTGGGGGCGTTGACGACCATGACGCCCCGCGCGGTGGCGGCCGGCACCTCGACGTTGTCCAGTCCGACGCCGGCCCGGGCGACGACCTTCAGGTGCGGCGCGGCGGCGATCGCCTCGGCGTCGATCTGGGTCGCACTGCGGACGATGACGGCGTCGGCCTCGGAGAGCGCCGAGAGCAGAGCCGGTCGGTCGGTGCCGTCCACGTGACGGACGTCGAAGTCGTGGGCGAGCACCTCGATGGCGGCGGGAGCGAGTTCTTCGGCGATCAGTACGACAGGATTCATCGGTCCTCGTAGATGTCGTCAGAGCGGTCGGCCGGTCGGCGGGAGGCGGCACTGCGCCCCGCCCTGGTCCGGGCCATGGCCGTCAGGTGCCGGCTACGCACCTACTGGGATCGTAGGCGGCGGGTCGCGCCAGGCGCCCCGGACACCGGGGTGAGTGCCCTCACAAACGGCATATGACGTGCGGATTAACGATCGTTCGGATCAGGTCGGTGGACACGACGGCACCCGGGCACCGCGCCGGGGAGAGCGCGGGGCCCGGGTGCCGCACGGGGCAACGCTCGGGTCAGGCGGTCTCGGTGATCGGCCGATCCACCCAGCTCATCATGCCGCGCAGCTTGCGGCCGGTCTCCTCGATCGGGTGCGCGGCGCCCTCGGCCTGCCACTTGCTGAAGTTCGGCCGGCCGGCCTCGTCCTCGGCCACCCACTCGCGGGCGAACTCGCCGGACTGGATCTCGCCCAGGATCTTGCGCATCTCCTCCTTGACGCGGGCGTCGATGACGCGCGGGCCGCGGGAGAGGTCGCCGTACTCCGCGGTGTCGGAGATGCTGTAACGCATCTTCGCGATGCCGCCCTCGTACATGAGGTCGACGATGAGCTTCAGCTCGTGCAGGCACTCGAAGTACGCCACCTCGGGCGCGTACCCGGCCTCGGTGAGCACCTCGAAGCCGGTCTGCACCAGCGCGGCCGCGCCACCGCAGAGCACCGCCTGCTCGCCGAACAGGTCGGTCTCCGTCTCCTCCTTGAAGGAGGTCCGGATGGCGCCCGCCCGGGTGCCGCCGATGCCCTTCGCGTACGACAGGGCCAGCGCGAGCGCGTTGCCGCTGGCGTCCTGCTCGACGGCGACCAGGCAGGGCACACCCTTGCCGTCGACGTACTGGCGGCGGACCAGGTGACCCGGACCCTTGGGGGCCACCATCGCCACGTCGACCTCGGCCGGCGGCTTGATCAGGCCGTAGCGGATGTTGAAGCCGTGACCGAAGAACACGGCCTTGCCCGGGGCCAGGTTCGGCGCGATCGAGTCGGCGTAGAGGAGGCGCTGGGCGGTGTCCGGCGCCAGGATCATGATGACGTCGGCCTCGGCCGCCGCCTCGGCGGGGGTGACCACCCGCAGGCCCTGCTCCTCGGCCTTGGGCCGGCTCTTCGAGCCCTCGGGCAGGCCGATCACCACGTCGACACCCGAGTCCCGCAGCGACAGCGCGTGGGCGTGGCCCTGGCTGCCGTAGCCGATCACCGCGACCGTGCGGCCCTGGATCAGGCCCAGGTCGGCGTCGTCGTCGTAGTACACCTCAACGCTCATGGAATTCCCTTTCGTACGGCGGCCCGGGCGGCCCGTCGTGGTCTGAATCGGTGTGGAGGATCAGGCGGCCCGGAGCGCCGGACCGGCGGTGATGGAGCGGGAACCGCGCCCGATCGCCACCGTGCCGGACTGGACCATCTCCTTGATGCCGAACGGTTCGAGGTCGCGCAGCAGCGCGTCCAGCTTGTCGGGGGTGCCGGTCGCCTCGATGGTCAGCGTGTCCGGCGCGACGTCGACCACCCGGGCGCGGAACAGGTTGACCGTCTCCAGCACCTGGCCCCGGGCGTTGCGGTCCGCCCGGACCTTGACCAGCAGCAGCTCGCGGGCGACGGACACCTGCGGGTCCAGCTCGACGATCTTGAGTACGTTCACCAGCTTGTTGAGCTGCTTGGTGACCTGCTCCAGCGGGGACGACTCGGCGTTCACCACGATGGTGATCCGGGAGACGTCCGGGTTCTCGGTCTCGCCGACGGCGAGGCTGTCGATGTTGAAGCCGCGCCGGGAGAACAGGCCCGAGACGCGGGCCAGGACACCCGGCTTGTTCTCCACGAGCACGGACAAGGTGTGCATGGTCATGCCACGACCTCGCTTCGCTCGGTCGCGCCCTGACGCGAAATGGGACTGAGCTTGATGATTCGTTCGCTTCGCTCACTCATGTCAGATGTCATCCTCGTCGAAGGCCGGGCGGACGCCGCGGGCGAACATGATCTCGTCGTTGCTGGTGCCGGCGGCGACCATCGGCCACACCATGGCGTCCTTGCCGACCACGAAGTCGATGACCACCGGGGCGTCGTTGATGGCCATCGCGGCCTCGATCGTCTTGTCGACGTCCTCGGCGGTCTCGCAGCGCAGGCCGATGCAGCCGAGCGCCTCGGCGAGCTTCACGAAGTCCGGGATGCGGTGCTTGTGCGTGCCGAGGTCGGTGTTGGAGTAGCGCTCCCCGTAGAACAGGGTCTGCCACTGGCGCACCATGCCGAGGTTGCCGTTGTTGATGACGGCGATCTTGACCGGGATGCCCTCCAGCGCGCAGGTCGCCAGCTCCTGGTTGGTCATCTGGAAGCAGCCGTCGCCGTCGATCCCCCAGACCACCGCGTCCGGCTTGCCGACCTTGGCGCCCATGGCGGCCGGCACCGCGTACCCCATCGTGCCGAGACCGCCGGAGTTCAACCACGTGTACGGCTTCTCGTACGAGATGAACTGGGAGGCCCACATCTGGTGCTGACCGACACCGGCGACGTAGATGGCGTCCGGGCCGACGATCTCGCCGAGCCGCTTGATGACGTACTGCGGGGACAGGGTGCCGTCGGACGGCTCCTCGTACCCCAGCGGGTAGCGCTTGCGCAGGTCGTCGAGCTGGGTCCACCAGTCGGCGAGGTCGGGGCGGTGCCCGCCCGCCTGCTCGGTGGTGACCGCCGCGATCAACTCGTCGATCACGTGCCGGGCGTCGCCGACGATCGGCACGTCCGCGTGGCGGTTCTTGCCGATCTCGGCCGGGTCGATGTCGGCGTGCACGACGGTCGCGTCCGGGGCGAACGAGTCCAGCCGGCCGGTGACCCGGTCGTCGAACCGCGCGCCCAGCGCGACGATCAGGTCCGCCTTCTGGAGGCCGTAGACCGCCGCGACGGTGCCGTGCATGCCGGGCATGCCGAGGTGCTGCGGGTGCGAGTCGGGGAACGCGCCGAGCGCCATCAGCGTGGTGACCACCGGGATGCCGGTCAGCTCGGCGAGCTTGCGCAGCCCCTCGGTGGCGCCCGCCTTGAGCACACCGCCGCCGACGTACAGCACCGGACGCCGGGCGACGGCCATGAGCCGGGCGGCCTCCCGGATCTGCTTGCCGTGCGGGTGCAGCGTCGGCCGGTAGCCGGGCAGGTCGAGCGCCGGCGGCCAGGCGAACGTCGTCGGCGCCTGGAGGACGTCCTTGGGGATGTCCACCAGGACCGGGCCGGGCCGGCCGGTCGAGGCGAGGTGGAACGCCTCGGCGAGCACCCGGGGGATCTCCTCGGCGTTCTGGACCAGGAAGTTGTGCTTGGTGATCGGCAGGGTGATGCCCTGGATGTCCGCCTCCTGGAAGGCGTCCGTGCCGATCGAGGGCCGCGCGACCTGGCCGGTGATCGCCACCATGGGCACCGAGTCCATGTACGCGTCGGCGATCGGCGTGACCAGGTTGGTCGCGCCCGGCCCGGAGGTGGCGATGCAGACGCCGACCCGGCCGGTGGCCTGGGCGTACCCCGTCGCCGCGTGCCCGGCGCCCTGCTCGTGCCGGACCAGGATGTGCCGGACGGTGGAGTCGTAGAGCGGGTCGTACGCCGGCAGGATCGCGCCACCGGGGATGCCGAAGACGACGTCGACGCCGAGCGCTTCGAGGGACCGCACGAGGGAGCCGGCACCGGAGACCTGGGCGGGAGCAGGGGTGCGTACCCCCGGGACGGTCGGGGTGGCCGCGGCGCGGGCGGCCGGGTCGGCGTCGCGCGCCGGCTCGGCGGCCGCGCGGGCCCGCCGGGCGGAGTTGGCGAGGGTCTCTGGCGTGGGTCTCGTCATGGCGGTTCAGGCCTTCGGCTGGAGTGGGTGCGGCTCTCGGGCAGTGGAACGCGGGCGGGGCCCGCACCGATGGGGTCTGACGGCAACAAAAAAGCCCACGTGCAGGATGCACGGGGCCAGCGCACTCTCGGTGAGGAGAGTGCGCTCAGGTAAGTACTCGACGCGACCAGTACGACGACATGCGGTCAAGCCTGACGCATCTCACGCGCTGAGTCAACTGATCCCACATGTTGGTTAACGGATCTTGCGGAATCCCCCGTTCGAGTGCCGTCGGCACCCTGTTCGACCTGGTCGGAGAGGGGTTGACGGGGGGCGGGGAGCCTCGGCAGGCGGCGCGGCGGCGTGGGACGGGCCGGCGGGGCGGGCGGCGCCGAGGTCGGGACCGGCCGGGCGCCGGGCGACGTGGCGGCCTCCAGCATCGCCTCCAGGTGCTCGGCCGGCACGCCCCAGCCGAAGAGGGCGCCCTGCCCGAAACGGCAGCCGGCGGCCACCACCGCGGCCAGCTCGGTCGGAGTGGTGACGCCCTCGGCGATGACCTCCAGACCGAGCTGGTGGCCCAGCCGCATCACGATGTCGACCATCGGGGCGAAGGCCGGCCCGTCGGTGCCGACCGGCCGGACCGGCTCGTGCTCGGCGACGAGGCTGTGGTCGATCTTGAGGATGTCGATCGGGAGGCATCGCAGCTGGCCGAGCGACGAGTACCCGGCCCCGAAGTCGTCCAGCGCGATCCGGACGCCGGTGCGGCGCAACGCGGTCAACCGGCGGATCAGCTCGTCCAGGTCCGTCGCGACCGCGTGCTCGGTGACCTCCAGCACCAGACGCTGCGGTGGGACGTGGTGCGCGCGCAGCGCCTCGGCGACCTGGACGACGTACTCCGGGGCGTGCAGCTCCCGGGGTGAGACGTTCACCGACACCCACACGTCGTGGCCGTCGGCGAGCCACCGGGAGAGCTGGTGGCAGGCCTCGTGCAGCACCCAGGCGCCCAGCTTGGCGATCATCCCGCACTCCTCGGCGAGCGGGATGAACTCGTCGGGCCGCACGTTGCCCAGTTCGGGGTGGTGCCACCGGAGCAGCGCCTCGGCGCCGACCGGGCGCACCGACGGCAGCGAGGCGACCGGCTGGAACGCCAGCCGCAGCTCGCCGCGGTCGATCGCGCCGCGCAGTTCGTGCTCCAGCGTGGTCCGCCGGCGCAGCCGCCGGTCGTACGCGGCGTCGTACCGCTCGATCCGGTTCTTGCCGCGCTGCTTGGCGTACCGCAGGGCCAGGTCGGCGTGGCGCAGCAGCAGCTCGACGTCCGGCTCGCCGGCCCAGCCGGCGGTGCCGATGCTCACCGAGAGGAAGACCGGCCCCTCCGGCTGCTGGTACGCCGCCCCGAGCACCCCGAGCAGCCGCTCACCGACCCGGTCGGCGTCGGCGGGCCGGCCCGGCATCAGCACGGCGAACTCGTCGCCGCCCAGGCGGGCCGCCACGTCGCCGGGGCGCAGGTTGCCGCGCAGCCGCCGGCCCACCTCGGCCAGCACCGCGTCACCGGCGTCGTGGCCGCGCATGTCGTTGACGTTCTTGAAGCCGTCCAGGTCGAGGGTGAGCAGCACGCACGCGGTGCCCGCCTCCGCGCAGCGGTGCAGGGCCCGCAGCAACCCCCGCCGGTTGGCCAGGCCGGTCAGCGGGTCGGTGTGCGCGAGCTCACGGAAGTGGGCCTCCCGCTCGGCCAGCCGGCCCGCGTACTTCCGGACGTCGTGCAGGGTCAGGTACTGCCGGGCCACCAGCGCGAAGCCCTCCACGCTGCCGGCGACGATGCCCAGCGCGTCGAACCGGCCGTCCTGGAGCAGGTGGTACATCGCCGAGGCGGCCATCGCGAACATCGGCAGCACGCCGTACTCGCCCTCGCGCCGGATCGCGTCGATGTCGAACTGGCAGGGCGTGTCGAGCCGGCGGACCACCAGCGCGACGGTCAGCAGCCCGGCGGCGAGCACCGCCGCCCCGACCATCGCCATCGCCGGGCCGGCCTGGCACAGCCCGGTGGCGATGCCGAGCCCGCCGGTGGTCACGCCGACCACGCCGGTCGCGAGCACGGCGAGCCGGTGCCGTCGGGGTGGAGCCCGGAAGACCAGGATGGCGGCCAGCCCCGCGGTAAGCGCCGCGCTGACGGTGGCGAGCAGGATCGGCTCGCAGGCCATCGGGGTGGCGTCGCCGAGCAGCCGGGTCGGCTCGGAGAAGAGCACCCACCCCACGAACCAGAGCGCGGTGGCGACGACCAGGCCGTCCAGTGACAGTCGGGTGGCCACCCCGGCGGTCGGCGCCACCCCGGGCAGCCGGAGCAGCCCGGCCGCGAAGAGCAGCCCGCTGACCGCGGTGACCAGCGACACCACCTCGGCCCAGCCGGTGCGCCGCGTCGACCCGTGCCCGGCGTGCCCGGCCGCCTCGAGCGCCACTCCCAACCCGACCAGCACCGCCACCAGCCCGACGCCGGCGGCCGCGGCGAGCAGCACGTACGCCGAGCGGTGCGTCGGCGCCCGCCGGCGGGCGCCGGTGGCCAGCAGCGCGGCGGCCGCCGCGGCGACGAGCCCGCTCAGCGCCGCGACGGTGAGCAAGCCCGGGGGTGACAACACGCCCTCAACTGTGCCGGATCGCCGCCCGCGGTGGGGTACCGGGTGTGCATCTGTTGGGACACGTCGTGCGCGGGCGGCGGCCACCCGGGCGACGGTGTCAGACTGGTACTCATGCCTGAGCTGCGGTCGAGGACCTCCACGCACGGTCGGACGATGGCCGGCGCCCGGGCCCTGTGGCGGGCCACCGGGATGACCGACGACGACTTCGGCAAGCCGATCGTCGCCATCGCCAACAGCTTCACCCAGTTCGTCCCCGGTCACGTCCACCTCAAGGACCTCGGCGGCCTCGTCGCCGACGCGGTGGCCGAGGCCGGCGGGGTGGGCCGCGAGTTCAACACCATCGCGGTCGACGACGGCATCGCGATGGGCCACGGCGGCATGCTCTACTCGCTGCCCAGCCGCGAGCTGATCGCCGACGCCGTGGAGTACATGGTCAACGCCCACTGCGCGGACGCCCTGGTCTGCATCTCCAACTGCGACAAGATCACGCCGGGCATGCTGCTGGCCGCGCTCCGGCTGAACATCCCGACCGTGTTCGTCTCCGGCGGGCCGATGGAGGCCGGCAAGACGGTGGCGATCGAGGGGATCGTGCACTCCAAGATCGACCTGATCGACGCGATGATCGCCTCCTCCAACGAGGCGGTCACCGACGACCAGCTCGGCGAGATCGAGCGCTCCGCCTGCCCGACCTGCGGCTCCTGCTCCGGCATGTTCACCGCCAACTCGATGAACTGCCTCACCGAGGCCATCGGCCTGGCACTGCCCGGCAACGGCTCGACCCTCGCCACCCACGCCACGCGCCGGTCGCTCTTCGTCGAGGCCGGCCGCACCGTCGTGGAGATCGCCAAGCGGTGGTACGACGGCGACGACGCCTCGGTGCTGCCCCGGTCGATCGCGGGGCGGGCGGCCTTCGAGAACGCGGTCGCGCTGGACGTGGCGATGGGCGGCTCGACCAACACGATCCTGCACCTGCTCGCCGCCGCCCGGGAGGCCGAGCTGGACTTCGGCGTCGCCGACATCGACGCCATCTCCCGGCGGGTCCCCTGCCTCGCCAAGGTCGCGCCGAACTCCCCGCAGTACCACATGGAGGACGTCCACCGGGCCGGCGGCATCCCGGCCATCCTCGGCGAGCTGGACCGCGGCGGCCTGCTCAACCGGCAGGTGCACGCCGTGCACTCCCCCTCGCTGGAGCGCTGGCTCGCCGACTGGGACGTGCGCGGCGGAGCGGCGACCCCGACGGCGGTGGAGCTGTTCCACGCGGCGCCGGGCGGCGTGCGCACCACCGAGCCGTTCTCCACCACCAACCGCTGGTCGTCGCTGGACACCGACGCGGCGGGCGGCTGCGTGCGGGACGTGGCGCACGCGTACAGCGCCGACGGCGGGCTGGCCATCCTGCACGGCAACCTCGCGCCGGACGGCTGCGTGGTGAAGACCGCCGGCGTGCCCGAGGAGTGCCTGACGTTCCGCGGCCCGGCCCGGGTCTTCGAGTCCCAGGAGGCGGCGGTCGACGGCATCCTCGCCAAGTCCGTCGTCGCCGGTGACGTGGTGGTGATCCGGTACGAGGGCCCGAAGGGCGGCCCCGGCATGCAGGAGATGCTCTACCCCACCTCGTTCCTCAAGGGGCGGGGACTCGGCCGGGCCTGCGCGCTGCTCACCGACGGGCGGTTCTCCGGCGGCACCTCCGGGCTGTCCATCGGGCACGTCTCCCCCGAGGCGGCCTCCGGCGGCCTGATCGCGCTGGTCGAGGAGGGCGACGAGATCGTCATCGACATCCCGGGCCGCTCCATCGAGCTGAACGTGCCGGACGACGTGCTCCAGGCGCGGCGGATCGCCCAGGAGAAGCGGGACCGCCCGTACACCCCGGTCGACCGGCAGCGCCCGGTGTCGGCGGCGCTGCGCGCGTACGCCTCGATGGCCACCTCGGCCAGCGACGGCGCCTACCGCCGCGTCCCGGAGTAGCGCGACGCAGGCGAGATCTTGGAAGAGTTCGGCCCCGGGAGGGGCCACTTCCAAGATCTCGCGCGACCCGGCCGGTCAGTCGTTCACGCAACGCAACACCGGGCGGGACGTCAGCGCGGCGATGTCCAGCGGACCGCCGGTGCGGACGGTGAAGGTCGCCGACTCACCCGGGAGCAGCGTCACCAGCGCCTCATCGACTTCGGCCAACGGGTCGAGGGCCTCCTCCGGCCGCGCCAGCTCCGTCGGAAGCGCCCGCACCACCGAGGAGTACGCGGGCACGTCCAGCTCGACCGCGGTCTTCGCCCGCGGCTCACCGGTCAGGGTCAGCCGGGTGACGGTGGCGGTGACGCGCCACGGCACCGCCACCGCTGTTGCCGCTGCACGCCGCCACCAGGACGAGACTGACCGCAACGACGGCGGTTGTCCTCGCCCACCGGGTCAGGGATCGCGTCATCACATCGCTCCCCGAATCGAGAGACGTATACTGAACCGGATAAGTGACGCCACCGTACGGGCGCCCTGTCACCGTGTCAACGCCCGGCTAGCGGAGCGACCTGCCGGTACCGTCCGGACTCCTTGGGAGCGCGCCCATGCGTGGTGGAGCGCTTCCCGAGGCACCTCTGCGCGCGGTCCGGCGTTTCCGCCCACGCCCCGGCTGACGTAGGCTGAACCGAGCAAGTGATCACCAGCCGCCGACAACGCGGGAGCGGCGGAGCACGAAGGGGGCGCCGGTGAAGCGGCCGACCATCGCCGACGTCGCACGACGCGCCGGGGTGTCGAAGGGAGCGGTCTCGTACGCGCTCAACGGGCAACCCGGCGTCTCCGAGGCCACCCGGCAACGCATCCTCGCCGTCGCGGCGGAGATCGGCTTCAGCCGCAGCAGCGCCGCCCGGGCGCTGTCCGGCTCCACCTCGGACGCCATCGGTCTGGCGCTGTGCCGGCCCGCCCGCACGCTCGGGATCGAGCCGTTCTTCATGGAGCTGATCAGCGGCGTCGAGGCGGAGCTCTCCGCCCGGTCGTACGCGCTGACCCTCCAGGTCGTCGCCGACCAGGAGGCGGAGATCGCGGTCTACCGCCGGTGGTGGGGCGAGCGGCGGGTGGACGGGGTGCTCGTGTGCGACCTGCGCACCGACGACCGACGCGTCCCGGTCCTGGCGGAGCTGGGCCTGCCCGCCGTCGTGATCGGCGGCCCCGGCGGCACGGGGCAGCTGGCCAGCGTCTGGTCCGACGACGCGGCGGCCCTGGTGGAGACCGTGGAGTACCTGGTCGCCCTCGGCCACCGCCGGATCGCCCGGGTGGGCGGCCTGCCCGAGCTGCTGCACACGTCCATCCGCACCGAGACCTTCACCCAGGTGTGCCGGCGGCTCGATCTGGCCGACGCGTTCACCGTTCCGTCCGACTACACCGGCGAGGAGGGCGCCCGCGCCACCCGGCGCCTGCTCAGCTCGCCCGTACGGCCCACCGCGGTCATCTACGACAACGACGTGATGGCGATCGCCGGGCTGTCGGTGGCGCAGGAGATGGGGCTCGCCGTCCCGGGTGATCTGTCCATCGTGGCCTGGGACGACTCGCCGCTGTGCCGGCTGGTGCACCCGCCGCTGACGGCGCTGGGCCGGGACATCCCCGCGTACGGCGCACACGCCGCCCGGCAACTGCTCGCGGTGATCGGCGGGGCGTCGGTCGGCGAGTTCCGGGACGCGACCGCCCACCTCACCCCGCGCGGCAGCACCGCACCGCCGCCCCGGGCGGCCTGAACCGATTCAGCCGAGGCGGCATCAGCGGGACGCGTACGGGAACTCCTCGAAGTACGCCTCGACTCGCTCCGCGGTGGCCGGCCGGGCGAGGGCGAACCCCTGCCCGTACCGGCAGCCGGCGCGCTGCGCGCCCGCCACCTGGTCCGCCGACTCCAACTCCTCGACCACGATCTCCAGCCCGAGCCGGTCGCCGACGCTCACCACCACGTCGATCAGCGGGCCCTGCGCGTCCGCTCCGCGGTTCACCAGCTGCGGGCCGACCTTGAGCAGGTCGATCGGGAGGCGGCGCAGCTGCGCGAGGGACGCGTGCTCGGCGCGGAAGTCGTCCAGCGCGGTGCGGACGCCCAACGACCGCAACCCCGCCAGCCGGGCCACCACCGTGGGCAGCTCCGCCGCCACCCTCGGCTCGGTCACCTCGACGACCAGCCGATCCGGCGCCAGCCCGTACGCGTCGAGCACCGCCGCCGTCCGGGGCACGAAGTCCGGCGCGGTCAGCTCGCGAACGCTCACGTTGATCGCCATCCACAGCTCACGCCCGGTCCCGGTCCAGGCGGCCAGCTGCCGGCAGGCCCGGTCGAGGACCCAGCAGCCCAGTTCGCCCACCACGTCGAGATCCTCCGCCACCGGCAGCAGCTCGGCGGGCAGCACCGTGCCGAGCACCGGGCTGCGCCAGCGCAGCAGCGCCTCCGCGCCCACCGGTTCCTGGTCGGCCAGCCCGAGCACCGGCTGGAAGACGAGGTCGAGTTCGCCCCGGGCGACCGCCCCGGGCAGCTCCCGCTCCAGATCCAGGCGGCGGACCAGCTGCTCCTCCAGGTAGGCGTCGTACCACTCGACCCGGTCCCGGCCCAGTTGCACGGCCCGCCGGCGTGCCAGGTCCGCCTGGCGCAGCACGTCCTCCGGGGCGGTCCCGCCGGTCTCGGCCAGCCCGATGCTGACCTGGAGCCGCACCGCCGCTCCGGGCACCTGGTAGGGCTGGGTGAGCGCGGCGACCAGCCGGGTCCCCAGCGCGTACGCGATCATCGGCCCGACGTCGGTCGCCACCGCGAAACCCGTGTGGGTCAGATCGGCCACCAGGTCGGCCGGGCCGAGGACGGCCCGGGTCCGGCGCGCCACCTCGGCCGCCAGGTCCGGACCGGCGAGCTGCTCCGCCGCGTCGACGCTGGGCACGTGCAGGTCCACCACCAGCAGGGCGCCGGACGGGGGCGGCGCGTCCCGCAGCACGGCGAGCGCCCGCAGCAGCGCGCTCCGGTCCCCGGTCGGGCCGGTCCGGTCGGACAGCGCCGGGTCCGACCGGACCGCCGGCTCGCCCGCGACCGCCGCCGCGCCACCCGACCCGACCGCGCCGCCCGCCGCCGTGGGGACCCGCGCCTCGTCCGGACGCCGGCGGGGCCGTAGCAGCTCCCGGAGGACCAGTGGCGGGACCACGGCGAGCGCGAGCAGCACGGCCGTCGGGTCGCGTGCGAGGCCGGAGCCGAGCCACCAGGCGGTGGCCGCCACCACGGCGACCGCCGGCACCACGACCCGCGGCCAGACGGCGGTCGGCCGCGGCGGTGGATCCAGCTCCGGACGGAGGGCCCGCCGCGCGCCCGCCGCGGTCAGCAGCACCCCGCCCACCAGCGGGGGTACGGCCAGCAGCCCCGCCCGGTCCGGCAGGGTGCCGGCGGTCAGCGTGGCGAGCACGACCAGGCCGGTCAGCGTGAGCGCCGCCCCACCCCGGCACCGGGCCGCACCGGAGTTCCGGTGCGGCCCGGTCAGGGTGGTGAGCGCGCCGACGGCCAACGCGCCGAGCGCCACCGCCGCCGCGAGGCGGGCCGGCGGGCCGAGGCTGTCGCGTGGCAGGAGCAGCCACCCGGCGAGGGCCAGGCCGGCACCCGGACCGGCCGCGTCGGCGGCGCGGCGCAGCCGGGCCCGGACCGGTGGGCGCGGTGGGCCGGCCAACGCGGCCAGGCCGGCCCCGAACAGCACGGCCGCGCCGGCCAGTCCGGTGACGGCGGCGGTGCTCCGCTGCGCGTCGTCGGCCAGCGGCAGGACGGCGGCGCTGAGCCCGGCGACGACGACGGCCGCGTCGAGCAGAGCGGCGACCCGCCGGGGTCGGGCCGCCCGTCGCCGCGCGGCCGCCCGGGTGTCGCCGTCGCGCACGGCCGGACGGGGTGGAACGGCGGCCAGCCGGGACAGCCGGGTGCCGGCGAGCGCGGTGCCCGCCGCCGCGGTGAGCGCCACCACGACCAGGGCGGGCAGCGGTCCGGCCGCGGCAGCGAACAGGAGCAGCGTGACCGCTGCGAGGACGACGACCTCCGGCAGGGCCGGTCGGCGGGCCGGGGCGCGGAGCGGGTACGCGAGGGGCACGGCGATCGCCTTCGTGAGGGGGCACGGGGGCGGTGCGGCGGGGCGGGACGCGAACGAAGTCCGCTGCCCAACCTTCGAAAACGAACCGGCGCCCGGGCGGTGACGCCCACCCTACCGTGACGCGCGTCACTATCCGAGCAGGTCCCGACCCGTACGGCCCGCCGCAGCCGGCACCGGAGCAGGGTGGGATCATCGGGAGGTGAGCAGCTCCGACACCGTCCGGTTCCGGCACAGCCAGGCCATCCCGGTCGCCGCGGTGATCGCCTTCTTCGGCGCCCTGCCGCTGGCCAGCGCGAGGTGGTATTTCCTGCCGGTGCTGCTCGTCCCCCTCGCCCTGGGCGTGTGGGCGTGGCGTGCCGGCACCGACGCCGACCCCCGGGGGCTGCGCCTGCGGGCGCTCACCGGGGAGCGCCGCATCGCGTGGGACCAGGTCGTCGAGCTGGCTACCGATCCGCGCGGCCGGGCGGTTGCCCGCCTCGACGACGGCCGGGAGGTGCAGTTGCCGGCGGTACGGGGGAAGGACCTGCCCCGACTGGTCGCGGCCACCGGCCAGAGCCTGCCCGGCGCGGCTCAGTAGCCGTCGACGACGGCGTTGATCAGCGGTTCCCCGGCGGCGAACCGGCGGACCTGATCCCCCACCAGCCGGTACGCCCGCGGCAGCAGGCCGCGTACCGAGCCGGCGATGTGCGGGGTGAGCAGCACGTTTGGCATCGTCCACAGCGGATGGTCGGAGGGCAGCGGCTCGGGATCGGTCACGTCCAGCGCGGCCGAGATCCGGCCGGTACGCAGCTCGGCGACCAGCGCCTCGGTCCGGGCCACCGGGCCACGCGCCGCGTTGACCAGCAACGCGCCGTCCCGCATGGCGCCGAGGAACGCCTCGTCGACCAGCCCGCGGGTCTCGTCGGTCAGCGGCACCAGCAGCACCACCACGTCGGCCTCGGGGAGCAGCCGAGGCAGCTCGGCCACGCCGTGCACGCCGGGCCGGGCCGTCCGGGCGACCAGGGTGAGGGTCACCTCGAACGGTTCGAGGCGCCGGTGGACGGCAGCGCCGATCGAGCCGGCCCCGACGATGAGCACCCGCTTGCCGGTCAACTCGTCGGTCGGCGTCACCTCGGCGTACGCCCACTCGCGGCGGGCCTGCGCCCGGGCGAGCGCCGGGAGAGCCCGCAGGTGGGAGAGGATCACCGCGACCACCCACTCGGCCGTGGCCGGGTCGTGCACCCCGCGCGCGTCGCAGAGAGTCACCCCGGGCGGCATCCGGCCGACCCACGCGTCCGCCCCGGCGGAGAGCAGTTGCACCACCTCGAGGTCGGGCAGGTCCCGCAGCAGGGCGGTGGCCGCCGGACCGGCGAGGAAGGGCGGCACCCAGAACCGTACGTCGGACACCGCGGAGGGGAGTCGCGTCGGATCCGGCACCACCTCCACCGTGACGCCCGGCGGCAGGTCACCGAGCAGGGACGGACCGGTCTCGTGCGGGATCCACACCTTCACGCCCGCCGACGATAGGCCCTCGGCCCGCCGGCCGCCCTTCAGGGCTCTCGCCGGCGCCCGAACGGGAACACCGGGTCGGTGACCAGGGCGACCGTCGCCGACGCGTCGATGCGGCGCGCCCGCTGACCTCCGTTCCGCCGACCGTCGATGCCCGGCGGGCCCGGATCGCCGCCGCGGCGGGTTACCCTGGGCCGGGTGAGCGCCCGTCCCCCGTACCCTCGCACCCGCCGCCTCCGCGCGGCCCTCGCCGCGTCGTGCGCGGCGCTGCTGGTGACGACCGGTTGCACCTTCGGTGAGCCGGAGCCGGACCAGGCCGGTGAGCCGCCCACCTTCCCCACGCCGTCGGCGACGGCGAGCCCCGGCGGCGCCGGCCAGGAGGTCGTGGCCACCGTGCTCGCCAGGGGGCTGCGCGTGCCGTGGGGCATCGCCTTCCTGCCCGACGGGGGCGCGCTGGTGACCGAACGGGACAGCGGCCGCATCCTTCAGGTCGGCCCGGAGTCCGGCCCCGACGGCCTGAAGGTGACCGTGGTGCAGACGATCGCCGAGGTGGCGGCGGGCGGCGAGGGCGGGCTGATGGGCATCGCGGTCTCGCCGGGCTACCAGCGGGACCGGACGGTCTTCATCTACTACACGGCCGAACGCGACAACCGGATCGCACGGCTCCGGCTGGGCGAGCGGCCCCAGCCGATCCTGACCGGCATCCCGAAGGCGGGCATCCACAACGGCGGCGGCCTCGCGTTCGGGCCGGACGGCCAGCTCTACGCCAGCACGGGCGACGCCGGCGAGCGACCGCAGTCGCAGGACGTCAAGCGCCTCGGCGGCAAGATCCTGCGGATCACGACCGACGGGAAGCCGTCGCCCGGCAACCCGTTCCCCGACTCGCCGGTCTGGTCCGTCGGGCACCGGAACGTGCAGGGGTTCACCTGGGCCGCCAACCGGAAGATGTACGCGGTTGAGTTCGGACAGAACACCTGGGACGAGATCAACGAGATCGTGAAGGGCCGCAACTACGGGTGGCCGCAGGTGGAGGGGCGCTCCGACGACCGTCGCTTCGTCAACCCGATCACCCAGTGGCCCACCTCGGACGCCTCCTGCTCCGGGCTCGCCCGGGCGGAGTCGGTGCTGGTGACCGCCTGCCTGCGCGGACGGCGGCTCTGGCTGGTCGAGCTGACCGGCACGGGGACGGTGCTCGGCCAGCCGCGTGACCTGCTGACCAACCGCTTCGGCCGGCTGCGGGCGGTCGCCGCGGCGCCGGACGGCTCGCTGTGGGTGAGCACGTCGAACCACGACGGGCGCGGCGACCCGGCGCCGGAGGACGACCGGCTGCTGCGCCTGGTGTTCGCCGAGGGCGGAGCCGGACGAAGCTGACACCGCGGCACACCACACGCGCAGGTTTGCCAAGATCCCTCGGCGGGCAGGTCAGAATCTCAGCATGGACGGGCAGCAGAACGAGCAGAACGAGGGCCGGGACGGCCCGGCCCCCGAGGCCGGCCGTACCCGGCGGTTCCCGCCTGGCGGGCCGACCGGCCGCCGGGCGGGCGGCCGGCGGGCCCTCCGCGCGACGGGTGTGACGCTGGCGGTCCTCGCCGTCGCCCTGGCCGGGGTCATCATCGGGGCGCTGGCCGGCGGCCGGGTCAGCACCGACATCGGGCCGTTCCAGGCGGACCTGACGGTGGCGCCGGCCCTCGCCGGCAGCACCACCGTCGACGTTCCCCCGCTCGGCGCGCTGCTGCTCGACAGCCACGACGGGCCGACCCACCTGACCGTGGAGCTGGGCGCGCTCGACCAGAGCCGCACCGAGGCGCTCCTCCACGACCCGGCCAGCATCAGCCAGGCGAGCCAGACCGCGGTGGACGACGTCCGGGAGGGCGTCATGCGGCTCGGTCTGCGTACGGTGGCCTCCGCGGTGCTGGTCACCCTGCTGCTGGCCCTGCTGGTGTTCCGGGACACCCGCCGGGCCGCCTGGGCGGGCGGGCTCGCGCTGGCGGTGACCGCGGGCAGCCTCGGCACCGCGGCGGCCACCCTGCGCCCCCAGGCCATCGAGGAGCCGCGCTACGAGGGGCTGCTGGTCAACGCGCCGGCCATCGTCGGTGACGCCCGCCGGATCGCCAACGACTACACCCGGTACGCGGAGCAGCTCCAGCGCCTCGTCGGCAACGTCAGCCAGCTCTACACCACCGTCTCGGCGCTCCCCGTGTACGAGCCGGACCCGGACACCACCCGGGTACTGCACATCTCCGACATGCACCTCAACCCCACGGCCTGGCAGCTGATCCGCACCGTGGTGGAGCAGTTCAACATCGACGTGGTGATCGACACCGGCGACATCACCGACTGGGGCAGCGAGCCGGAGGCGTCGTACGTCGGCGCGATCGGGCTGCTCCAGAAGCCGTACGTCTTCATCCGGGGCAACCACGACTCGGGCCGTACGGCGGCGGCGGTGGCCCGCCAGCGCAACGCGATCGTGCTCGACAACACGACCACCACCGTCGCCGGGCTGACCATCGCCGGCATCGGCGACCCCCGCTTCACCCCGGACAAGAGCACCTCGCCGGCGGGCAGCGGCCTGACCAGGGAGACCGCCAACCAGCTCATCGGGGTCGGCGACAAGCTCGCCGCGACGGCACGCAGCTCGCCCCGGAAGGTGAACATCGCGCTGGTGCACGATCCCGCGTCCGCCGGGCCGCTCGCCGGCACCTGCCCCCTGGTGCTCGCCGGCCACACCCACCGGCGCGAGGTGTCCAAGCTGCCGCAGGCGCCCGGTCAGGCACCCACGCTGCTGATGGTGCAGGGCTCGAGCGGCGGCGCCGGCCTGCGCGGCCTGGAGGGCGAACAGCCGACGCCCCTGTCGATGAGCGTCCTGTACTTCGACGACAAGGACAAGCTGCTCCAGGCGTACGACGACATCACCGTGGGCGGCACCGGGCAGGCCCAGGTCAACCTCCAGCGGCACATCGTGGAGGACCCGAAGGCCGGCGCCCCGGCCCCGGTCACCCCGACCCCGACCCGCTGATCCGGGCCGCCCCCGCAGCGCGCCGGGCCGGCGTCCACGGCGGCCCGCCGGGCATACGCGTCGACCGGGCGGCCTGCGGTCCCCGCGTCAGCGCAGGGACAGGGCGGCGAGGGCGGCGTTGACGATGCTGCCGGGGAGGAGGTCGTGCAGTTCGTACAGCTCGGTGACGCTGCCGGACTGGCCGAACTCGTCCACCCCGAGCGGCACCGCCGGGGCGCCGACCGCCGAGCCGAGCCAGGCCATCGCGTGCGAGGCGGCGTCGTGCACCGTCACCACCGGCACCCGGTCGGCGAAGGCCGACCGCAGGGCACCGGGGACGCTGGGAACCGTGGCGGTGCGGACGCCCTGCCGCAGGGTGCGCTGCCACGCCCGGTACAGGCGGTCCAGGCTGGTGACGTCCACGACGTGCGCGGCGACGCCCTCCTCGGCCAGTTCCGCGGCGGCGGCGAGCACCTCCGGCAGGACCGCGCCGGACGCGGCGAGCTGCACGACCGGGGCATCGGCCAGGTGCGGGTACGCCTGGTGGGCGTCGACGAGGCGGTACGCACCGGCGAGCACCTGCCGGCGCAGCACCGCGTCGCCGAGGCGGGCGCGGGCCGCCTCGAAGGGCGCCTGGTCGATCGGGCGGGTGCTGAGCCGGAAGTAGTACGCGCCGTCCTCGGCGGGCGCGGCGGTGGCGGCGGGTGCCGCTCCCTGGGCGATCTGGCCGAACGCGTCGCAGAGCAGCCAGTCCAGGGTGGCCGCGTACGCGGGCTCGACGAACGTGACCCCGGGCAGCTCCAGGCCGACGCTGGCGGTGATCGTCGACTGGTGGGCGCCGCCCTCGGGGGCGAGGGTGATGCCCGACGGGGTGCCCGCGACGACGAACCGGGACCCGGAGTAGGTGCCGTACAGGAACGCGTCGAGGCCGCGCAGCACGAACGGGTCGTACACGGTGCCGACCGGCAGCAGCGGCTGACCGGACAGGTCCCAGGACAGGCCGAGCTGCCCGAGCAGCAGGAACAGGTTCATCTCCGAGATGCCCAGCTCGATGTGCTGCCCCGCCGGGCTCTCGGTCCAGCGCAGCATCCGGTCCTCGCTCCAGGACCGCTGCGCGGTCGGGGCGAACACCCCGGTCTTGTTGATGAACCCGGCGAGGTTGGTCGAGGTGGCCACGTCCGGCGCGGTGGTGACCAGGTACCGCCCTACCTGCGGGTCGCGGGCCAGGTCGACCAGCACCCGGCCGAAGACCTCCTGGGTGGAGATCGGTTTGCTCGCGCGTACCCGCGTGGTCTCCGGGACCGTGACGCCCAGCGCCCGCGTGCGCGGCGCGCGGGACAGCGCCTCCCGGCGCTCGCCGGCCTTGATGCCGGCCGGGGACGCCGGGTCGAGGCGGTCCCACTCCGTGCCGGGAGTCAGGCCGTGCGCGGCTCGCAGCGCGTCGACCTGTTCGGTGGTGAGCAGCGCCGAGTGGTTGCGCGGGTTGCCGGCGATCGGCAGGCCCCAGCCCTTGACGGTGTACGCGAAGACGATGCTGGGCCGGTCGGTGACCGCGTCGCACTGGGCGTACGCGTCGAGCATCGCCTCCAGGTCGTGCCCGCCGAGGTCGGTGACGAGGGGGCCCAGCTCGTCGTCGGAGACGTCCGCGATCAGCTCGGCGACGCCCGCCGGGGCGCCGTCGAGGAACTGCTTGCGCAGGGCCGGCCCGGCCAGCCCGAACAGCGACTGGTACTGCTCGTTCGGCATCGCGTCGATCCAGCCGCGCAGCGCTTCGCCGCCGGGCCGGGCGTACGCCTCGGCGAGCCGCCGGCCGTACTTGACCTCCACCACGTGCCAGCCGGCCGCCTCGAACTGGCCCCGCCACTGGTCGATCCGGACGCCGGGGACGACCCGGTCCAGGGACTGCCGGTTGAAGTCGACCACCCACATGACGTTCCCGAGGCCGGTGGTCGCCGGGTCGGCGACGGCCTCCCAGATGTTGCCCTCGTCCAGCTCGGCGTCGCCGATGAGCGCGATGAACCGGGACCGCGGACGCTCGCCGAAGTGCGCGTCGACGTACCGGCGGGTGGCCGCGGCGAACAGCGGCGCGGCGGCGCCCAGACCGACCGAGCCGGTGGAGAAGTCGACGCCGTCGGGGTCCTTGGTCCGCGACGGGTACGACTGGAGGCCGCCCCGGGCGCGCAGCCTGGTCAGGTACGACCGGTCCAGGTTGCCCAGGAGGTACTGGATGGCGTGGAACACCGGGGAGGCGTGCGGCTTCACCGCGACCCGGTCCTCGGCGTCGAGGTGCGCGAACCACAGCGCGGTCATCGCGGTGACCAGCGAGGCGCTCGACGCCTGGTGCCCGCCGACCTTCACCCCGTCACCGGTGTCCCGGTCGTGGTTCGCGGCGTCGACGATGCGGGTGGCGAGCCAGAGCACCCGCCGCTGGATCTCGTCGAGGACGTCGAGGTCGTGCTGGTTCACGGTGACTCCAACCGGGCGTCGCCGTTGACGCCCTCCGAGGGGTGCGGGGTGTCGGGGGTGTTGAGAAGGGCCCCTTCCTCTACGCGAGGCGTTAAGAAGGGGCCCTTCCTTGCATGTCAGACGCCGAGGCGGTCCAGGATCAGTTCGCGGACGGTCTTGGCGTCGGCCTGGCCGCGGGTGGTCTTCATGACCGCGCCGACCAGCGCGCCGGCGGCGGCCGTCTTGCCGCCGCGGACCTTGTCGGCGATGTCGGGGTTGGCGGCGATCGCCTCGTCCACGGCGGCGGTCAGCGCGCCGGTGTCCGAGACGACCTCCAGGTTGCGGTTGGTCATGATCTCGGTCGGCGAGCCCTCGCCGGCCACCACGCCCTCCAGGACGGTGCGGGCCAGCTTGTCGTTGAGCTTGCCGGCGTCGACCAGGCTCTGCAGCTCGGCCACCTGCGACGGGGTGGCCCCGACGTCGGCCAGCTCGACGCCCGCCTCGTTGGCGCGGCGGGACAGCTCACCGAGCCACCACTTGCGGGCGGCGGCCGGGGTCGCGCCGGCGGCGACGGTCGCCTCGATCAGCTCGACCGCGCCGGCGTTGAGCACCGACTGCATGTCCAGGTCGGACAGGCCCCACTGCTCCTGCAGGCGACGCCGGTGCAACCGGGGCAGCTCGGGCAGGGCGGCCTTCAGCTCGGCCACCCATGCCGGGTCCGGCGCGAGCGGCACGAGGTCCGGCTCGGGGAAGTACCGGTAGTCGGTCGCCGTCTCCTTGGACCGGCCCGGCGTGGTGTCGCCGGTGTCCTCGTGGAAGTGCCGGGTCTCCTGGGTGATCCGGCCGCCCGCGTCGAGCACCGACGCCTGCCGGATCATCTCCGAGCGCACCGCCCGCTCCACCGAGCGCAGCGAGTTGACGTTCTTCGTCTCGGTGCGGGTGCCCCACTCCTGCCCGCGCAGGTTGAGGGAGGTGTTCACGTCGCAGCGCAGCGAGCCCTCCTCCATCCGCACGTCGGAGACGCCGAGCGAGCGGATCACGTCCCGCAGCTCGGTGACGTACGCGCGGGCCACCTCCGGCGCCAGCGCGCCGGTGCCGGTGACCGGCTTGGTGACGATCTCGACCAGCGGGATGCCGGCCCGGTTGTAGTCCACCAGCGACTCGGTGGCGCCGTGGATGCGACCGGTCGCGCCACCGACGTGCAGCGTCTTGCCGGTGTCCTCTTCCAGGTGCACCCGCTCGATGCCGATCCGGACCAGCTCGCCGTTCACCTCGACGTCCAGGTAACCGTCGACGCAGAGCGGCTCGTCGTACTGGCTGATCTGGAAGTTCTTCGGCATGTCCGGATAGAAGTAGTTCTTCCGGGCGAACCGGCACCACTCGGCGATCGAGCAGTTCAGCGCCAGACCGATCCGGATCGTCGCCTCGATGGCCGCCTTGTTGGCCACCGGCAGCGAGCCGGGCAGGCCCAGGCAGACCGGGCAGACCCGGGTGTTCGGCGCGCCGCCGAAGTCGGTCGGGCAGCCGCAGAACATCTTGGTGTTCGTGCCCAGCTCGACGTGGGTCTCCAGGCCGATCACCGGTTCGAAGCGCGCGACGACCTCGTCGTACGCGGGCAGTGTCGTCGTCATCGGTGCTCCTGCCTCACAGTGCCGGTGGGGTGAACGTGCCGACGGCGCTCTCCAGCGCGGCCGCGACCCGGTACATCCGGTCGTCGGCCATCGTCGGCGCCATGACCTGGAGCCCGACCGGCAGCCCCTCGGACAGGCCGCACGGCACCGAGATGCCCGGGCCGCCGTACAGGTTGGTCGGGATGGTGAACAGGTCGGCCAGGTACATCTGGTACGGGTCGGAGGTGCGCGCCCCGATCGGGAACGCCACGAACGGCGTCGTCGGCGAGATCAGCGCGTCGACCTGCTCGAACGCGGCCGTGAAGTCCCGGGTGATGAGCGTGCGGACCTTCTGCGCCTGCCCGTAGTACGCGTCGTAGTAGCCCGACGAGAGCGCGTACGTGCCGATCATGATCCGGCGCTTGACCTCGGGGCCGAAGCCGGCCTCGCGGGTCAGCGACATGACCTCCTCCAGCGACCGGTTGCCGTCGTCGCCGACCCGCAGGCCGAAGCGGACACCGTCGAACCGGGCCAGGTTGGAGGAGCACTCGCTCGGGGCGATCAGGTAGTACGCCGGCAGCGCGTACTTGAAGTGCGGGCAGGAGACCTCGACGATCTCGGCGCCCAGCTTGGTGAGCGTGTCGACCGCCTCGCGGAACGCGGCCGTCACGCCCGGCTCGGCGCCCTCGCCGGCGAACTCCTTGACCACACCCAGCTTGACGCCGGTCAGGTCGCCGGTCGCGCCGAGCTTCGCGGCGGCCACCACGTCCGGCACCGGGGCCGGGATGGAGGTCGAGTCGCGCGGGTCGTGGCCGCCGATCACCTCGTGCAGCAGGGCGGCGTCCAGCACCGTACGCGCGCACGGGCCGGGCGTGTCCAGCGAGGAGGAGAACGCCACCAGGCCGTACCGGGAGGTCCCGCCGTACGTCGGCTTCGCGCCGACCGTGCCGGTGACCGCGCCGGGCTGGCGGATCGAGCCGCCGGTGTCCGACCCGATCGCGAGCGGCGCCTCGTACGCGGCCAGGGCGGCGGCGCTGCCGCCGCCCGAGCCACCCGGGATCCGGCTCAGGTCCCACGGGTTGTGGGTCGGGCCGTACGCCGAGTACTCCGTGGAGGAGCCCATCGCGAACTCGTCCATGTTGGTCTTGCCGAGCATCACCGTGCCCGCGTCACGCAGCCGCTGCACGATCGTCGAGTCGTACGGCGGGCGCCAGCCCTCCAGGATCTTCGACCCGACGGTGGTCGGCACGCCCTTCGCGGTGAGCACGTCCTTGACCGCGACCGGCACGCCCGCGAGGGGGCCGAGCGGCTTACCGGCCGCGCGGCGGGCGTCCACGGCGCGTGCGGCGTCCAGCGCGCCCTCGGTGTCGACGTGCAGGAACGCGTGCACGCGGTCGTCGACGGCGGCGATCCGGTCGAGGTGGGCCTGCGTGACCTCGACGGCGCTGGTGCCGCCGCTGGCCACGAGTGCCGCGATCTCGACGGCGCTGAGCTTCGTCAGATCAGTCACGATGCCACATCCTCGTCCAGGATCCGCGGGACGCGGAACCGCTGCTCCTCGGCGTCGGGCGCGCCCGACAGCGCCTCCTCGGGGGTCAGGCACGGCGTCACCACGTCCTCCCGCAGCACGTTCGTCAGCGGCACGGAGTGGGAGGTCGGCGGGATGTCCGCCGCGGCGACCTCGCCGACCTGGGCGACCGCCTGGAGGATCACGTCGAGCTGGCCGGCGAAGGTGTCCAGCTCCTCCTCCGTCACGGCGAGCCGCGACAGTCGCGCCAGGTGCGCGACCTCCTCGCGGGAGATGGCGGCCATCGGTGCCCCCTTCGTGGCTGTCCTGCTGCGTCTGCCTACGCCGACCGCGCGGCGGTGGTGCGTGACGCGCGGTGACCGGAGCGAGTCTATTGTTCCGCTCCGGCGACGCGTCCCCGACTCCCCCTCCGACCCGCCACAGTTCCCTCGCGGCCCCGGCCCGGCCCGGCCAGCGGCTGTGACGCGGTCCAGCGACGCCCGCGTGTCCCGCCGCATGCTCAGCGCGCGTGTCGGCGCGGGATCGCGGTGTCCGGGCCGGCGGCCGGGCGGACCGGGCGGTACCGGGCCAGCCAGGCGACGAGTTCCTCGGCCGGCATCGGCCGGGCGTAGAACCAGCCCTGGGCGGCGTCGCACCCGGCCGCGTACAACATCCGCCAGGTGCGCTCGTCCTCGACGCCCTCGGCGACCACCCGCAACCCGAGCGCGCCGGCCAGCTCGATCATCGACGTGACGATCGCCGCGTCGTCGGCGTCCTCGGCCATGCCCAGCACGAAGGAGCGGTCGACCTTCACCTCGGACAGCGGCAGCCGGCGCAGGTGCTGCAACGACGAGTACCCGGTGCCGAAGTCGTCCAGCGCGATCCCCACGCCGAGGCTGTGCAGCCGCGAGATCGTGGCCAGCACCCGGCGCGGGTCGGCCATCAGCGCACCCTCGGTGATCTCCAGCTGGAGGCGCTGCGGCGGTACGCCGTGCCGCGCGAGCCGGTCGGCGATCCGGTCGGCGATCTCGCCGGTGTGCAGGTCCCGCACGCTGACGTTGAGCGAGGCACGCAGGCCGACGCCGGCCGCCGACCACTTCGCCAGCTGCTCCACCACGTCGTCGACCACGCGGAAGGTGAGCAGGCGCATCACGGCGCTCTGCTCCGCGACCCGGATCAGCTCCTCCGGGTCGACCATCCCCCGCCGTGGGTGCCGCCAGCGCAGCAGCGCCTCGACACCTACCACCTCCCCGGTCGCGATCGCGATCTGCGGCTGGTAGTACATCGTGATCTCGCCGGCGTCGGCGGCCGGCTCACCGGAGTGCCGGTCCGCCGTGTCGCCGCGGCCCCGACGGTGCGGGGTGCCGTCGCGGCGGCCGCCGGTGCCGTCCCGGCCCCGCGATCCGTTCCGTCCCCCAGCTTGAGGGCGGGCGCGGTCGTCGCGCCGCGCGGGCTCGGTGAGGTCGGCGGCGCCGGTCGCGTGCGCGGCGGCTCCGGCCGCGTGCGCGGCCCGGCGGCGGATCGGGTCGGCGGCGGTGACGATCTGCTGGATCAGCTCGTCGCCGTGCACCAGGTCGGCGCGCTGCCGCCGGCCACGCAACCGCCAGCGGCCGGTCCGGGAGCCGCCGTCCCGGGCCGCCAGTGCGGCGCCGTCCCCGCCCCTTGCGGTGGCCGGGACCGCGGCCACCGCGGGCCCGCCGGGAGCGAGCACCGGCTCGGTCACCTCTCCGCTCCGGCCGTTGGCCCCCGCGCCCACGGTCTCCGCGCCCACGGTCTCCGCGCCGGCCTGTCCGGCGTCGGTGTCGCCCCCCTCCGCTCCCGGTTGGCCGGCGTCGACGGTCGGGCCGCCGGCGTCCGGGGCCGGCTCGCCGGCCGGTCCCGCGTGGGCGGTCGCCGGGGCCGCGTCCCCGGTCCGCCGGGTCGCGGCACCCGCCGCGCCGTCCCTCCCCGCGTCGCCCGCGGCCGTGTCACCCGCCGCGCTGCCCGCGGCCGTACCGCCCGCCGCGCTGCCCACGGCCGTGTCACCCGCCGCACTACCCCCGGCCGTACCGCCCGCCGCTGTCTCGACGGTCGACGGGCCGGCCGTCGCCCGGTCGCCCGTCGGGGGTTCGGCGGCCGACGTGCCGGATTCCAGGACCCGGCGCAGGTCGGCCAGGAGCCCGAGCCGCTCGGCGGAGTTGTGGTCGGACTCGGCCGCGTACACGGCGACCGTGTCGTTGCGGTGCTTCGCGTCGTACATCGCCACGTCGGCGTGGCGCATGAGGGTGGCGAAGTCATCGCCGTGGTCCGGGAAGAGGGCGATGCCGATCGACCCGCCGACGTCCAGCGGCAGGCCGTCCAGCGGCACCGGCTCGGCCAGCGCCGCGACCACCCGGTCGGCCACCTCGCGCGCCTCGCCGACGTCGGTCAGCCCCGTCATCACGATGGCGAACTCGTCCCCGCCGAGCCGGGCGACCATGTCCCGCCCGACGACCTCGGTGAGGCGGGCGCTCACCTCGACCAGCAGCCGGTCACCCACCGCGTGCCCGAGCGCGTCGTTGACGTGCTTGAACCGGTCCAGGTCGATCAGCAGCAGCGCCAGCCGGGCGTGCGGTTCGCCGCGCGCCGCCCGCTCCGCGTGCAGGTGCAGTTGCTCGCCGACCTCGGCGAGCAGTGCCTTGCGGTTGGGCAGCCCGGTGAGCGGATCGAGCGAGGCGAGCTGCTGCTGCTCGACGCTCAGCCGGGCCATCCGGTAGACGGCGAACAGCGGCACGAGCACCAGCGGGATCAGCGCCGCGCTGGCTCGGGCGGCGGTGACCAGCACCGGGGCGAGCAGCAGCAGCGAGCCGGTGGACAGCAGCTCGAACCCCAGGCCCTGCCGCAGGCCGGGCAGCCAGCGCTCACCGAAGCGCAGCCGGACCGCCGAGCTGACCAGGCCGTAGTTGACGAGGAACCAGGCCACCGTGGCGGCGGCGACCACCGCCACGTCGGTCCACCGCAGCCGGCCGCCGTCGAACAGGTCGCCGGGGCCGAGGCGGGTGACGGCGTACGCGGCACCGAGCGCGCAGGCGTACTGCCCGGCGTTGAAGGCGGTCCGCCAGGGGGCGTAGCCCATTCGGACTCCCGACACCACCACGGCCACCGCCTGCACCGCGACCGCGGGGCCCAACCCCCAGCCGAGCAGGATCGCGAAGGTGAAGCACGTCGACGGGAACACCGCCGACGACTGGCGCCGCCCGGGCGGGACGAACGGACGGGCGTCGCAGGCGACGGCCAGCACGGCCATGGTCCAGAACGCCGCGGGCAACCGGGAAACCTGGTCGGCGAACGCGAGCAGAGGGCCGGCCGAGGCCAGCATGGCCACGGCGATGACCGCAGCCACGAAGACGGAGAACGGCGCCACCCGTCCTGGTGGGACGGAGTTGCGCGGGTCGGCGGTCTCCATCACACCTCCGGCGATCACGAACGGCGTACCCATGCGTACGCCGTGTCCCAATGAAACGCCCCAGGTACCGGGATTCCCCGTACGACAGTCACGAATCGGTCGTAGTCGTAATTAAGTTGGTATACGCGCGCAAGATCCCCGCTCAGCCCTCGACGCGGGCGACCTCGCGGGCGGCGTCCGGACCGGAGTCGAGCAGGACGCGGAAGCCGTCCTCGTCCAGCACCGGCACCTTGAGGCTCGCCGCCTTGTCGGCCTTGGAGCCCGGGTTGTCGCCGACCACCACGAAGGCGGTCTTCTTGGAGACCGACCCGCTGACCTTGCCGCCCCGGGACTGGATCGCCTCGGCCGCCTGGTCGCGCGAGAAGCCGGAGAGCGTGCCGGTCACCACGACGGTCACCCCCTCCAGGGGGCGGGGCCCCTCGTCGACCGCCTCCTCCGCCATCCGGACGCCGGCCTCGGCCCACTTGCGCACCACCTCGCGGTGCCAGTCGACGGCGAACCACTCGCGGATGCTCGCGGCGATGGTCGGCCCGACGTCCTCGACGGAGGCCAACTCCTCCTCGCTGGCCTTGTCGATCGCCTCGATCGACCGGAAGTGCCGGGCGAGCGCCTGCGCGGCGGTCGGACCCACGTGCCGGATGGAGAGCGCCACCAGCACCCGCCACAGGTCCCGCTCCTTGGCGACGGCGAGACTGTCCAGCAGCTTCACCGCGTTGCTGCCGAGGCTGCCGTCCTTGTTGACGAAGAACGGCGATTTTGCCAACTGGTCAGGACCGAGGGCGAACAGGTCCCCCTCGTTCACGATGACCCGGGCGTCGAGCAGCGCGGCCGCCGCCTTCTCGCCGAGCACCTCGATGTCGAGCACCTTGCGGCTCGCGAGGTAGGAGACCCGTTCCCGGATCTGCCCCGGACAGGCGCGGGCGTTGGGGCAGCGGATGTCGACGTCAGCCTCCTTCGCCGGGGCGAGCGGGGTGCCGCAGGCCGGACAGGTGGTGGGCATGACGAACGGCCGGGCGTCCGGCGGACGCAGGTCGACCACCGGGCCCAGCACCTCGGGGATGACGTCGCCGGCCTTGCGGAGGACGACCGTGTCGCCGATCAGCACGCCCTTGCGCTCGACCTCGCGGGCGTTGTGCAGGGTGGCCCGGGCCACCGTCGACCCGGCCACCCGGACCGGCTCCAGGACGGCGAACGGGGTGACCCGGCCGGTGCGCCCGACGTTCACGTGGATGTCGAGCAGCTTGGTGTTGACCTCCTCGGGCGGGTACTTGAAGGCGATCGCCCAGCGCGGCGCCCGGCTGGTCGAGCCGAGCCGGCCCTGGATGGAGACCGGGTCGACCTTGACGACCACACCGTCGATCTCGTGCTCGACGTCGTGCCGGTGCTCCGCGTAGTGGGCGATGTACTCCGCGACGCCGGTCAGGTCCGGCACGACCCGCCACCGGTCGCTGGTCGGCAGGCCCCACGCCTTCAAGGCCGCGTACGACTCGGACTGGGAGGTGGGCTGGAAGCCCCGGCGGGCGCCGATGCCGTGCACGACCAGGCGCAGCGGGCGGGACGCGGTGACCCGGGGGTCCTTCTGCCGGAGGCTGCCGGCGGCCGCGTTGCGCGGGTTGGCGAACGGCGCCTTGCCCTGCTCGACCAGCCCGGCGTTGAGGTCCGCGAACGCGGCGACCGGGAAGTAGACCTCACCCCGCACCTCGAGGAGCTCGGGCACCTCCGGGAACTCCGCCGACGATGTCAGCTCGCCGGGCACGTCGCGGATGCTGCGCACGTTGGCCGTGACGTCCTCGCCGGTGCGGCCGTCGCCCCGGGTGGCCGCCCGCACCAGCCGCCCCTTCTCGTAGGTCAGGTTGATCGCGAGCCCGTCCACCTTCAGCTCGCACAGGTAGGGAACCGGGCCGCCGGCGTCGCGTTCGACCCGATCGGCCCAGGCCGCCAGCTCCTCGTCGCTGAAGGCGTTGTCGAGTGACATCATCCGCTCGGCGTGCGCCACGGGGATGAACTCGGTGGAGAAGGCGCCGCCGACGCGCTGCGTCGGCGAATCCGGCGTGCGCAGGGCCGGGAACTCCGCCTCCAGCGCCTCCAGCTCCCGCAGCTGCCGGTCGAACTCCGCGTCGGAGATGGTCGGCGCGTCGAGCACGTAGTAGCGGTACTGATGTTCGGTCAGCTCACGGCTGAGCGTCGCGTGCCGCTCCCGTGCCTCCGGGGTCGGCTCGGCGCCGGCCGCCGCCTCCTGCGCCGGACTGACCTGCTGGCCGATGACGTCGTCGGACACCGCCGTGACCTCCCGTTGTTCCGTTACCCGGCACGGTATCGGCAGGGTGGGACACTCCGCCGGCCACCCGCCGCGCCAGGAGGGGCGACCCCGCCCGGAACGTGCGAGGATCGCCGGACGACGCGCCGGCCGGTCCCGACGGGCCGTCGCGGCGCCGACTCGTGATCAAGGGGGTACGCGTGCCCGACTGGCTGCTCTGGGCGGCGGCGATCGTGCTGGCCGTGACGGCCGGCTGGGCGTGGAACGAGTGGCGGCACCGCGCCGGACGCCACTCCCCGGGGCCCGGCGACACCCGCCCCGAGGCGCCCGGCGGCACCCGGGGCTGGGGCGGCGGCACCCGGGGCGGGGGCGGCGGCACCCGACCCGGCGGAGGTGGTGGCGCCGGCGGGCGTGGCGACACCGGCACCCGCACCCGCCGGGGTGCCCGCGACCGTACCGCCGCCCCGCCCCGTCCGCGTACCGGTGAAGCGACGCCCGCCCGGGCGCCCCGCCCCGGGGAGATCTGGTGGGCCGACGTCCCGTACGCCGACGGCAGCGGCTCGAAGGTCCGCCCCTGCCTGGTGCTGCGCGCGGACGAGCGGGGCGCCGACGTCCTGAAGATCACCAGCCAGGACAAGAGCGAGCGGGACGACCACGTCCCGATCCCGACCCGGGACTGGGACGCGGACGCCGACCACGACAGCTTCGTCAAGCTCACCGAACCGGCCCGCATCCCGCTCACCGACTTCGCCAACCAGGCCGGCACCTGCGACCCGACCCTCTGGCGCCGAATCCGCCGCCACCCCCACTGACCCGCCCCGCCCCGCCCTCTACGCGTTGATCAAGAGGTTTTCGTCAGCCGAGCCGCTCCCATGCGCCGAAAACCTCTTGATCAACAGGCCGGGTCGGGGCCGGGCGCTCGTCAGGGGTGTCGGGTGGGGAGGGTGCTCAGGGTGAAGAGCTGGTCAGCGTACTCGATGCGGGTGGCCCAGTCGGCGGGCCAGGCGGGCGTGCCGAGGGCCGCGCCGACGAAGGCGCCGGCCAGCGCGGCGATGGAGTCCGAGTCGCCGGCGGTGGTGGCGCCGCGCGCCAGGGCGGCGACCGGGTCGTCGGCGTGCCGGATCGCGCAGTACAGGGCCGTGGCGAGTGCTTCCTCGGCGATCCAGCCCTCGCCGGTGTGCCGGCAGGGGTCGCCGCCGTCGTCGGGCCCGGCCAGCGCCGTCCGGAGGCGGTCGAGGATCGCGTCGCACTCGTCCCACCCGGCGGCGATGAAGGCCTTCGGGGTGGCGGCACGGGCGACCTGCCACAGGTCACCGAGCCACTCCTCCCGGTAGATCCCCCGCTGCTCCCGGGCCCGCTCCGCGAGCAGCGCCGGCACCTCGGCCGGCACGGTGCCGTCGCGCAGCAGCCGCACCGCGTACGCGGTGAGCTCGCTGGCCGCCAGACCCGTCGGGTGGCCGTGCGTCAACCCCGCCTGCAGCTGGGCCAGCCCGGCGAGCGTGTCGAGGTCGACGTCGAGCAGACCGACCGGGGTGACCCGCATGTTCGCTCCGCAGCCCTTCGACCCGATGACGGTCGCGTGCTGCCAGCGGGTCCCCCGGGCCAGTTCCGCGCACGCCCGCAGGCAGGTCACGCCGGGGGCCCGATCGTTGTCCGGGCTCACCGACCAGGCCACGAACCGCCGCCGCAGCAGCGGCTCCACCGTCTCCGGCGCGAGCTGCGGGGCCTCGTGCAGCGCCCAGCCGACCGCCAGAGCCATCTGGGTGTCGTCGGTGACCAGGGCGGGGTCGCCGATCAGCTCGCGCGGGCCGGCCGGCCCGTACCGTCGGGTGATCTCGGCGACGGTCAGGAACTCGGTCGGCTTGCCGAGCGCGTCACCGTAGGCGAGGCCGAACAGCGAGCCCGCGGCCCGCCGGAGGGAGGGGTCGGTCATTCCCGCGATCATGCCGTCCACTGACGACCTCCGCCAGCCCCAGCGGACACCGGCCGACGCGCGCGTCGCGGGCCGAGATCGTGGAGCGTGCGGACCGCCGGGGCTGAGGGCAGCCCAGGGCCTCTGAGCGGCCGGCGGCGCGGCGGCTCAGACGTTGAAGACCAGGCAGAACGGGTGGCCGGCGGGGTCGGCGTAGACCCGGAAGTCCTGCCCACCGCCCGGCAGGCGGCGCGCCCCGAGCGCGAGCACCTGCTTCTCGGCCGCCTCCACGTCCTCGACCTGCACGTCGAGGTGGAACTGCTGGGGGATGCCCGGCTCCGGCCAGGTCGGCGGGCGTAGGTTGAGCGCCTGCTGGAAGGCGAGGCGGTGCCCGTTGCCCGAGATCACCACCCAGCCGTCACCATCGGTCCCCTCCGGGTCGAACGGCAGGCCGAGCAGCTCGGAGTAGAACGCCGCCAGGGCCCGTGGATCGGGGCAGTCGATCACCACTGAGCGCAGCTGTCCAATCATGCCAGCCATCCTGCCCCGCCCGTACGACAGGAAACCTCAGTCTTCGGCCAGCCGCCGTCCAGCGTCCCGGACGGCGGTGAGCACCGCCCGGACGTACTGCGGGGTGGCGTTCGCGAGCCCGCAGGTCGGGGTGACGACCACCTGCTCGGCGAGCCGGCGGCGCGGGAACCCGAGGCGGTCCCAGAGCTGGCGTACCCGGTCGGCCACCTGCGCCGACGTCGGCGGGCGACCGCCGGACGGCGGTCGGGTCGGCGCGGCGCCGGCCAGCAGCCCGAGCCCGGCGTCGAGTGCCTCGCCCAGCGGATCCAGGTCGGTGACGAAGCTGAGGTCGAGCGCGACGCCCGCCGCGCCGGCATTCCGGATCAGCTCCAGCGGCACGTCGGGCGCGCAGCAGTGCACGACCACCGGCACCCCGGCGGCCTCGACGACGTCGCGGAGCAGCGCGCCGGCCACCCCCGGCTCCACCGCCCGGTACGTGCCGAAGCCGCTCTCGGTCGGCACCCGCCCGGCGAGCACCGTGGGCAGTGACGGCTCGTCCACCTGCAGCAGCACCGACGCCCGGGGCAGGCGGCGGGCGACGGCGGCGACATGCTCGCGGACCCCCTCGGCGAGCGACCCGGTCAGGTCCCGCACGGCGCCCGGATCGCGCACCATCCGACCGCCGATCGGCAGCTCCAGCGACGCGGCCAGGGTGAACGGCCCGCCGACCTGGATCTTGATCGGGCCGGAGTACGTCTCGGCCTGCTCGGCGAGCTGGTCGAGGTCGCGTTCCAGCAGGTCCCGTGCGCGGCGCAGGTCCCGCCCCGGCCGGGGCGCGATGCGCCAGCGGGCCGCGTACAGCTCCACGGGCAGCTCCACCAGCAGGCCGGCCGTGCGGCCGATCAGGTCCGCGCCGGGACCGCGGGCGGGCAGCTCCGGCAGGTGCGGCAGCGCGGGAAGCTCACCGAGGACCATCCGCTGGGCCTCGGCGATGTCGGTGCCCGGCAGCGACCCGATGCCGGTCGCCGCCCCGGCCGGCCACGGCCACTCCTGATCTGTCACGGCCCGAAGACTATCCGGTACGCCGTACCGCGCCGCCCGGACCACCGACCCCGGTACGGCCGTGGCAGGAATCGGCCCGCCACCTCGCGCCGGGTCAGCCGGCGATCGTGGCGGAGCCGAGCACGACGTCACCCGCCGGGTCCGGCCGGTACGCGACGATCGCCTGGCCGGCCGCGACGCCCCGGACCGGGCGGCGCAGCTCGGCCCGCAGGCCGTCGGCGGTCACCGTCACCGTGGCGGGCACCACGTCGCCGTGGGCGCGCAGCTGCACGTCGCACTCGACCGGCCCGTCCGGGCGCGCCCCACCGGTCCACACCGGACGGCCGGCATCGACCTGCGACACCTCCAAGGCCTCGGCCGGGCCGACCGTCACCGTGTTGGTCTTCGGGGTGATTGACAGGACGTAGCGCGGGCGGCCGTCCGGCGCCGGCCGGTCCAGGTGCAGGCCCCGCCGCTGGCCGACGGTGTACGCGTACGCCCCGGTGTGCGTGCCCACGACGGCGCCGGTGGTGGCGTCGACGACGTCGCCGGGCGCCTCGCCGAGCCGCTGGGCGAGGAAGCCGCGGGTGTCCCCGTCGGCGATGAAGCAGATGTCGTGCGAGTCCGGCTTGTCGGCCACGGCCAGCCCGCGGCGCGCCGCCTCCTCCCGGACCTGCGCCTTCGTCGAGTCCCCCAGCGGGAACATCGACCGGTCCAGCTGCTCGCGGGTGAGCACGGCGAGGACGTACGACTGGTCCTTGGCCAGGTCGACGCTGCGCCGCAGCAGCCCGTCCGGGCCGAGCCGGGCGTGGTGGCCGGTGACCACCGCGTCGAACCCCAGGGCGACCGCCCGGTCCAGCACCGCCGCAAACTTGATCTTCTCGTTGCAGCGCAGGCAGGGATTCGGCGTACGGCCGGCCGCGTACTCGGCGACGAAGTCGTCCACCACGTCGGCGTGGAACCGGTCGGCCAGGTCCCAGACGTAGAACGGGATGCCGATGACGTCGGCGGCCCGACGGGCGTCCCGCGAGTCCTCGAGGGTGCAGCAGCCCCGGGCGCCGGTGCGGTACGTCTGCGGGTTACGGGCGAGCGCCAGGTGCACGCCGGTCACGTCGTGCCCCGCCTCGACAGCGCGCGCCGCCGCCACGGCGGAGTCCACGCCGCCCGACATCGCCGCCAGCACCCGCACCACACACCACCCTTCCCAATCTCCCACCCGAGCGTAACCACTCCGCGGCCCCGCCTCGCACTCCCCGCACCACCCCTGCGACCCACCCCACCCCGCACGCTCCCGCAAGACCCCGCCGATCTTGCACTTTCTGCCCGGGCAGAAGCCCCGAACAAGGACATAGCGGGGGCAGAAACTGCAAGATCGCGGAAAGGGTCAGCGGGTGCGGTAGCTGGCGGCGCGGCGGGCACGGTCGACCGCTGCCGGGAGGGCGGCGATCAGGGCGTCGATCTCCGACGCGGTGCTGGTGTGGCCGAGGGTGAAGCGCAGGGAGGAGCGGGCGCGGTCGTCGTCGGCGCCCATCGCCAGCAGGACGTGCGACGGCTGGGCCACGCCCGCCGAGCAGGCCGAGCCGGTGGAGCAGGCGATGCCCTGCGCGTCGAGCAGGAGCAGCAGCGCGTCGCCCTCGCAGCCGGGGAAGGAGAAGTGGGCGTTGCCGGGGAGCCGGTCCACCGGGTCGCCGTTGAACACGACCTCCGGCACCGCCTGCCGGACCCGCACGACCAGGTCGTCACGGAGGGCGGCGACGCGGGCCGCGTACTCCTGCTGACGCTTGACCGCCGTCTCCACCGCGACCGCGAAGGCGACGATGCCGGCGGTGTCGAGCGTGCCGGAACGGACGTCGCGCTCCTGGCCACCGCCGTGCAGCAGCGGGGTGGCGGCCACGTCGCGGGCGAGCAGCAGCGCGCCCACCCCGGCCGGCCCGCCGAGCTTGTGCCCGGTCACGGTGAGCGCGGAGACCCCGCTGGCGGCGAAGTCGACCGGCACCTGGCCGACCGCCTGGATCGCGTCGGTGTGGAACGGCACCCCGTACTCGGCGGCGACCGCCGCCAGCCCGGCGACCGGCTGGACGGTGCCGACCTCGTTGTTCGCCCACATCGTGGTCACCACGGCGACCCGGTCGCCGTGCGCGGTCAACTCCGCGCGGAGCTGGTCCGGGCCGACCCGTCCGACGGCGTCCACGGCGAGCAGACCCACCTCGGCGCCCTCGTGGGCGGCGAGCCAGTCGACCGCGTCGAGCACGGCGTGATGCTCGACGGCGCTGGAGACCACCCGCGTCCGCCGGCCGTCGGCGGCCCGCCGCGCCCAGAAGACGCCCTTCACCGCGAGGTTGTCACTCTCCGTCCCGCCGCCGGTGAAGATCACCTCGGAGGGTCGGGCACCCAGCGCGGCGGCGACCCGCTCCCGCGACTCCTCCACCCTCCGGCGGGCACGGCGGCCCGCCGCGTGCAGGGAGGACGCGTTGCCGACCTCGCGGGCGGTGGCGACGTACGCCTCCAGTGCCTCGTCGAGCATCGGAGTCGTCGCCGCGTGATCCAGGTAAGCCATCAGGGTTCAGCCTAACGACCGGCCCGGCACCCGCCGGACGCCGGAGTACGCAGGCTGCGAACGGCGGAGGTCGCCCGGGTACGCCGGAGCCGGGGCGGGAGGCGTCGCACGGCGCAAACGGCCGGCTGCACCTGCACGTGGCGAATCTCCCGGACCTGCCGGGGTACTACGAGGTGTGGCTCATCGCCCCGAAGACCATGGAGATGTTTCTCGATCGTGCTCGGTCACGAGGAAGACGGGTCTCCGGTTGCCACCGGACGCGGACCTTGAGGCATACTCGGTTGTCGACGTCTCCGCCAAGGCGTACGACGACAACACCGCCCACTCCGGCGACAGCCTGCTGAGGGCACCCTGACGGGCTGATCGGCGGGCCGGCTCAGCTCCCCGGCCCGCCGATCAGCTCCCTTTCTGCGGCGGTCGCCGGCTCGGTCCGCAGCCGAGCCGGCGACCACCTCAGTCAAGCTGGCGACCTCAGCCGAGCCGGCGGCCGAACCAACCGAACCGCTTGTCGAGCGCCACGACGGTGGTGACCGCGAGCGCGATGCCCAGGATGCGCAGCCACGCCTCGGCGCTGATCGGTGCCGTCCGGAACAGCGTGTTCATCACCGGCAGGTAGGTCAGCGCCGCCTGACCGAATGCCTGGAGCAGCACACCGCCGAGCAGCCACCGGTTGGTGAACAACCCCAGCCGCCAGGACGAGCGGGTGAGCGAGCGACAGCTGAACAGGTAGAAGCCCTGCACCACGACGAAGAGGTTCACCGCCGCCGTCCGGGCCTCCGCCAGCTCCGCGCCGGCGCCCAGTTCCCACTCGAACAGCCACCAGGTGCCCGCCACGAGCAGCGCGGAGACGAGCAGGATCCGCACGACCAGGGCACCGGTCAGCAGGGGCTGGGCCGGGTCCCGGGGCGGCCGCTCCATGATCCCGGCCTCTTTCGGCTCGAACGCGAGCGTCAGGCCGAGCAGCACCGCCGTGGTCATGTTGATCCACAGGATCTGGCTGGGCAGGATCGGCAGGGCGGTACCGAGGATGATCGCCACCAGGATGACAAACCCTTCGCCCGCGTTGGTAGGCAGCGTCCAGGTGATGAACTTGGTCAGGTTGGCGAAGACGCCCCGGCCCTCCTCCACGGCCGCCTCGATGGTGGCGAAGTCGTCGTCGGTGAGCACGATGTCGGAGGCCTCCTTGGCCACCTCGGTGCCACTGCGTCCCATCGCCACCCCGATGTTGGCCTGGCGCAGCGCGGGGGCGTCGTTGACCCCGTCGCCGGTCATCGCCACCACCTGCCCCTCGGCCTGTAGTGCCTCCACCAGCCGGAGCTTCTGCTCGGGCGACACCCGGGCGAACACCGCCGCCCGGCGCACCGCCGCCGGGCGGTCCGCCGCGGGCAGTCCCGCCAGGTCCGCGCCGCTCAGCACCTCGCCGGGCCCGGGCTCGGCCGCCAGCAACCCCAGGCGCCCGGCGATGGCGCTGGCGGTGGCCCGATGGTCGCCGGTGATCATCTTCACCGCGATCCCGGCCCGCTGGCACGACTCGACTGCGGCGGCCGCGGCGCCCCGGGGTGGATCGAGCATCGCCTGGAGCCCGGTGAAGACGAGACTGCCGGGCAGCGCCTCCTCCACCAGCTCGTCGTCGCCGTCGAGCCGACGCATCGCGGTGGCGAGCACCCGCAGGCCCTCGCCGGCCAGCTCACCAGCGGCGGCCATTACGGCGGACCGGTCCAACGGCACCGTCCCGCCGTCGGGACCGAGCGCCTCCGTGGACCACTCAACCACCCGCTCCACCGCGCCCTTGACGAGCACCACCCGCCCGCCGTCGCGCTGGTCGTGCAGGGTCGCCATGAACTGCCGCTCGGAGGTGAACGGGATCGCCGCGACACGGGGCAGTTCTTCGGCGACCTCCTCGGCGCGGAGCCCGACCTTGGCACCCACCACGAGCATCGCCCCCTCGGTCGGGTCGCCGAACACCGCCCACCGCCCCTCCCGCTCGTTCAGCCGGGCGTCGTTGCAGGCGACTCCGGCCAGTAGCGACCACCGCAGCGCGCCGCCCTCCCCGGTCGGGGCCGGCCCCCCGTCCGAATCGCGAATCTCCCCGGCAGGGGCGTAGCCGGCGCCGCTGACCTCGTAGCGGTCCGCGGAAGTCCAGACCGCCTGCACCGTCATCTGGTTCTCGGTGAGGGTGCCGGTCTTGTCGGTGCAGATCACGGTGGTACTGCCGAGCGTCTCCACGGCCGGCAGCCGCCGGATCACCGCCTGCTGGCGGGCCATCCGGGCCACCCCGATGGCCAGCGTGATGGTCACCGCCGCCGGCAGGCCCTCGGGGATGGCCCCCACGGCCAGCGCCACGGCGGCGGTGAACGTCTCTCCGGCCGGTTCCCCGCGCACGACACCGACGGCGAAGGTCACCGCCGCGAGCACCAGGATCGCTACGGTGAGCACCCGGCTGAAGCGGGCCAGCTTCGACGTGAGCGGCGTGTCCAGCACCTGCGCGCCACCGACCAGGCGGTGAATGCGGCCCAGCTCCGTCTCCGCGCCGGTCGCCACCGCGATGCCGGCGCCGGACCCGCCCGTGATCAGGGTGCCGGAGTAGAGCACGTTCCGGCGGTCGGCCACCGGCGTCTCGTCAGGCACGACGACCTCGTCCTTGCGGACCGGCAGGGACTCGCCGGTCAGCGCCGACTCGTCCGCGCGCAGTTCGTCGGCGCGGGTCAGCCGCAGGTCGGCGGGCACCTTTTCGCCCGCCTCGACGAGTACGAGGTCGCCGGGGACGACCTGGTCCGAGGGCACCCGCCGGTGCCGGCCATCCCGTACCACCCGGGCCTCGGTCCGCACCATCGCCCGCAGCGCGTCCAGTGCCGCCTCGGCCTTGGACTCCTGAAGGAAGCCGATGACCGCGTTGATCACCACCACCCCGAAGATCACCACCGAGTCGACATACTCGGCGAGCAGCAGGGTGACCACGGCGGCGGCGATCAGGACGTATACCAGCGGGTTCTGGAACTGCCGGAGCACCCGGCGGACCACGCCACCGCGAGCGGCCGTCGGCAGCAGGTTGGGGCCGAACCGGGTCAGGCGCGCGCCGGCCTCGTCGCCGGTCAGCCCGCGTTCGGTGTCGGTCTCCAGCAGCAGCACGACATCGTGCACGGCCAACGCGTGGTGACCTTCTCCCGGCGTCCTGGCGGCCATGGCGCGCTCCTCGTTCCCACATCGGCCAGGGGTGCACGGGGGACGCCGTCATCGTCTCAGCTCGCCGGCCGGGGCGGGCGGTTCCGCTCGCGATTGCCAGTTGCAAGGCCCCGGCAACGACGAGGGCCGGGAACCGACTGGCGGTTCCCGGCCCTCGGACGGCTGTCGCTCAGCTCACTTCCGCTTGCGGATCTCCTCGGCGGCCTGCGGTACGACCTTGAACAGGTCGCCCACCACGCCGAAGTCGGCCAGCTCGAAGATCGGCGCCTCGCCGTCCTTGTTGACGGCGACGATCGTCTTCGAGGTCTGCATGCCGGCCCGGTGCTGGATCGCGCCGGAGATGCCGAGCGCGACGTACAGCTGCGGGGAGACGGTCTTACCGGTCTGGCCCACCTGGAACTGGTGCGGGTAGAAGCCCGAGTCGACGGCGGCGCGGGAGGCGCCGACCGCACCGCCGAGCAGGTCGGCCAGTTCCTCGACGAGCTTGAAGTTGTCGGCGTTGCCGACGCCGCGACCGCCGGAGACGACGACCGACGCCTCGGTCAGCTCCGGCCGGGAGCCCTTCTGCTCGGCGACCCGGTCGACGACCTTGGCCAGCTTGTCGGTGTCGGTGACCGACACGGTGAGCTGCTCGACCGCCGGGCTGGCCGCGGCCGGCTCCGGGTTGAGCGAGTTCGGCCGGACGGTGACCAGCGGCAGGCCACGGGTGACCTTGGACTTCACGATGGTGGAGCCGGCGAAGGCCACCTGCGTCGCGGTGCCGTCGGCCTCGAGAGCCACGACGTCGGTCAGGATGCCGTTGTCGAGCTTGACCGCGAGGCGGGCGGCGATCTCCTTGCCCTCCTGCGAGGAGGCGAGCAGCACGGCGGCCGGCTGCACCCGCTGGACCAGTTCGGCCAGCACGGTCGCCTTCGGGGCGACCAGGTAGCCGTCGATCTCCTCGCTCTCGGCCGCGTAGATCTTCTCCGCGCCGTACTCGCCCAGCTTCGCGCTCAGCGCCTCGGCGGCGCCGGGACCACCGAGCACGACCGCGCTGGGCGTGCCCAGGCCGCGGGCGAGGGTGAGCATCTCCAGGGTGACCTTCTTGACGCCGAATTCCCGGGTGGCTTCGACGACGACGAGAACCTCAGACATGTCCAGACCTGCTCTCACACGAACTTCTCGGTGGCGAGGAACTCGACCAGCTTCACGCCGCCGTCGCCCTCGTCGGTGACCTTCGCGCCGCCGGAGCGCGGCGGGCGCTTGCTGTGCTCCAGCACGGTGCTGGTCGCGCCGTCGAAGCCCACCTCGGTCGGGGCGACGCCGAGGTCGCCCAGGGACAGGGTCTGCACCGGCTTCTTCTTGGCGGCCATGATGCCCTTGAAGGAGGGGTAACGCGGCTCGTTGATGGTGTCCCAGACGGAGACCACGGCCGGGGTGGAGGCGGTGACCACCTCGTAGCCCTCCTCGGTCTGCCGCTCGGCGGTCAGCGTGGAGCCGTCCACCGTGAGCTTGCGCGCGCCGGTCAGCGCGGCGACGCCGAGCCGCTCGGCGATCATGTGCGGCATGACCTGGACGCGGCCGTCGGTCGACTCGGCGCCGCAGAGGACCAGGTCGGCGTTCAGCTGGCCGAGGGCGGCGGCGAGCACCTTCGAGGTGGCCACGGCGCAGGACCCGTGCAGGGCGTCGTCGACGACGTGCACGGCCTTGTCCGGACCCATGGAGAGCGCCTTGCGGATCGACTCGGTCGCCCGGTCCGGACCCATGGTCAGGATGGTGACCTCGCCGCCGTGCGCCTCCTTGATCTTCAACGCCTCCTCGATGGCGTACTCGTCCATCTCGTTGATGACGTTGTTCGCCGAACCGCGGTCGACGGTGTTGTCGTCACTGCGCAGGTTGCGGTCCGCGCCCGAATCGGGCACCTGCTTGACGAGTACGACGATGTTCATCGCGCTTCGACGACCCTCCTGTGGTTGTTGCGATCGCTCGCCCGGTCTGGGGCGCAGCCTCCCGCGTGACTTAACGCTCGGTCAACCGCGGGCCGCTGTGCAGTTGCCCACGGCGCAATGTTACCCACAAGTAGCTTGCACTCTCCGGGGGGCGGGAGTGACTCAGCTCACCAGGTCTGCTCAGGCCGGTTGGGCCAGTGCGTCCCGGATCCGCTCGATCGCCGCCGCCTCCTTCGGGGTGACCCCATGGTGCGCCCGGGCCACCCGGTCGGCGGCGGCCAGCACCACCTCCCGGTAGGTCCCCACATCCACCGGTGACTTCTCCCGCAGGATCTCCACCGCCCGGCGCAGCGCCGGCAGCACCACCGACTCGATCTCCGAATCCGAGTCCCGGGGCAGCTTCGGCAGCGGTCCGGTGGTCAGCGCCTCCTTCACCACCCCGCTCGTGTCGGCCATCGCGCCGGAGGCCGCGAAGCTCTCCCGGACCAGCGCCAGCATCCCGGGATCGGCGTTGGACACCAGGAAGACCGCGCCGAAGGCGCCGGTCTTGAGAGTCAACCGCTCCTCGGCCGTCAAACGCTGCTCCATGATCACGGAGTGTAGACGTACGGCGTCGTCGTGGTGACGGCGACGAGGCCGAGCCGCTCCAGGATCGGGCGGCTGTTCGCCGAGGCGTCCACTTGGAGCAGCGTGGCGCCGCGCTGCGCGGCGAGCCGGGCCCGGTAGGTGACCAGGGCCCGGTAGATCCCTCGGCGGCGCCAGGCCGGCAGGGTCGAGCCGCCCCAGAGAGTCGCGAACCCGGACCCGTGCGGGTACCGCACCCAGCCGGCGCACACCACCTCGTCGCCGGCCTCGGCCACCACCACCGTGATCGCCTGCGGATCGGCGGCGATCTCCTTCTCCAGGCCGGGCCCGAGGTGGCTACGGTCGGTGCCCCACACCGCCTCCTCCATCGCCACGATCCGGTCCAGGTCCGCACGCGAGGTCACCTCGCGCAGCCGTACGCCCTCGGGAACGACCGGGAGCGCGGCGGCGAGCGGCGCGACCGGCCCGATCACGACGGTCTCCGGTTCCTCCGGCACGAACCCGGCGGCGCGCAACCGGTCCGGCAGGTCCGTCGGCTCGTCGTGGCCGTGCAGCTTCCACTCGACCGGCTCCCCCCGCCCGCGAAAGATCGCCACCTGCCGCCGGATCAGCTCGTCCAGCTCCGCGCCCGCCAGGCCACCCAGATCGTGGTACGTGAGGAAGCCGCCGTGGTCGAAGCCGAGGAACCGCAGCAGCGGGCCGTCCCGCTCGACCGACACGCCGGCCGGCAGCGGGTCGGGGACGAGGGCGCGCAGGCCGCGGTCGTACGCCCTCCGGAGGGTGTTCACGTCAAGATCCGTCACCAGACCAGGCTACGACCGGGCGGAAGCGGATAATCGGCTCGTGTGGCAGGCGATCAGGCGGTGGTTCGACCCGCAGGAGCTGCGTTCGGTGGGGATCACCCCGGACTACCGCTTCTCCCTGGCCAACGAGCGCACCTTCCTCGCCTGGCTGCGGACCGGCCTGGCGCTGGTCGCCGGCGGGCTGGCCGCGGCGCAGCTCCTGCCGCCGCTGCCGCTGACCCATCTGCGCGAGGCGATCGCCATCGCGCTGCTGCTGCTGGGGGGCGCCGTCGCCGTCCACGCGATCGACCACTGGGCCCGCACCGAACGCGCCATCCGGCTGGGCGAGGAGCTGCCCGCGTCCCGCTTCCCCGCCGTCCTGGCGCTCGCTGTGGGGGTCGGGGCGCTGGTGCTGGTCGCCGCGGTGCTGGCCCGGGCGGTCGGCGGAGGTGACTGACCGGGCGCGCCCCGGCCGCACGCGCGACCCGGGTCTGCAACCCGAGCGGACCCGGCTCGCCTGGCGGCGTACCGCGCTGGCGATGACCGTCATCATGGTGTTGACCGTGCGCCTCGCGTTCACCCGGGACACGGTCGGTGCGGTGCTCGCCGGGCTGGCGGTGCTCGGCTGGTTCGCGGCGCTTCGGGTCTGCTCGCGGCGGGCCACCGGCACCGGTCCGGCGGCCGCCTACGGCCGGGCGCTCCCGCTGGCCGCCCTGGTCACCGCCGGGTTCGCTACGCTCGGTGCCGTGCTGGTCATGCGCGGGATGTGGTAGCCGGCACGGGTGCGCCATGATGGTGTCATGGCCCGGCTCTACGTCCTTCTGTTCCTCGCGCAGATCGTCCTCGCCGTCTGCGCGCTGATCAGCTGCCTCTCGGCCGAGGAGGGCGACATCCGCGCCCTGCCCCGGCTCGCCTGGGTGCTGATCATCCTCTTCTTCCCGCTGGTCGGCTCGATCGCCTGGTTCGTCGCCGGCCGCGAGCGCGGCGCCGGCACCGCCCGGACCGCGGGGCCGATCGGCAGCGGCTTCGCCGAGCGCAAGCGCCGCCCGGTCGCCCCGGATGACGATCCGGAGTTCCTCCGCTCGATCGAGGAGCGCTCCCGCCAGCAGGACCAGGAGCTGTTCCGCCGCTGGGAGGACGACCTGCGCCGCCGCGAGGACGACCTCCGCCGCCACGAGGGCGATCCGCCGCGCGAGGAGAAGAGCCCCGACGCCTGACCGGCCGCCGGCACCGCGTGCCGGCGGCCGGTTCGTCTCAGGCCAGGTTCGACGAGCGGGGGTACGCGTCGGTCGGGTCGGTCAGCACGTTGACCAGGTACGGCACGCCCGCGTCGAACGCCCGCCCCAGCGCCGGCCCCAGGTCGGCGGCCTTCGCCACCGTCTCGCCGGCGCCGCCGAGCGCCTCGACCACGACGTCGTAGCGCAACTCGGGCTGGAGGTCGGCCGCCACGTCGTAGCCGTACATGGCCCGCATCGGGTGCTTCTCCAGGCCCCAGATGCCGTTGTTGCCGACCACGATCACGACCGGCAGCTTCTGGCGGACCAGGGACTCCACGTCCATCAGCGAGAAGCCGGCCGCGCCGTCGCCCATCAGCACGCAGATCTGCCGGTCGGGGTGGGTGACCCGGGCGCCCATCGCGTAGCCCATGCCGGTGCCGAGGCAGCCGTACGGGCCCGGGTCGAGCCAGGTGCCGGGCTGCGCCGGCTCCAGGTAACGGCCGGCGTACGAGACGAAGTCGCCGCCGTCGCCGATGGTGATGGCGTCCCGGGCGAGCACCTTGCGCAGCTCGCCGTAGATCCGGGCGGGGCGGATCGGGTCGGTCTCGGCGGCCATCTCCTCGGCGTCGCGGGACTTGGCGGCGTCCTCGGCGGTCCGCAGCCCGGCGATCCAGTCCGCGTGGTCGGCCCGGTCACCGGGGTGCCCGGCGAACGCGGAGAGGATGAGCCGCAGGTCGCCGGCGGGGGCGGCGGCCGGCTGGACGTGCCCGGCGCGCTGGCTCGGCGCGTCGACGACGTGCACCACCTGCGCGTCGCCGAAGTCGCCGAAGTTGAGGCGGAAGTCGAGCGAGGTGCCGACGACCACGACCACGTCGGCGCCCTTGAGGGCGACCCGCCGGGCCTTGGCGAAGGCGAGCGGGTGCTCCGGCGGCAGCGCGCCCCGGCCCATGCCGTTGGTGAAGACGGGCACCTGGAGCGCCTCGGCCGCCTCGCGCAGGGCGGTGACGGCGTCACCGGCGTACACGTCGGAACCGGCGATGATGACCGGACGGGCGGCGCCGGCGATCAGGGCCGCCGCCTTCGTCACCTCGTCCGGGTCCGGCTCGATCGGGGCGATGCCCGCCGGGGCGGGCAGGTCGGCGTCGGCCACCGAGAAGACCGCCTCGAGCGGGAAGTCCAGGAAGGCCGGGCCCCGGTGCGGGGTGAGCGCCGCGGTCAGTGCGGCGCCCACCGCGCGCGGGATGTCGTCGGTGCTGAACACCGTCTCGGCGTGCTTGGTCACCGGGGCGACCAGCGGCAGGTGGTCCATCTCCTGGAGGCTGCCGGATCCCCAGCGGAACTGCGGGGCCCGCCCACCGAGCACCAGCACCGGCGACGCATTGAAGAACGCGCTGGTCAGCCCGGAGATCCCGTTGGTGACACCGGGGCCGGCGGTGAGTACGGCGAGACCGGGCCGCCGCTGGAGCTTCGCCACCGCCTCGGCCGCGAAGACCGCCGACTGCTCGTGCCGCACGTCGTAGATCGGGAAGTCGCCCTTGTGCGCGGCGTCGTAGAGCGGAAAGACGTGCCCGCCGGAGAGCGTGAACATCTCCCGCACCCCGTACGCGCGCAGCGCCGCGAGCGCCAGCTCGCCGCCGTGACCTTCGATCCGCTCCGACATGACCGCTCCCCTTCGTTCCGGATGACCGGTGTCACACGCTACTCAGCGGTAGCCAGAATGTGAACAGCCCTCAGGTCAGCGGCCGGTGAAGTCCGGCTTGCGCTTCGCCACGAACGCGGCCATGCCCTCGCGCCGGTCGTCGGTGGCGAACAGCGCCGCGAAGAGCTGGCTCTCCCAGGCGAGGCCGGAGTTGAGGTCCATGTCCAGGCCGCCGTCGACCGCGAGCTTCGCCGCCCGCAGCGCCTGCACCGGCCCGGTCAGGTACGGCTTCACCAGCGCCACCGCCGCGTCGTACACCTCGGCGGCCGGGACGACCCGGTCGGCCAGCCCGATCCGCAGCGCCTCCTGCGCGTCGACCATCCGGCCCGACATGATCAGGTCCTTGGCGCGGGCCGGGCCGACCAGGCGGGCCAGCCGCTGGGTGCCGCCCGCGCCCGGGATGATGCCGAGCTTGATCTCCGGCTGGCCGAGCTTGGCGTCCTCGGCGACCACCCGCCAGTCGCAGGCGAGGGCCAGCTCGCAGCCGCCGCCGAGCGCGTACCCGGTGATCGCGGCGACCACCGGCTTGGGGATCCGGGCGATCGCACCCAGCGCGCTGGACAGGTCGGCGGCCCGGTCGGCCATGTCCACGTAGGACATGTCGGCCATCTCCTTGATGTCCGCGCCGGCCGCGAAGACCTTCTCCCCGCCGTACACGATGACGGCGCGGACGCCCGGGTCGGCGGTGGCCGCCGTCGCCGCGGCGCGCAACTCCTCCTGCACCTGGGTGTTCAGGGCGTTCATCGGCGGCCGCTCCAGCCGGATGGTGCCGATGCCGTCCTTGGTCTCCAGCCGCACGAACTCGCCCACGCTGACCCTCACTTCCTCGTCGAAGTCGCGTGCCAACCTTACGGCGCGGGTCGTTGGGGTACGTAGTCTGGTGTCAGGCCCGCCACCGGGAGTTGCGCCATGGTCACGTACTACGACGACAGGTCCGTCCAGGTCACCTCCACCGCCGTCCGGGTGGACGGCCGGATCTTTCCGCTGCCCGAGATCAGCGCGGTGTGGCACCACCGCGGCAGCCGCTCCTGGCGGGTGGTCGCGGGCCGGGGTGCGATCGGCGCGGCCCTCGCCGGACCCTTGGTCGCCGCCGGGCTGGGGATCGCGCTCGCCCTCTGGCTGGACCGCTCCCCCACCGTCACGATCGGCATCGTCGGCGCGTCGGTGCTGGTCGGGCTGGCCGTCGGGCCGGTCGCCGACTTCCTCTTCGAACACCTGGACCGCTCGTACGCCCGGGGCAGTCGGCAGTTGGAGATCTGGGCCCGCTGGCGCGGCCAGCCGGTCCAGCTGCTGTCCACCGGGGACGCGCTGCGGTTCGGCCAGATCTACCGCGCGGTGCAGCGGGCCGTCGAGGCCGGCCAGCGGGTCCCCGCCCGCCGTCAGAACGCGATGGGCGTGTCCGGTAGCAGACCGAGGCCGCGCAGCGGACCGTAGATCTCGACGTTGCGCTCCTGCTCGGTCACGATCGGCAGGCTAGCTCGACGTGCGCGCTGCCGCGGGGCGTACGCGGTTGGGCTGGTCCGACAGCTCGGACGAGCCGCGGTCACGAGCGCCTTGCCGAGCCACTGTCGAGCTGCCCTCACAGATGGGGCACCGACGGACACGGCGGAGTCGACCAGTGGCGCGGCAGTAGGGCAAGCTCCCGCGTCACCTCCGGCAGCACGCCGGTCCCACAGATGGGGCAGCTCGACAGCACCCGAGACACGAACTCATCCCCCATTCCGCAGTGCCGGCCCACGCCGGCGGAAACTCCGTGCCCGTACCGGGATGGTTAGGCTTAGTGATGGCCCTCTATTACCGGGACGACGTGGTGCAGGTGACCTCCGAGTCGATCCGGGTCGGTGGACTGGCGGTGGCGATCGCCGACGTGACGTACGTCTGGCACGCCAAGGGACGGACGACGCTCGCCGTCCGGGGGCGGGTCCTGGGTCGGGGCGTGCTGGTGCTGCTGCTGTCGCTGCCGCCGCTGGTCGCGGTGGTCTGCGCGCTCTCGCTCGCCTGGTCGGTACCGGACCGGGGCTGGGTGCCGGTGCTCATTACCCTCGCCGCGTTGGTCGTGCTCGCGCTGGCGCTGACACCCTTCCTGGAGATCCCGCTCGGGTGGCTGGACCGCTCCTACGAGCGGGGGAACCGCGTGCACGAGCTGTGGGTGCAGGCGCACGGCCGGGAGGTGCTGCTGCTGCGTACGCCGGACGCGCTGCGATTCGGCCAGATCTACCGGGCCGTGCAGCGCGCGATCGAACAGCAGGGAGACCGTCGGTGACCGGCCCGTCGGGCGGGACGGGCGCGCCCGACGCACACTGGGTGCCATGGCGATTCCCCTCCCCCGGCCCGCGTCGGTCGTCGGCCTCACCCGTTCCGCCCTCGACTCGGCGGCCTCGTTCGCCGCGATCCCCGCCCGCGCGTTCGCCGTGCTCGACGGGGTGGAGGCACTGCTGACGCGGATCAACGGGGTGGTGGACCGGATCGAGGCGTCCCTGGACCGCACCGACCGCGTGCTCACCGACGCCGAGGCCGCGGTGGCCGAGGTGGCGGTCATCAGTGCCGCCGCGACCACCGCCATCGACAACGCGACCGAGGTGGCCGCCGCCGTGACCGTGCTGGTCGGCGAGGCGGAGAAGGTGGCCCGGACGGCGGGCGCCGTGGTCGGCGCGGCCGACTCGATCGCCGGGCGGGCGGCCGAGACGGTGGGTGCCGCGGCGGAGGCGGCGGCCACGGCGGCGGAGCTGCTGACGGCGTACGAGCCGGCGCTGCGCCGGGGCGCCCCGATGGCGAACCACTTCGTGGAGCAGCTCAGCCACGAGGAGGTGGCCGCCGCGATCCGCCTCGTCGACGAGCTGCCCAAGCTGCGGCAGCACCTCACCGCCGACGTCCTGCCCATCCTGGCCACCCTGGACCGGGTCGGGCCGGACCTGCACGACCTGCTCGACGTCACCCGCGACCTCAAGCTGGCCGTCGCCGGCATCCCCGGTCTCGGGATGCTGCGCCGCCGCGGCGAACGGCTCAGCGACGAGCCGGCCGAGTGACGCGCTAGCAGTCGCAGGTGATCGCGGCGCGCGGCACGGTCAGGTCGTCGACCGGCCGGTGGGTGAGCCCGGTCGGCGTGACGACGGGGAGCCCTTCGCGCACCCAGTACTCGTAGCCGCCGAGCATCTCCTTGACCGCGTATCCGAGCCGGGCGAACTCCAGCGCCGCCCGCGTCGCGCCGTTGCAGCCCGGACCCCAGCAGTAGGTGACGACCCGCGACCCGGCCGGCACGAGCCTGGCGGCACGGGCCGCGACGTCGGCGGTCGGCAGGTGCACGGCGCCCGGCAGGTGCCCCTGGTCCCAGGCGGCGGCACCGCGCGAGTCGACCACCACCAGGCCGTTCGTTCCCGCTTCCAGGTCGGCGTGCACGTCGCTGACGTCGGTCTCGACGGCGAGGCGGGCGAGGAAGTGGGCCGCGGCGACGGCCGGCGTGGCGGCCGGTACGGCGAAGGTGCGTGTCATGCCGTCGATCCTCGGCCGGTCCGGGCGACCGGGGCGAGTGGCGCGTACGCCGTTCTCCGCTAACATCCCGCCATGCCGCTCCGGGCCCTCGGCGACCGCAGCGTCGCCGTCCTCGCGTACCCCGGGATGTCGGTCTTCGAGACCGGCATCGTCACCGAGGTGTTCGGGCTGCCCCGACCCGAGTTCGACGTCGACTGGTACGCGCTCACCGTGTGCGCGGAGCGGCCCGGGCCGGTGCCGCTGGTCGGCGGCGCGACCCTGCACACCCCGTACGGCCTGGACGCGCTGGCCGCCGCCGCAACCGTGATCGTGCCGGGGGTCGCCGACGTGACCGCCGACCCGTCGCCGGAGCTGGTCGCCGCGCTGCGCCGGGCGCACCGGGCCGGCGCGCGCATCATGTCGATCTGTTCCGGGGCGTTCGCTCTCGCCGGCGCGGGTCTGCTGGACGAGCGGCGCGCCACCACCCACTGGCGGTACGCGGACCGGCTGGCCCGCCGCCACCCCCGCGTCACGGTCGACCCGGACGTGCTCTACCTGGACGACGGCGACATCCTCACCAGCGCCGGCAGTGCCGCCGGTCTGGACCTGTGCGTGCACGTGGTCCGCCGCGACCACGGCGCGGCGGTCGCCAACGCGGTCGCCCGCCGGCTGGTGATCCCACCGCACCGCGACGGCGGGCAGGCGCAGTTCATCGAGGCGCCGGTCGCGGTCGACCCGGACGACCACCGGATCTCCGGCAGCATGGCGTGGGCGCTGGCGCACCTCGCCGAGCCGCTCACGGTCGCCCGGCTGGCCGCGCAGGCGCACATGTCGTCCCGTACGTACCTGCGGCACTTCGCGCGGGCCACCGGGACCAGCCCGATCCGGTGGCTGGTGGACCAGCGGATCCGGGCCAGCCTGCCGCTGCTCGAGACGACCGATGCCCCGGTCGAGGAGGTCGCCACCGCGGTCGGCTTCGACGCGCCGGTCACGTACCGCCACCACTTCGCCCGGACGATGCGGACCTCGCCGTCGGCGTACCGGCGGGCCTTCCGGACCCGGACGGCGGGTGACCGGCCGGCGTAGCGCGACGGACCGGCGGACCGGCGCGACGCCGCCGGGTACGGACCGGCGGTCAGCCCGGCTGGTACAGCTCGTCGATCTCGGCGCGGCGGGGCAGCGCCACCGAGGCCCCGAGCCGCCGGACACAGGCCGCGCCGGCGGCCGCCGCCCAGCGCACCGCGTCCACGATGTCCCGCCCCTCGCCCCACCCGACGGCGAGCGCGGCGGTGAACGCGTCGCCGGCCGCGGTCGAGTCGACGACCTCGACCCGGACCGCCGGGACGGCGGTCCCGTCCCGGTCGCCGTACCAGGCACCCGACGCGCCCAGGGTGAGCACCGCGCGCGGCGCCAGGTCGAGGAGGGCGTGCGGCTCCTCCCGGCCGCGACCCGTGAGCGCCTGCGCCTCGCTCTCGTTGACGACCAGCAGGTCGGTGGCGGCGAGCAGCTCCGGCGGCACGGGCCGGGCGGGGGCGGCGTTGAGCACCACCCGGGTCCCGGCGGCGCGACCAGCACGTCCGCCTCGCGTACGGCGGTCAGCTCGGGCTCGGTCAGCGCGGTCAGCGTGGCGTTCGCGCCCGGGCTGACCAGGATGGCGTTCTCCCGTTGCGAATGAGCGCTCTTGAGTGCTCATGCAGCCGCGCCTTGCGGTGCAGCGGTCCCGGTCTTACCCACGGGCGCGGTGCCGGGTTGACGCTTCACAGCCACCGGCCCGCCGTGGCGGGTCTTCTGGTCGGCTCCACGTCCAGCCACCGGGCCACTCCCGGCGGTTGTTGCATCAGCCGCGATCGCGGCTAGGTTGCGGGCGGCATTGAGGTCCCGGTCGATGACCAGCCCGCACGCCTCGCACCGGTAATCGCGCTCGGACAGGGCGAGCTTGGTTTTCACCGCGCCACAGTCCGAGCAGGTCTTGGAGGACGGATACCAGCGGTC
>NZ_JBQHDE010000007.1:0-294497 GCF_052068455.1 Micromonospora sp. H33 | reverse complement strand
TCCCGCTACCAACTGCGCCTGGCCGCCCGGGCCCGGGAGATGGTCGACCAGGGCACCGCCCTGGAGGCCGCCTGCCGGATCATCATCCTCGAAGACCAACTCGAGGAAGCTCTGCGACAGAACCGGAACCAGCAGCATGGGACTCGGCGACGCGACTGACCGGACCACTCTCGGGTGAGGTCGTCGGCGGGCGGTGAGCCGGCTGCCCGCCCTGGGCGACCCCACGTCCCCGCCTTGGCCCTGGCGGCCCGTACTCCTGCTCGTCGGGATGGGAGCAGCCGGATGCACTGAACGGCAGTCAACTGCACCCAACGGCACTGAACAGCGCTCAGCGGCACCCGTGCCTACCTGCGGTTCTGCATTTTCCCAGGTCGGAGGCGGTGTGGCGTCCGGCTTCACATGGAGTGCTCAGCCGCATTGAGCAGTAGTCGACGGTGCTCTATGTTGCCTGGCAGGAGCGTATGCGCAGGTCAGAGCGGTAAGGAGCCGCTGGACGGCCCGACCTTGCGCCTGGGTGCAGATTGGGTGCAGCTTGGCGAAGTGGTCACAGCGTCCGAAGTGCTCACCGGTGTTAGACGACGCTCGGAGCCCTGACCTGCGGTTATTCAGGCGGGCGGGTCGACGTGACATCCCAGAGAAGACCGAAGTGGTCACGCTTCGGAGCGATGTCGGACGGGCGTCTTGATGGGCGGCGGGACTCCTCAGTCGCCCGTGCTTGAATGACTTGATCGATGGATATCGTTGTCCTGTTCCGATCCGTCGCCGCTGGTTGTTCCATCTCCTGGAACGCCAATCTCATGCGCAATGGCCTGACCAGGGCCTGCTCCTCTGTGACCGCTTCGGCGTTGAAGAGGTCAAACTTCGGCAGTGGATGGGCCTGCGGTGATGGCTGCTGCGGTGCGCCCAGCCCGGAGTGCAGGAGCAGAAGGCAACGTTCCTGCTCACCGGAAAGATCATCGACGTCTGCGCGGGAGGCCTGCCCCTGACGTGGTGACCGGTCGCGCCGGGCAAACGCGGCCGGTCACCTTCCCGCCGGCAGTTCGGAGGGTGGCGTCAGGCGCCGATACAGCGGTCACGGTTATCCGCTCTCACAGCAGCTGAAGAGGGCTGTCCAGCCCGCAGACCAGTACCAGGTCCGCCCGGGCTCTCACGGCGGCGACTTCCGGCTGCCCTGCCGGGCCAGCACCCCGGTTCCGGTGATCGTGCGTATTCTCAACAGGCCGCCGGGATGATGACCCGGCCGCCTCCGATCCCAGTGCCTCGTCCGGAGCTGCGACGGGTGGCCCGGCGGCGGTGGGGCCGTTCGCGCCCCTGGGAGCAGGGGAAGGCGGTCGATGCATGTTCAACACGGCGCGCCTGCAGGTGGTGCTGGAGATCGCCCGGCACGGGACCATCGTCGCCGCGGCCGAGCAGCTCCGGCTCAGCCCGTCCGCGGTCTCCCACCAGCTCGCCACTTTGGAGCAGGAAGCTGGCGTGGCGCTGGTGGACCGGGGGCCACGCAGCCTGCGGCTCACCGTGGCGGGCCAGCGCCTAGCCGACTACGCCCAGCAGATCGCCGATCTGATGGCGGCCGCCCGCGACGAGCTCTCCGCCCACGGGGAAGGCCGGCGGGGTCTGCTGCGGATCGGCTTCTTCGCCACCGCCGGCGCGGAGCTGCTGCCGCGCGCCCTGTCGAGTTTCACCACCGAGCATCCCCAGGTCGAGTTGGCCCTGATCCTGGGACAGCCACCCGAGCTGCTCCCCCGCCTCAACCAGGGTGAACTGGACCTCGTGGTGGTGTTCAACCATCCGTTGAGCCCCATCCGGGAGGCGTCCTTCGCGACGGTGTCCCCGCTGTTGGTGGACCCGCAACTGGTGGTGCTGCCGGCACACCACCCGCTCGCAGGACGGCGGCGGCTGCGGCTCACCGATCTGGCCGACGAGCCGTGGATCACCACCCTGGGCGTGCAGGGGGAGGTGTCGGTGCTGGAACTGGCGGCGCGCGCCGAGGGGTTCCAGCCCCGGATCCGCTGCCGCAGCGACCACTACGAGGTGGTGCTGGGCCTGGTCCGTGCCGGCGTCGGCGTCGCGTTGGTGCCGTCGTTGGGACTGCGGAACCCCGACGGAGTGGCGGTCCGGCCGCTCACTCACGCCAACCTGCACCGCGAGATCGGGGTGGCCCTGCGTCCCGGCAACCCGAATCCGGTGGTCGGCAGCTTCGTCGACCGGCTGACCGACGCCGCGGCGGGGCTCAGTCAGGAGTTGGCCGAGCGGTGGTCGCCGGCGCCGGTGAGCCGGTCGACTGCCGTACCCCATCGCCGAAGCTCCGCCACCGCGGCCCGCTCCGCCCCGGGACCGAACGCCGCGACCACGGCGTAGACGACGGTGTGCGGGCCGACGACGATGCCGGCGTCGGCGCGTACACCGGTGTCGGCGCCGGTCTTGTTGGCCACCCGGACTCCGCCGGTCGACCACGGGTCGTGCCGGATGGTGTCGGCGACGAGCGTGCGATCGGTATTGCGCTCGAGCCACCCGCGCAGCAGCTCCGACGCCCGCCGGCTCTGCCAGGTTCCGGTCGCCACGTCGGTGAGGAAGCTGCAGAGGTCGTGCGCGGTGCCGGTCGCGAAGGTCGGCGGTATGTCCGGGCCGCGTGTGGCCCGGATCCAGTCATGAACTGTGGTGGCGCGCAGGCCGCTGGTGCGGGCCAGTTGCTGAACGGCCTCCAGTGTCACCAACCGGAGCAGCGCGTTCGTGGCGGCGTTGTCGCTGACCGCGGCCACCGCGGTGGTGAGGTCGGCGACGGTCCACCGGCGCGGCGAGAGCAGGCCGAGCAGACCGGTTCCGCCGAGTGCCCGGTCGTCGTCGAGCAGGTCGACTGGTTGGTCGGGAGCGAGGGTCCCGGCGGCGATACGGCGGGCGACCTCGCCGAGCAGCAGCACCTTGCCGACGCTGGCCAGCGGTAGGACCAGGTCCGGGTCGAGCGAGAGGGTGCGCCCGTCGTCCAGTCGCCGCACTGTCGCCCCGATCCGCACCTGGGCAGCCGGGCCGCCGCCGGTCACGGCTGCCCCCGCGGGGGGCGCTCACGGTCCGGTACGGCCAGCACCCGCCCTGGTCGGGCGTCGGTGACCCGGTCGCCGTCGACGACGACGTGGCCGTCGACCACCACGCAGCGGATCCCACGCGGCGGAGCCAGCGGGTCGTCGTAGGTCGCGCCGTCGGCGGCTTCTGCGGGGTCGAGGATCACCAGGTCCGCCGCGTACCCGTCGGCGAGCAGGCCCCGCTCGTGCAGGCCGAAGCGCCGGGCGGGCATCCCGGTCATCTTGTGCACGGCCTCGGTCAGGCTCAGCAGGCCCACGTCGCGGACGTAGTGACCGAGCACCCGGGCGAAGCTGCCCGCCCATCGGGGGTGGGGCCGGCCCGGCTTGGGCACGCCGTCGGAGCAGATCATCGCCAGTGGGCTGGCAAGCACCCGGCGGACGTCGTCCTCCCGCATCGAGTGGCTGAGGATGGTCACGTTGCCTGTCTCCGCGGCGAGCAGGTCGCAGACGTAGTCGATGGGGTCGACGCCGCGGGTGGCGGCGAGGTCGGCGATGGTGTGCCCCTCGACGTCCGGGCTGGTGGGGGCGGACGCGACCCGGATCAGGTCCCAGCCGCCGTTGCCGACGGTGTTCTCCCAGCCTGGCAGCCCGGCGGACAGGTCGGCGCGGATGCGGTCGCGGACGGTCAACTCGGCCAGGGCGGCGAGCATCGCGGGCACGCCGTCGGCGATGACCCAGGGCGGGAGCATGGCGTGTAGCGCCGTGCTGCCGGCGGTGTACGGGTAGACGTCGCAGAGGACGTCCAGTCCGTCGGCCCGCGCCCGCTTGAGTCGGGCCAGGGTGCGGACCGTGGCGCCCCAGGAGCGCCTGCCGGCCGTCTTGTGGTGCGAGACCTGCAGCGCCGCGCCGGCCGAGGTGGCGATGTCGATCGCCTCCTCCAGCGCCGACTCAACCTGCGACATCTCGTCGCGCAGGTGGGTCACGTACGGCTTTCTGTGTGCCGCGGCCACCCGGGCGAGCGCGATGACCTCGTCGGTGCTCGCGTTGACCCCCGGCGAGTAGATCAGGCCGGTGGACAGCCCGGCCGCGCCGGCGGCGAGCGCCTCGTCGAGCAGGTCGCACATCCGCTGGACCTCGTCGGGTGTGGCGCGCCGCTGCGCGAAGCCGACGACGGCGGCGCGGAGCGTGCCGTGGCCCACCAGGGCGGCGAGGTGGTTGCGCCGGGCCACGCCCTGCGCGGCGGCGAACTCCGCGAAGGATGGGTACGTCGCGGCGGGCGGGCCGAACGTCGCGGCGACTAGGTCCCGCACCGTCTCCGCGCGCAGGGCCGGGACCGGAAAGGGACTGATCCCGCAGTTGCCGCAGATCTCGGTGGTGACGCCCTGCCGCAGTGGCGCGAGCCGCAGGATCTCCCGCTGCTCGTCGTCGCCGGTGAGCAGGTCGGAGTGGGTGTGCACGTCGATGAAGCCCGGGGTGACGACCAGGCCGCCGGCGTCCACCACCTCGGCGGCTGGGCTGCGGCTGCCGGGCGGCAGCAGCAGCAACCGGCCGTCGCGCACCCCCACGTCGGCGGTATAGGCAGGCCAGCCGGTGCCGTCGATGACGTTCCCGCCGGTGATCAGCAGATCCAGCTGAGCCATCAGAGAACCTTGGACAGGAACGCGCGGGTCCGGTCGTGCCGTGGCGCGGTAAGAATCTCCCGCGGCGAGCCCTGTTCGATGATGAGGCCGTCGTCCATGAAGACGAGGTGGTCGCCGACCTCGCGGGCGAACCCCATCTCGTGGGTCACGACGACCATCGTCATGCCGCTGGCCGCGAGATCTTTCATCACCTCAAGCACCTCGCCGACCAGTTCGGGGTCGAGCGCCGAGGTCGGCTCGTCGAAGAGCATCAGCTTCGGCGACATCGCCAGGGACCGCGCGATGGCCACCCGCTGCTGTTGCCCGCCGGAGAGCTGCGCCGGGTAGTGGTGTGCCCGGTCGGCGAGCCCGACCCGCTCGAGCAGGCCACCGGCGTGTCTGCGGGCGTCGGCCGTCCGGACGCCCTTTACGGCGACGAGGCCCTCCATCACGTTTTCCAGCGCGGTGCGATGGGGGAAGAGGTGGAACCGCTGGAACACCATGCCGATCGACTCGCGCTGCCGGCGCAGCCGGGCGTCCGGCAACGGTCGCAGCCGCCCGCTGCGCTCCTCGTATCCGATCAGTTCGCCGTCAACGTAGACCCGACCCGCCTGGGGCTCCTCGAGATGGTTGAGGCAGCGCAGCAGGGTGGACTTGCCGGAGCCGGAGGGGCCGACCACGCACACCACCTGGCCACGCTCGATGACCAGGTCGATGCCGCGCAGCACCTCGATGCGGCCGAAGCTCTTGCGCAACTGCCGGCACTGCACCATCGGGGCGGTCATCGTGCGCTCCCGGTGAACCGCAGGTTGCGGCCGATCCGCCCGCGCAACGTGCGCGGGACGGTGGTGCCGAAGCCGCGGCTGAACCGGCGTTCCAGGTAGTACTGGCCGATGCTGGCGACGGTGGTGAGGACCAGGTACCAGATGGACGCGACGATGAGCAGGGCGATCACCTCGAAGTTGGTCAGGTAGAGCCGCTGGGCGACGGTGAGCAGGTCGGCGCCGGCGATCACCGAAACCAGCGAGGTGGTCTTGAGCATGGAGATGAACTGGTTGCCGGTAGGCGGGACGATGATCCGCATCGCCTGGGGCAGCACCACCCGCTTCATGATCTTCGGACGGGACATGCCCAGTGCCGCCGCGGCCTCCTGCTGGCCGGGATCGACGGCCCGCAGCCCGGCCCGGACGATCTCGCTCATGTAGGCGCCCTCGTTGATGCTGAGCCCGAGCAGCGCCGCGACGAAGCCGGTGACGAGGGTGTTCGTTTCCCAGGTCACCAGCTTCGGGCCGCCGAACGGCACGCCGAGGCCGATCTCCGGGAAGATCAGCGCGATGTTGAACCAGAAGATCAGCTGCACCAGCAGTGGGGTGCCGCGGAAGAACCAGACGTAGGCCATCGCGCCGGTGCGCAGAATCCGGCTGTTGGAGACCTGCATCAGCGCCACGACCACGCCGAGCACCACGCCGATCAGCATCGACGCGACCGTGAGCTGGATGGTGACCCAAAGCCCCTCCAGGATGACTCGATCGAACTGGTAGGCGACGACGATGTCCCAGTGCAGGTTGGGGTTGACGGCGATGGTCCAGCCCAGCCAGACCAGGACCAGGGTGGTCAGGCCGGCGGCCAGCCACCGCCCCGGCCGTATGGGGTGGCTGATCCGGTTCGGCGGTGTGTCGGGCCCGTCTGACGCTGGGCCCGCAGCGGCGGTTTCCTGCTCCTTTACCGTAGGGTCCACCGGCGCGCTCACTTCTGGTTGTTGACGGTGGCCGCCTGGATGGCGCTGCCCGTCACACCCCACTTCTCCAGAATCTTGGTGTACTCACCGCTGTCGATAAGCTCCTGGAGTGCCCGCTGCACCGCGTCGCGCAACTGGCTGTCCTTCTTGTCGATCGCGATGCCCCACGGGCCGGCCTCGTACTGCGCCTCCAGCACCTCGTACTTGCCGCTCTCCTTGGCGAGCATCTTGGCCACCGGGTAGTCGACGATGGTGGCGACGGCCCGCCCGGCGTCGATCTGCAGCAGGCCGGTCGGGGCGTCCTCGCTCTGCGAAATCGTCATCTTCTTCGCGCACTTGGCGTTCTGCCCTTCGCCGATGGCGAGGTTGGAGCTGCCCTTGGCGAGCACGACGGCCCGGCCGCACAGGTCGGCCAGGTCCTTGACGCCGGCGGGATTGCCCTTGGCCACCATGATCGCCCCCCCGGCCTGGAAGTAGTCGACGAAGTCGACGGCCTTGCGCCGCTCCTCCGTGTCGCTCATCGAGGACATCGCCAGGTCCCAGCGGTCGGCCTGCAGACCGGGAATGAGACCGGGGAAGCTGGCATTGGTCATCTCCAGCTTCAGGCCGAGCCGCCCGGCGATCGCAGCGGCCAGCTCCGGGTCGACGCCGATCAGCTCCTGTGTGCCCTCCTTGTACATCTCCATCGGCGGGTAGCCCTCGGCGGTGGCCACCCGAAGGACGCCCTTCTCCTTGATGGCGGCGGGCACCAGGTCGGCCGCCTCGGCGTCGGCGGCGACAGAGGCCGCGCCGCCGGGCTGCGGTGTCTGCCCGCTCGTCGACCGGCCACAACCGGTTGCCGCCATCGACAGTGTGACCAGACCGATGACGACGTGGAGCGCACGCTTCCTGAGCACGGTAAACCTCCTGGCTGGGCGACTGGCGGGACCCTATCCGGGATCAGCCAGCATGAACAGCCTGCACGCTCTGCATGGTGAGCATCGGTGAGTTCGATGCTCAGCGTGGGCGCTGACCGGAAGCAGCTTCCACCCACCAGACGCACCGCGAACCGTTGCCGACCGCCGAGCCACCGGCTGCTGAGCACCCTCGACAGCGACCGGCTGCTCACCTTGGGCGGTGCAGCGCGGCGAAGTGGTCACCGCATCCGAAGTGGTCAGCCAGCCGGGAATCGCGAGAAGTGCGTTGACCTGCGACGCTGTGGGCTGGCGGGCCGGTGTGGCCTCCCAGAGAACCGGAAGGCGTCAGCGTCCTTTGGCCGCGCTGGTCACCCGTGCATGTTCTGGGCTGCGGATGAGCGCGCGTAGGAGTGAGGCAGCCCTGATGGCCAACCGGCGGTGGCGCTCCGGACCCGCCACTCTCCTCGAGATGCTCGGGTTGAACCGCAACGAGGTGGTCATGGTGCGGGCACTCTCCTGGCTGCTGCGGCCTGGCAGCCAGCACGGCCTTGGCGACCTAGTCGTCGCGCGGCTGCTTGAGAGCCTCGGCGTGCCGTACACGCACGGGACCCCGGTCGACGTTCGGCGCGAGGAGCGCCACGACACCGGCGTCGGGTGGGTGGCGGCAGACCTGCTGCTGCGCACGGCAGGACAGTGCGTGCTGCCGCTTACCACGGACGGGCACCTCCAGCCTTGCCTCCCGGTCGGCCACGATGCTGGTGGCCGACCGGCGCTTATCCGGCGAAGGGGCGGGTAAACGCCGGCGCGGCGGCGGGGAGGGTGTGGTGGAGTTCGTCAACTGGTCCGGCAGCCTGGCGTTCACGCCGGGTGAGTACGCCGAGCCCGCCACCGAGGACGAGGTCCGCGACCTGGTGCGCCGCGCGCGGGAGACGGCCACCACGGTTCGGCCGGTCGGTTCGGGCCACTCGTCGAGCCCGCTGATGAAGACCGACGCGATCCTGCTGAGCCTGGACCGGCTCGCCGGGGTGATCCATGACGACGGGAAGGCGGCGACGGTCTGGGCGGGGACCCGGCTCAAGGACCTGGGGGAGGGGTTGTACGACGCCGGTCTGGCCATGGACAACCTCGGCGACGTCGACTACCAGACGATCGCCGGGGCCACCGCCACCGGCACCCATGGCACCGGCTTCGGGTTCGGCAACCTCAGCACCCAGGTCACCGGGGTCCGCCTGGTCACCGGCACCGGCGAAGCGCTGGACGTCTCCGCCGAGCACAACCCGGAGGTGCTGCCGGCGGCCCGGCTCTCCCTGGGCGCGCTCGGCGTCGTCACCCAGGTCACGCTGGATGTGCAGCCCCGGTACGAGCTGAAGCGGCGGGCGTGGTGCGCCCCGGTGGACTGGACCCTCGACCACCTCGCCGAGTTGCAGCACACCAACCGCAACATGGACTTCTACTGGTACCCCCGCAGCGACATGACGCAGGTGCGCACCATGAACCGGGCGGAGGACGTCGCCGCCGAGCGCCCGTGGGCCGTGCCGCGCGTTCCCGGCTCCGGGCCCTGGGAGGACCCGCGCGAGGTGCGGGTCGGCCCGACCCACCGGACCATCCCTCGGCACCGGGAGCTGCGGTTCGAGGAGATCGAGTACATGCTGCCGTCGGAGGCGTTCCCGGCGTGCTTCGCCGAGGTGCGCCGACGGATCCGGGACCGGCACCGCCGGGACGTGGGCTGGCGGGTGCTGGTCCGCACGATCGCCGCCGACGACATCTGGCTGAGCAACGCGTACGGCCGGCCCACGACCACCATTGCGTGCCTCCAGAACACCTCGCTGCCGTACGAGGAGTACTTCCGCGATGTGGAGGCGGTCTTCCGGCAGTACGGCGGGCGGCCGCACTGGGGCAAGAAGCACTGGCTGACCGCCCGGGAACTGCGCCCGCTGTACCCGCGCTGGGACGACTTCCAGGAGCTGCGCCGCCGGCTCGACCCGGACGGGGTGTTCCTCAGCCCGGACCTGGCCCGGCTGCTGGAGGAGGGGTGATGGCGGACATCGGCGCGCGGACGTGGGTGGTGCCCGGCGGGCGGGTGCCGTTCCCCAGCCACGGCCCGGAACCGGAGTACACCGGCTTCGACCAGCTCTGCGTGCTCAACGCCACCGACCGGAAGGCCGAGCTGACGCTGGACTTCTACTACGAGGACGTCGACCCGGTCGGCCCGTACCGGATCATGATCGGCGGCCGGCGGATCCGGCACGTGCGGGTCAACGACCTGATCGATCCCGAGGCGGTCCGCCTCGACCGGCCGTACGGGTGCGTGCTGCGCTCGCCGGTCCCGGTGGTTGTGCAGTTCCTCCGGCAGGACACCCGCCTGCCGGGGGTGGTGGCGTTGACCGGCACCATGGCGTATCCGGCCTGAGAGCGCGCCGCGTTCGACCGGCGTCAGCACGGGTAACCGCCGCCATGGCGTCCAACCTTGCGGGTGGGTCCCCGGTCGGCTGGCTTCGGACCTGGCTCGCGGGCACTGGCCGGGACAGCGCGCGGCGGTTGCGGACGTACCTGATCATCGGCGTCCAGGCCGGCCTCGCGGCGGCGATCGCCTGGCTGATCGCGCATGAGGTGCTGGGCACCGAGGAGCCCACCTTCGCTCCGGCCGCCGCGGTGGCGGTGATCGCCGCGTCACTGGGCAACCGGGCCTGGCGGACTGTCGAGCTGATCCTGGGTGTCGGTCTCGGCATCGCGGCCGGTGACCTGCTGATCGCCCTGCTCGGCACCGGGCCGTGGCAGACCGGGCTGATCGTCTTCCTGGCGGTCACCGGGGCGGCCGCGGTCCGAGGTACTGGCCTCCTGATGACGCAGGCCGGCGCGACGGCGGTGCTGGTGGCGACGCTGACGCCGGGCAATCCCGACCTGGAGCTGCCGCGCACGATCAACGCCCTGATCGGTAGCCTGGTCGGGCTCGTCGTGATGCTGGTCCTCGCACCGCTGAACCCGCTGCGCACCGTACGCCGGGTCGCCGACACCGCCTTGGACCTGTTCGCCCATCAGATGACTGTGTGTGCCAAGTCTCTCACCGATCGTGACGCTCGCCTGGCGGAGGCGGTGCTGGACCAGATGCGTGACTCGGAGCCGAAGCTGACCCAGCTCACCGAGGTGGTGACCGCGGCCGACGAGGTGGTCCGGTTCTCACCGCTCCGCTGGCGCCGCCGCCGAATCGTGCACGCCTACCGCCACGGTGCCAAGCACATGGAGCGGGCGTTCCGCAACAGCCGAACCCTGGTCCGCCGCGCCGGCACTGCCCTGCGGGACGCCGAGCCGGTGCCGCCGGACCTGCCCGCCGCGCTCGAACACTACGCAGCGGCCGTGCGGCTGCTGCACCGCGAGTTCCTGGCCGGGCAGGAGCCGGTGCAGGCCCGGGAGCGCGCACTGCAGGCGGTGCGCCACGCCGGGGAGGCGTGCCGCCAGGACATCGGGTTCTCCGGGACGATCGTGGTCTCCCAGCTGCGGATCGTCGCCAACGAGCTGCTGCGGGCCACCGGTGTGCGGCGCGACGAGGCGCGCCGGTTGGTGCGCCGTGCCGCCGCCGGCTACTGACCGAGCCGTCCCCGTCCTACCGTTAGCGCCATCGTCCGACCGCGTAGGGGGCGGCCCTCAGCAGTAAGAACACTGCGGTCAGTGCCAGCCACCGGCCCATCAGCGAGTCCGCGCCGAGGACCGGTTGGCCTGGAGGGTGGCCTTGTTGACCAGGCCGGCCCGCTCCGGGGAGAGCGCGTCGATGAGATGCTGTAGACGGCGCGCACTCCGCGCGGAGTGGCCGGCCCGTAGATTGTGGCGAAGTTGTGCCGGGGGTGTGGTCGGTGCCTTGGTGGGTATCGGGCCGAGAGCGGGGTGGGCGATCAGGATGTGCCCACGAGTCGCGCCTGGGGTTGCTCGGGGCAGGGACGCGCGTTCGTGAACCATGCCGACCGGCCCGGCGATGACGGGGTTGAGTGGGGCTGGCAGACGGCAGGAGGAAGGCCTCGCATCCGAGTTTGTCCCCCGGTTTCGGGTAGCTGCCGGAGGTGGTGACATGACGGGACGCCAGGGCGGGTGCGGTCCGGCTGAGGTCAAGACCAGTGGGCGGATGGCGACGTTGGCGACGGCCAAGAGCAGCGTTAAAGACCACAAGCTGCGCGGCGAGCAGCAGACCGAACCGGGCCTTCGATACGGGGTTGACGTCGTCGACGCGACAGCTCTTGTAGAGCAGTGGCCGGCGGCACCGAAGAAGGTCGCGCAGCAGATGATCACGCAGTACGGCCCACCCAACGAGGCGACCCAGAGGGTCCGTCGAGGCTCGGCGTGCTGACCTCAGCGATTTGACGGCTATGGCTGAGCACGGTGGGTTCGGGCATGCTGAAAGCCAGCCGGTCTGGCGCAACGGTCTGCTGTCCAACCGGTCGATCTTGGTGGCGTGACGGCGCAGGTTGCCGGCCAGCTCGCCATCACCTATCTGCCCTCCAAAAGGGATATCCAGCACGGCGGCCTACTACGGCGCGGCTGGGCGTCTTCGCGATCGGCGTCGTGACTACAGGTTGGTCGTCATCGACAAGCGCCTGCGGCAGCACCTCATGTGACGCACCCGCCGGCTGGCGGCGGGCTTACCAGTCGGCAACGTGGGTAGTAACCGGCATGGTTCCGTTGCCGCCAGCCGCTACCCGGAGCCGATGGTGACTTCCTGGTGGTGGGTGCTCCTGGTGGCCGTGGTCTGGTTGACCGTCGGCCTGCTCACCGCGGCCTGGTTCGTTATCCGGGCCGGCCATCCCCACCGGCTGTGGTACGTCGTTGGAGGGCTGCTCGGCCCGCTGTTCATCCCGATTGCGGTGGAACGGGGACGCGCCAATGCGACGGTGGTTGACGTCGTGCACCGGCCGCAGATTAGGCAGGGGACGGGCCTCAGAGTGGCGGTCGGCGTGGACGGGTCGCCCGAGTCCGACCGGGCCCTGCGTGCGATTGCCCGGGCCCTCGGCCGTACCGCCAGCGAGCTGGTGCTCATCACGGTGACGAGCCCGGACCTGGTGGGCGATGACGTCAGGACCGAGCAGCGGGCAGCCCGACGGATGCTTGACGAGCGCGTCGAGGCCCTACCTGACGAGTTGCCAGCGCCGACCACCCAGGTCGTTCGCGGTCACCCGGTGGACGCGCTGCTGGCTGCCGCCGAGACGCACGACGTCGATCTGCTCGTGGTCGGCCGGCACGGCCACGGGATGCGGGACCGGCTGCTCGGCAGCGTGGCTGAGGAGCTGACCCGCCGTTCCTCCCGGGCCCTGCTACTCGGCAGCCTGCCCGAGCGGTGAGCCGCTCGCCGGCCACTTCGTCAGCGCTGGGCGCGAGATCAACATGCCGTACGGGTACCCGTCGCGCACCTGCGCCTGCCGTAATGGCCGGCACGCCAGGCCCGCGCCGAGGAGGCGTTATCGCTCGGCTGGTGGCGAACCCGCATCCGTGCGGCGGTGGACGAATCGATGTCGCCGAGACCCGTGGCCGTAGCCGCACCGGTGAACAATCGCCGTGCTGCTCGGCGGCCTTGCCGGCGGTGACCGTTTCCGTCGCCGCTGCGCGGGTAGACCTCGGCGCCCCGCGGGCGCTGGCGCGGGATCGGTCACCGGAAGACTCGACGGGCGGGAGGGAAGCGTGCCGGCCTACGGGTTTCACGCCTCGCATGAACAGTTCCCACCGGGCAAGTTGCTGCGCCTCGTGGCCGCTGCCGAACGGGCCGGGTTCACCCGCGCCATGTGCTCGGACCACTTCGCGCCGTTCGGTGCCGAGCAGGGTCACTCCGGTTTCGCCTGGTCCTGGTTGGGTGCCGCGCTGGCCCGCACCGGCCTGCCTTGCGGCGTGGTGAACGCCCCCGGGCAGCGGTACCACCCGGCGGTCGTCGCGCAGGCCGCCGCCACCCTGGCCGAGATGTTCCCGGGGCGGTTCTGGGTCGCGCTGGGCAGCGGGCAGGCGCTCAACGAGCACGTCACCGGGGAGCCGTGGCCGACCAAGCCGGAGCGCAACGCGCGGCTGCGCGAGTGCGTCGATGTCATCCGGGCGCTGTTCGCCGGTGAGTGCGTCACCCACCGGGGGCGGGTCGTCGTCGATCGGGCGGTGCTCTGGTCCCGGCCCGCGGACCCGCCTCCGTTGTACGCGGCTGCGGTCAGCGAGGCGACCGCGCGCTGGGCGGGATCGTGGGCGGACGGGCTGATCACCATCAACCAGAGCGTCGACCAGGTGCGGCGCGTGGTCGGGGCGTACCGGGAGGGCGGCGGGACCGGTCCGTTGCTGCTGCAGGTGCACCTGTCCTGGGCCGACGACGAGGCGACCGCCCTGCGGATCGCCCACGAGCAGTGGCGCACCGCCATCCTCGGCAGCGACCTCGGCTGGGAACTGGCCACCCCGGCGGAGTTCGCCGAGGCGACCGCGTACGTCCGGCCGGAGGACATGCGCGCGCACGTGCTGGTCACCGCCGACCCGGGCCGGCACGCGCAGTGGTTGCGGGAGTACGCCGACCTCGGATTCGACGAGATCCACCTGCACCACGTCGGGCGGGACCAGGACCGGTTCCTGGAGATCTTCGGCACCCGCGTCCTGCCGGAGCTGACGTGAGCTTCCCGCCGATCGACGCGTACGCCTTCCTCTCGGACACCCACACGACGGCGCTGGTCGGGCCGGACGGCGCGGTCGAGTGGCTCTGCGTGCCGGACGCGGGGGGCGACGCCGTCCTCGCCCGCCTGCTGGACCGCGATGTCGGCGGCTGCTTCACCCTGTCCGTCGACCGCGCTCCCACGCCCACCCGGCGCTACCTGTCCGGCACACTGGTACTGGAGAGCCGCTGGGACGGCCCCGACGGCAGCGCCGTCGGCCTCGACTGCCTCGCCGGCGGTCCAGGATCGCCGCAGCAGCCGGTCCGGGCGGGCCGGGTCCTGGTCCGCCGGGTGACGGCCGAGCGCGGGACCGTCCGGGTCCGCGCGCGACTGGAACCCCGTCCGGAGTACGGTGCCCGCCCGGTGCGGTGGAAGCGGGTGAACGGGGCCTGGCACGCCGACGACACACTGCTCCGGTTCGTCACCAACCTGATGGTCACCGCCGACGACGGAGCGCTGGTGGTCGACGGGGAGCTGTCCACCGGTCAGTCGGCGGACCTGCTGCTGTCCTACGGCGACACGCCGACCGCCGCCGATCCCGCCGCGCTGGTGGAGCGGACCTGCCGGACGTGGCGGGACTGGGCGTCGCGCAGCGCGTACTCCGGTTTCGCTGCGGATGCGGTCCGGCACAGCGCGCTCGTGCTGCGTGGCTTGTCGTACGACGAGACCGGCGCGCTGCTCGCCGCCGCGACCACGTCCCTGCCGGAGACGCTCGGGGGTGTGCGCAACTGGGACTACCGCTACACCTGGCACCGCGACGCCGCGCTGCTGCTGCTCGCCCTGTTCCGGCTCGGCCATGCCGAGGAGGGCCGCCGCTACCTGCATTTCCTGCTCGACGTATGTGCCGGTCAGGACCTGCTCGCCCCGCTGGTCGGCATCCGCGGGCACACCACCGACGAGCGGGAGCTGCCCCACCTGTCAGGGTACGCGAACTCGACGCCGGTGCGCGTCGGCAACAAGGCCGCCGAGCAGGTCCAGTTCGACACCTACGGCCACATCCTGGACGCCGCGTTGACCTACCAGCAGCTCACTGGGGAGCTGACCGACGACCAGTGGCGGCTGCTGCGCCGGCACGTCGACACGATGGCCGATCGGTGGCGCGAACCCGACCACGGCGTGTGGGAGATCCGCGGCCCCGGCGGCACTACGTCAACTCCAAGGTCATGACCTGGGTCTGCCTCGACCGCGGCGTCCAACTCGCCGACCTCCTCGGGGACCGCTCCGCGTCGGTGGACCGCTGGCGCACCGCCCGCGAAGAGCTGCGCGCCGACATCCTCGACCAGGGGTACGACGCGCGCGTCGGCAGCTTCGTTCTGGCGTACGACTCCACCGAGCTAGACGCATCGCTGCTGCGGATCCCGCTGGTCGGCTTCCTTCCCGGCGATGACCCCCGGGTGGTCGGCACCATCACGCGGGTGTGGCGCGTGCTCTCCGCCGGTCCGGCGCTCGTCCGCCGCTACAACGTCGATGACGGACTACCCGGCGAGGAAGGCGCGTTCCTCCTCTGCTCGTTCGAGCTGGTTTCCGCCCTCGTCCTCGCCGGCCGGCACGACGACGCACGCCGGCTGTTCGACCAGCTGCTGGCATCTGCCGGACCGCTCGGCCTGTACGCCGAACAGCTCGCCACCGACGGCACCGCCCTGGGCAACTACCCGCAGGCCTTCACCCACCTCGCATTGATCGAGGCGGCACTCAACCTGGACGCGGCCGGCGACCGCGACGCCCTGCACGCCTGGGCCGCACGCACCCGGGCGCGGTGGGTGTGAGCGTGGCAAACAGTGCCGCGGTAACCCTTGCCTGGGCCAGCAACGCTCTGCTGCCGCCAGGGTGATGGCCAGAAAGATGATCAGTCCCGTCTGCCACGGGCCGGTACCGAGCACGATGATGAGCGGGTCACCTTCGGCCCGTTCTACGCCTGCGTCAACTTCTACGGACGCTCCGGCTGCAACTACTGGACCTACGTGCCTGTCGGCCAGTGGCGCAACCTCGCCACCAACGTCAAGGACGGCACCAAGTTCTACATCTGGCTCCGCATCGACATGGGCAAGTACTACGGATTCAGGGCCGTCGGCGACTGGTGATCGCTGTCTAGGGGCCGCCCGGGCGGCCCCTAGACACACACCCACCTGCCTCGAATGAAGCGCAACCCGGCTCGGGCGCAGCACCGGCCAGAGGAACGAAGGTGATGCGAAGTGGACCGCCGTACCGACTCCGACACGCGCCGCGAGAACCGGTCGGCGTGCGCGCGCTCCAGGTCGCGCTCCCGCATCCAGTGGGTTTCCGGCCCCGACCGGTACGGTACTCCCAGGCGTTCCTGCTGGCCGATCACGTGCGGAGCGTCGCCGCTGCGCGGCACTGACAACACCAGCACCGCCAGAGCGCCGCGCCGTGCAGGTCCACCCCGGCGATGTGGCGCAGTGCCAGATCGACGGGATCGGGACGTTGCGGAACCCCGTCATCGCCGGTGCGCAGGATGGCATGAGCTGAGGCAAGCGCCGGACCGGTCGCAGCGGGGTGCGGATTGGGAGCAACGGGGTGCGCTGAACGGCGCTGAACCGCACCCAACAGCACCCGCTCTACCTACGGCTCCAACGTTTTCGCAGGTCATCCCTTAAGGAGCGGGGCCGCTCAAGGGGTGTGCTGCCGTTGCCGTTGGCTTCTCCGTCGTGTTGTGGATGCGCTGAGGTGAGGCGTCGAGGTCAAGGCTCGGGCGTAGCCCGACCGCTTAGCGGGGGTGAATCTTAGCCGGTAGTTGCCGCCGTGAGCGTGGTTCGTCCGGAGTCAGTAGTCGGCCTTGATCGTCTTTAGGGCCTGGTGAGACTCCACTCGCAGGCCGCCGGGCAGGGCGATGAGCTTGCCGCTGAAGAACTTCTCGCCGGCAGCGTGTTCGGTGGCGGCGCGGCGGCGCCGGGTGACCGGGCAGTGAGCCGGGTGACCTGGTCGACCAGTGTGGCCCGGAGGCCGCCGTTGTCGCGAAGGTCAGGCCCGAAGATCTCCTGGATGTCCAGGAAGGAGCCGACCAGGCGCTGGGGATCGGCACGACTGGCCGTCACCGCGGCCCGTAGCCGGGCGGCCAACGGGCCCGCCAACGGCAGCCCCCCGTTGTGCCGATGGGCGACGAACACCATCCATGCGGCGATCGCGAGCGCGGCATGGTGGGGCACTGCGCCAACGGTGAGACGGTCCCGAACGGTGCCCAGGAGCCGGATCGGTTGACCGCCCTGGTGGAACGGCCGGAACACCCCGGACCGCTGTCGCGTGGCCATACTGGGCGAACCGGTTGCGCGCAGGGACCGTCGCCGCTGGCCCCACCCTCATCGTCGGATTGGCCAGGTGCTCGCCCTCGGCGGTGGCTCGGACAATCCGCCCACTGTGGGACCGCCTGGCCACGCGTCCGCAGAGCAGCCGAGGTCCCGGCCTCGTCGCTGAGACCCTGAAACAACTGACGCAAGTGACCGGAAAGGGCTCATCCCCCCGGCGGGGTGCTTTCGGCGTTTGCCCATCCTGAAACCGGGTTTGGCGACCAGCATGTCCGGTATGACGGTTAGAGCCAGTATTATCCTGTCCGCTGTTTTGCTGGTCGCGGCCTGTGGAGGGCCGGAGCGGGAGGCCGATCAGGCCGTCGCGTCGACCACGGGACCGGCGACCGCGACTGCGGCGCCCCCGCCCAGGACGACGCTGACGGTGGTGGCCGCGGGTGATCTGCTGGTCCATCCGCCGCTCACCGACCAGGCCGCAGCCGACGCGCGGCGGAGAGGACGGGACGGGCACGACTTCACGCAGGTGCTCGCGGCGGTCCGCCCCCGGGTGAGCGCCGCTGATCTCGCCATCTGCCATATGGAAACTCCGCTGGCCGAAACCGACGGTCCGTTCACCGGCTGGCCGGCCTTCAGCGTCCCACCTGAACTGGCCGACGCCGCTGCCTGGGCGGGCTTCGACACCTGCTCCACCGCCTCCAACCATTCACTGGACACCGGAGTGAACGGCATCGCCCGTACGCTGGACAACCTGGACAGGGTCGGAATCCGCCATACGGGCACGGCCCGCAATGCCGCGGAGGCGGCCCGCCCGAACATCCTCGACGTGGCCGGTGTGAAGGTCGGGCACCTGTCCTACAGCCTGAGTTTCAACGACATCGAGTTGCCGGCGGGCCGGCCGTGGGCGGCCAACCGGATCGACCCTGACGCCATTCTCGACGAAGCTCACCGGGCCCGCGCAGCGGGAGCGGAGGTGGTCATCCTCTCCATGCACTGGGGCACCGAGTACCAGAACGATCCCAACGGCGATCAGCTCGACCTCGCCCAGCAACTGCTGGCCTCACCCGACATTGATTTGATCATCGGCCATCACGCCCACGTGGTGCAGCCCTTCGAGAAGATCGGCTCGAAGTGGGTCGCCTACGGGATGGGCAACCTGACGACCCGGTTCAGCGACGACTCGCCGGAAAACACACAGGACTCGGTCATCCCCGAGTTCACGTTTCGCCGCACCTCGTCGGGACGATGGGAGGTGACCGATGTGACGGTGCTGCCGACCTGGATGGAGTACCGGCCGGCAGCCCGGGTGATCGACCTGCTCGCCGCCAGCACGGATCCGAGGCTGCCCACTTGGCGGCGGGCCGACTACGCCCGGATCCAGAAGCGGATCATCGGCTACCTGGGTATGAGGGGAGCCCTCGCAGCGGGACTGCGCACGCCGCACGATCGACCGTCCGCACGTCCGAGCGGTGCGCGGTGATCTCACGCACGACTGCAGGTCGGCGATGCGGCGTATGTCGCCAGGCGCGCAGCTCGTGCAGGTCAGGTGCCCCGCCCGGTGAAGAATCGTTGCAGGGCGATGTCCTCGGCTCGGTAGAGCCGCAGCGCGTAGCCGGCGCCGCGGGCGCGTTCGTCTTCGTTGCGGGGTAGCGCGCCCGCCGGGGTAGGTGAGCAGCTTGCTTATGAGGTGGGCGGTGAGCAGCCGCAAGCCTTGGCCGCCGCAGTTGACATGCACCTGCAACGCTCCCCGACCCAGGTGGGTGAGGGCTGCCGTCGACATGCCGCCGGCAGGCCGGCCGGCGGCAGCAGGATGATCTGCGCTTCCTCGGTGAGGGGGTGCCGGGCGAGTACGGCGACGCGGATCCCGCGGCCGTCCGGGTGCGCCGACACGATGCTCTGCCACGGTTCGCCCAGGGCTGCCCTGAGATCCTCGGCGGCGGCAGCGGAGCCGATCTCCTGCAGGGCGATGACTCCGCGCCGGTGCCGAGGATGAGCGCGGCAAGGTAGGTGAGCTTCGCGGCGTAGGTTTCCGCCGCCGAGGTGTCCGTGTCATCGGGCCGGAACAGGTTCTCCACGTTCCAGGTCATGACGATCAGGCCATTGGCCACCGTCGCCCCCTGCATCCCAGGTGTGCCGCCACCGGCCACTGATGTCGGACTGCAGGATCGCGACGGCCTTCAGCGCTCGCCGCGAGTGTCAGCGGCCCTTCGTGCCAGCCCGACCCACCGTCCGCGCTCCGGCGATCCCCCGTGAACCTCGGCACCGTCACCGGCCGTCGTCGCTGTCGTCAACGTGGCCGGGGACGGCACCCAGTGCGTGGGCGGTGAGGTGCGCGGCCGTCCCGGCCGCCGCGGCGAGTCCGCCGGTGCCCGCTGGCGTGTCGAGGGCGGTGCGGATCTCCGCAGCGAGGCCCCGTAGCTCCCTGCACAGGCGGGGGCGTCGGAAGGTTGTCGGGCGGCACCGGCCGACTACGGCGGTGGCGATCAGCGGCTGCCTGAGCTTGAGGCCCGTCGCGGGCGGGTCAGCGGCGGTGGTCGCGGGCGGCGGCGATGATCTCGCCGAGCCGGTCGCGAGTGGCGCACAGGTCGCGTACCTGGGCGTCGATGCGGGCGCGTTCCTCCTCGAGGCGCTCGATTATCGCGCTGGTGGCGAACCCGGTGTGGACGCACGGAAGCAGCTCGACGACCGCCTTGCTGGACAGGCCAGCGGCGAAGAGCGCCTGGATCCAACGCACCCGCTCGACCGCGTCCTCGGTGTAGTGCCGCTGCCCGCTTGGGCTGCGCTCTGAGCTGAGCAGGCCGTGCTCCTCGTAGTAACGCAGCGCCCGGGTGCTCACGCCCGCGGCGGCCGCCACCTCGCCGATGCGCACTGTGCCCCTCCTCACCAGACTTGCCCTTGACGCCAACGTCAGGTTCTAGCGTATACGGCGTCCCGGTCCCTTGGGCCCCACCGAGGCCCACCGGGCTGACTCATGGAGGAATTCCCGTGCATATCGAAGGATCCGTCGCCCTCGTGACCGGCGCCAACCGCGGCATCGGCCGCGCCCTCGCGCAGGAATTGCTCGGCCGGGGCGCCTTGAAGGTCTACGCCGCAGCACGCCGCCCCGAGCAGATCGATCTTCCCGGCGTCGTACCGCTCCGGCTCGACATCACCAACCCGGAGCAGGTCGCCGACACCGCCCGCGTCGCATCCGATGTGACGTTGCTGGTGAACAACGCCGGGGTGACCAAGTACTCGAAGCTGGTGACCGGGAACCTGGCCGACATCCGCCAGGAGATGGACACCAACTACTACGGCACGCTGTCGATCGTGCGGGCGTTCGCGCCCGTACTCGCCGCCAACGGTGGCGGCGCGATCCTCAACGTGCTGTCGGTCATGGCCTGGCTCGGCTACGAGCACTCCAACGGCTACGGTGCGTCCAAGGCGGCGCTGTGGGCACTCACCAACGGCATCCGGGTCGAACTGGCCCCGCAGCGAACGCACGTGACCGGCCTGGTGCTGGCCAGCACGGACACCGACATGATGGCCGGCTTCGACGTGCCCAAGAACCGACTCGAGGACGTCGCCCGGACCGCCCTCGACGGCGTCGAGGCCGGCCGGCTCGAGGTCCTCGCCGACGCCGACAGCATCGCCCTGAAGGCCGCGCTGTCGCGAGACCCCGCCGAGACCTACCCACAGGTGGTGGGAGCCGCGTGAGCAGACCGCACCGCTCCCCGTGACGGACGCATCGGCCAAAGCACCTCACCTCGGCTGGCCGAATACGCCATTATCACCTACTACTGCTGACGTGTGGAAGTTGCGCCAGGACGTCTACGACCGCCCGATGACCCGGAGCAGTTCGAGCTGTTCTTCGGCTGGGCTGCGAGGGGGCACGGTCAGCACGAGCAGGGTCTGTGACTGGTCTTCGGTGAACAGTGCATGGCAGTCGAACTCGATGGATGATCTTCGGCGGGGCGGGCTGTGTGGCTACAATCCGGCTATGCCGGCCCGTCCCGCCGCAGCGAGCGACCCGACGGTCCGCTACCGGCTACGCCTGCGTGAGCTGCATGACTTTGCTGGCCAGTGGGCCGCCCTGGGCCGGCCGTATCGACCGGGCCCTGCGGGACTGGTAGGGGTTGAATACGACCCTCCGGGACTGGTAGGGATTGAATTCGAGTTGTGGGCGCAGCCACCACGCCGCTGGCGTATGCGCCGCATTAAGGACGTGCCCGGCAACGCGGTGGAGCGGGACGACCGGTTCGTCGACGGGGATCGCTGGTACTGGGCGCAGCCCGAAGACGCGGTCGAGTACGGCGACGCCACAGATGGTGCTCCCCCGACCTTTCGCCACCTGTTTCAGCCGGAGACACTGCTGACCCACTGTGCCGTCACGGCGGCCGGCAGCGGGCAGCACATCGGCCGTCCCGCCGACATCGCCATCGCCCGCCCCCGCCCTGACGTCCCCCCGAACCGCCTGGGCCACTGGGGGCAGGGCGCCGAGGAGTACGAGATGCACATCGACCGGGCGACCGGGATCGTGCTGCGCAGCGCCGCCCGACACCATGGCGCGATCTTCCACCTCGATGAGGTCATCGACATGGAGGTCAACCCTGACCTACCCGCAGGCGTCTTTTCCCCACCATTCGGCCCGTTGGACGTGCTGCATCGCAGGGGCGAAACGGGACCGGGGATCTTGACAACGCCATCAAGAGCCCGCCGGCGGGCCCAGCAACACGGATTCGACCTCCTGCTACCGCAGCCGCTTCCGCCCGGTGCCGTGCTTCGCGTCTGGCACCGACCGCCCATCGAACCCTCACGTCGGTACGAGATGCTGGTACAGGTCGACCTGCCGTCCGGCCGGAACGTCGTGCTCTTCCAACACGCCGCACATCCCGGCTCTCCCATGCTTGTGAATCGGACCTGCGTCGAAGTCACCGGCACCGCCGACGCCGAGGAAGTCCAGGAAATCATCCGGCGCCTTACTCCACCGGGTCCACCAGTAACCAGTTGACGTCAACGAGGATGTGCTCGACGTACATCGCCATCGGCGCAGTCTCCGGCAGCGCACCTCGGACCTCCCCCGTTGCCACTACAGGGGTGGTTGTCCGTCCCGCCGAGCGACGCCTGGCATGCGAGACGAGCGGTTATGGCCGGCAGCAAAGCGCCGCGGCCCGGCGGAGCCCCGTCATGCGGGGCTCCGGTCGGGCCCGCGCTGGGGTAGTCAGTTGCCGCGAACCTTGTCGAGGGCGCGCTCGGTCAGGAGGAGCGCGAGGTCAACAGCCTCATCGTCGTTCAGGGGGCAGTTCACGGCGTACTTCTGGGTCGACGCGACGTTGCGGAGCTTGATCCGGTGGCTGTCGAGGTCAGCGACATCCTCCGGGCGCAGGCGCAGCGTAAGGCCTCCGTTTCCCGGCTTGACATAGACGACGGCGCCGTACTTCTTCGGCCCCTCGTCGCGGACCATGATGTAGTCGGTGTAGCCGTCGTGGGTCCTGTCGGACTCGCCGATTGCCGCCACCGTCTTGAGGTCCAGGGCGCGATTGAGGAACGTGAGCACCCGGTTGGCCGTGCCGCCGTCCTTGGCGCGCGTGTAGACGAACTGCTTGATGAAGAACGCCTCCTCGTCGTCCGAGTCGAGGGCCGACGTGCTCCGAGTTGGCGTTGCCTCCTTTTCGGGAGCTGCGGTCTCGTCGTCGTCTGCCGGCGGCGCCTGATTGGTGCGGGTCTGGTACTCGATGATCTCGTCGACGGTGCCCTCGATAATCTTCATGTCTCTCCACCCTGTAGTAGCCGTGTCCAACGTCTACTCCGGCGTTAGCTGATCTGTAAACGCGTAAGTAGACCTGTGAGCGCTGAGCCTGCGCTGGAGTGGCTGGTCTGATGGAGATCGTTCTTCTTGACGGTGTGGGCACCGGCTCGGCGGGCGGGCGGTCCGGTCATGCCGTGCGTGGTGTGCCCGTCGGCACTGGGCAGCACCCAGACGATGGCCCGCAGTCGCGGGCTTGCTGCGGTTCCCTCGTCAGGCTGCGGAGGGCTCACGGGTGGTGCAGTTCAAGCAGCTGTGCGAGGACCGGGAGTGTGGATTGCTCCTCTGTCGAGCGGCGGCTGGTTGGCCGGTGACGAGGCCGGCGTGTAGCGCTTGGTAGACGACGTCGGGGAGGCGCCTTCATGCCATCAAGCTCGCTCAGCGGATCGGTCGTGGGATCCGATTGACACCGGAAGGGCGGCTGCTGGCCAACCGGGCCGGCGAGATCGGGGGACGGGTCGATGCGGCGACCAACGAGCTCGCAGCACAGGTCGGATTGCAGGCAGGGCGGATCCGGGTGGCTGCCAACGCGCCGGCGCTGAGCACAATCGTGCCCAAGGCGGCCGCCATGTTGGCGCAGGCATACCCGGGAATCGGGCTGAGTATGATCGACTGTCACCCGGTCGAAGCGCTACAGATGCTGCGACCCGGCGAGATCGGCCTCGCACACATGTTCCGATACGCCGACGCTCCAGTCCAAGCTCCGCGACGCCCCGCAGGTCCTCCGCGACGGCTAGCGCGAAGCCGTCGGTCACCCCGCAGCGCCAGACCCTCGTTCGCGCGTTCCGCCACGCCGACCCCCACGTCCACCGCGGCCGAGCCGCCGATCCGGAGTTCGGGCCCGGTCCTGCTTGGTCGCTCGAGCAGCGCCTGTTCCGGATCTTGTCGCGCGGGTCGGGGGCAGCCAACCGCGGTCGTCTGTCATCTGTTCGCCCGATGAGTTGGGTGGACTTTCGGCCGATGGTGAGTAAGGTCAACTAGCTGTCCGCACCTGTGCGTTCAGAGGAGGCAGGCGACCGTGGCCGAGAGATCGACCAATCGCCCCGCCGATGGGGCTGCCCAACTTCACGAACCGGCGAGCGACATAGACAGCTGGATCTCTCAACTGTCGGGACCGGCAACAAGCGACTCGGACACGTACTCGGAGTGGCAGCCGGCTGCCGCGCCGCAGTGGCGCGAGGATGTGTCGGACCCGGACGAGGAGTCGTACCGACCCGAGGAGACGAACCAGGAGCACGAAGAGCGGCACGCAAGGCACGGCGCACACCAGCAGTACGAGGATGAGCACGAGCAGTACGGCGGGGCGTACGGTCAGCACGAGTACGCGTACCGGCGGTCCGACCCGATGGCCTACCGCGAACCGGAGCGTTACGAGTCCGACCAGACCCATCAGTACGACGAGCACGGGCTGGACTACCGGGAGGAACAGCGGGCCCAGGAGCCGTACGGACCGGTCGATGCCGGTCCGGTCCACGAGGACCCGTACGCCGCGCTGCAGGAGACATACGTCCTACCGGAGGTGGGCCACGCCCACCAGCAGTATTACCCGCACGACGATCTCGCCCGCCGCGACGAGTACCGCCAGGAGGAGCCCGACGCCCGGCACCCCGAGCCGGTCGAGGGCGGCCAGCCCCGAGTGCAGCTCAACCGGGAGGTTGATGCCCGCCCACGACAGGCCCAGCGGCGGCGCCGCCTGATCGCGGTCGGCGGACTCGCGTTGGGGACGCTGCTCTGCGCTCTGACGTTCATGTGGGGGTCGGACCGGCCGCCGGAAGGCGAACTGCCGCTGTCGACGGCGACCATCCCGCCGGACCCGTCTGCGGAGCCGATCACCCTCCCGGAGATGCCGTCGACGGCGCCAAGTTCCGCGATACCCCGCAGCTCATCCGCCGCGCCCAGGCCCACACGGTCGGTCACACATTCCACCACGCCCAGCACCGCACCGTCAGTCACACAATCCGCCACGCCGCCCCCGACACGGACCAGGGCTACGCCGACGCAGACCCAAAGCTCGAGTCCGCTCCTGCTCGGCCCATCGAGCGACGACGGGGTGACGACCATGGCCCAGCGGTACTGCGATCAGCACGGCGGGGGCTCAGCGGAGCCTCGCAACGACGGCGGTTGGGAATGTAGGGGGCTTCTCTTCGCGTCCGTCGTTGACATGGACGTCGCCTGCCGCGACACGTACGGTGCGGGCGCCTACGCCCGGACATCGAATTCTGGGGATCCATACGCCTGGCGGTGCTACCGCTGACCACCACCCGCGGCTCCACGACTGCTGCCAGATCTCTCGCCGCATCGCACAACGCCATGGCGAGGAATGGCGTCCGTGTGGGATTTCCTCAAGCACTACAGCCTCGAGGTAGACGCCCACGGCAACGGTCTCCAGGTACTACAGCAGTGGTTGAAATCCTACTAGCCCGCCACCTGTGAGCTCTGCGTGGACATCACAACCGCTCGGCGACCCGAGCGATCGGCCAGCCGTCATCGCCAAAAGCGGCCAACCGGTTGTCTGCATCACATGCCGCGTCAAGACTGAGTCACCACCTCGTGCGGTTGGAGCGGAGGGCGCATATCTGGCGAGCGGCTGAACAAGCCGACGAGAAGGACCCTCGTCGCAGTCACGGTCGCTGCGGTCCTCCTGATCAGCACCTTCGCCGCGGCACGTACTTGCCGCCTCCACGTCCAGGGCGGCTGCTGTCGGACGTTGGCCGGCAGGCTTGAGCGGTTCGTAGGCTTTCCGGCTCGCGTGCGCGCAATCGCAATGGAGCAACACCCTGGTATGGGGAAAGCTGCTTTCGTTGCTGGAATCTTCGGGCAGCTCGTGGTGACGGTCGTGGGTGGCCTCATTCTCGCTGGTTTGACAGCTGGAGCAGCGGCCCTGTTGAAGGACATCGGGCGAGACGCCCCGGCGCCCGGCTCGTCTCCAACCGTCACGCCATCCACCATCGCGCCATCCAGTCCGACGGCCACGCCAACCGCCGTCCAAACTTGACGGCGAATCGCCAGCCCGTGACTGCTGGTCACACCGTGGATCCTCGCGGCGGCTCGTCCTTCGGCGCGGCCGCCAGCGGCGGGGACCACCTTCTGAAAGAACGCGTTGACGGCCCGAAAGCTAGTGCATTTGGTTTAGGTTCCTTAACTCGGCGGTACGGTGCCGGGCATGACCCCGCCCCCCAATCCGCCGTCCGCCGCACCCCCGCCCGTCCCGCGTGCCGCCACACCGCGAACCCCCTCCGTGATGCGCGAGCGTCTGCCGCGGATCCTCGCCAGCGTCGCCGCCGTCGTGCTGCTGCTCTGCATCGTTGGCAGTACCGTCGTCGCCGCAACCCTGATCACTGCGATCATGAAGATGCAGTCACCATGACTCCCATACACGAAGAGAACGCCCCCGTCCGACGGGTGGGGGCGTTCGTGTCGGGTGCCGAGACTAGCTACCAGTGCGCATGCGGGCAGCCTTGTGGATGGCCTGGAGATATGGGTCATCCTCCATTTGGGTACGGACGTCTAAGGGATGTCTCGTAGCCCCGACGTCTGTCTGCTGAGGACGATCGTCGAAGATGCTTGGGTGCAGGTGATCACCTCAGCCCGGCCGGAGTGGATCTTCCCGTTCACCGGGCTGACGCCTGCCCAGTTCCGCAAGCTGGTCCGCTTGGTCGCCGAGCGTGGTGGCGACGCGGTCGCGGACGGTCGGCCGGGCCGGCAGTGGGCCCTCGACCTCGCCGATCGGGTGCTGCTGGTGGCCACCTACTGGCGCACGAACCTGACGATGCGGCAGATCGGCCCACTGTTCGGGGTGTCGCACTCCGCCGCCCACCGGGTCATCGACACCCTCGGGCCGCTGCTGGCCCTCGCCCCGGTGCGCCGGCGACCGGTCGACCAGATCGCCATCGTCGACGGCACCCTCATCCCGACCCGGGACCACCGCCTGGCCGCGCCGAGCAAGAACTACCGCTACTCCACGAACCTGCAGGTCGCCATCGACGCCAGCACCCGCCTGGTCATCGCCGTCGGCGACCCACAGCCCGGCAACCGCAACGACACGATCGTCTACCGCACCAGCGGCATCGACCAGAAACGGCCGGACGGACGGTCATGGCCGACGGCGGATACCGCGGCAACCCCGAGGTGATCATCCCGTACCGCAAGCCCCTCGACGGCAGCGAGTTGCCCGACTGGAAGGCAGACCTGAACAAGCAGCACCGCACCGTCCGAGCGCAGGTCGAACACGCCCTGGCCAGGATGAAGAACTGGAAGATCCTGCGCGACTACCGCCGCGCCGCCCACACATTGACCGATGCCGCTTCCGGCATCGCCAACCTCCACAACATCGCCCTCGCCGGCTGACCGCCAGGGCGTTGCCGGGCAACCCTTCACCGGGTTACGAGACACTGCTTAATGTGGTGGAAACCGGTCGCTGGCGGTCCCTGGCCACTGGCCACCTCGGCCGGGGAACCGCCACGACCGACGGGCACCGTCGCCGGAGACCGTTGCGGCGCAGTTCGCCGAGCAGTTCGTGGCCGGTGTTGCGGCGCCCGTGTTCGCCGTCTTCGCCGAGCAGTATCGGTTGTCGGAAAAGGTGCTGTGGGGCAACGTCGGATCCGCGCTCGGCGGGGCGGTCCACATGTTGACCACCGTCCGGCCGGAACTCGCCAACCGCACGGCGGACCTTGCCGAGCTTGTCCTGGCCGTGTCGCCGCTGCTCGGCACCGGCCGGCTAGAGCATCCAAACCCCCGCCAGCCGCGCCGGTTCTTCGTGCGCCGCTCGTGCTGCCTGTTCTACCGCATCCCGGGCGGCGGCACATGCGGCGACTGTGTCCTCCTCTCTGACGACGTTCGACGGCACACTGCGACGCATCCGGAATCACATCCTCCTAGGATGCTCTAACGAATGTGTTCCCCGCCGTGGAAGTCCGTCACCGACTTCTGAAGCGCCGCGTGATCCGCGTCGCGTGGAAACACCACGCCCGTGAGCCGGACGGCGTAGGCATCGGGTAAGTGTCGACCCTCGGACACGTTATTTCCACACGAAGCATGACGCTTCTTCACGATTTGCCTGATCCCCGTCCCGCTGGGCGGGGATTTTCGCTGTGGTGGCGAGGAAGCCCCCCGCGGGGTTGAGCGGGTAGATCGCGGTCTCGGCTTCGATGGCTGGCTCCCATGCATTCCTCGAACGGGGGACGGCCCAACTGCCGCGCAGTTGCCCTGGCGTCCCCTTCAGCATGCCGCGGCAGAGGTGTTGCGCGCACCACGCCCGCCAGCAATGTCAGCCCCTTGACCGTCTGGCAAGATCCAGCTTTCCTTCGGGCATCTCGAGCGCGGACGTTCCATGCGTCCCCATGGTGGGGGTCTCCTCGGTCGGTCAGGCTCGCCCCTGCCCGAGGTTCTCGGTCTGGCCGGGGTTCTCGGGCAGCCCTGTGGGTGCCCGGCCGGGGAGAGCCTCGCTGGCGGTTTCTGAGGGAGGGTCGGGGTGCGGGGCAGCGCCCCGCCGACCAGGTGACCGGCAGGTGGGCCGTTCTTCGGTTGCGTTGGGCGGGCATCGATGCTGGTGGCTGGAGTTGGAGGCGCCGGTTGTCCCGGAGCAGGGCCCAAAGCACGTCGACGCGGCGGCGGGCGAGGGCGATGAGCGCCTGCGGGTGCTTGCGTTCCTCGGCGCGTTTGCGCTGGTAGCAGTCCCGATTCGGGCCCTTGATCCATTCGCGGCCGTGCCGACAATGCCGCGGATCTCGGGGAAGTCGGTGTCAGCCGCACGTCGAGCAACCGCGATACGCCGAGGGCCCTCAGGTGTGCGAACGCGAGCGTCTTACCCCGGGCCTCGATCAATAGAGGCCGCGCTCGCGGGCCGCGAGGCGGGTGAGGCCGAGTAACGCGTCCAGGTGCGGGGTGGGCGTGCCGGTCAGCGCGCCGATCTCACCGACGGCGGTGACCAGGGCGTCCAGCTCGATGGCGCGACCAGCCTCGGCGTCTTGGAGCATGGATGTCTTGAAGGCTCCAAGCTGGCGGGTGGCCTCGGTGCGCTCCGCGATGGTCTGCGTGATTGGGCAGCCGATCCGCACACCGATCTCGGCCGCCTCCGTCATGACCCGCTGTACGAACGCGTTGACCAGCGCGTCGTCGAGGATGCGGTCGGCGGTGGCGCCGGTCAGCGCGGAGATCGGGTTTATGGTCATGTTGCCCCAGAGCTTGAACCAGACGTCCCGCTGGATCGACTCCGAGACCGTCACCGTGAACCCGCCGCGGCGCAGCAGTGTGGCCACCGCCGCCGCCCGCGGGGACGGCGCGCCCGACGGCTCGCCGATGATCAGCTTGTCACCTGCGGTGTGCACGGCGTGCCCGGGCCGGAGGGCGCGGGCGGCGAAATAGACCACGCACCCGATCACCTGCTCGGGTGGCAACGCCTTCGATACGACGCCGCCGGGATCCACCGCAGCCAGGCCGGTGCCGGCCAGTGGGCCGCCGAAGTCGTGGAAGAACCACCACGGCACCCCGTTCAGCGCCGGTACCAGCACGGTCTCCGGGGTGAGCAGCGGCGCCAGCGCGGGCGCGAGCGCGGGCAGGTGATGCGCCTTCACCGCGAGGATCACCACGTCCTGCGGGCCCAGTGCCGCGGCGTCGTCGGTGGCCGCGGCGACCGGGGCGGCCTGCGGCCCGCCGTCGAGCGAGTTCAACAACCAGCCGTGGGTACGCAGCGACGCCAGCGTTTCGTTCCTGGCCAGGGCCGACACGGGAAGCCCAGCCAGGGCCATGCGAGCCCCGATCACACCACCGACCGCGCCGGCCCCGACCACGCAGACATTTCGCACGGAGCCGAAACTACACCCGCCCGGAGCGTCGCCGGCCGAGTCAACGCCCGCCGTCCGGCCCGGGCAGAGCGTGCTCGATAACAGGGGTGATCGGGGCAATCGTTTCAACTCCGGACACCTATGCCGACGCATGCGGTGTTCACCGGGTGTACCGGATGACGTTCGCCGACGGGGTGTGGACCTTGTGGCGGAACGCTGCGGGATTCAACCAGCGCTTCAGCGGCACGGTGAGCGCCGACGGCGACACGGTGGACCGGCTATGGGAGATATCGGAGGACGGCATGCCCTGGACCGTCGACTTCGAGCTGACCTACCTGCGCGAACGGTGAATGAAGCGCACGAACGGCAGCGCGGTCTCTGCCACCTCTGCGCGATCCATCGTCGGATCTTGACAGGCCGCTCCAACGGGCACAAGGCAGCTGACGAGCCTCGACCCCTCGGATACGAGCCTCAGGCAGATCCGCTTGTGCCGCGAGTCGTGCGCTCGGCCGTCCGACTTGCACGCTCCGACTCAGGAAAGCGGTCGAGCATGGCGCGCACCTCGTCAGCGCTCACGTTGGCGCCGAACATCTCGCTGCCCGGTTCGAGCCGCACGCCCTCGGCGAGGGGGCCGGCGACGACCGGTTCGAAGCCGAGTGCGTCGACAAGGGACGCCACCACGGTGAGATCAGCGGCGTCGTCACCAGCGATCGCGATGGCCTTGCGGCCAGCCGTTCCAGCTGGCCGCGCCTCGTCCTCAAGATCGTGGTATCCCATGTGGTTGAACGCCTTGACGACACGGGAGCCGGACAGGAACGCCTGGACGGTCTCGCTCGACGAGGTACGCGGGTCGGTGAGGTCGTCGCGGATGCCGTCGACCTCCCACCAGTAGTTCATGGCGTCGACGACGAGCTTGCCGCGCAACGCCTCGGCGGGGATGTTCCGGTACTTCCCTAGCGGGAGGGCGAGGATGACGATGTCGGCGCCGGCTGCGGCGTCGACCGCGGTGGTGGCGACCGCTCCGGGCGTGAGCACCTCGACGGTGAGGGCGATCTTCGCCGGGTCGCCGGAGCCGGCGACGAGTACCCGGTAGCCGGCGGCGAGGGCGAGCCGAGCCAGCACGGTGCCCACCTTGCCGGCACCGAGGATGCCGAGGGTCTGAGGTCCGCTCGGGGCGCTGTCGTTCATGTCTTCCTTCCGGGTGCCGATGGGGCGGCCGTGGGCCTGGTCAACTGGCCAGGATGTCACGGACCAGGGGAATCACCTTGGTGCCGTACAGTTCCACGGCGCGCAACCGGGCGCTCACCGGCTGCGCGCCGGCGGTGTAGATGAGGTCGAACCGGCCGACGCCCAGGCTGCGGATCGCGCGCGCAACGCGACGGGCCACGGTCTCCGGCGAGCCGATGTAGAGGGAGCCGTGCTCCACCTCGGCGTCGAACTCCGCGCGGCGGACCGGCGGCCAGCCCCGGAGCGCGCCGATCCGGTCCCGCATGACCCGGTAGTACGGCCAGTACAGTTCCTTCGCCTCCTCGTCGGTGTCGGCGATGAAGCCTGGCGAGTGCATCCCGACCGGGTGCGCGGTGGTGCCCAACTGGTCGGCCGCCCGCCGGTAGAGGTCGATGTAGGGGGCGAAGCGCTCCGGGGCGCCGCCGATGATGGCGAGCATGAGCGGCAGGCCGTACCGGGCAGTACGCACGACCGACTGCGGCGAGCCACCAACGCCCACCCAGGTGGTGAGGCGTCCCGATTCCGTCTTCGGGAAGACGTCGGCGTGCTCGAGCGGGGCACGCACGGTGCCGCTCCAGGTGACCGGCTTCTCGTCCAGCAGCTTCACGAAGAGCTCGATCTTCTCCTCGAACAGCACGTCGTAGTCGCGCAGGTCATGGCCGAACAGCGGGAAGGACTCGGTGAACGAGCCGCGCCCCAGGATGACCTCGGCCCTGCCGCGCGACAGCGCATCGACCGTGGCGAAGCGCTGGAACACCCGGACCGGGTCGTCCGAACTCAGCACGGTCACCCCGGAGGCGAGCCGGATCCGCGAGGTACGAGCCGCGATCCCCGCCAGGACGGTCTCCGGCGTGGACACTGAGTACTCCGGCCGATGGTGCTCGCCGAGGGCGATGACGTCGACGCCCAGCTCGTCCGCCAGCACCGCCTCGTCGACGACCTGACGGATCGCCGCGGCGTAGGAGACGAGCTTGCCGGAGTCGTCCTCCGGCACGTCGCCGAAAGTGTCGAGGCCGAACTCGAGATCAGACATGGGTGGGCTCCTTTGCCAGCAGCTCCCGGACGCGCGGCGCGACCTCACTGCCCAGCAGTTCGATGGTGCGCGCGCGTGCCTCGCGAGGCAGGTGCATGATGTCGTACTTCAGGTCGAAGCGGCTCAGCCGCAGGTCGCGGGCCATCGTGGCGATCTTTTGCGCGACCGTCTCCGGCGAACCGACGAACAGCGCGCCGTGGTCGAGCTCGGCCTCGTAGCGCTTGCGGTCCGGCTTGTAGAAGCCGCGTTCCTTGGCCACCTGGGCCACGACCGGCTGCCAGTACCGCCACCAGGTCTCCACGGCCTCCTCGTCGGTGTCCGCGACGAGGCCGAGCGAGTGCTGCCCGATCGGCTGCACGGGATGCCCGAACTGTTCCAGCACCCGGTGGTAGAGGTCGACGTGGCCGGCGAACCGCTGCGGACGCCCGCCGATGATCGCGAGCATGAGCGGAAGGCCGTAGCGAGCGGCCCGGATGACCGAGTTCGGGCTCCCGCCGACGCCGATCCAGGTGGGGATGCCACCCGCCGGCATCCGTGGGTGCAGCCGCTGCGCGACCAGGGGGCTGCGTACGGTACCCGACCAGGTGACCTCTTCGTCCCGCTGAAGCCGGACGAAGAGGTCGAGCTTCTCCTCGAACAGGCGCTCGTAGTCCGCCAGGTCGTACCCGAACAGCGGAAACGACTCGGTCGCCGACGCCCGTCCGAGAACCATCTGGGCCCGGCCGTTGGACACGGCGTCGAGGGTGGCGAACTCGTGGTAGAGCCGTACCGGATCATTCGTGCTGAGCACCGTGACCGAGGTGCCGAGGCGGATCCGGTCGGTCGCCGTCGCGATCGCCGCGAGCAACACGGGGGTCGCCGAGTCGGTGTGGCCCTCCCGGTAGTGCTCACCCAGGCTGAACACGTCGAGTCCGACCGACTCCGCGAGCCGTGCCTCGTCGACGAGCAGCCGCACGGTCTCGGCGTCGCTCAGGACCCGGCCGCCGTCGGTGGCCACCTCCCCGAACGAGTTGAGCCCCAGTTCGAAGCCTTCAGCCGTCATCGTCCCCTCCTCACGCGCTCTCAGCCGGCGATCCCCGGAACAGGGGCCTTAGCGGTTGACACGTCAGCAATGCTAGCCTGGCAATTGACACGTCAACCCGGGAGAGTAGATGACGAAGGCCACACCCGAACGGCGGAGAGGACGCCGACTGCCCACCGCGGAGGAGCTACGGATCTGGCGGGACTTCATCGAGACGACGGGAGCACTCAGGTCCCAGCTCGCGTCACGCCTCCAGATCGAGTCCTCGCTCTCGCCCGGGGACTACGCCGTACTGCTCGCCCTCAGCGAGGCGCAGGACAGGCAGATGCGCTCGTCCGAACTCGCGACACACATCGGCTGGGAGCGGAGCCGGCTCTCCCACCACCTCGGGCGGATGGAGCGGCGCGGACTCATCCGCCGACAGGAGTGCGCAACCGTTCCTCGAGGGGCGGAGGTACTCCTCACGCCGACCGGAGCCGAGGCGTTCCGGCGGTCCACGGTTCCGCACTTGCGCGCCATCCGCGAACTCTTCGTCGACGCTCTCACGCCGGAGCAACTCCTCGCGGCGGGCGAGATCGCGGCGGCGCTTCGCGCGCACCTCGACACGCACCACGAGGAATGAGCCGGACCAGAGCGTCGGTTACGCGAGCGTCCTCATCGCGAGCTACGCCTTGCTGGGTGGCGCGCTCGGGCTCGCCATCATCCTCGGCCCCTACCGCCGAGGTGAGCGTTGGGCCTGGACCGCGCTGTGGATCTATCCAGCGTTCCTCGTCTCGCACGTCATCACCTTCGGCACGATCGTGCCTGATGCCGTGCTAGCTGGTATCACCGCCGTGGCCCTGCTGGTCGCCATGCCTACGTCGAGCGCAACTGACTGACGGGGCGGTCGGCCGACCGCGTCATCCATTTCCATGAAAGTCCGCGACAGGCTGTGCCTGGACGCGGACTTTCTGTTGTTGCGAATGGTAGGTCAGCCGCAGTCCGAGTTGGCGGTAGACCTCCGTGCGGTCGGCTGGGTCGGCCTCGCCCCAGGCGGCGGCGATGTCGCCCAGTTGCTGAACGAGGGATCTGCTCACGGCTCATCCTGGGAGCGGACCTCGGCTTGGGCTCGTTCAGCACCGCGAGGGCGCGGTGGCGACCGGCCTCAACCTCAGCGATCGCTCCAAGCGGTGATTATACGGTCGGGCCATTCACGTCCATCGCCCGCGGACACCGGTCAACTCCATCCGACCCAGGCCGTCGGGCACCGCCGGATCGGTCACCAGCCGGTCCCCGTCCGGCTCCAGACCCAACATCGTCCGCAGCAGGAGGAGAGGAGTTCCGGTGGACCAGGCCTGCGGACTGCAGGCGGTCGGGTATTCGACCGGGTACTTGGTCAACTCCCGGCCGTATCCGGCGAAGGCCTCGGGAAGACGACCGTCGAAGAACTCCGCCGCCTCAATCATGCCTTCGGCTATCCGGCCCGCCTCCTCACGGAAGCCGTACCGCCACAGGCCCCAGGCGATGAATGAGTTGTCGAACGGCCAAACCGTCCCGACGTGGTATCCGACGGGGTTGTACCGTTCCTCCCCCTCGGCGAGCGTCCGCACCCCCCAGCCGGAGAAGAGGCGGGGACCGAGCAGATGCCGCGCCACCATCGGAGCCCGGTCCGGCTCGACGATTCCGCTCCACAGCAGGTGTCCGATGTTCGAGGAGAGGACGTCGGCCGGCCTTCCGTCGCAGTCCAGCGCAAGTGCGTAGTACTCGCCGTCAGAGACCCAGAAGTCACGGTTGAAGCGTTGCTTGAGGTCCGCGGCCTCCCGCTCCAAGCGGTCGGCGTACGCGGCGTCGTTCCAGCACTCCCGGGCGAGGCGGGCGCCACGCCTCTTCGCGTCGTACGCGTAGCCCTGAATCTCACAGGTGGCGCGCGGCGTCTTGAGCAACGTGCCGTCCCGATAGGAAATTGAGTCCCACGAGTCCTTCCAGCACTGGTTCTCCAGGCCGGACTGCTCGTTCCGGCGCTGGTACCAAATGTAACCGTTACCCAGCAGGTCGCCGTAGGTGTCAATCCACTCCAGCGCCGCGCGGGCTTCCGGCTCCAGCCCGCGGGCCGCCTCCGCGTCTCCGGTCCAGCGTTCGTACTCGTCGAGCAGGATCACGAACAGCGGCGTCGAGTCAGCGGCGCCGTAGTACGCGGAGAAGGGCAGCTCATCGAATGCCACCAGCTCGCCGTAGCGCCACTCGTGCATCACCTTGCCCGGCTCCTCGTCCCGAAAATCGTCGAGCTTGCTGCCCTGTAGCATCGCCATGCTGCGCAGTGTCGTCAGGGCGAGTTCCGGTGCGAACGGCAGTGCCTGGAGGCTGGTGAAGATGCTGTCCCGGCCGAAGATGGCCATGAACCAGGGCAGACCGGCCGCCGGCACACTGGGTCCACCGAACGCCAGCGGCGCGAGCCGCAGCGCGGCAAGGTCGATCAGACTGCGCCGGTACGTCCGCTCGAGGGCGCTGTCGGCGTCGAGCTTGGGGGCGCCAGCGAGCCACTCATCGAACTCTTGCTGAAGTCGGGGCTTGGATGGCCCGGGTCGGCCCAGCAGGCTGGTCCGGATATCGCGGCCATCCGCACCCAGGGTCTGCACATGCAGATCGACGATCCACTCGCCGTGCGCGTCGAGATGGACGTCGAAGGTCATGCCCTGCTTGTCGACCGTGGCCGGTGCCGTGGCCGAAATGATCGTCTCCCGTCGGAAGCTCTCTCGTTCGTACCCCATCCGCAGGCGGCCTTCCTCGACCCGCACGTAGGTCCGCCCCTTCTTCTGCCGCACGTCCTTGATCTCGAACAGATCGGCGAAGTCGCTGGCCGCCTCGACCCGTAGCGTGAGGTCGATCGGCTCGCCCGTGTGGTTGAGGATCTTCACCTGCTCGTCGAAGCTGTTGCCGACCGACCGTTGGCGGATGATGGACATTTGGGAATCGACGTAGTGACTCGCCCCCGGGGGGACCAGGAAGAAGCGGCTCTCGAAGTACTGGACGTCGTCGACCGAGAGCGCCTGGAGTTTTTCCCCGTTGACGGTCAGTCGCCACGTTGACAGGTAGCGGGTGTCGAAGGCGAAGAGGCCAGTCGGGATGCTGGGGGATGGGTCGATGTCGCCGCAGCCGTCGCTGACCACGAACGTGTTGCCGTTCAGCATCCGGACCGCGCTGGGGCCCATGACGATCACCTTTCGCTAGCGGTGATGACTCGTGTGTCACGGGCCCCGGCTGGTCCCGGAAGCAGTTTTCGGAACAGTTGCAACCAGTACGCACTGCCCACGAGCTTGACCTGGCCGCGTAGCCACGCCGATCGCAGGTCCACCTCGCCACGGACGATCCGTTCGAACGACGCCCGGTCCGAGCGGATGACACAATCGGCGTCACGTTCCTTCCGGGACACCTGCATCCGGCCGTTGTTGATCTGCAGGAGCCAGTGGTCTACTTGCTGAGGGCCCCGCGCCAGGTCGAGGCGCACACTGCCCTCGACCCGGCGGTACTGTTCATGCTGCCGGCGGCCAATCTCGTCGAAGAACTCTGCGATCGGATCCGCCATCCGCTTTCTCCTCCAGTTGACACCCCGCTGCCTGCTGACAGTCGCAATGGACGGCTGCGCGGCGGAAGCAGCTTCTCCCCCGTGCGAACAGAGCTTCCTGCGGATCAGGGTGAGGCCAGCATCACCCGGAAGGGGTGAAAGTCTGCCGCCGGGAGTGCTGGGTACATCACGGCCCGTCTTCGCCCTCCGAAGCGTGCTGCCGGCCTTGGTGCGGACGGTGATCGTTGAAGGTGCGGGCCGTCGCCACCCTCAAGACCTGGAACGTCCGCAGAGCGGGTGACCGGCTGGCTGACAGGCGGGCGGGCGGTCGCCCAACCGGCCGTCGGCCGCTCAGCGCAGCAGCACCGGTCCGGCGTCGATCCGGGTGCGGAACAGGGCGTACGGCTTGCGGCGCAGGTCCTGTCCGCGCTGGTATTTCGCCTGCCGGTGCAGCTGGTTCGCGATCACGTACAGGTGGCGGTCCATGGCCACGGACATGGTGTCGGGCCAGAGTAGCCGCGGGTCGTGCACCACGGTCTCGAACTCGCCGTCCGGCCGCCGCCGTAGCACCGCGTTGTTCTCGTACGAGGTCAGGTAGAGCCGGCCGGCGTCGTCGGTCTCCAGGCCGTCGGAGCCGCCGCCCTTGTCGCCCTCGTCCGCGACCGTCGCGGCGGCCTCAGCGTCGGTGATCGTCCGGTCGGCCAGCGCGTCGGTGGCGACGCTGTACCAGCGGCGGGAGGCGAGCGGGCAGTAGTGGAGACGGGTGCCGTCGGCGGAGATGGCGATGCCGTCGGAGCCCAGGGCCACCGGCTTGGGTGGTTCGTCGCCTGGCCGTTCCAGGAACGGTCGTCCCTCCACCACTGCCCGGAAGCTGTGCACTGGTTCGGCCTTGGTGGACGGATGGTCGTGCAGCCGGCGCCAGGAGGCGCCGCTGGCGAGGTCGACGACAATGATCCCGTTCGGGCCGGAGCCGGAGGAGTCGGTGATGTAGGCGACGCCGGCGTCGCCGCGGCGCAGGTCGAAACGGACGTCGTTGAGGTACGTCGAGGGCAACGCCACATCGGCCGGGAAGGTGATCACCTGCGCGACGGTGTCCGTGTGCAGGTCGATACGGACCAGCTTGGGCCCGCCCGGGCGGGTGGGCTGGAACATCGGGCTGCCGGTGTCGAGCACCCAGAGCCGGTCGGCTGGGTCCACAACAACGCTCTGCACCGACACGAACGCGCTCGCGTCGTTGTCTCCCGAGGGGTCGTTCCATGCCTGGTTTGGAAAGGGCATCTCCCTGCCGTCGCGCAGCTCGACTACGGTGGCCGGCACCTCGTCGCCCCACTTCGGGAAGTTGACGAAGATGCGGCCGGTGTGCGACACGCTTACCCCGGTCGGCATCGGTCCGGTGAAGGAGTGCACAAGTTCCAGCTCACCGACCGGTTCGTCGACCGGCGCTGTCATGACGAATCACCGGCCCCCGGATGGGCGTCGCCCGTGAGATTCAGGTAATGGGTCAGTCCCATGCTTCGCCTCCTGATCACCGCTCGGAACCGCCAACGTGACCGCGTGGACCCGGCGCCTTCCGTGCCAGCGGTAAGCGCGCCGCGACTCGTAGCCGTTCAGTGGCGAACAGTAAGGGGTGTGCGCGGCTCCTGCGCGGGTTTCGGCGTTTTCTGCGGTGGGTGCGGTCCCGGCGAGGCTTGCTGCGCCCATGGCGTAGGCGCGGACGGCAGCGGGCTGGGCAGTGGTGGCGGCGCGCCGGTCATAGTTGGGCAGAGGCTGCCGTTGCAGCCGCAACCATTAAGCCGCAGCGGCGCGCCGCGCCGAACCGGCCGACCGAGCAGGCGCCGGCCGGACGGGCTGCCGCAGCGGAGATCGGCCACGGCACTGTCATCGGCCGGCGCCCATCCGCGCCGGACGCCTCACCAATCGGGGGAGAGACAACGCCACGGTCGGTTGCACTTCGAACGGGGCGCCGCCGGGAAGGCTCGCTACGCCGACCGCCGCCCGTGCGGGTAGTTCCGTGCCGCCGAGTTCGCGTCGCAGTGCCGCCCACGCGCCGTCGGCGACCGCGGTGTGCTCGGTGAACGTGTGTGGCGGCGACGTACACCGTCATGGCTACCGGGTCGGCGAGGGTGCGGCCCTGCCGGACAGCGGCCTCGTTGGCGGCGGCGACCGCCGGCGGCATCCCCGGGTCGGTCCGGCTCGCCCCGGACCGACCCGGACCGCCTGATCTGAGCGCTGTCGGCTGATCGGTTATCTCGCCACGTTCGAATGTGGCAGGGCCTTTTCGCCTCGGGAGGGGTGGCAAACTGCTGGCTAAGGCATAGCGGCCGACCATGTTGATGTGGGCGTGCCCCAGCGGGGACGGCCGGGCAACGTCCTCATTGCGGACCGGGTGCCCGTCGGCGCGCAGCCGGTCGACGGCGGCGTCGATGTAGCGGCTGTTCCACAACACCACGGCGTTGAGAGCCAGACCGAGCGCGCCAAGGACGTCCTCCTGGCCCTCGCGGTAGGAGTGGCGCAGCTCGCCGCGCTGCACATCGGGTTCGGCAAGCGCGCGCAGGTCCGGCCTCTCAGCGCCGCGGCCGCCGCACCGCATCGAAGCCGGATCAAGATCTGCGTTCGGACGCTTGAATTCCTAGTCGCTGCCGCGGCCTGCATCGCCGCCACCGTCGAGCAGGGGATAGAGCGGGTAACCAGTGGATCCATCATCGGGCCGGGACCGCTTTGGCTTCAACAGACCAATCGCTACGAGCACCGCGACGGTCAGCAGGAAGGCGACGATGAAAAGAAGTCCACGATATGGATCACCGAGGCCATCAGGCGAGCCGACGATCGCCGGGGGAGTGAGGGAGGAAGACGGGCGGCACGGCCGGATTGCCGAACAGCCGGGGTAGACGCGGCTGAGCGCGCTTCTTAAGATCACGCCGGTGAACACGGAGCCTATCAGCATCGACGGCGTAGCTGGCCCGATTGTCGTTACTACCAACGCCTTCTGGGGCCGCCCTGCCGTCACCGTTAGTGGAGTGCCGGCCTCCAGGAGGGGGAAGCGCCAGTAGGCGTTGCCGGCAGTGGCCGGTGGTGCGGTCCAAGCCACTGTACGCAGCGCGTTCGCCGACCCCTACCCGATCGTGGAGGTCAACGGCGTACAGCATCGAACCGGGCCCTCGATACCGGTCGTCCTGCGAGTCTTGGCCCCGCTGCCGATCCTGCTGGTCGCTGTCGGTGGTGCCCTCGGTGGACTGATCGGAGCGTTGGGCTTCGTGGCGAACTTGGCCGTCGCCCGCACGCGGACCCCATCCGTCGTCAAGGCGCTGATCATGGTTGGCGTCAGTGTCGTCGCGTACGTCGTCTGGCTCGCCATCGCGGTCGCGGTGCGTGGAGCGGTCAGCCCGAGTTAGAGATATTGCTACCCCCGTTGAACAGTGGGCCGATCTGCCGCATGGTGAGGTTGGTGCGCCAGTACACGGCGACTAGCAGCATCCAGCCGGGCCCTCCTCTGCTGCCTGGTGTGGCGGCAGGTGCCGGATGCGAAGCGAGGCGTTGGGCGCGCTTGCGCCTCAACGCCCCGTTGTCGTCAGCCGTTGTCGATCAGGCTGGCGATTTCGTTGTAAATCAGGTGTGCCTTCGCGCCTTGGTTTGACGGACAGCCGCCGAGGTGGTGCAGGGCGATCACCCGGTGGCTGGCGTTCAGCACCGGCGAGCCCGAGTTGCCGCCAGAGGTGTCACAGCTGTAGCTGATGTTCCAGGTGTTGTAGTTCGCGTTCCGCACGGTGCACCTCGTGCCACCTTGGGTGTTTTCGTAGATCGACAGTCGCTTCGGGCTGCCGTCGCCGTGTCCGGGGATGTACATCTGCGCGCCGGTGCTGGTGGCGGTCGTCGCCAGGTACAGCGTGCCGAACCCTTGGATGTTGGCGAAGTTGTTCACCGAGTACAGGGTGTAGTCCAGTTGGCTGGAGCCACCGCTGCTCACCCTGTAGAGGGTTGCGCCGCTCACCTTGGTGCCCGGGCCAGGGTTCGCGCCGCCGCAGGTGGCGCATTGGTAGTTGAACTGCATCTCGCTGCCGCTGACGGTGGACTGCGTCGACATGCAGTGCTTGTTGGTCAGCATGCGGTTGGTGTTGCCGACCCGCCAGGTGGTGCACATCCCACCGCCGCTGATCAGCAGCCGCGCCACCGCATTGCTGCGGGCGTATTCGCTGGGGTGGCTGTTCTGGTAGCAGACCACGTCGCGGCGAGCGTCGGTGCTGCAGACAGACAGCGTGGAGAGGTTGTACTGCGTGATCTCCGTCCGGTCGTAGCCGCGCCAGAACCGGTCGATGGTCGCGGCCTTGCCACGCGAGGGGCGGCTGCTGTGCAACGTCACCACTGCGGTGTCGCCCTCAACCGACATCGCCCAGAAGCCCGGCTGTCCGTCGGTGGTGTAGTCCGAGCCGGTCGCCCGGTTCAGGTAGCGGTCGTACCGGTAACTCTCCCGGCCGTCGGGGCTCGACACGGTGACGTAGTCGCCGTGAGCCAGTCGTAGCGAGCCGAAGTGCACCTTGACGTATGCCGCGCCCGGGTGCCGGATGATCTGTGTCCGGCCGTCGCGGGCGTAGGACAGCGAGCCGTCCACGGTGCGAAGTTCACCGACTGTGGTGACACCCTCCGCCGAGAACTGATCCGATTCGGGTGCCCGCTCGGAGTGTGGTGCGAGAGGTCGAACCGAGTACGCCTCGGCGGCGGGCACCGACACCAGGCTTAGCCCAAGGGTGCAGGCACCCAGCGTGACCGCCGCCGTCCGCAGGCGGCGCAGGGCATGTTTCATTGTCGCTCCTCCCCAGGAACCAGCACCTAGACGCGCTTTCGGCCTTCATACACGACGTCGAGCGATACATGCAAGTACATCTATGCGATGGCAGTCTGCGACACCGTCACAGCGCTGGTGGACCGGCTGGGGATCAGTCATCGGGCAGGGTCCTGTTGACGGGGGCCGGTGTTCTGTCGCACACTGCCTCAAGCCGAGTAAGCAAGCGCTTAGTAACCTTAAGGGGGAGGCCATGTCTGAAGCCGCAGCGATGTCCTCGAACTCAAGACGGGCTGGTTGATGGACACCGCGGGCAACAAGGGCGTGCACACAGAGATCCAAGGGATCAAGGTCGCCGCCCCGGCGACGGTGCAGTGGAGCCTGGACAAGGCGATCCAGGTCCATGGCGCCGCGGGTCTCTCCCAGAACTTCCCGCTGGCGGCTACCTACGCCCGCATTCGTACCCGGCGCTTCGCGGACGGACCCGACGAGGTGCACAAGAACGCCCTGGCGCGCCCCGGACTGCGTCGCCAGGCTCTCGCGAGGCGGAGCAGCCATGTCTGATCACAGCATTTTGCGCGAGGAGCTGCGCCGGCGGATCGCCGACTTCCTCGCCGCGCACGACCCCGCCACGACCGAGCGGTCGGCGTTCCTGCGGGCCCGGTACGACGCCGGGCTGGCCTGGGTGTTCTTCCCCGAGGGCTACGGGGGTCTCGGCCTTCCCCGGGCCCTGCAGCCCGAGGTCGACCGGCTGTTCGAGTCCGCGCGTGCACCGGACAACAACCGGGAGGTCAACGGCATCGGGCTGGGCATGGCGGCGCCGACGATTCTCGCGTTCGGCACCGAGGAGCAGAAGAAACGCTTCCTCAAGCCCCTGTGGACCGGCGAGGAGGTGTGGTGCCAGCTGTTCAGCGAGCCCGGTGCCGGCTCCGACCTCGCCGCGGTCGCCACCCGTGCCGTGCGTGACGGTGACACCTGGGTGGTCACCGGCCAGAAGGTGTGGACCTCGGTCGCGCACCTCGCCCGGTTCGCCATCCTGGTCGCCCGCACGAACCCCGACGTGTCCAAGCACGCCGGTCTGACCTACTTCCTCTGCGACATGACCACTCCGGGCGTTGACGTCCGTCCGCTGCGGCAGATCACCGGCGAGGCGGAGTTCAACGAGGTGTTCCTCACCGACGTGCGGATCCCCGACAGTCATCGCCTCGGTGCGGAAGGGGAGGGCTGGAAGGTCGCCACGGCCACCCTCAACAACGAGCGGGTGGCGATCGGCGACGCCGCCGCGCCGCGGGAGGGCGGCATGGTGGGTGTGGTCGCGCGCACCTGGCGCGAGCACCCCGAGCGCCGCACCCCGGAGCTGCACGACCGGCTGCTGCGGTTGTGGGTGGACGCGGAGGTGGGCCGCCTCACCGGTCAGCGGCTGCGGCAGAAGCTGGCGCTCGGCCAGCCGGGCCCGGAGGGCTCGACGATGAAGCTGGCCTTCGCCCGGCTCAATCAGCAGCTGTCCGGTCTCGAGCTGGAGCTGCTCGGTGAGGACGGCCTGCGCTACTCCGACTGGGCGATGGTCCGTCCCGAGCGGGTCGACTTCACCGGTCGGGACGCGGGCTACCGGTACCTGCGTGCCAAGGGCAACTCCATCGAGGGCGGCACCTCGGAGGTTCTGCGCAACATCGTCGCCGAACGGGTCCTCGGGCTGCCCACCGAGCCCCGTGTCGACAAGGACATCCCCTGGAAGGAGCTCCGGAAGTGAGCGAGGTCAACCTGCTCTCCACCGATATCGAGGACGACCTGCGCTCCGCCGTGCGCGACCTGCTCACCGACCGCTGTGACCCGACCGCGGTGACCGCTGTGTACGACGGCGACCGTTCGGTCGTCGGTGGGCTCTGGAAGGCGCTGGCCACGGACCTGGGCCTGGCCGGCCTGTTGGTGAGCCAGGAGCGCGGCGGCGCCGGAGCGTCGGCCCGCGAGGCCGCCGTCGTCCTGGAGGAGCTTGGTCGCGCGGTGGCCCCGGTCCCGTTCCTCACCAGCGCCGTGATGGCGACCACCGTCCTGCTGAGCAGTGACAGTGATCTGCTGGAGGCCCTCGCCGCAGGGGAGCGGACCGCCGCCCTCGCCGTACCCCTGTCGACGGCGCCGGCGTCCGCGCTGCCGGTGCTACGGGCCGACGCGGACGGACGCCTGACCGGCACGGTGACCAGCGTGGCGGGCGCCCTGGAGGCCGACGTGCTGCTCGTGCCCGCCAGCACCGGCGACGGTGTCTCGGTGTGCGCCGTGCCCGCCACCGAGGCCGTCCTGACCCCGGTGGTCTCCCTCGACATGACCCGGCAGCTCACCGACGTCCGCTTCGACGGTGTGACCGGTCAGACGGTCGTCGCCAACGCGGAATCCGCTGTCCAGCGGGCACTCGCCGCCGGGGCGGCCCTGCTCGCCTCCGAGCAGGTCGGTGTCGCACAGTGGTGCCTGCACACCACCATCACCTACCTGAAGGAACGCCGGCAGTTCGGCCGGATCGTCGGCGGCTTCCAGGCCCTCAAGCACCGGCTGGCCGACCTGTTCACCGACGTCGAGCAGGCCAGCGTGGCCGCCCGTTACGCCGCCGCCACCCTGGCGGCCGGTGACCCCGACGCGGAGATCGCCGCCACCGTCGCACAGGCGTACTGCAGTGATGTCGCCGTCCGGGCCGCCGAGGAGGCGCTCCAGCTTCACGGCGGCATCGGCATGACCTGGGAACACCCCGTGCACCTCTACCTCAAGCGCGCCAAGGCCGACCAGATCGCCCTGGGCACCGCCGGGGCTCACCGTGCCAGGCTGGCCGGCTTGGTCGACCTCCTGCCGCCGGCCTCCACGTCGGCCAGCCCGCCTGGCGAACGGTCATAGCTGGTGGAGTACGGCGAACGGGTCGACGGCACCGTTGGCGCGACAACCGTTCGCCGCAGGGTGAACATCGCGACCTGCCCCGGATACCGAGCACCGGGACAGCGGGTGGGCCATTACTCGGGGTCCGCGGCCCGGGGCATGGTCGCCAGATGACCGTCCACGTATGGGAGAACCTTGGCGCGCGGTAGCTCCACCAGGATCTGCTCCGCCGCCGGGACGCCGTCCTCGCGCGGCGTCTTCAGCTTGATGAGCTGACCGGCAAGCTCGACCTCGAGCACCCGCTGCGGTCCGTGGTCCCGGACGCCACGCACCCGGGCCGGAAAGACGTTGGCCGCGGGCGCGTCGACGATCGCGACGTACTCGGGCCGAACGCCTACCTGGATCTGCGGGGCGTCGGGGACGTCCCACGCCATGGCCAGGGGCCGGCCAGCCAACGTGACCTGGCCGCCGACCCGTTCGACGGTCAGGAAGTTCATCGCCGGTGACCCGATGAAGTAGCCCACGTACGTCGAGGCGGGCGCCTCGAAGAGTTGCTCGGGAGTGCCCTGCTGGATCACCCGGCCATCCTTCATGACGAGCACTTCCTGCGCGAAGCTCATCGCTTCGTACTGGTCGTGGGTCACGTAGACCACGGTGGGTCGGAACTGCTCGGTGATCTCACGAATCCGGCGCCGCAACGAGAGCTTCAGCTGGGGGTCGATGACGGTCAGCGGCTCGTCCATCAGCACCGCCGCGACATCGTCACGGACGAGACCGCGGCCGAGCGAGATCAGCTGCTTGTCGTCGGCGGTGAGCCGCCGGGCGGGCTGCCTGAGCCGATGGTCCAGTCCGAGGGCCTCGGCGACCTGGTGGACTCTCGCCTCGATCCTGGCCCTGTCCCACCGCCTGCAGCGCAGTGGAAAGGCCAGGTTCTCGTAGACCGTCATCGAGTTGTAGATGACGGGAAACTGGAACACCTGGGCGATGTTGCGAACCTTCGTGGGCAGCGCCGTGACGTCGGCGCCGTCGAACAGCAGTCGGCCCTGTGCTGGTTTGACCAGCCCGGACAGGATGTTCAGCAGGGTGGTCTTGCCGCAGCCCGAGGGTCCGACCAGCGCGTAGGTCTTGGCGGCTTCGAGGGTCAGCCGCATCGGCTTGAGCGCCCACTGCTCCTGCTCGGCTTCGGCGGTGTAGGTGTGCCCGACGTCGACGATGTCGAGTTGCGCCATGTCAGTGCCCTTTCGGTGAGACGGGACCGCTCGACGGTGACCGCACGAGCGTCCCGGAGTGGTCGAAGGCGAACAGATTCTCGGGACGGAGCCGCATCGCCACCCGGTCGCCGAGCGCGAGGTTGTGGACGCCGTCGATCTGTACGACAAATCCGGTCCCGCTGAGGATCAGGTGGACGAAGGTCTCCGACCCGGAGATCTCCACGAAGGTGACCTCTGCCGGGAGCCCCGCGGAGGCGAGCGCGATGTCCGGCGCGCGCAGTCCGAACTGGTAGGCGCCGGCGGGCAGGTCGGCGAGGTGGGCCGGGACGTGCGTGACCGGGAGGTCGTCCACGGTGATCCGGCCGTCGGCGATCCGGCCCGTGAAGATGTTCATCGGCGGGTCGTTGATGATCCGCGCCACCGTGGTCGTCGCCGGTCGGTCGTACACCTCGCCGGGAGGGCCGGTCTGGATGATGCGTCCCTCGTGCATGACCAGCACTACGTCACCGAGCATCATCGCCTCGGTGGGTTCGGTGGTCGTGTAGATCACCACCGCGTCACCCTGGTCGGAGAAGAGGGTCTTGAATTCTTCGCGCAACTGCTCGCGCAGCTTGTAGTCCAGGTTGGCGAACGGTTCGTCCAGCAGGAGGATGCCGGCGCCACGGACCAGGGCGCGCGCCAGCGCGACCCGCTGCTGCTGGCCGCCGGACAGCTGTGACGGTCTGCGTCGCTGGAACTCGGTCAGACCGACACGCGCCAGGCTCTCCTGGACCCGTCGGCGGATCTCGTCGCGCGCCACGCCGGCCCGCTTGAGCGGGAAGGCCACGTTGTCGAACACGTTGAGGTGCGGGTAGTTGATGAACTGCTGGTAGACCATGGCGGTGTCGCGGCGCCAGACCGGAGTGGTGAGGAAGTCCGCGCCGTGGCGGGTCAACGACCCGGAGTCGACCTGCTGCAGGCCGGCCAGCACCCGGAGCAGGGTGGTCTTGCCGGCCAGCGTCCGGCCGATGACGGTGTGCAGCCGGCCGGGCTGGAAGCTGGCGGTGACGTCCTTGAGGTGGTCGACACCGTCGACGGTCAGCGACAGGTCGGTAGCGTCGAGAGTCACCGGATCACCCCCGGCAGGCTGCCCTTCGACAGGTAGCGCTCCACCCAGACGGCGAGCAGGATCAGCGGCGACATCCCGAACAGCGCCGCGGCCGACAGGGTCCACCACGGTGGGATCGACGAGTTGAGCGCGACGACCGCCTGGGGCAACGTCTGGATCTCGGTGAAGGTCAGCCGGAAGGCGAAGAAGAAGTCGTTCCACCCGAACACCGCGCAGAACATCGCGGCCACGGTCAGCCCAGGCACCGAGTTCGGCAGGATTGCCCGTACGAAGGCCCCGAACGGGCCGCAACCGTCGAGCATCGCCATCTCGTCGATCTGGCGGGGGATCCCGTTGAAGAAGTCGACCATCACCCACACCGCGATCGGCAGCAGCAGGGCGACCGTGACGATGACCAGGCCGGGGATGGTGTCCAGCAGGTTGGCCCATTGCAGCAGGAAGAAGAAGGGCACCACCAGGACTACCGGGGGCATGATCCGCTGCGACACGAAGAAGAAGACGATGTCGCTGTTGGCGATGAAGCCGATCTTGAAGCGGTAGCGCGACAGTCCGTATGCCGCCAGGGCGCCCAGGACCAGGCTGATGATCGAGGCGGCGAGCGTGATGACGGCGCTGTTCAGGAAGGGACGGACGACGTCGACGCCGCCGGCACCCCCGAAGATGTTCTGCCAGCCGGTGAGGGTGGGTTCGTACTGCACCCACGGCAGGTAGGTGGCACCGCCCTGAACCCCGTTGGCGTCCTTGAAGCTGGTCAGCACGGCCCACATGAACGGTCCGACGACGAAACCGGCCCAGACCGAGATCAGGGTGTATTTGAAGGTGGCGTAGAGCCGAGACATCGCTACTGTTCCTTTGCCTTGGACGACTGCTTGGGCACCTTGAACGCCCTGGCGAGCAGGGCGGCGACGATCGTGAGCGTGACGACCATCAGGACCAGGTAGGTGAGCGACAGGCTCCCGGCGTAGCCGGTCTGCTGCTCCTTGAGCCCCCGCAGGTAGAGGTAGTAGCCGGGGCTCTCGGTGGCCGAGCCGGGACCTCCGGAGGTCAGCACGTAGACGGTGTCGGAGAGCTTCGACGCCTCGATCAGCCGGATGATGATCGCCGAGACCGACACCGGCGCCATGAGCGGGAACGTGACCTTCCAGAAGGTGCGCCAGGCGCCGGCGCCGTCGATCGCGGCCGCCAGGAACGGCTCCTTGGGAAGGCTCAACAGGCCGGCGAGCATCAGCAGGAACATGAACGGGGTCCACTGCCAGATCTCGACGGTCATGAGCGCGGCCAGCGCCGGACCGGCTTCGGTGAGCCAGTGGACCGGCGCGATGCCGAGCTTGGCGAGCAGGTCGTTCACCGGGCCGAGAGACTCGTGGAAGATCATCTGCCAGACGGCGGCCATCACGACGGGGGTCGTCATCATCGGGACGAGGAACAGCACCCGCCACAACCGCCGGCCGCGCACGTTGCGCCAGACCAGCAGGGCCAGGCCGAAGCCGATGAGGTACTGGATCAGAACGGTGCCGCCGGCCAGCAGGACCAGGCGCAGGTTCGCGGCCCAGAAGCGGCTGTCGTGCAGCACCTTGACGTAGTTCGCTCCGCCCACGAAGTCCATCTCGGGGTTGCTGACGTTCCACCCGGAGAAGCTGACGCGAATCGTGAACAGAAGCGGGAAGACAATGATCAGCAGCAGCGTGAGCAGACCCGGGAGCAGGAACATGCTCTTGTGCCGGCGCAGGCCGTCCATGGTTCTCCTTGCGCGAGGGGTTGGGCCACGGCGGCCGGGCTGGCGTGGCAGGGCCGGCCCGGCCGCCGTGGGGTGGGTCAGGAGTTGTCTTCCAGCGCGACCACGTTCCGGTACGCCTCCTGGACCGTGTCCTTGCCGACCCGGTCGGTGATCTCGGTCCATTCCTTGGCCACCGCGTCCAGCGCCTGCTGCGGCGTCTGCTGGCCGGCCAGAGCCGCGGCCACGCCGTTGGCCAACGAGGACATGTACTCGTTGACGCCGGGCACCCGTAGGTCGAATACGCGGTTGGTGCTCTTCTCCATTCCGGACAGGGTGTTGACGTACGCCGTCGCGACGTCCTTGCTCCACCCCTGCGCCTGCCAGAACGCCGGGTCGAAGTGGGCGTTGCGGTAGGGGTTGACCCCGAACCGGCCGATGGTCAGGTCGAGGGCGGTGTTCGCTTCGTTGCTGAAGAAGCACAGGTAGTCGAAGGCCATCTTCTGGTTGCGGGCGGTCTTGGCGACGGCCGAGGTCCATCCCCAGGTGAAGTAGGGTGCCTGGTTCTGGATCCTGTCCCAGGTCCTGGTGTTGCGGTTGTAGACCTCCGCGGAGCCCGGCAGCGGCGCGGCGGCGACCCTGTTGCGGATCCTGCTGTCCGTCTGCTGGGCCTGGATGAACGCGTCGTCCCAGCTGTAGGACATCAGCGCCTGCCCGCCGCCGAAGGAGAAGATCTCGTCACCCAGGCCGAAGTTGGCGCCCCCGGCGGGCCAGGTCGACTTGGCCTTGACCATGTCCTCGAGGGCGCGGACGAAGCCCGGCGTATTGATCAACGGCTGCATCGTCGTCACGTCGAAGAAGACCCCGCCGGTGACGTCGGGGTGCTTCACGTAGGGTGCGGCGCGGCTGATGAACGCGGAGAACACCAGGTCATCGCGCTTGGTCACCTCGGCGCTGCCGAAGTTGGGCTTTCCGTCGCCGTCGACATCCTTGCCGCCGAAGAACGAGGCGATCTCCTGGTACTCGGCCCAGGTCTGCGGAGCGCGCAGCTGCTTGCCGGTGGCCGCCAGGTAGGCCGATTGGTGCTTCCGGTCCGCCAGGACGTCCGTGCGGATCTTGAGGTAGTGCCGGTCGCCGTCCACCGGGTACTGCACCACCTTCCCGTTCCAGGTCGCGACGCCCAGATAGGCCTTCGTGACGTCCTTCATTCCGGGCGTGTCCAGGTACTCCTGGGGCACCGGCGCCAGGTAGCGGGCCATGTCGCCGATCCACAGCGAGGGGTAGAACATGACGTCGTACGCCGGCTGGTTCGCCTGCAGCGGGGTGAGGATCTTCTGGTGCAGTTCGCCGAACGGGACGTTGACCACCTCGACCTTGGCCCCGGTGATCTCCTCGAACTGCCTGGCGTGCAGTTGGGTCGGCTCGCCGATGACGGGGACGGCGTGCGAGATGATCTTCAGTGTCTGGCCGGAGTAGTCCTTGCGGCTGATCGACTCGTAGCTGCAGGGACCGGGGACGTCCTTGACCTTCGTGGTCGGGTAGTCCTTGCCGTACTTGGCGTAGCTGATCTCGGAGCCGGGCTTGAACAGCGGGGGCTTGTCGGGCTTCTGCTCCGGCCCACTGCTACCGCTACATCCCGCCACGGTGATGGCCAGGACGGCGACCGGGACGGCCAGACTCTGGGTTAGCTGCTTGCGGTTCACGGCTGCTGCTCCTCTACGAGGTCAGGGAATCAAGATGGCGCGGCCGCGGACGGCACCGGCGGCCAGGTCGTCGAGCGCGTCCTGGAAGGACGCCAGGGGGTACCGCTGGGTGTGCAGGCTGACCTTGCCCTGAGCTGCCAGCACCATCAGCTCGGCGAGGTCGTTGTAGGACCCCACGAGGTTGCCGATGAAGTTGATCTCGGTGGAGATGATGTCGATCGTCGGGACGACGAGGTCGCCGCCGTAGCCGATGACGTAGTAGCTGCCGTTGCGGCGCAGGCACGCCACGCCGAGCTCGACGGCGCCCCCTTCGCCCACGAAGTCGAGCACCGCCTCGGCCCCGTGGCCGCCGGTGAGCTCCCGGACCCGGTCCGCCGTATCGGAGTCGGCGAGCAGCGTGTGGTCGGCTCCCAGCTCCTCGGCCAGGACGAGCGCCTCCGGGCGACGGTCGATCACGATCATTTCGACCGGTGACAGCGCTCGGAGCACCTGGATGCCGATGTGTCCGAGTCCGCCGGCGCCGATGACGACCGCCCGATCGCCGGGTCGCAGCAGCCGGGCAGCCTTGGCCACGGCGTGGTACGCCGTGAGCCCGGCATCGGCCAGGGCCGCCACCGCCGCCGGCTCCAGGGACGGGTCCAGCTTCACGACCGAGCGGGCCGTGGTGCGCAGGTAGGTCGCGTAGCCGCCGTCGGTATCGATGCCCGGAAAGGCCGAATTGGTGCAGTGCACGTCGTCCCCGGCACGGCACGCCCGGCACAGACCGCACGTGACGAGCGGGTGCAGAATCACCGGGTCGCCCACCCGGACGTTGGTGACGGCCTGACCCACCGCCTCCACCCAACCGGCGTTCTCGTGACCGATGGTGTACGGCAGGACAACGCCGCTCTTTTCCCTCCACTGCCCTTCCAGGATGTGCAGGTCGGTGCGGCACACGCCGGCGCCGCCGATCTTGACGATCACATCCAGCGGACCGGTGATTTCCGGATCGGGCACATCCACCAGGGCTGGCGGCTCGTCGTACCCGGTGACCTGCACGGCTTTCATCGCGACGCTCCTGAGAACGAGGGGCAGACTGGTCCTGCCATTACAGGGAGGTCGGCGGTTTCCTCGATGTCTCAGAACGAGTCCGGGGATGTCTCAATCTGAAACAGGCCATCGCCGCTGCACCCGTCGGTCTGCTCCAATGGGACCCGATCGCGGGAGGCGATGCTCACAGCGCGGGAGTAGGTGCCTGAGATGCCGCAACCTCAGCCTGGAAATTCGTTGGCCGAGGCCCGGGAGCGCTACCTGGAGGTGGCCGAGGATCCCGGCCGCGTCCGGCCGCTCGTCGTGGCCTCGTGGCAGCGGTCGATGGAGTACGGGGTGAAGACGGGGGAGATCTCGCCCCCGTACATCGAGAACCCCAACCTGGACGTGCCGCTGACCAAGGCGGCGCTACCGATCCTGGACCGGCTGTTCGAGCAGCTCGCCGGAGATGTGGTGGCCCTGATGATCACGGATCATCAGGGCGTGGTGCTCTCCCGGATGGTCTCCGATGAGGGGCTGACCACGCGCCTGGGCCGCGTGCAGCTGGTGCCCGGCCACGTGTACTCCGAGCGCTACGTGGGCACCAATGGCATCGGAACCGCGCTGGCCAGCGGTCGCCCGGCCGTGATCGCCGGGAACGAGCACTACGTCGAGGCGCTCCGGTACTTCCAGTGCGCGGCCGTGCCGATCGTGCACCCGACGCGGCGCACGCTGCTCGGGGCGTTCAACCTGACCGCGACCCGCCACGGCTCCGCTGGGATGCTCATGGCGCTGGCCTCCTCCACCGTGAGGCAGATCGAGAGCGAGATCGCCGCGATCAGCTCACGACGGGAGCGGGCGCTGTTCCAGGACTACCTGGCCGCGTGCTCCTCGGTGCGCCCGGGGCCCGTGCTGGCCGTCAGCCGGGAGGTCCTGATGATGAACGAGCAGCTCAGCGCGGCCGTCATCGGCCCGGATCAGCATGCCCTGCTCGACCACGCGCGGGAGATTGCCGACGACTCCCGGTTCGAGGGCAGGCGCAGCATCGCCCTTCCCTCCGGTCGAGTCGCCGAGCTGCGGGTCAGCCGTTGCCGCCGGGAGGACAGCGACGCCGGTGCCATCTTCCGGATCCGGCTCATCGGACGTCCCCAGCTCCGACCGGCCACACCGGGGGGCAGACGAGCAGACCTGGGACTGGTGGGCTCCTCCCCCCAGTGGCTCCGCGCGGTGACGGAGTGTGAAGCGGCGTTCACCTCCGGCTCATGGTTCCTCGTCGTCGGTGAGGCGGGTGTCGGCAAGACCACGCTGGTCGAGGCCGTGCACCGCGCGTACGGCGCGGGGCGCCGGCTGGTGGTGGCCGAGCCGCCGTCGTCGGAGTCGCCGCACGCAAGCGAGCAGTGGCTGCACGAGGTCCGCGATCGACTGGCCGAGTCGTCGAACGTGGTCGTCCTGCGTGATGTGCAGCTCCTGGGCAACGGCCTGCGCCGGGGTCTGCGAGGTCTCCTGGCGGACCTCGACCGAGCCGCCACGGGGCAGCTGATCATGACGAGCCAACCGGCCACGGTGGGCGCCGACGACCACCTCGGCGACCTGCTCGACACCTGCGTGGAGCTGCCGCCCATCCGTCACCGCTACGAGGACGTCGAGCAGCTGGTGCGGTTCTTCCTGCGTCGGTACCAGCCGAACGGGGACAGAACATGCTCCCCCGAGGCGCTCGCGATCCTTCAGCGGTGCCCGTGGCCGGAGAACATCCGGCAGATGGAGTCGGTGATCCGTGGCCTCGTGCGGCGACATGCCGGACGAGTGATCGGCGTGGAGGATCTTCCGCCGGAGTGCCGGGTGTCATCCCGCAACGTCCTGACCGCGATCGAGTTGCTGGAGCGCGACGCCATCCTACGCGGGCTGATGCATCGCAACGCCAACGTCCAACGCACCGCCCGGGATCTCGGGATCTCCCGCGCCACCATGTACCGCAAGCTGCGCTACTACGGAATCGTCCCGTCGAGTCTCAGCTAACGTGGTCTTTAACCTGTTCGGGGAGGCTGGTAGCCCGTGTGGTCCCCGCCGAGGTGATCTGCTCCCGGCTGATTTGTGAGGGCCGGGTTCTACCACGCCGTGCTCCTGCCAGCGGGCCGGCCGTCTCCAGCACGTCGACCGTGACACCCTCATGGTGAAACGACTTCTACGTGGAGCCCTCCTGCGCCGCCTCGCGCACCATCCGGTTGGCCGTGTCCGGCTCGTGCCCGGTCGCTCGGAGCAGGTCACTCGCCGCCGTGCGGAGCTGGGTCACCATCGCGTCGGCGTACGACTGCAGGCCACTTACGCGGGCCTGGCCGGCCAGGCGTGCGACGTCCAGAACCACCTGGCGTGTCTGCTCCGGTGGCTGGCCCTTCCGGGTCTCCTGGCGCAGTAGCCGGAGCGCGTCGGCGAGCCGCTCCACGGCGGCAATGAGTTCCTCTGGCACCGGCTCGTCGTGCTGGAGGCTGGTGGTGGCCCAGCGGGCCAGCTCCCGGGACTCGAGCGCCACCCGGTCGAAGTGCTGGCTGCCCCGCTCGTAACGTTTGACATCGTGTCGGCGACGCCAGCGAGCCGGCGCGATGGTCACCACCTCCTCGGCGCCAGCCAGGGCCTCGTGCATCCGGGCGAGGTCGGGTTCCATGCCGCGGAGTTGGTCGAGTGCCCGCGTCGCGCGGTCCGGTCACGTTGTCTGAGTGCGTGTGCGACCTCCCGAAGCTGCGCGTAGAGGGTCTCGACTATCGGCGCGCCGGCGCGATCGAGTACGTGCATTGGGTTGATCGGCAGCAGCACCACGCTCACCACCAATCCCACGATGCCGCCCACCACGGCGTCGAGGATCCGGGGCAACTCGAGCTCTCGTGTGGTCGGTGACAGCGTGGCGATCAGCACCGCGGTACTGCCGGCCTGGGCGACCAGCGCGCCGCTTCGTCCGGTCAGCAACAGTGCGACGGCGATGGCGAGCGTCACCACCAAGCCGATCTGCCAGGGCCCGAACCCGATGACGAGCACCAGAAGATCGCTGGTCAACAGACCCAACCCGACGCCGAGCATCAGTTCGAACGTACGTTTGGCGCGCTGCCCGAGGGCGGCGACGATCGTGCCGACCGCCGCGCTGGGCGCGAAGACCGGCGCTGGCCTGTCCAGCACCTCGTGCGCGATCACCCAGGACAGCGCGGCGGCAAGCCCGCACTGAACGGCGACGACCAGGACGATCTCGAGCTGTCGCAGCCGCAGCCTGCCGGCCTCACCGCCGCGGCGTCGGGCCCGCACCGTGATGCCCTTGGCCTGCTCAGTAACGGTGTCGGGGCCAGGCCGGCCATCTCGATCAGCGGCCATGACCGGGGTTACCCCGCTTGTTCCTCGCGAACCTCGGCGGGCCCAGCGCCTTGTCACCACCTCGGACCGATGTCCCGGGGTATTGAAATCGACTGCATAGCTGATCGTCTACTCGGATGCACGGGACGAAACCCGCCAACGCTCCCCAAATTTGCCCGTCACACAGAGCAACAGGCTTTCTCAAACCCGCCATCCGCCGATCAGCCGGTTACCCGCGGGCGGGCACCCACCTTGTTCTCAAGGGGTGCGCGTGTCGGTGCGTGCGGAGCCGTTGATATGGCCGGGGTGGTAATGAGGTTCGGGTTGGCAAGTGGTGCAGAACTGGGCGGACGGCCGGTGCGCCAGCTGTTCGATCGGGATGTCGCGGTGACACCCGTCGCAGGTCCCGTAGCGGCCCTGTTCCAGGTAATGCAATGCCCGGGCGATGTCGCCCAAGGCCCGTCGCGTGGTGGCCACCAATGCGGAAGCAGCCTCGACGTCCGCCCCGTGACACGGCATCTGGCGTGCCTGCCGGGCTAGCAGCGCCAGTTGGGTGCTGTGCCGCTCGTACTGCTCCTCCAGGACGATCCGCAGCACACCCAGCTCGTCCTGCCTGCTGACGACGTACACGGTTGATCTCCTTCCGATCAGAGGTGACAGAAGGGCGGAGCGCTGAAGCCTCCGCCCGCTGGTGCCGTCATGTGAATGTCGGCCGTTGTGGTGGTGGGCGGCGCTGGCCGAGGTGCCGCCGGGTCGGCGGGACGGCAATCGGCGTGACGGTGCCCCGGCGAACGCTGGCGACCGCCGGCACGAGCAGGTGACGCATCAGCGCAGTGGGTCGAAGGGTTGGATCTCCGCGGGCTGTTTGCCGCTGGTGATCTGCTCGGCGAGCAGTTTGCCGGTGAGTGGGCCGAGGGTGATGCCCCACATGCCGTGACCGCCGGCAGCGAAGACACGAGGTGACCTTGTCCGGCCGATCAGCGGCAGCCCGTCAGGGGTGCAGGGTCGCGCGCCGACCCACTCGTCGGCGCGGGCGTCAAGGTCGGCGCCCTGCAGCAGCGGTCGGGCGGCCTCGGCGATGGCCAAGATACGGCGGCGGTCCAGCGGCGCGTCGGCGGTGCGGAACTCCATCATCCCGGCGACGCGCAGCCGGTCGCCTAGCGGCGTGCACGCGATGCGCTGCGCTGGGAAGTACACCGGACCGGCCGGGAGGTGCTCGATCGTGACGCTGAAGCTGTACCCGCGGCCGGCCTGCACGACGGTCCGGACGCCGAAGCGTCGGGCCAGCTCACCTAGCCACGTGCCGGTTGCCAGCACCACCGCGTCGTAGCGCTCATCCGTGCCGGCGGATGTCACCAGCCGGACCCCTGCCACCTCGTCGCGGACGTTCACGACCTCCGCCCCGGTCAGGAGTACTCCTCCGCGTGCGCGAACGGAAGCAGCCAGCGCGTGGACGTAATCCCCGGGGTTGATGAACCGCTGACCGTGCAGGCGGATGGCGGCGCCGATGCTGTCCGACAGCGACGGTTCCACCTCACGCGCCTCGGCGCCGGTCAGGACGTCGAACTCGACCTCCTGACCCGCGGAGCGGATGTGCGTCAGCTCATCCAAGAGGACCGACCGTTCGGCCTCGGTCCGGTACGCCGCGATGAACGACTTCGCCTCGTTCGTCGTCGACGCGACCCCGCCGGCCTCCAATGCGTCGAAGGCCTCGAAGGCGCGCCGGTTCATCTGAATGTAGGCCTTCATCGCGGTCCGCCACTTCGAGGCGGTGCTGTGCCGCGCGAAGCCCGCCAAGAACCGCAGAAGCCGAGCGTCGGCGCGCGGCGGTACGTAAACCGGCGACGACGGGCTCAGAACGGCGCGCAGCCCGTACCGGAGTACCGCCGGCTCCGGTAGGGGAGTAGTGATGCCGGGGGTCAGCCAGCCCGCGTTTCCCCACGACGCGCCCGCGGCCACACCCGTACGGTCGAGCACGGTGACCTGCACCCCCCGCTCCTGCAAGAACCAGGCGGTCGCCAGCCCCACCATCCCCGCACCGACGATCGCGACGTGCTGGGGGGCGGGCACGGACTTGATGGCAGGCATACGTTCTCTCCAGAGCAGCTGGGATTCGGGCAATCCTGTCCCGACCGCGCCGGGACGTCATTGTTCCGTCAGGCCAGGACTGACCTCGACGGTTGGTCGAAACGAACAAGGCCGGCGCACAACAGAGTCATGATCACCATGGTTGGCGTGGTGGACGTCGTCGGCGCGGGCATCGCCACGCCGGACCACGCACTCGCTGTCATCGAGCGCTGTGAGGAGGCTGCGGCGGCCCGGCCCGGGGAGGGCCGCGCGAGGTCAGCAGCGTTGCTGGCAGGGCACGCAGTACCGGGCCCAGGGCAGGATCTCCAGGCGGGCCGTCGGGATAACGCTGCCGCAGCCCTCGCAGACGCCGTAGGTGCCTTCGGACATCCGGCGCAGCGCCTGGGCGGTGTCGGCGACGCCTTGCCGGGCGATCTCGATCAGCCGCCGCAGGGTGTCCGGGTCGTGCCCGCCGTGGTCGCGCTGCCGGGAGGACACCGTCAGCTCGGTGAGCTGGTCGGTGTGCTCCCGGAACTGGCTTTCCAGCAGGTCGCGCAGGGTCTCGGTGCGGTCGTTCAGGGTGTGGTTCATCGTCGGTGGCTCCTTACCGGAGAGAAGGTCCAGGTTCAGTTCCCGGCGGGGTGCCGGCTCGCCGCCGTGGCGGCCAGGCTGGCGCCGGTCAGCGCGGCGGTCCGGGGCGACGCGGCGCTGTGCACGGCCGCGCCCAGGGCGGCGACCAGCCGGGCGGTTAGGTCGGGTCGGGTGGCGCCGTCCCCGACGACTACCACCCCGCGGGCCAGGGCCGCGGAGACCAGAGGCCGCACCGCCGGATCCCGCCGCAGCTCGCGGACCAACCGGGCGACGGTGTCGGCGAGCATCGCGGCGGTCACCGCGTGGTTCAGGTCGCGGGTGCCGACCTCGGCGCGCCGGGCGGCGACGACGCGGCCGTCCTCCAGGACGGCCACCTCGCTGAGCTGCGCGCCGACGTCGGCGAGCAGCAATGTGCCAGCTGCGGCGCCGGCGCCGATCGCGCCCGCGCGTACGGTGTCGACGAACAGCAGCCGGGAGGGCGCCAGCACAGCCGCGAGCACATGCCGCATGGCCTCCTGGTCGGCCCGGCTGGAGAGCACCGGGCGGCAGGCCACGACCACCGCCCCGACCGGCACCGGGGTGCGGTTGTCCCGTAGCAGCCGCCGCAGTTCGGCGACGCAGGCGGGACCGTCGACGATCCGGCCGCGCCGCACCACCGGCGTCCGCAGCCCCTCGCCGATGGGGACGCTCAGCACCCCGCCCGGCCTCACCCAGATCCGTAGCTGGGCGCTTCCGAGGTCCACGGCGATCGGCTCGGGGTCGACGGTCACCGCCGGGCGGCTGGTGTGGGATCGGCCGGCGAGAAGCCCGGTGCGCCCCGAGGGGTGGACGGGCGTGGCGTGGACAGGCATACCGACCTCTTTCACGGTGGGATTCGACGGTCCCGCCGCCGTCGGACGGGACGGCGCGGGAGGTTGGCGGTGACGCCGGGGACGGGGCGCGGGCGGACCGTCAGGTCGCGGCTCCGGGCGGCGTCGTCATCACCGGGCCGGGGAACGCCGACGCCCGCCGCCGGTCGGGCGACGCCGCCGGACCGCGAAGCCGAGCCGGCGTGGGCCGGGACAGCGGCGGACAACCGGCGGGCAGGGGTGGCGAAGCCACCGGCGTGCGGGTCGTCATCACCGCCTCCTCGCTGCTCGGGTACGGGTCGGACCTCCAGCGTCGGCCGAAAATCAGGGACTGACATTGCACGGCGCCGGCCAACAACCGTCCGCCTGATTGCCGGCTGCCGGACAGCACGACCGCTCACCGTTGGCTGGCCATGACCGTCGGTGACGGTCCGGACCGTGATGTGGCCCCACCCGCAGCTGTCCTGTGCCGGGCCCGGGCCGGCGCGCGCGGGGCGGCTATGGTTGGCCACATGCGGAACCGACAGCACCCGGCCGGCGTCGAGCGGCAGCTCGCGCTGTCGATGCTGGTCGTGCTGGCGGTGGTCGTCGCCGCAGTCCGTGCCGGTCGCGCGCTGGGCAGGTGCATCGTGTTCCGGCTGGCACGTGCCGTTCCGGGCTGCGTTCCCGCCTGGTCCGCCGACCGGGCCCCGCCGGGCGTACCGTTCCCCGCCCGACCGTCCACCGCGCTGCCCTGAGGCCGACCGCTCCGGCCGGCCGCCGGCAGCCGTCCCGCCTGGAGCGCCCCCGATGGACATCGAACGCACAACCCTGCCCGGAATTGGGGTACGGCACACCTTCACCACCGCACAGGGCCGCCGGATCGGCATCGTCGAGTACCACGGGAGTGACCGCCGGGACGTCGTCCACGACGACCCGGACGACCCCGACGGGATGGTCAGCCTGACCCTGACCCGCACCGAGGCGACCGCGCTTGCCACCCTGCTCGGCTTCCCGGAACTGATCGCTGTCGCGGCCTGACCCGCTACGCCGGCGGCCCCGGCAGCCGTTGGCGCGGCCAGTCCAGAGCCCGCGCGCCGAGCACGGCGGCGTGCAGGGTGAACCGGTCGCGCGGATCGGCGGGGTCGTAGCCGCTCAGCGTCCGGATCCGGTCCAGCCGGTAGGTGACCGTCCGGACCGACACGTGCAGCCGGCGGGCCGCCTCGGTGGCAACCTCGCCGGTCGCGAAGTACGCCTCCAGGGTGTCCAGCAGCGGCTCGGCCCCGCCACGGGCCCGGCGCAGCGGGCTCAGCACCGCCTGCACGAGGTCCACCATGGCCGGCTGGTCCCGCAGCAGGACCCGGTAGATGAGCAGGTCATGCGCGTCGACAACGGCCATGTCGGCGTGCAGCCGCTGCGCCATGGTCAGCGCCTCACGGGCCTCCTCATAGGAGCGGGCGATGCCGTACAAGCCGGGGTGCGGGCGACCCACCGCCACCTGCCACGGCCGGCCTCGCGCCAGCCGGTCCAGCTCGGCGTGCATCAGCCGGCCTAGGTCCCCCACGGATGCGCCCTCGCCCGAGCTCCGGTCGGGCATCACCGTGTCCGCCGGAGCGATCACGACGAGCAGCCCCTCCTTCGTGGCCACCAACACGTCGCGGTCGCCCAGCCGGTCGAAGATGACCCGCTCCAGAGCGCTGATCGCCGCATCGGTGTCCGGTAGCCGCCGGTTCGGCGACGCGAGCGCCACCTGGTGCACCCGCGCCAGGTCCAGCCCGAACGGTTCAGCCCGCTCCACCAGCCCGCCCAGGTCTGAGTCGCCCCGCAACAGGTCGTCGACGAGTTCCCGGCGAAGCCCCTCCTCCCGGCGGACAAGTTCCCGACGGGCCACCGCGTACCCCTCGGCGAGCGTCGCCACCGCGGCGTCGACGACGTGCAGCACCGCCTCCGCCGCCGCCCGGACCGACTCGCTGTCGGTGGACCGCACCAGATGCGGCAGCTGCTGCCAGAGCCGCCCGGCCGCGGACAGGTAGAGCCGTACCGCCCGCCCCGCGGACACGCCCTGCTCGGCGGCGCGACGCCCGAGCACACCCACCGCGTCGAGTTCGCCGCGGCGCGGCCGCCGCCCACTCGCCGCCGCGTCGGCGAGCAGCCGCAGGTAGTCGCCGAGCAGCTCCACCGGTACCCCGCCGGCGTCGGCGCTGGCCGCGCGGGCGACCTCGACCAGCCACGCGTCGTCGGAGCGGGCCCCGGCCGGGCCCGACCGGCGGACGCTCCCGGTCATCGCGGACACCTCCCGGCGCGGGGGCCGGCACCGACCGCCGACCCAGTCCGGCCAGCGTATGGCGGCGAAGTACGGTCACGGTCGGCCGGGGGCGCAGTTGTTACTCGTCCGCGTGACCGTGTTCTCCCCGCCCAACATCATTTCGCTAGGAGCGCTTAAGCCCATCTCACCCTCGCCATGGCCGCGCGTGCATGGCTCCGGCGGCCACCACACCGGCACGCTTCAGACCGGCGCAAGCAGGGTGTCGAATACCGAGAAGAAGGCGTCGAAGGCGGCGGGGGAGCGGTCGGTGCGTGCCCGGATGAGCGTGCCTTCCCAGGCGTTTACGAGGAAGCCGGCGGTGACCTCGGGGTCGAGGTCGGTGCGGACCGTCCCGGCACGCTGCGCTTCGGTCAGGGTTGTCGCGACGAGGTCAACCCACGTGTCGAGGCTGTGCCGTACGGCATCTCGGATGGCGTCACGGTGGTCGACGATCTCGGTGCCGAAGTTGCCGTACAAGCAGCCGCGGTTGTACCCGTGTCGGACGACCTCGTCGCGGAGGAACTCGAAGTGTGCCCGGAGCCGCTGCACCGGCGGGACTGAGCTGTCGGTGAGGTCCTCGAGCCGGCGTCCGGCGCCGTACCGCTCGAGCGCCACGATGGCGAGGGCTTCCTTGCTGTCGAAGTGGTTGTAGAACGACCCCTTCGGTACGCCGGCCGCCTGGGTGATGTCGTTGACGCCGGCGGCGTTGTACCCGCGGGCATGGAACCGCTCGAGCGCGGCCGTGACGATTTCTTCGCGCATGCTCTTCCTGGCCAAGTCATACCACCTCCGGTGCAAATATGACCGGTCGTCTCCGCTGCACCAAGCCCGCGGTGCCGTGATCCAGCTCTCGTTGACCCGGGTAAGACGACCGGTCATATTCAACTTGTCGTGGCTGAGGAGCGCCTGGTGGGACTGCCCCCACCCCAGGCAACAGACCGACCTACATCACGAGGAGAGATTCGTTGTGAACGACCTTACGAACGCCGTCATCAAGGCCCACGGCGGCCTGGACCGCTACGAGGGGTTCAGATCGGCCACGGTCCACTTCCGGTCGGGAGGAGCGCTGTGGGCCATCAAGGGCCACGAAGGGATTTTCGACCAGGCTGGCGTACGAGTCGACCTGCGCCGACAGCACGCCAGTCACTACCCATTCAAGGCACCCGATCTGCACACCTCGTTCACTGCGCAGCGAGTGGCCGTGGAGAGCGACACCGGCGAGGTGAAGGCCGAGCGCCTCAACCCCCGTGCCGCCTTCGCGGGCCACGTCCTCGAAACCCCGTGGGACGACCTGCACGTCGCCTACTTCGCCGGCTACGCCATGTGGACGTACCTGACGTCCCCGTTCTCCTTCGCATCGCCCGACTTCCAGACCGAGGACCTGCCCCCCGTGACAGAGGAGGGACAGACCTGGAACCGTCTCAAGGTCACCTTTCCCGACCACATCGCCACCCACTGCCGGGAACAGACGTTCTACTTCGACCAGGACGGGCTGCTGCGCAGGCATGACTACACAGCCGAGGTCATCAACGCCGGGCCGGCCGCACACTACTGCTCCGACCACAAGGAGTTCGGCGGAATCATGGTCCCGACCCGGCGGCGCGTCTACCCACTGGGTGAAGACGGAGCAGTCGCGCGTGATATCGAACTCGTCACCATCGACATCGACAGTGTCCTGTTCATCTGACGCCTGAAACCGCCGCTGTCCCCCCGGCCATGGGCTCTCGGTCGGGGGGATCCGCCGCCGACTATTGGGCTCAGGCAGTGTCCGCCTCGCGGGCTGACGCGAATCGCGCCCGGACAGGGCTCGTGCGTTGCGACACTCGGTCGGTGGGTGGCAGGCGGTGGGCGGAGCGGCTGGGGCCGGCCGTCCCGGTAGCCCCCGGCACCCGGGTGGACCGGTTCGAGATCTTCTTCGACCTGGTCTTCGTCTTCTCGTTCTTCATCATCACCCGGGCCACCGCGGTGAACATCACCGCCGACAGTCTGCTGCACGGCATGCTGGTCCTCGCCGTGCTCTGGCGGGTATGGGTGACGCACACCGTGGTCGCGACCCGGATCCGACTCGGCGTGGGCTTCGTCCCGGCGCTGATGGTCGTCGCGATGGCCGCGCTGTTCTGCTTCGCGCTGTCCCTGCCGCAGGCGTTTGGTGACCCGGTGCGGTGGGCTGTCGGACCGGTGGTGCTCGCGGTGAGCTACGTGGTGCTGCGCGGCGTGCACCTGCTGCTGTACTGGCACGTCGCCGGGGAGAGTCCCGGCGAGCGTCGCCTGTTGCTGAAGTACTCCCCTGAGCTGGTGCTGAGTACCCTTCTGCTGCTGGCTGCCGCGCTGGTCCCGCCGCAGATCGACGACCAGTGGCTGGCCGACATGGTGCGCGACGGGCTCTGGATCGCCGTCGTCCTGTTGCAGTACGGCGCCAGCCTGGTCGCCGGCGCGTGGGGCTGGGTGTTGACCTCCGCCGAGCACTGGACCGAACGGTACGACCTCATCCTCATCATCGCCCTCGGCGAGTCGATCATCTCCGTCGGCGTCGGCGGCAACCTGCTCGGTGAGCCGGTCACCTGGCCGGCGGTAGCGGCGGCGGTGCTCGGCATCTTCTTCACCGCCGCCCTGTGGTGGACGCACTTCGACGTCATCGCTCCGGCCGCCCGGATCGCCCAGCACGCGGCGCAGGGGCGCTCCCGGGTCGCCATGGCGCGGGTCGCCTACACGTACTGCCAGCTCGTCATGATCGGCGGGATCATCCTGTTCGCCCTCGGAGCCGAGGAGATCGTGCGGCAGATAGCCGACCGCTCCATCAGCCTGACCGAGCCGACGCACGGCCCGGGCGTACCGCTGCTGTTCGTCGGGGTGATCGTCTACCTCGTCGGCGGCATGCTGTTCCAACTGCGCACCCTCGGCACGCTCTCCTGGACCCGCGTCGGCACCGTGCTCGTGCTCGCGGCCGCCATCCCCCTCGCCACACACCTCCCCGCAATGGCGGCCCTCGCCCTGCTAACGGCCATCTGCGTCGGCCTGGTGGCGACCGAGATGGTGGTCATGGCGGACGCCCGCCGAGCCCTGCTCAGCGCCGTCTTCGAGGAGAAGACCACCTACGAGAAACACGAGGCCGACTGGCGGGCCCGCTGGCACGACCCGGGTTGAGGGGTGATTCATCTGCAGTTGTCGCCGCACCGCCGGTGGCGCTCGGCTTCGATGGGGACGTGGCGAGAGATCGGAGGCGTCGGAGTCGCGGCCGGGCCGTCAGGTTGCTGCGTAGTCCGGAGAGCTCACAGCAAGCCACGTACGTGGAGCTGTTCTTCGACCTGATGATGGTGTTCGCCCTCAGCCAGGTGGTCGCCGGCGCGGTGCCGGGCCTTGGCAGCTCGGGCCTGTTCACCCCGTGGATCGCAGTTGGCCGTACGCTGCTGCTGTTCGCGCCATTGATCTGGACCTGGACGATCACCGCCTACATGACCTCGCGCTTCGACCCACGGGCGACCGGGACGCAGTGGTCGATCCTGGTCACCGCCTTCGCGATGGTGGTCATGGGCACGAGTGTGCCGCACGCCTTTACCGCCGACCGCATTCCATTCGCGCTGGCATACGTATTCATCCAGGTCGGTCGTCCATTGATATTCGGCTATGCCCTCGGCGGGCATGCGCTGGCCCGGTTGTACTTCCGAGCCACGGTCTGGGCCAGCGTCGGTGGACTGTTCTGGATCCTCGGCGCGCTGACCTCCGTCCGGGCGCAGGTGCTGCTGTGGATTTTGGCAGTCGTCATCGACTTCGGCTCGGCGCGGCTGGGCTGGCCGGTACCCCGTCTGGGACGCGGGAGGACGACGGTGTGGGCGCACGCGCCCCACCATCTCGCCGACCGGTACCAGCAGCTGCTCCTGATCGCCCTCGGCGAGACGATCCTCGCCGTCGGCATCACGTACGCCAGCGGATCAGGTCGGGCCGGCGGCTACGAGAGCATCGGATTGCTCGTCACGTTCGTCACCGTGGTGCTGTTATGGCGCATCTACTTCCATCGCGCCGGTCAGGTGCTCGGCGATGCCGTCGCAGCCGCCCGCGATCCGGCAGGCGTGGGGCGATTCGTTGCCTCCGCCCACATGGTGATGATTTTCGGAATTGTGGTCGCCGCGATCGGGCACGAAATCATCCAGAGCTACCCCTCATCGCACAGCCACCCCGCATGGTTGGCCATGATCCTCGGCGGGCCAGCCTGCTACATGGTCGGACGGGCTGCTTTAGAGCGGGCGGTCTTCTCCAGAATCTCCCTACGCCGCTGGGTCGGTATTGCCGTTCTCTTGGCCGCCGGTGCGCCACTACTGGCCGCTCCGCCGCTAGCCGCTGGGATCACTGCCATCGTGGTCCTGCTCGCCATTGCCGTTATCGACGCCCGCCGTTCTGCTCACCGCCCGCCAGAAAAGCCACGCCCGGCCGACGAGGATGCAACCTGGTTCCGGCGGCGTCACCCGTAGGACCGGCGCTTTCGGGGTACACCCGGCAAGCCCTCACGGAGCCCTGAAACGGATCTCCTGCTGGAGTAACTAGGGCGGCTGGTCTCTAGGACGCCTGGCGGATGGGCATGTCGGCCAGCCAGACGTCGGCCAGGTCGCTGAGGGGGACGTCGAGGGCCTGGCTGAGGCAGACCACAGTGCCGAACGCCGGTGCGGGAAGGCGGCCCGCCTCGATCTTGCGCAGCGTCTCGGGGGAGATGCCGGCTGCCAGGGCCACCTCGACGAGGCTACGGCCGGCCCGCGCGGCCCGGAGGGCGGCTCCGAGGCGCTGGCCCGCTGCGATCTGTTCGGCGGTGAGTGGTTGGCGAACCATGCCAGCAGGATATCCCTCCAGGCATCCCCGACCCGGCGTGGTATAAAAATACCGGTATAAAAATACGGCATCCGGAGAGGGAGGCTGTCGTGATCGAGCTCAAGTCCGCCGAGGAGATCGGCCGGATGGCGGTGACCGGCCAGTTCGTCGGCGAGCTGCTCGCCGAGCTGAGCGGTGTCGCCGCAGTCGGCGTCAACCTGATGGACCTCGAACACCACGCCCGCCGCCGGATCAAGGAACGCGGCGCCGAATCCTGCTACTGGGACTACGCCCCTTCGTTCGGCCGCGGCCCGTTCCGCAACGTGCTGTGCCTGTCGGTCAACGACGCGGTGCTGCACGGCCTGCCGCACGACTATGTCCTGCGGGACGGTGACCTGCTCAGCATCGACATGGCGGCCCGCATCGACGGCTGGGTCGCCGACTCCGCGCTCTCCGTCATCGTCGGCACCCCCGACCCGGCCGACCTGAAGCTGATCGAGGCCACCGAGGTCGCACTGGAGGCCGGCATCACCGCCGCCCAGCCCGGCGGCCGCCTCGGCGACATCTCCGCCGCGATCGGCGAGGTCGCCCACTCCTACGGCTACGGCGTCAACGCCGAGTTCGGCGGCCACGGCATCGGCCGCACCATGCACGAGGCCCCGCACGTCTCCAACCACGGCCGCGCCCGCCGCGGCATGAAACTCGACCCCGGCCTCACCATCGCCATCGAGCCCTGGTTCTGCCGCTCCACCGACAAAATCACGTTCGACAACGACGGCTGGACGATCCGCTCCGCCGACGGCTCCCGCACCGCCCACTCCGAACACACAGTCGCCATCACGGCTTCCGGCCCCCAGATCCTGACCCGCCGCCCCACTCACGGCGCCACCTCGGCCGATCCCACCAAAAAGCCCGCCACAGCCTCCTGACCCACTGCCCGCCTTCGGGCGTGACTCAGGGCGTTCCGGGCATGGGGCCTTAGCGTGCCTCGATCGTGTCCATCAACTCGCCGACCAGCTCAGACCATCGCTGTCTACTCTGTCGGCGGCAGCCACCGCCGCATCGGGTCCACACAACCTTCGAGACTCGGCGGTGGCTGCTTGCTGTCCACGGACAAAACCACACCGCCACAGCAGGTCAATACGGATCTCCCGCCCGGGCCGCACCGGTCGAACCTTCGGCTGAGACCGAGGTGGGCGGCCCACAGCGCGCCAGCGCGGCACTTCCGGTCGACGCTGTCCTGATATGGCGGTCACTTGACGGGTGAGGATGGGCCGATCGGCCGGCCAGGCCGGTGGCTCGGGGACCAGAAGGCCTGGGTAGCGTGCTGTCATGAGTGAGGACACCTTCCGCTCGGTGGAGATCGAGCGCACCAGCGTGGGGAAGTACGTCGTGCGGAACGTCCGCGGCGGATCGATGTCGATGGGCGCGGGGGAGGACGCCAGTTTCACGCCGGTGGAACTGCTCCTGGCGGCCATCGGCGGTTGCACCGCGATAGACGTGGACCACATCACCAGCCGCCGCGCCGAGCCGACTCAGTTCTCCGTTGAGGTCACTGGCGACAAAATCCGGGACGAGGCCGGAGGAAACCGGATGCAGAACCTCAAGGTCGAGTTCACCGTGACGTTCCCGGTGGGCGCGGACGGCGACAGGGCGCGCGAGGCACTGCCCCGGTCGCTGCAGCAGTCGCACGACCGGCTCTGCACCGTCTCCCGTACCGTCGAACTTGGCACTCCCGTCGCGATCGTCGATGCTGCCGCTTCTACCGGGGACTGACAACCTGGAAGGAGATGGTCCGTGCCTGATCAGATCCTGGTGACCGGTGGGACCGGCCTCCTCGGCCGGCTGGTGGTCAAGCGGCTGCTCGACGCCGGAGCGAAGGTGCGGGTGATGAGCCGCCGACCCCGGCCGGCTGGCGACCGCGCGCCGTACGCGTGGGCGACCGCCGACCTGCGATCCGGATCCGGCGTACGGGAAGCCACCGTCGGTGTCGGCAGCATCGTCCACTGCGCGACCGCGTTCGGGCGGCGATCGGAGACCCAACTGGCTCGTACGCTCATCGACGCGGCCCGCCGCAACGGAACACCGCTGCACCTGCTCTACATCTCCATCGTCGGCGTCGACCGGGTGCCGTTGCCCTACTACCAGGGGAAGCTGGCGGCGGAGCGCCTCGTACAGCAGTCCGGCCTGCCCCACACCATCATGCGCGCCACGCAGTTCCACGATCTGCTGCGCACGCTGTTCGCCGCGGCGGCCACGGCACCCGCGATGCCGGTGCCCGACTTCGCCTTCCAGCCCATCGCCGTCGGCGAGGTCGCCGACCGGCTCGCGCAACTTGCTGTCGGCGAGGCGCTCGGACGGGCGCCCGACATCGCCGGTCCCGAGGTTCGCCACGCGCGTGACCTCGCCCGCGCGTACCTTCAGGCGACCGGTCGCCGGCGGCTGGTGCTACCGGTGCGCTTGCCGGGCAAGACCTTCCGCGCCTACCGGGCCGGCGCGCATCTCGCCCCCGACCGGGCGATCGGGAAGATCACATTCGCGGAGTACCTTGCCGGATACCCTGAGGTGCGCGGTCGCTCGTACCGGGGCCGGCGGTGACGGTCTGTGGTTGACGGGCTGGAACTGGCGATTCTGATCGGGTTGCAGGCATCGGGCAAGACCACCTTCTGCCATCGGATGCTGGCTGACAATCACCTAGTGGTCAGCAAGGACGCTTTCCGGAACGCCCGCCACCGTCAGCGCCGTCAGATGCGTCTGGTCCATGAGGCCCTGGCCGCGCGGCGTTGTGTCGTGGTGGACAACACCAACCCCTCACCTCAGGAGTGGCAACCGCTGATCGGGGCCGCCCGCGTCCACGGCGCGGTGACGGTCGGATACTGGTTCCCGCCCGATCTGCCTGCGGCCCTCGACCGGAATGCCGCGCGCGAGGACCGGGGCCGGGTGCCGGACGTTGGGGTGTACGACACGCTCAAGCGGCTGCGGCGTCCTCGGTATGTCGATGGATTCGACCGGCTGTACGAAGTCCGGTTCGACGGCAGGGGCGGGTTCCGGGTCGAGCCGATGCCTCAGGAAGGCCGACAGCGTTGAAACCGGAGGCCGTGTCTCGAAGTCCCGGCGGCCGTGCCGTGACTTCGAGGCACGGCCTAGTGGTGGTGGTGCCGGTGCACCACGGCGTGGCCCTTGCCGCGGCGGATCAGCGTCCGGTTTACCGGCACGGTCGCGACGAACGCCACCGCCAGGGCCAGGGCCAGTGACACCCAGAACAGCCACGAGTCCAGGCCGGCGTCTATCGCACCTGGGATGGCTAGCATGATCAGGTTGTCGACGATCTCCATCACGGTGATCGAGACGGTGTCGGCGGCGAACGCGACCCCGATGGCGGCACCCAACGCCAGGCCGGAGCGCAGCACCGGAATGATGGTCAAGCCGTAACCGAACACGAACGCCAACGCGACTGCGAGCGCGATACTGGACACGTGGGGCCAGCTCAGCGCAGTGCCGATGACCAGGCCGAGGGCCTCACCGATGGCGCAGCCGGTTAGGCAGTGCCCCGTCGCCGTTACGGCGAGCCGGTTCAGCTCGCGCCGACCCTGGGCACTGTCCGGGTCCACGTTGTGGCCGTGCACCGGATGCTGGGCATTCGCCTGATGCTCGACCTGCCGGTCGGTGTCCTTATCGGCGTGCCCGTTCATGCTCTTCTCCTAGCTGACGCCACTCGGTACGTTCGCCCCGGCTGCCGTAACGGCGGCGTCGTGCCGCGTCGTGCGTTTAGCCGCAAAGCGTGCAGGTATGCGTCCGGCGCGCCGTGGAGAGGACTCTTACCTCTGCGACAGAACTGACGCTGCGGGGACGACCATTTAGCCCGTCCGTCTGCACTGCCGGCTCCCGGGCGGTCGGCCACAGCACCTTTGGCTCGCGTCGAGGCCAGCCCAGAGCCGACAATCGTCGGTACGACCAGGTGCCGCCACGACGGCGTTGACCTTGCGATCCTTAGGGCAGCGGACCGTTGTCCGGGAACGCATGCGGGGCAGGGGCTCCACTCCGGCGGCGTTGTCCGCGTGCACCTATGCGCCGCCAGGGACGCGCGACGACCAGGGCCAGTGCGAGAACGGCGCTGATGCCAAGGCCGGTCAGCATCCACAACGATGGGGACAACTTCTCCGCTTCGCCTGTGACCAGGGTGCCGACAGATGCTTCGGGATCGAGAGCGAAGCCCCAGTCGAGCAGGGCTATTGCCTCACCCAGGCTGCCCAGCGGCGCGGTCTCCGCGCCGAGGAGGGTCACCGCGAGGCGGCGGCCCTCGCGGTCGGCCACGCCGACGTACGTCTGGCGAGCGAGTGAGGTGAAGCCCGTCTTCCCGCCAAGCATGCCCGGATAGCGGTCCAGCAACGTGTTGTCGTTGACGAGTTCGATGGCGGGCTGTCCCTGCTGCGCTGGTATCTGCGCCACCCTGGTCGCCATGTATCGCCGGAAGTCTTCGCGGGCGAAGGTGGCCCGTGCGATGAGCGCGAGGTCGTACGCACTCGTGAACTGACCAGGTCCATCAAGTCCCGACGGCGTCGCGGCGTGGGACTGGTTCGCTCGCATCCGGCCGGCTTCGTCGTTCATCGCGTCGACGCCGCCCTGCCTGCCTCTCTCGCCGCCGCCGACGCGGGCCAGCACGTTGGCCGCGTCGTTCCCCGACCTCATGAGAAGCCCCAGCCATAGGTTCTCGATCGAGTACCGGCCCCCCTCGACCACCCCCATCAACGAGCTGGCCGGGTCGAGGTCGGCCAGATCTTCCCGCTTCACCTCGACGACCTGCTCCGGGTCGAGGCGGGGCATCAGCGCCGCGGCCAACAGCAGCTTCTGCACACTGGCCGGCGTGCGGCGATCGTGTGGGGCGCACCCACCAAGCACCTCGCCACTGTTCAGGTCCGCCACCACCCAGGCCGTGGCGGTCACGGCCGGTGCCATCGGCGCACCCTCGGGGATCGCCAACCCTGACGTAGCCAGCGGATCCCCGCCCACCTTGCGGTGGGCGGGGTCGACCGCCGGCGGCGACGGTGTGGCCGGTGGGGGTACCGGCGGCTGCGCTCTCGGGCACGGTATGGACGGCGCGGCGTTCGCCGGCGTTGGTGGCACGACCACTACAGCAGGCACAACCAGGACGAGGCCGAGCGTGACGCCGAGAATGCGAGAGGTGGCCACGCTGAGTACGGTAATCCTCAGCGAGGCCGGCATGGTGGGGTTGGGGATATAAGGCCCTTTCCGGAATCTGCAGAAATTGCGCGATGCATCTCGGCGGCATCGAGATGAGACGCCACGGGCCGCGCGTGCCACGGCTGCGGCCCGGGGCCCCTTTTCTCGCCCCGGGTCGCGGTCGGTGTGGCGCGGTCAGCTGGAGTAACCGCGCTGGGCGATCCAGTCGGTGAGCTCGTCGTCGCTCATCCAGTAGTGCGCCTTCGGGTCGTAGGGGTCGGCGACCTTGATCTCCTCACCACCGTCGCGGTACCCGACCACGCTCACGTAGTGCCCGCCCGGGAACGGATGCCGGTCGCCTTCGGTGTCAAGGCCGGTACCGATGGTATTGGCCACCACACCGCGCTTGGCGTCGACCGCTTCGACCACGTCGGTGCGCAGCTTGTCGACCTGTTCCGGCTTGGCGGTGGCCTCGCTGATCTTGGTGGTTTCGTAGCCGCCGCCGGTCACCTCGTTGAGCACCCGCGTGGTCTGGTCGACCGAGTCCGTGCCGTCCACGGTGGTGCCGAGCTTCTTGGCGACCTCCTTCTGGCTGGGGGTTTTGCCCTGGGTGGTCAGGGCCATCCGGGTCGCCGCAGGCGCACAGTAGTAGCCGTTTGGCTGTCTCTGGTAGTCATGCTCGAGCACTCGCTTGCCCTCGGCCGGAGGCGTGGGCTGCGGCGCTACGGCCAGGGTGCTCTCGGTCGGGCTGGCCTGGGTGGCCGTCGCCGGACCGGCGAGGACGCCACCGGCGACCAGGAGACCAGCCACAGAAGCAGCGCTCTTGCGGGCAATCGGGTTCATCATGAAGCTCCCATCGGGTTCGGCGCCTCGAGAATCGAAGGCGCATGCACCGCGGGAAAACGGAGGACACCCGCGGTACACCGTCGGCGCCTCGCACAAACACGCCCGGCTTGCCGTACTCGCGACCGGCTACCGGGCTCTCCAGTGACGGTTACCCGACCCGGTTCGGTCAAAACGCTGCGTCGGTGTGCGAGTAGGAGGAGAATGGCCGCCACGACCAGCGGCCGGAACGGACCTATCCGGCGGCGGATCGTATGAGCTGGCGGTGCGGTTAGGGCCGCAGCGCAATCGGCTTCCTCGGCGTCAACGTGTGTTGCACGCAGGCGGCAGGAATCGGACGGCGCCCGGCGGTGCAGAAGGATGATCAAATGGAGAGGATGCCTGATTGGCTATCGATACACCCATAGCAGGATGAACTCCATATCCTCCGAAAGGCGGAGTTAGTGGATCAGGTGATACCGGTTTGCCGTGCGTGCCGTTCCTGCCTCATGAGGATCGGCGCGAGGGATATCGGCGATAGGTCAGAATTGCCGGGCCCCTTGCCGAACATGCCTCGGCCGCCCTGATTCGCCCGTTGCAGCGCCGCAAAGTGTGAGCGTCACCACTAAATCACCATGGGTGATCGGTGCTGCTCGTGCCTAGTGTCGTCGAATGCGTAACGACGGCAACCTCGACGACCCGAATAGCCCCGGCGACCCGGCTGACCGTTCGGACGATATCGCCTCCACCGACCGGACAGCCGGCCAGATGCAGGCGCGACCCACCACAGTCGGGGCGTGGCTTGCCCGCCTCGCCCGCGGCAGTAACCCCTCCGCCGCTCGACCTGGCCGTACCCGATTGGCGGTAGCCGCCGGTACCGCGTGCTGCCTCGGGCTTTTGGGGGTGACCCTGATCGCAGCCGACCCGGCCGGCGAGTCGCTCACGCCTGACCAGCGTGCCGAGATCGCCCAACGGGCGGAAGCGGACGCCGCCTCCCGCGGGCTGGCACGCCAGCCGGCCGCCCCGGTCACCGAATCCCCCGTCCCTGAAATCTCTCCTTCGTCGACGAGCGCACCGACGACCAAGGTGAAGGCGACGCCGAAGCCCAGGCCCAAGCCCAAGCGGGTTCGGCCGGTAGCCGGGCTTGACCAGGCCCAGATGGACAACGCCAAGAGGATCGTGCGCACCGGCCAGGAGATGGACGTACCGCGCCAGGCGCTGGTGATCGCGGTGGCCACCGCGATGCAGGAGAGCAACCTCTACAACTACGCCAGCGGCGTGCTGCCCGAGTCGCAGAACTACCCGCACCAGGCCATCGGCTGGGACCACGACTCCGTGGGGCTGTTCCAGCAGCGGCCCAGCACCGGCTGGGGCCCTGTGCGGGACCTGATGAAGCCGGAGTTCGCGACCCGACAGTTCCTCACTGCTCTCCTGGCGATTCCGGGATGGCAGGACCTCCCGCTGACCGTCGCGGCGCAGGCGGTGCAGGTGTCGGCGTTCCCGTGGCTGTACGCCCAGCACGAGTGGCGGGCCACCGAGGTCGTAGACGCCGTCCTTTCCTGACCCGGCCACCGACGTTCCGTCCTCGGCCCGCCAAGGAGCGCGACGCCGGGGCGTGCCAGACGTCGATGCGGGCCATTCGCAAGCGTTCAGGCCCGGTAGGTGAGCGTGGCCATCATCCCGGTCTCCGCGTGGTAGGCGTTGTGGCAGTGCGCCATCCAGCGGCCCGGGTTGTCGGCGTCGAAGTCGACGGTAACGATCCGGTCGGGAACAACGATCACGGTGTCCTTGCGGGCACCACCCCCGGTCATGGCGAAGGTGTGGCCGTGCAGGTGCATGGGGTGGAACATGTCGCTGCGGTTAACGAATTCCAGCCGCACCCGCTCACCCTGCTCGACCGGCAGCGGCTCAACGTCGGGGAAGGTTGCCCCGTTGATGGTCCATCGGTAGGGCGTCATCGTCCCGCCCAACTCCAGCCGGTGCACCCGGTCCGGCTGCCGGTCGGCCAGCACCACACTGTCGGACGCCCGCAGGGTCGCCGAGTCCAGCACCCGGCGGTCCATCTCAGCTGGCCGCACCGTCGCCGGTGGCGTCGCGCCGGCGCCGGTCCGCACCACCGCCATCCCCTGTCCGGCCTTTCCTTCCGCATTGGCGACCAGCGGGAAGACCCCGTCGTCCAGCTCCACCGTGACGTCAACGCGTTCGCCCATGCCGAGCAGCAGTGCGTCAGTCTCGACCGGCTGGACCGGGAACCCGTCGGTATGCGTCACCGTGAGCCGGTGTCCGGCCAGGGCTACCCGGTATGCGGTGTCCGAGCCAGCGTTGATGATCCTGATCCGGGCTCGCTCACCGGGCCGGGCCCGGAAGGTCCTGGCTGCCGCGGGGACGCGACCGTTGACCAGGTGGTGCGGGTACGAGACATCGCCGGCCCCGCCGAGCAGGGGAGATGTCATCATCTCCATCCCGGCCATATCTGCGTGACCGCCAGCGTCGGTGGCGTCCATGCCGCCGTGCCCGCCTGCGCCCCGGCTGTCGCCGTTCGCCGCGTCGGACGCGCCACGATCACCCTGGCCGTGCGTCCCTTCGTGATCCATGCCCGGCATGTCGCCATGGCCGCCCGTCTCGCGCAGCGCCGCGAGCACGTCGTCCGGGGTGCGGCCGGTACCGTCGATCCAGTCGTCGAGCACCACGATCCACTCGTGGTCGTAGCGGCCGGTCTCCTGCGGGTCGTCGACCACCAGGACGCCGTACAGCGCCCGGTCCAGCTGCAGCCCAGAGTGCGGGTGGTAGAAGTACGTGCCGGGGTCGGGCACCGTGAACTGGTAGCTGTGCCGGCGCCCCGGACCGACTGGTGATTGAGTCAGGCCGGGCACACCGTCCATGTCGTTGCGCAGCGCGATGCCGTGCCAGTGCACGCTGGTGTCCGCCGGTAGGTCGTTGACCAGATCCACCCGCAACAGCTCGCCGGCCCGGGCCCGAAGGAGCGGACCCGGCAGGTCCTCGGCATAGCCCCACGTCCGGACCTGCGGCCCGCCAAGGTCGACGGTGACCGGTCGGGCCCGTAGGGTCGCGGCACCGCCGCGGCTGCCATCCCTGCCGTCAACCAGGTCGACCTCCGTCGCCCCCAGTTGCGGCCGTCGCCCATTCCCCGCGGTGCCGATGCCGACAAGACCCACCGCCCCCACCAACCCAGCCAGCATCTGGCGGCGACTGATCGTCGGTCTCATGACGGCTCCTCGGCTGATCGGGCGGCCCGGGTGGGAAGCGGTCCTGCACTGTCCGCCATGGTGGATTTTGTTCAGGTGAACCGGGCTTGCAGGCTGTTTCGGCCGATTGTTGCCCTGTTCGGGTTGCCCGACGGCCGACATCACTGCCTGCGTCGAGCGGGCGAGGCCGGCCGCGCCCAGAGGCGCTAACCCCTGGGGGGTACGGGTACTTGGCACATACCCCCCCGGGGTATATGGTGCTGCGTGGAGGTGGACGGCATGACACACGAGAACGCGATCGGCTTCGATGACACGACGCAGGGACGAGGCCACCACGGCCAGGATCGCCGCACGGCCATGCACCATGGGGCCGCTCCGAACGCAGCGACTCCACAACCCCGCGCAGAGCATCACGAACACGACTCCCACCACTCCGCCGGGACGGCGCAACGGGGGCAGCAGAGCAAACGCTCCGGTGGCCACCACGGGCCTCACCAGGCGGCTCACACCAGCCATGCGGGGCACGGGGGACACGGCGGGCATGACAAGCACGCCGGCCACGACCCGGAGCAGTTCCGCCACAAGTTCTGGCTCAGCCTTGCCCTGACGCTGCCGATCGTGGCGACCAGCCACATGGTGATGGACTGGTTCGGCTACTCCCTGGACTTCCCCGGCATGGGGCTGGTCGGCCCGGTACTCGGGTCGGTGGTCTTCTTCTACGGTGGCTGGCCGTTCCTGGTCGGCGGCGTCCGCGAGGTCCGGGACCGGGCGCCGGGAATGATGCTGCTGATCTCGATGGCGATCACGGTCGCCTACGCGGCCTCGCTGGCGACCAGCCTCGGCGCTTTCGATCTGGATTTCTGGTGGGAGCTCGCCGCGCTGGTGACCATCATGCTGCTGGGGCACTGGCAAGAGATGAAGGCGATCGGTCAGGCGCAGGGCGCCCTCGCCGCCCTTGCCGCGCTGTTGCCTGACGACGCCGAGCGCCTCGACGACGGCGGCACCGTGACCCGGGTGCCAGTGGCCGAACTGAGGGTGGGCGACGTGGTGCTGGTCCGTTCCGGCGGGCGGGTGCCCGCCGACGGTCGGATTGTCGAGGGGGCCGCCGAGCTGGACGAGTCGATGATCACGGGGGAGTCCCGACCGGTGCCGCGCGGCGTCGGCGACCGCGTGGTGGCCGGCACGGTGGCCACCGACTCCGCGCTGCGGGTCCGGGTCGATGCCGTCGGTGATGACACGGCGTTGGCGGGGATCGGGCGGCTGGTTGCGCAGGCGCAGGCGTCCAGTGGCCGCGCACAGGTGCTCGCCGACCGGTTCGCCGCGATGCTCTTCTACGTGGCCGCCGCCGCCGCGCTGGTCACCTTCGGCGCCTGGTGGGCGCTGGGCGATCTCGACCAGTCGGTGGTCCGCACGGTGACTGTGCTGGTGATCGCTTGCCCGCACGCCCTCGGGCTGGCCATTCCACTGGTGATCGCGCTGTCGACCGCGGTATCGGCCAAGGCCGGCATCCTGGTCAAGGACCGCCTCGCCCTCGAGCGGATGCGCACCGTCGACGCGGTGCTGTTCGACAAGACCGGCACGCTGACCAAGGGCGCGCACACGGTCACCGCCACGGCTGCCGCAGGCGGCACCACCGAGGAGGAGGTGCTGCGCATCGCCGGCGCGGTCGAGGCCGACAGCGAGCACCCCCTCGCCAAGGCGCTGGTGGCTGTCGCGAGGGACCGGGGGCTGCGGGCGAGCGCTCGCGACTTCCGGTCGCTGACCGGCCGAGGCGTGCAGGCGGTCGTGGACGGCACCACTTATGCCGTGGGCGGTCCCGCCCTGCTTCGCGAGGTGCAGGCCACCGTGCCGGACGAGCTGGTCAGCGTCGCACAGGGCTGGTCGGCACGGGGCGCCGCCGTGCTGCACCTGGTCCGCCTCTCTGACGGCGCGCCGGCGGAGGCGGTCGGGGCGTTCGCCCTGGAGGACGAAATCCGTCCCGAGGCCCGCGAGGCCATCCTCGAGCTACGCGAGCAGGGTGTGCGGAAGATCGTCATGATCACCGGCGACGCGCGGCCAGTCGCCGAAGCTGTCGCCGCCGACCTCGGTTTCCGACCCGGCGTGGACGAGGTCTTCGCCGAGGTGCTGCCTGCCGACAAGGACCAGGCGGTCGCGGACCTGCAGGCCCGGGGGCTCACGGTCGCGATGGTCGGGGACGGCGTCAACGACGCGCCTGCCCTGGCTCGCGCCGACGTCGGACTCGCCATCGGCGCCGGCACGGACGTGGCGATCGAGTCCGCCGGGGTCATCCTCGCCTCCTCGGACCCGCGCGGCGTCACCGGTGTGATCCGCCTGTCCCGAGCGTCGTACCGGAAGATGATCCAAAACCTGGCCTGGGCGGCCGGCTACAACGTCGTGGCTATCCCGCTCGCTGCTGGCGTCCTCGCCTGGGCCGGGATCAGCCTCAGCCCGGCCGTCGGCGCGGTGCTGATGTCGGTCTCCACGATCGTGGTAGCGCTCAACGCCCAGCTGCTACGACGGGTCCGCCTGACTCCGCGGACCTGACAACAAGGTGGTGGCGGCCCAGCTCGGGCCGCCACCACCTCACCACGGAACCATGCAGGGATGGGCGGTTGACGGGTTGTGTCTGCTGGCGTCGGTACGAGCCCTTCTCGCCGCGGCCGGTCGTCAGCGCGACCTACCGACAGGGGGGAGCCGGTAGCGGCGCCGCTGCGGTTCGCGCCTGCGGCACCTCCGCTGTCCGCGCCGCGTTGATCGCGCTCGCGAGTGCGTCGAGCCCCACACACAGCCTGTCAATGGGAGCGGACGTGCCACTGCGGCTGCGCCACCTGCAGACCACCTGCCGAACTCGCACCATGCGAACGCGCCTGCTGCTTCCGCTGGCCGCGGTTTCCGCGCCGGCCCTGGTCAGCGTCGTGGCGACAATCTCGTTTTGCGTCTGACCCATCGCGGCGAGGCGTCAACCGTTCGGGCCAGGACGTCCCGGAGGCGCGGCGGAAGCATCTCCGGGACGTCCTCGGACCTGAGTGTGGCCGGGGCTGCCGTCAGCTGACGAGCTGGTAGCCGGCCTTCTCGACCGCAGCGCGGACATCGGCGATCGAGTCTGCGCAGAGGTGTACCGGTCCTGCGAACAAAGCAGGCCGGGACCTGCTCGCCACCATCAGCTGATCATCAACCGAGCGCGCCGCCCGAGCCGATCCCGCTCCCACAGGCAGGGCTCCGGCCGGCAGCCCTTCACCGGTGAGACGCCTCGACCCTTGCCGGCGACGGCGCCCGACGACGACCGAAACCCGTCACGCCCCGCGGCTTGTAGACCGCCAACACCGTCGCGGTCAGCAGGATCACCAGGCCGCCAACCGCGTGCACCACCAGCGAGACCAGCACCTCGCGCCAGTGCCCACGGGGTACGGGTGCGGAGGTCATCGCGGCATCGGCGAGCGCGGCAAGCGGCTCAAGCTGGAGCAGCAGCACCAGCGTGGCCACCACAATCAACGCCAACTTGATCAGCACCCACCAGTGACGCACCAAGCCCCACGGCGACACGAGTGACGACACCACACCGCTCAGCAGCGACGCGACCGCGAGAGGAACGATCGCAAACCGGACGGACAGATCCATCGCCAGATATCCAGCACGCGTCACCATGGCGTCCTCGCTGCGTAGCGCCACCAGGGCCAAGACGAGAAAGACGACCACCGCGCCGAGCCACCCCAACGACGTGACCACATGCACGGTCAACGCCGCCTTGCGGAAGCGCTGCCGCAACACACGTCACCGTCCGCCCGGAAGATGTCTGCCAGGACCGTGCTCACCGGCGATGCCACTCACCTGCACCACGACGAATGCCACCAGCAGCACGGCCACAACCAGGCCAATCACCTTCACCCACCGCGGCACGCCTGGCCCACCTGACTGGCCCGTCATCCGACCCTCCCGTCGATCACCGCAAGGTATGGTCCCAGCCTTATCGAGACAGCGTGTCTACGCCAAGGCAGAGTGTACGCGATGCGGCGGTATGTATCATGCAAGGGTGCCAAGGCTGTGGAACGACACGATCGAGGCGCACCGGGCGGCCGTACGCAACGCCGTTCTCGACGCCGCAGCAACCCTGGTCGCCAAGCAGGGGCTCACCGGCGTGACCATGTCAGGCATCGCCGAACTCACCGGCATTGGTCGCGCAACCCTCTACAAGTACTTCCCCGACGTCGAAGCGATCTTGCTTGCCTGGCACGAGCGCCAGATCACCCAGCACCTCGACCACCTCCGGGCCATCCGCGACCAAGCCGACAGCCCGTCAACTCGCCTGCAGGTCGTGCTGACCGCCTACGCCCGGCTCTCCCAGCACCGCCACGGCGGTGACCTCGCGGCCCTACTGCATCGCAGCGACCACACCACCGAGGCCCACGCGCAACTGAACACGCTCCTGCGGGAACTGATCACTGATGCTGCCGAAGGCGGTCAGATTCGTACCGATATCCCGATCGAGGAACTCGTTGCCTTCTGTCAGCACGCTCTGGCCGCCGCAAACACGGTGACATCCGAAGACGGGATCCACCGCCTCGTCACTCTCACCCTCGCCGGACTCAAGCCCGCCGCCGACTGACGGCCGGCACTCCCTTAGCCGGCTGATCGAACCACACCTCGGTTGGTCCTACCCCGGCTGTTACCTGCCCGGTAGATGGCGCAACGAAAGACGGCACGGACGGTCGGGAGGCACCGTCTGTCAGCGCAGCGCCTCCACACGCCTGCGGCAATGCGAGCTGGCCGTCGAATCACGGGTACACCTGCTCCAATGCTAGGGCTGGCGCTCGCCCGGTTATCACGATCCGGCCTCAGTGACGTTTTCGCGCGGTTCGTCGCCTGCACCGGTGACCGCACTACCTGAACTCAAGGGAGATGCACGATGCAGGAGCTCAACTTCGTCCGCCCCAACCGATGCGACAACAGCGGCCCGAACTGCGTGGAGGTCGCCGTCGATTCGAAGCAGAACCGAATCGTCCGCAACTCGCAGCAGCCGCAGACGCAGGTCGTGTTCAACCCGCAGGAGTGGGACGCGTTCGTCGCCAGCGTCCGGGCCGGTCAGGACTTCTGACAGCTCCGCGGTGAGCAAGAGGCCGACCACGAACCTAGCGGCCGGCCTCTTTCATCGGTAGGTGGTCACGACCGCTGGCGACATCTGCCCGAGTTCGAGATCTCTGTTGTCCGGCCATCGGACATGATCTGCAGCCGCTTAGAGGGCGTTGGACAAGGTCGCGGATGTGTTGCTGGGAAAGGCCACCCCGGTTCTGCTCGCCGTGCACGCCAAGATCAATCATGGCGTGCGTCGTTTCGTTTCGGGTGCATGGAACTGCGGTAGCGGTCATCATGATCGTCGGGCGGCGATCAGGTTGTCAGGAGTTCGTGAGGATGACGAGTTGCTGGGTGGCTCGGGTCATCGCGACATAGCGGTCGACCGCTCCTTCGATGCCTTCGCCGAATGTCTCCGGGTCGATGAGGACGACCAGGTCGAACTCGAGCCCCTTCGACAGCTCCGGGGTCAGCGACCGGACGCGGGACGTCGTCCGGATCGTGGGATCACCGATGACGCAGGCGATCCCGTCGGCGTGCGCGGCGAGCCAGGTGTCGAGGATCGAGTCCAGATCCGATGCAGATCCGTGTACGACAGGGACGTCGCTGCTGCGGATGGAGGTCGGCACGTTGGCGTCCGGGAGCACGGCCCGGATGACCGGCTCGGCTTCCGTCATGACCTCTTTCGGCGTCCGGTAGTTGATGCTCAGGGAGGCCAGGTTGATCCGGTCGAGCCCGATCCGCTCGAGCCGTTCCTGCCACGACTCCGTGAAGCCGTGCCTGGCCTGGGCCCGGTCCCCGACGATGGTGAAGCTCCGGGACGGGCAGCGCAGCAGCAACATCTGCCACTCTGCGTCGGTCAGTTCCTGAGCCTCGTCCGCGACGATGTGCGCGAACGGGCCGGCGAGCCGGTCAATATCAGCGCTGGGCAGTGCGGTCTCGTCGACCAGGGCGTCCCGCATGTCCTGTCCACGCAGCATCGTCAGCACACCTTCACCGTCGTCGTAGGCATCGGCCTCGAGCAGGTCGTCGACGACCGTTGCCATGCGCGCGCGTTCGGCGGTGACAGCGGCGTCGTGCCGGCGCTTACGCTCTGACGCCTCCGGGTCGCCGAGCCGCTGCCGTGCCGCGTCCAGGAGCGGTAGGTCGGACACCGTCCAGGTCTGGGCGTCGCCGCGCTGAAGCTTCCGGACCTCGTCCGGGCTGAGCCAGGGAGCGCATTTCCGCAGGTAGGCGGGTACGGACCACAGGTCTCCGACGAGGTCGGCCGCGTCGAGCATCGGCCAGGCGCGGTTGAAGGCCGTGTGCAGCTCCCTGTTCCGCAGCAGCGACCTGCGGACCAGGTCATCCGGCTCATCGCCGTCGTACTTGTCCATCAGGATCGTGAGCAGTTCCTCCCAGATCTCGTCACGCGCCTCGTTGTGCGGGGTGCCGGGCCCCGGCGCCTCGAACGCCCCGGCCCAGTCGTCGGCGCTCAGCCAGATGTCGGACTCGTCGGTCGTGACCGTCATCCCCTTGGCCGGCGGCTCCTCATAGAACCTGACGGCCGCCTCGATCGCCTTCACCAGGTTCGCGGACGACTTCAGGAGGGCCACGTCCGGGTCCGTCTCGATGGTTGCCGCGGCGCCCTCGGGGACGAGGTCCCGCAGGGTGCAGGTCTGCACGTCCTCCTCGCCGAGGCTGGGGAGGACGTCGGCGACGTAGGCCAGGTAGGGCTGGTGCGGACCGACGAACAGCACACCGCCTCGGCGGTGACCGAGGCGCGGGTCGGCGTAGAGGAGGTAGGCGGTGCGGTGCAGAGCGACGACGGTCTTCCCCGTACCCGGACCGCCGTCGACGACGAGCGCGCCGCTCGATCCCGCGCGGATGATGGCGTCCTGGTCGGCCTGGATGGTGCCGAGCACGTCTCGCATCCGGTTCGACCGGCTGCTGCCCAGGCTGGCGATGAAGGCGGACTGGTCGTCGAGCGCGGCGGCGTGCCCCTCGAACCCGTCCGGGGTGAACACCTCGTCCCAGTAGTCGGTGATCCGGCCGCGGGTCCAGCGATACCTGCGGCGGCTTGCCAGACCCATCGGGTTGGCGTGGGTCGCTCCGAAGAACGGCTCAGCCGCGGGGGAGCGCCAGTCGAGCAACAGCCGACGGCCCGCGCTGTCCGTGAGGCCGAATCGTCCGACGTACACGGGCTCGGGGTTGTCTGCGCCGACCATGTGTCCGAGGCACAGGTCCAAACCGAAGCGACGCAGTCCCCGCAGGCGAGCGGTCAGCCGGTGGATCTCCTGGTCCCGGTCCATCGCCCGCCGGCCTTTGCCGCCGGGCGCCTTGCGCGCGGCATCGAGGCGGTCGGACAGGTCGGCGATCGACTGCTCAAGGCTCTCCGCGATGGCCGCGAAGTGCTGCTCGTCGCCGGCGATCAGCGCCGGGTCGACCTTGGCGAGGAGGCGGTCGGGGAGATCAAAAGCGCTGCTAGTCAGCGGGTTCACGGCATCAGCTCCGATCTGAGGTCGCTTGCGACCATCGCGGGCAGCAAGGCGTCTGCACCGCGGCGTGACGCACTCATTTCGCGACCCATCTCTGCAGGTTCTGGCCTCGGCCGACGATTTTGCGGTACGACCCGGGTCTTGCCGCAAGCCCCCCGGTGCGCTATACCTTGAGAATGGAGGGGAGCGGATCTCCCCTCCCTTCGATCGTCCGCTGGGCGGACAACCTCCTCGTAAAAGCGGCGACGCGCAGCGTACGGTGGCTCCCGAATTCGGCTGGCGTTCGTCGTCTAACGGGTCAGTGCTAATTCAGCGCGAATGGCGACCATGGATGTGCGACCGACGTCGCCCTCGGACACAATGAAGACATGATCCACTTGGGGTGACCTGAGCGGACGCCACCCGGGTCGTCGGCTGTATGCACGACCGGTATGCCCGCGGTGCGCGTCGACGCCGGCGTGCTCTACATCGACGAGGGTGATGTGCTCACCTCGGCCGGCAAGGCTGCCGGCCTGAATCTCTCACCGCAAGACCCCAGGCTCAGCCAATGCCGCACGTAGAGCCTCTCGTCGAGGCGCCGCTCGTAGCGGCCATCGTCCTGGCCGTACGTTGCCAAAACATTTAAGTATGTTTATAGTCCGATGCGACCCGCGCAGACACCGTCCCGTCGGCTGCGGGCGAGCCGTTCGGGCGACGTCTCCATCGGAGGACCTATGAAGCTGGGCGGTAGGAAGCTCGTCCTGGCCGGCGTCGTCGCGGTCATGGCGGCGGTGCCCATGGCTGTCACCGCCACCGCGACCGCGGCGGCCACGCCGACCGCCACCTTCGTCAAGATCTCCGACTGGGGATCCGGCTGGGAGGGCCGGTACACCATCACCAACGGGGGCGGCAGCACCCTCACCTCCTGGCGCGTCGAGTTCGACCTGCCGGCGGGTACCACCGTGGGCTCGTACTGGGATGCGCTGATGACCCGGGACGGGCAGCACTACAGCTTCACCAACCGGTCCTGGAACGGCACGATCACTCCCGGCGCCTCGGTGACGTTCGGCTTCCTCGGCAACGGGTCCGGCAGCCCCAACGGTTGCCGGCTCAACGGCCAGCCGTGTGACGCGACGGCTCCGCCGACGACGAGCCCACCCCCGCCTCCACCGACCAGCGCGCCCCCCGCCAGCACGCCGCTGGCGGCGAACGGACAGCTCCAGGTCTGCGGACGGCAACTGTGTAACCGCAACGGCAAGCCGATCCAACTGCGGGGCATGAGCACACACGGCCTCCAGTGGTACGCCAACTGCGCGACCCACGCCTCCCTCGACGTCCTCGCGCAGGAGTGGCGGGCGGACGTCCTGCGGATCTCGATGTACATCCAGGAGGGCGGCTACGAGACCGACCCGCGCCGCTTCACCGACCTGGTCCACCACTACATCGAGCTGGCCACCGCCCGCGGCCTCTACGCCATCGTCGACTGGCACATGCTCACGCCCGGGGACCCGAACCACAACCTGTCGCGGGCCCGTACCTTCTTCGCCGAGATCGCCGACCGCCACCGCGACAAGACGAACGTCCTCTACGAGATCGCCAATGAGCCGAACGGCGTCAGCTGGAGTGCCGTCAAGAGCTACGCCGACCAGGTCATCCCCGTCATCCGCCAGCGGGATCCGGAAGCCGTGGTGCTCGTCGGGACCCCCGACTGGTCGTCGCTCGGTGTCTCCGGGACCGGTGGGGGCGTCGACACCATCGCCGCCAACCCGGTGGCCGCGAGCAATCTCATGTACGTCTTCCACTTCTACGCGGCCTCGCACGGCGACCTGTACTACAACACGTTGGCGCGCGCGGCGGACCGACTCCCGATCTTCGTGACCGAGTTCGGAAGCCAGGAGGCCTCCGGCGACGGTCCGAACAACTTCACGATGGCCCAGCGCTACCTCGACCTGATGGCGAGCAAGAAGATCAGTTGGGTGAACTGGAACTACTCCGACGACTTCCGCTCCGGCGCGGTCTTCACCAGCGGGACGTGCGGCAGTGGGCAGTTCAGCGGTACGGGCCGGCTCAAGCCGGCCGGCATCTGGGTGCGCGACCGCATGCGCACGCCGGACGACTTCTGACCGTCCCGCCGGGGAGTGCGTTACCGGCACGCTCCGACCGCCGTCGTACCCCAGTCAGCCTGCCGCGCCCGCCGTGGGTGGGGCCCCGGCCCCGCGGGCGTGACGGACGACGGCCCGGCGGGCGTCGGCCGGCTCCGGTCCGCCGCAGACCCCGGCGGTGTGTTCACTCCGCGCCCATCACCAGGCCCTCGATGGTGTGCTTCTGGCGGATCGGCGTCAGCGTCTCCACCACAGGACACGGCAGGTGCGCGCGCACCGACGCGGGCAGGTTCTCCCAGTACTCCCGGGTGACGGCCATGTCGTGGTGCGCGGCGTTGCCCGCGCCGGGCGCGTCCACGCCGAGCACCAGAACCGGGCGGGCGACTGTGGAGACGTTCGGGGTGCCCCGGTGGACGGTGAGCGCCGAGCGGGCGGAGATGTCGCCGCGGCGGGGATACTTGCGTACGGCTCGCGCCTGGTAGCGGGGGTAGCGCTCCTTGGGTGGGAACATCCCGTGGTCGAAGTCGTCGCCCTCGTCCCACTGCGTGCCCGGGGCGATCTCGAACGGTCCCATCTCTTCCACGGTGTCCACCGTGGTCAGGTTGAACGCCAGGGAGGTCAGTCGCCGCTGGCGGCGGGTGTCGGGCGGCATCGGGAAGTCCCGGTGCCACGGCTGCATGGCAGCGCCGGGGAACGGGATGTCGAAGCCGAGCTCGACGATCTCGTACTCGGGTCCGAGCACGGCCCGGCAGACCGCGACCACCCACGGATGGGTCACCAGGTCGACGAAGCCTCGCAGCTGCTCCGGATGGATCTCCACGTACCACCGCTGCGGCCCGCGCCCGACGGCGCCGTCCGGCCGGGCACGGGCCTCGCGGAACGCGGCATCGATGTCCTCGCCCACGCGCTCCACCCAGTCCACGGCGAAGGCGGCCCGGCACGCGGTGATCCCGTCGCGGTAGAGGTCGCCGAGCGCCTCCACCGGGACCTCGCCTGTCTCGACGGACTGCGGCCTACGAACGTCGGCGCTCATCGGACCTCCTGGGTGGCGGCGGTCAGGCGAGTATTACAACGTTGTAGAAGACGCGCAACAGATGGCTGTCGCCGTGGCACCGCCCGATGGTCCGGAGTGCGCTGGGCAGAGGTGCCGGCGGTGGACCGTCGGTTCGATTCGGACCGGCGGGCCCGGCGGAAAGGCCCCGCTCCGGGTCGGTTCTCCACCAACCGTGGGCGGGCCTTTCGCCGGTGCCGCTCCGGTGACCGGCGCGACGCCGCCGGTGGGCTACCGGGTGGTCGCGCAGGTGCCGTCGGAGTCGGTGTTGCCGCCGAGGTCGACGATGCGCGCCCGGACGGCCCGGCAGTTGCCGGGACCGCTCCGGCTGGTGTTTCCGCTGATCACGGAACGCTTGAGCTCCACCGCGCCGGGTCCGGACCGGTCCTCGGTGCTCCCCGGCAGGTAGGCCAGGGTGATGTTGATGCCGCCCCCGCCGTCCTCGGCGTAGTTCTCGGTCACCTCGGAGTCGATCACGGTGACCGTCCGTACGCCACGGACGTCGATCCCGCCGCCGAGCCCGGCCAGTTCCCCGGGGCGGGTCGGGTCGTGCGGATTGGTGACCCTGTTGCGGGTGATCGTCGAACGCTCGACCAGGCCGACCGAGTCGAACCGCAACCCGCCGGCCTCACCCGCTTCGTTGTCGTCCACGAGGCTGTCGCGCAGGGTGAACGAGGTGAACGGGATGCTCTGGACCGCGCCGCCGAAGCGGGCGCTGTTGCCGGTGAGCCGGACCCGCTCCATCGTCAGTTCCGAGGCGTTCAACGCGGCGCCGCCGCCGTAGTAGTTGTAGACCGAGGCAACCGGGGCCGACACGCCCCCGGTGATGGTGAGGTCCGAGATGGTGGCCGGTCGCATCACGGTGAAGACGCGGTCGAGTCGACCGCCGTCGATCACCGTGCGGTCCCGGCCGGCGCCCAGGATGGTGGTGGGCTTGAAGATCTTCAGGTTGCCGTGCGCGGTGTCGGCGAGGGTGTAGTCGGTGAAGGCGCGGCCGGCCAGCGGCGGGATGCGCAGGGTGTACCGGCCGGCGGGGACCACGATGGTCGAGTCCGACTGTGCGTTGGCCTCCATCACCGCCGCACGCAGCGTGCAGGTGCCATCGGCGGTGCGGCACCGGCCGTCTCCGGGCGCCCGATCGGGGGCGTCGGAGGTGCTGTCCACTTCGAACCTTGCTGGCGGCTGGGCCACCGCACTGCCTGAGGCGGGGGCAGCGGCGACGGCGACGACGGTCAACGAGACGGTCAGTGCGCGCGCGACCAAGCGTGGCGCATTCATCGGGTTCTTCATGCGCCATTAGCTACCGCCAGGTAAGGCCCCCAAACGAGCGAAGCGGGCCAAAGGGTGTGAACCATCGCATGCAGTCAGTTAACCACCGGTTCATCACGGTCCCTTAGAGCCGACTACACGTCGCTGGGGCAGCCGGGCGGGGGAGCGTGCTGGACGAAGGCCACAATCCAGAGCTGGCCGGTCTGGTGGCATGGCCCGCACGGGAGTAGGTCGGCGGGAAGCGGGTACCGCGACCGGGCCGGCCGGGACTGGCCGGCGATCTCCGCAACGCCGGAAGGTTTCGCCGTGCTGACATGCCGGGCCGGGCGGAAGGCGGGCAACGGGGCGCAGCCCGACCGGCCCGCCCGCCGCCCCATGACGCGCCTCGCCACGGCAGGTGTGGCCGCACACGTCTTCTTCGAGCTCGGCGCCGGAGTCGGTATGCCGAGCGCGTCCGTCCTGGGGCCGGCACCGGCCGCGGGGCTGTGGGCGGTCGGCACCGCGACGGTCTGGCGAGCGGCGGGTACCCGCCCGTCGTCCAGCGACGCCGCCTTCGACGTCTGCAACGGCGTGGGTCTGGCCGCGGTGACCGCTCACCTCCTCGGGTGGCCGCGTGGGCGCCGCCAACTCGGCCTGCCCTGGCTGCGCGAGTGTGAGGGGCTGGGGCCCGAGCTCATGCGGTTCTACAACCCGATCCTCTACGTGTCCGGCGGGGCGGCGATCGCCGCACTGGCGCGGGAGAATCGTTCGGCCCCGCGCTACCTTCCGCTGCTGACACTCGGACTTGTACCGGTGCTCATCGTGCTACAGCACGCGGAGCACCGGCGACTCAAGGACCTGGCCCAGCGCCGGCCAGGCTGGTGGAACCGCAGACTCCGGCACGGAGCCGACCAGCCACGACGGGGCCCGCGCCGGTAGTCCTTCACCATCAGGATCACGGGTCGGTTCGGCCGCGTGGGTGCTTACCGCTGGAGTGACGCGATGGCCTCGACGAGAACGTCAGGCGCCTCCCAGTTGAGCATGTGTCCGGCATCGGGCACGGTCACCAGCCGCGCTCCGGGCACACCGGCAGCGAGCCGGTGTGAGTGGCTCGGGGGCGTCGAGCGGTCCGCCGAGCCCACCACGACGACGGTCGGTACGGTGATCTCGCTCAGCCGGGGGTAGTGGTCCTCTCGGCTGAAGGCCCGCACGATCGGGATGAGCGGCTGGTGGCTCTGACGGACGAAGACGTCCCGGAATACGGAGATCATGGCCGGCGACGGCCGGGTGCCGCACTGCGCGGCTCCGAACAGCACACCACCGGTACGAGTACGCGCGAGCCGCTGCAGGACACCGGTTTCCAGCAGCGGAATCTGCAGTCGATTCTGTGGTGCCTGGTCGAGGATGCGGCCCGCCCAGGTAGCGAACAGCACCAGGCCGCGCAGGCGTCGGCCCAGCTCGGGGTGGTCGAGCACGGCACGGATCGCGATGAACCCGCCCATGGAGTGGCCGACCAGCACGCCGTCACGCACGTCGAAGTGCTCCAGAATGGCGGCGTAGTCCGCCGCCATGGGCTTCGAGCCGATGCCGGCGGAACCGAGCGTCGAGCGTTCGTGGCCGCGCTGGTCGAAGGCGATGACCCGGTGACCGCGGGCGACCAGGGTTTCCCACACCACGTTCCACTCCAGCAGCGAGGCCCCATAGCCGTGCGCGAGCACGACCGGCGGGCCGTCCCCGGCCACGATCGCGCGCAGCACCGTTCCGTCCGGACGCGGGACGAGCACCTCCTCGCCCTGCGGCTCTCGAGCGAGCCGGTCATACGGGAAGGGGTCCGGGTTGCGTTCGATCCTGGCGACCGCCGCCCGCGCCGCCCCGATGGTCGCGGCACCGAGCAGCGCGACGGCCGTGCCGCCGACGATCCAGGCGCGGCGCATGCTCAACACCGCCCGAACCGGAGCGGCAGGCTCTCGGGTCCATGGATGGCGGTGGGCGGACGCCAGGTCACGGGGCCGGCTATCGACGGCGGCGCCAGTTGACTGCTGAGCGCGATCAGCGACTCGGCCATCTCGACGCGGGCGGTCGGTGCGCCGATGCAGTAGTGCGGTCCACCGCCGAAGGTCAGGTGCGGCACCTGTCGGTGAATCGTGATGTCGAAACGGTCGCCGCCGTCGACGGCGCGCGGGTCGCGGCTGGCGGCGTGCGTGCCGAGCAGCAGGAAGGTGCCCGCCGGGACGTGGACACCGTGCAGGTCGAGGTCCTCGACGGGGAACCGGAAGATCGTCGGTACCGCCGGCGCCCACCGCATGACCTCCTCCACGGCCTGTGGCGCGAGCTCCGGGCGCTTTGCGAGCAGCCGCCACTGGTCGGGGTGCTCGCTGAACGTCGCCAGCGCCTGACCGAGCTGGTTACGGGTCGTGTCGTGCGCGGCGAACACGAGGGTCAGGGCGAGGTTGCGCAGTTCTTCGATGCTGAGCCGGTCGCCGCTCTCCTCGGCGGCGATGAGCGCCGACAGGAGGTCGTCCCGCGGCTCGGCGCGGCGCTGCTCGATCAGTGAGTCGACGTACGCCCGCAGCCCCACGACGGCCTCCTCCACCCGCGTACGCAGCTGCGGCAGGGTGAAGCTGTAGACCAGTCCGACATCTGTCGACCAGCGGCGGAACAACTCGTAGTCGGTTGGTGGGACGCCGAGCAGCGCGCACATCACCCGCACCGGCATCGGGTCGGCGAAATCTGCCATGAACTCGCACTCGCCCCGCTCGGCGATCGCCGCGGTCAGACTCGTCGCGGTGTCATGCATGAACGGCCGCAGGCCCTCGATCATCCGTGGCGAGAACGCCTTGCTGACCAGTCGCCGCAGGCGTAGATGGTCGGCGCCGCGCTGGTGCAGGATCATCGGCACGAACCAGTCGTACAGCGGTCCGTCGGAAATGCCCATCAGCTCCAGGTAGCGCTCGCCGCTCTGCGCCAGCCGCGGGTCGCGGAGCAGTTGGTGCATCTCGGCGTGGCGCAGCACGATGAGTCCCATCGGCGTCATGGCACACCAGTTCGCCTCGCGTGCCGCGGCGACCGCGGGAGAGTCGAACCGAAAGTCCGGCGCGGTGATGTCGAGGAACGGAAGATCCACGGCGGGGGTCGTCGTCATCGTCACTCCTGACCGAATGATCTAGGTGCATGGATCGATGCGTGGTCACGGTAGCCACACGGCCCCCCTGGGCGACACCCCCTGTAATCAACGTCCCACTATGTGTGACGCCCTCGTGTTCATGTCGAATCGACACCGGCGATGATGAATGAGATCTAGATCTCACCCGTGGGCGACGTCCCGGCCTCGGGCGGCGCTTGCTTCCGTTGGGGCGCGAACGTAGCTTGACATGACATACCGACCGGTCGGTACGCCACGCCGATGGTGGCCACGTCGATCTGCGGTACGGGCTTGCCGCCGTGCACATTCAGGTATCCGTCAACCGTGACAATCGAGGGACCGCCGAGATGAAGCGCATCAACCGTCAACTGCTCCTGGCTGCGCGTCCCACGGGGCTGCCGCGGCCAACCGACTGGAAGCTGCTCGAGGTGCCGGTCGGCGAGCCGGGCGAGGGTGAGTTCCTCGTGCAGGTGCTGTACCTCTCGCTCGACCCGGCGATGCGCGGCTGGATGAACGCGGCCAGGTCCTACATCCGGCCGGTCGAGATCGGCGAGGTGATGCGCGCCGGCGCGGTCGGCCGGGTCATTTCCTCGCGGCACCCCGGGTTCGCGGTCGGCGACCACGTGTCCGGCGCGTTCGGCGTCCAGGAGTACTGCGTGTCGGACGGGCGCGACGTCACCATCGTGGACCCTGCGCTCGCACCGCTGCCGGTCTATCTCGGCACCCTCGGCATGACCGGTATCACGGCCTACTTCGGCCTGCTCGACGTCGGCCGCCCGCAGCCGGGGCAGACCGTCGTGGTCTCCGCAGCGGCCGGCGCGGTCGGCAGCGTGGTCGGCCAGATCGCCAAGCTCCTGGGCTGTCGGGTCATCGGCATCGCCGGCGGCGAGCACAAGTGCCGATTGGTGGTGGACGAGTTCGGGTTCGACGCGGCGATCGACTATCGATCCGAGGATGTGCAGAAGGCTCTACGCCAGCACGCCCCGGACGGGGTGGACGTGTTCTTCGACAACGTCGGCGGCGACATCCTCGACGCGGTGCTGACCCGGCTGGCCCGAGGTGCCCGAATCGTCATCTGCGGTGCCATCTCCCAGTACAACAACACCGAGCCGGTCAAGGGCCCGAGCAACTACATGTCGCTGCTTGTGAACCGCGCCTCCATGACGGGAATGGTCGTCTTCGACTACGCCGACCGGTACTCCGAGGCCGTCGCGAAGCTGGCCGAGTGGTTGGCGGCCGGCCAGCTGCGGTCGATGGAGGACGTCGTTCCCGGTGGGGTGAGCGCGTTTCCCGAGACGTTGCTCCGGCTGTTCCGCGGCGAGAACCTCGGCAAGCTGGTGCTCCAGGTCGCGGACGCGTAAGGGATGCCAGGCATCGAACTGCGCGACGCCGGTGTCGTCGTCACCGGAGCCGGATCCGGAATCGGCGCCGCGCTCGCCCGCCGATTCGCCGCTGCGGGTGCCAGGGTCGTGGTCAACGACCTGGACGCCGAGGCTGCCGCCAGGGTTGCCAAGGAGGTCGGGGGCATGTCCGTGGCCGGCGACGCCAGCGCCGAGGAGAGCGTGGCCGCGCTGGTGGCGGCCGCCCGCGCCCACCTCGGCGAGATCGACCTGTTCTGCGCGAACGCCGGGATCGAGCCGGGCGGCGGAGTACACACCCCGGACGAGATGTGGGACCGGGTGTGGCAGGTGAACGTCATGGCGCACGTGCGGGCGGTTCGACACCTGCTCGGGCCCTGGCTGGCACGGGGACGGGGGCACCTGCTGGCCACCGTGTCCGCCGCCGGTCTGCTCACACACCTCGAGTCCGCGTCGTACTCGGTGACCAAGCACGGCGCGTTGGCCTTTGCCGAGTGGCTTTCGGCCAGCTACGGCGACAAGGGAGTGACGGTCCAGGTCATCTGCCCGCTGGGGGTGCGCACGAAGATGTACGAGCGTACCGACCCGGCCGCCAAGGCGGTGCTTGCTGGCGACGTCCTCGAGCCGGAGCAGGTCGCCGACGTGGTCATGGCGGGACTCGCGGACGGGCGATTCCTCATCCTGCCCCACCCCGAGGTACAGGACCACTACGCCTTCCGGGCGACCCAGACCGAACGGTGGCTCCGTGCCATGGGCCGCCTTCGTCGGCGCATCGACGAGGCCGCCGGCACCGGGTGAACCGACCTGATCCCTTGTAGCCGTTCACAACCCGCGCTGGCCGTGGCGGCCTGAGCCGGGCTCCGGCGGCGTGCGCCGCACCCGCCGCAATCGCTCGGGGGGTGACACCCACCCGCCCGGCATGCCACCATACCGACCAGTCGGTATCCCACCGGAAGGGGCCCGCGATGGCGACGACCGCGACACGCACCGCGTACCGTACCTGTCCGCTCTGCGAGGCCACCTGCGGCCTGACCCTGACCATCACCGGCGATCGGGTCACCCACGCCCGCGGCGACCGCGACCACGTCTTCAGCCACGGCTTCGTCTGCCCGAAGGGAGCCGCGTTCCCGCAGCTCCTCGCCGACCCGGACCGCCTGCGCCGGCCGCTGCTGCGCGTTGACGGCACGCTGCGCGAGGTCGGCTGGGACGAGGCGTTCGCGGCCGTCGAGGCCGGACTCGCCGCCGCCCGGTTGGGCGGCCGGGACGCCGTCGCCGTCTACCTCGGCAACCCCAACGTGCACACCATGGCCGGCGGGCTCCATGTCGGTCCCCTCGTCCGGGCGCTCGGCACCCGCAACGTCTACTCCGCCAGCACCGTCGACCAGATGCCCAAGCATGTCTCCTCGGGTTATCTCTACGGCGACCCGAACGCCATTCCGGTGCCCGACCTCGACCGCACCGACCTGCTCGTGCTGCTCGGTGCCAACCCCTTCGAGTCCAACGGCAGCCTCTGCACCGCCCCCGACTTCCCCGGCCGGCTGCGGGCGCTGCAGGCCCGCGGCGGTCGGTTCGTCGTCGTCGACCCCCGGCGCACCCGCACGGCCACCGCCGCCGACGAGCACCTACCCATCCGGCCCGGCACCGACGCGCTGCTGCTCTTCGCCGTCGTGCACACCCTCTTCGACGAGGACCTCGTACGGCTCGGCCGGCTGGCGGAGCACGTCACCGGCCTCGACGACGTCCGGGACCTGGCCACGGCGTTCGCCCCCGAGCGGGTGGCCGACCGGTGCGCGGTGCCCGCGCCGCGCATCCGCCAGCTCGCCCGCGAGCTTGCCGCCGCTTCCGCGGCCGCCGTCTACGGCCGCATCGGCACCTGCACCGTCGCGTTCGGCACGCTGACCAGCTGGCTGGTCGACGTGGTCAACGTGCTCACCGGCAACCTCGACCGGCCGGGCGGGGCGATGTTCCCCCTGGCCGCCCACCAGCGCACCCGCGCCGGCGGGCCCGGCAAGGGCTTCCGCACCGGACGCTGGACCAGCCGGGTGCGCCGCCTGCCGGAGGTCAAGAGCGAACTCCCGGTCGCCACGCTCGCCGACGAGATCGAGACACCGGGGGAGGGCCAGGTCCGGGCACTGATCACCATCGCCGGCAACCCCGTTCTCTCCACCGCCAACAGCCAGCGGCTGGACCGCGCCCTCGCCTCGCTCGACTTCATGGTCAGCGTCGACCCGTACCTGAACGAGACCACCCGGCACGCCGACGTGGTCCTGCCGCCGCCCGATGCCGCCCGCGCCGGCCACTACGACTTCGCGTTCCTCACCCTGGCCGTCCGCAACGTCGCCAGCTACTCGCCCCCCGCCCTGCCGCCGGAACCCGACAGCCTCGACGAGTGCGACATCCTCGCCCGGCTCACCCTGATCGCCGCCGGACGGGGTGCTGGCGCCGATCCGGCGGAGCTGCACGAGCACCTGCTCGGCCAGACGCTCGCCGACGCGGCCGAGACGCTGGGCCGGCCGGCGGCCGAGCTGCGCGCCCTGGTCGCCGGGGACCGGCCGGCCGAGCGTCTGCTCGACGCGCGGCTGCGGCTCGGCGCCTACGGCGACCAGTTCGGCGCGCGACCGGACGGCCTGTCCCTGACCCGGCTCCTCGACCACCCGCACGGCGTCGACCTCGGGCCGCTGCAACCGCGGCTGCCGGAGGTGCTGCGCACGGCGAGCGGGACCATCGAACTCTGCCCGCCGCCGATCGCCGCCGACGTGGCCCGGCTCCGCGAGGCGCGCGACGCCCCACCGGACGGCTTCGTCCTCGTCGGCCGCCGGCACCTGCGGTCGAACAACAGCTGGATGCACAACGTGCCCGCGCTGGTGAAGGGGCGCGACCGCTGCACCCTGCAGGTGCACCCGGAGGACGCGACCAAACTCGGGCTCGCCCCCGGGGACGCCGCGCGGGTCTCCTCCCGGGTCGGGTCGGTCGTCGTCCCCGTCGAGCTGACCGCCGACACCATGCCGGGCGTGGTCAGCATGCCGCACGGGTGGGGACACGACGTCCCGGGCACCCGCCAGTCGGTGGCCCGCGCGCACGCCGGCGTCAACAGCAACGTGCTCACCGACGAGACGGCCGTCGACCCGCTGTCGGGCAACGTCGTGCTCAACGGGATCCCGGTGCGTGTCGAGCCCGCCTGACGCGCGTACGCTGGCGCACCGGGCCGGCCGGCGGCCCTGGAAGGGAAGGGCGACGGTGGGTCGTACGGTCGGTGGCGAGGCACTGCCGCAGCGGCTGCTGGCGGTCGCCACCCGGCTGTTCGCGGAGAAGGGCTTCGAGAAGACCTCGGTCCAGGAGATCGTCGAGGCGGCCGGAGTCACCAAAGGCGCGATGTACCACTACTTCGCCGCCAAGGACGACCTGCTCCAGGAGATCTACCAGCGGCTGCTGCGCATGCAGCGCGAACGCCTGGAGACCATCATGGCCAGCCCGCAGCCGGTGGCGCGGCGTCTGCACGCCGCCGCCGCCGACGTGGTGGTCACCGCGATCGCCAACCTCGACGACGCCACCATCTTCCTGCAGTCGATGCACCTGCTCTCCGCCGACCGCCAGCGCGCGGTGCGGGCGGCGCGCCGCGAGTATCACGAGCGCTTCCGCTCGCTGGTCGAGGAGGGGCAGCGCGCCGGACCGTTCCGTGCCGACGTGCCGGCCGACCTGGTGGTGGACTACTTCTTCGGCGCGGTGCACCACCTCGGCGCGTGGTTCCGCAGCGGCGGCCGGCTCACCCCGGAGCAGGTCGGCGACCACTTCGCCGACCTGCTCCTGGCCTCGCTGCGTCCCGAACCGGCCCGCTGACCGTGGTCGCCAGGTGACAGCCGGAGGCGTTACCGCAGGGCGGGACGGTACGGGGTTTCCGGGGCAGGCAACGCCGGCGAAGATTCGTAGCTTGCCGTGACGGCCGACGGACACGCCGGTCGGTTCGTGAGCCGGGTCGGACCGCGGCCTCGACCTCGTCGCTGTGGCGGATCGAGACGTCAGAAGAGCGCGGCGAGGAGCCTCGTCCGGGTGTCCGCGGGGTCGACCACGTCGTCGAGTTCGAAGCTCGCGGCGGCGGAGAGCGCCTTGCCGCGGGCGTAGGCGAGCGCCACCAGCTCGTCGTACCGGCGCTGGCGCTCGGCGTCGTCGGCGATGGCCGCCAGCTCCCGGCGGTGCGCGAGCCGCACCGCCCCCTCCAGACCCATCGCGCCGACCTCGCCGGTCGGCCAGGCGAGGGTGAGGCGGGACTCGTGGAAGCTTCCGCCGGCCATCGCCATGGCGCCGAGGCCGTACGCCTTACGCAGCACCACCGTCACCTGTGGGGTACGCAGCGACGCGCCGGCCGTGAAGAGCTCCCCGACCGCCCGCACCAGCCCGGTTCGCTCCGCGTCCGGACCCACCATGATCCCCGGGGTGTCACAGAGGCTCACCACGGGCAGGCCGAGGCGGTCGCAGAGCCGCAGGAAACGGGTCGCCTTGCCGGCGGCGGTGGCGTCGATCGCGCCGGCGCGGTGCAGCGGGTTGTTGGCGATCACGCCGACCGGATGCCCGTCGAGGCGGGCGAATGCGGTCACCAGGGACCGACCGTGCCGCTCCCGGAGTTCGAGCACCGACTCCACGTCGAACAGCAGGCGCATGACCGCGCGTACGTCGTAGGCGCGGCGCCGGTTCTCCGGCATGACGCGGCGCAGGCGGCGCTGGTCCTCGTGGCGTCCGTTCACCGGTTGCCCGTTCGCGTAGCCCAGTACCAGCCGGGCCAGGCGCACGGCGTCGGCGTCGTCCGCCGCGCGGATGTCCACGGCGCCGCTGGCCAGGTGCACCTCGAGCGGGCCGACGTCCTGCGGTGCGACCGTGCCCAGCCCGGCCGCCTCCACCATCGCCGGTCCGCCCATGCCGATGCTGGCGCCCGCGACGCCGATGGTGACGTCGCACGTGCCCAGCAGCGCCGCGTTGCCGGCGAAGCAGAAGCCGGCCGCGATCCCGACCCGCAGCGAGCGCAGCCGAGCCAGCGACGCGAAGGTCGTCAGTTCCAGGCCAGCTACGGTCGGATGGTCGGTGTCGCTGGGGCGGCCACCGCCACCTTCGGCGAAGATGACGACGGGCAGGTCCTCCCGCGCGGCGATCGCGAAGAGCCGGTCGGTCTTGCGGTGACCGGTCAGCCCCTGGGTGCCGGCGAGCACGGTGTAGTCGTACGCGACCGCGCCGACGCGGGCACCGCCGACCCGGCCGGCCCCGACGATCACGCCGTCGGCGGGGGTCGCCTCGGTGAGTTCCGCGAGCGGCCGGCGGGAGCGCTGCGCCGCCACGGCCAGGCCGCCGTACTCCAGCCAGGTGCCCTCGTCGAGCAGGTCGGCGAGGTTCTCCCGTACGGTGCGCCGCCCCGCCGCGTGTCGTCTCGCCGTCGCGTCGGCGCGGGCCGGGTCGAGCAGCCCGGCCTGGCGCTCCAGCACCTCGGCCAGCTCGGCCGGGACCGGGTCTCCGCCCGCGGCGGTCTTCCCGGTGGACGGCTCGTCACCGCTCACGTCGCACGCTCCCGTCCGGCTCGCCTCATCGCGGGGGTCGACCGGATCGCCTGGCTGTCCCGGGAGTCCCGCGGCTGATGCAGGTATTCCACACCTCGGGCGTTCGGTTCGAGGCCCACACCTGTCTGCCCATTGACGCACATGCCGGCGGCTCGCTACCGTCGCCGGACGCAGAACATACCGACTGGTCGGTACGGCGTCCAGAGAACGTGACCGAGCGAACGTGAGGAGCGCGGGTGAGCCTCGTCATGCCGTGATGTCCACGGGGGCAGGGCGTAGACGGGCTGCCACGTCGCTCGATGTACCGCGACTCGCCGCCAAAGGAGGAGCAGCATGAGCTTCAACCTCGCCACCATCCTCCGGGAGCCCCGCCGGGAGCACCCGGACAAGCCGCTCTGCCACGTCAACGACCTGACCTTCAGCTATGCGCAGGTCGACGAACTCTCCGGGCGGGTGGCGGCCAGCCTGCTGCGGCTCGGCCTGCGCCGCGGCGACAAGGTGGCGGTGCAGCTGCCCAACCTGCCGCAGTTCCTCTTCACGTACTTCGGCATCCTCAAGGCCGGGCTGGTGATGGTCCCGCTGAACCCGCTGCTGCGCGCCGGCGAGGTGGCCTACCACCTGGCGGACTCCGACACGAAGGTGTTCGTCACCTTCGAACTCTTCGCCGACGAGGCGGCCAAGGGGGCCGCCGAGGTCGAGGGCGTGACGACGTACGTGGTGAACCTGCCGGGCAGCGACCGGCGGCCCGAGGGGACCCGGTCGTACGACGAGCTCTTCCGCGCCGAGGACACCGGTGACATCGAGCCGACCCAGGCCGACGACACCGCCGTGCTGCTCTACACCAGCGGCACGACCGGCCAGCCCAAGGGCGCCGAGCTGACCCACTTCCAGCTCTACATGAACTGCACCGTCGGCGGCGAGCTGTTCGGCTTCGCCCGGGACGACATCGGCGTGGCCGTCCTGCCGCTGTTCCACGTGTTCGGGCTCTCCAGCGTGCTCAACGTCTCGGTCCGGTACGGCGGGACCATCGTGCTCGTGCCCCGCTTCGAGGTCGAGCCGGTGGTCGACGCCATCGAGCGGCACGGCTGCACGATCTTCGCCGGGGTACCCACCATGTACTTCGCGCTGCTGCAGGCCGACCTCACCGGCCGGGATCTCTCGTCGCTGCGGGTCGGTGTCTCCGGCGGCGCGGCGATCCCCGGCGAGGTCATCCGGGCCTTCGAGGAGAAGTTCCCCGGAGTGGTGATCCTGGAGGGCTACGGCCTCTCCGAGACGGCCAGCACGACGACCTTCAACATCAGCGCCGAGCAGCGCAAGGTGCTCTCCATCGGCAAGCCGATCTGGGGCGTGGAGACCCGCATCGTCGACGATCTCGACCGGCCGCTGCCGCCCGGGCCCGAGCACGTCGGCGAGATCGTCGTGCGCGGACACAACGTCATGAAGGGCTACTACAACAACCCCGAGGCGACCGCGGCGGCGTTGCGCGGCGGCTGGTTCCACACCGGAGACCTGGCGTACGCCGACGAGGACGGTTACCTCTTCATCGTCGACCGCAAGAAGGACCTGATCATCCGCGGTGGCTACAACGTCTACCCCCGTGAGGTCGAGGAGGTCCTGTACGCCCACCCGGCGGTCGCCGAGGCCGCGGTGATCGGGCGTCCCGACGACAAGCTCGGCGAGGAGGTCGTGGCGGTGCTCAGCGTCAAGCCGGACGCCGAGGTGACGCCCGACGACCTGGTCGCCTACTGCAAGGAGCGGCTGGCGGCGTACAAGTACCCCCGGCAGGTCCGCATCGTCGAGGAACTGCCGAAGGGCCCGACCGGCAAGCTCCTCAAGCGCGAGATCAAGAAAGAGCTGTACGGATGACGCGGACACGGCGCGCGTCGCGTCAACCCCCGTGACGGCCCACTGCCAATCTTGCATCCCGTGTGCATCAACCGCCGGTCGAGGTGGCGAGGTGACCGCGGCCGGCCCGCCCCTCGGGCGACCGCCCATCGACGCCACCAGGCCGCCATTTGCCCTGCCCAGCGCGACTGTCCTGAGTCGACGGCGGGAGGTCACAGGGTCATAACAGGGATTGACTAGCGGCTCCTGAGTTTGCACTCTCGATGCAATAACAAGCCCCCAATGCTTCGCCCGACCCCCGTACCGCGCGTTCCCCCGACGCCGCGTCCTTCACGAGGTGAAGATGAACCAGCCACCATCCGGCACCCCCGCTGACGGCATCGACCTGGCGCTGCACCACGTCGGCGTGCGCTTCGGCGGGCTCGTCGCGCTCGACGACGTCTCCCTGCGGGTACCCGCCGGTCGGATCGTCGGCGTGATCGGCCCCAACGGCGCCGGGAAGACGACGTTGTTCAACGTGGTCTGCGGCTTCGTCGCGCCGACCAGCGGATCGCTCACCCTGGACGGCCGACCGTTCCGGCCGCGCCCGCACCGGTTGACCGGCCTCGGCATCGCCCGCACGCTCCAGGGCGTCGGCCTGTTCCCGGGCCTCACCGTGCTGGAGAACGTGATGGCCGGCGCGAGCCACGCCGCCCGCGCCGGCTTCGCCGCGGCCCTGTTCGGCCTCCCGAGCAGTGACCGCGACGAACGGCGGCTGCGGGAGAGGGCCCTGGACCTGCTGGCCGAGCTGGGCGTCGCGCAGCACGCCGCCGCGGCCCCCGCCACCCTGCCGTACGCCGTGCGCAAACGCGTCGCCCTGGCCCGCGCCCTGATCGCCCGACCTCGCCTGCTCCTGCTCGACGAACCGGCCGGTGGGCTGGGTGCCGACGACATCACTGAGCTCGGCGAGCTCATCATCGCGCTGCCGGGCCGCGCGGACGGCGCGTGCTCGATCATGCTCGTCGAGCACCACATGGACCTGGTCATGTCCGTCTGCGACGAGATCGTGGTGCTCGACTTCGGCAAGGTCATCGCCGCCGGGCCGCCCGGTCACGTGCGCGACGACCCGAAGGTGACCGAGGCCTACCTCGGCGCCGACGTCGAGGTGGCCGGAACCGCGCCGAGCCGGGGGGCCGGGTCATGAGCGCCGACCCCATCCTCCAGGTCGACGGGCTCAGCGCCGGCTACGGCCCGGTGCCGGTACTGCGGGAGGTCACGCTCAGCGTGCCCGCCGGGACCATCGCCGCCGTGCTCGGGGCCAACGGCGCCGGCAAGACCACCCTGCTGCGCACGCTCTCCGGCCTGCTCCGGCCCACCGGCGGCCGGGTCCTCTTCGACGGCGCCGACCTGCGCGCCGTCCGCGTCGAAGGGCTCGTGCGGCGCGGCCTGGCACACGTGCCCGAGGGGCGCGGCATCGTCGCCGAACTGACCGTCGAGGAGAACCTGCGCCTCGGCGGGCTGTGGCGCCGGGACCGGGCCGACGCCCGGCAGGCGCAGGACGAGGTGTACCAGCTCTTCGAGCCACTGGCCCGGCGGCGCCGGCACGCGGGGCACCAGCTCTCCGGCGGAGAGCGGCAGATGCTCGCCCTCGGGCGGGCGCTGATCGGGCGCCCGAAGCTGCTGCTGCTCGACGAGCCGTCGCTCGGGCTCGCCCCCCGGGTGACCGCGCAGATCATGGCGCTGCTGCGCCAGCTCTGCGACAGCAAGGGGCTGACCGTCCTGCTCGTCGAGCAGAACGTGCGCAGCGCCCTCTCCGTCGCCGACCAGGGGGTCGTCATGTCCCTGGGCCGGGTCGTCATGGCCACCGAGGCGGCGCAGTTGCGCGACGACGAGAAGCTCCGCCACGCGTACCTCGGGTTCTGACAAGCCCCTCCTCAGGAAGGATCCCCCGGTTGGACCGGTTCTTGTTCCTCACCTTCGACGGCCTGTCCACCGGCGCCGTCTACGCGGCGTTCGCCCTCGCCCTGGTGCTCATCTGGCGGGCGGCACGCCTGGTCAACTTCGCGCAGGGTGCGATGGCGGTCGCCACGGCCTACGTCGGCTACGCCGTCGTCTCCGCGACCGGCTCGTACTGGCTGGGCCTCGGCGTGGCCGTCCTGGCCGGTCTGGCCCTGGGTGCGCTCGTGGAACGGGTGCTGATGCGCTTCGTCGGCCACGCCAATCCGCTGGGCGAGGTCATCGTCGCCCTCGGCCTGGTGCTGCTGATCCAAGCGGTGCTCGGCATGGTCTTCGGCAACGAGTACCGGCCGGCGACCGTACCGTTCGACACCGACGCCCTCTCGGTCGGCGGGATCGCCGCCGTCTCCCCGTACGACCTGTGGGTGTTCGGCGCCGTCATGGTGGTCGTGGTGCTGCTCGCGCTGCTGTTCACCCGGACGTCGATCGGCCTGCGGATGCGGGCGTCCGCCTTCGCACCCGAGGTGTCCCGCCTGCTCGGCGTCAACGTCGGTCGCATGCTCACGGTCGGCTGGGCCCTGGCCGCCGCGGTCGGCGCCCTCGCCGGGATGCTGGTCATCCCCACCGGGCTGGGACTGCACCCGCACGCGATGGACATGGTCTTCGTCGTCGCGTTCACCGCCGCCGTGGTCGGGGGCCTGGACAGTCCGGCCGGAGCCGTGGTCGGCGGGCTGCTCGTCGGCCTGATCCTGTCCTACGTCACCGGCTACCTCGGCCCCGACACCACACCGCTGGCCGTCCTCGTCCTGCTGCTGGCGGTCCTCCTGGTCCGCCCCGGTGGCCTCTTCTCCAGCGTGAAAGCGAGGCACGTGTGACCGCCATCCGGACCGGACCGTCCACAGCAGATCCGCAGCCCACCCGACCGTCGCCGCTACGCCGGTTGCTGCCCCGCCCGCCGGGCAACCCCGCCACAGGTGGCTCCACCCTGCTGCGCCACCTGATCCCGGCCGTGCTCGCGGGCACCATGGTCGTGCTCGTGACCAACCAGCTCGAGCCGTACCAGAACCTCCAGGTGGCCCGGGTCTGCGCGTTCCTCTGCGTGACCGCCGGCTTCACCGTGCTGGTCGGGCTCAACGGCCAGCTCTCCCTCGGGCACGGGGCGCTGATGGCGACCGGCGCGTACACCGTGGCCCTGACCCAGCAGGCCTTCGGCGAGCGGGCGGTGCAGGGCCGGTGGATCCTGCCGCTGTCGCTGCTGCTCGCCGTCGCGGTGACCGCGGTGGTGGGCCTGGTCATCGGGCTGGCCGCCGCCCGGCTGCGCGGGCCCTACCTGGCCGGTGTCACGCTCGCCGTCGCGACGCTGGTCCCGGCGATCACGACGATCTTCACCGAGGTCTTCAATGGGGAGCAGGGGTTGCGCTTCCCGACGGAGACACCGCCGGCGTTCCTCGGCGCGTACTTCCAGCCCGAGCGCTGGCTGGCCTGGATCGCGCTGGTCGCCGCGTTGCTGACGATGCTGCTCATGGCGAACCTGGTGCGCAGCCGGTTCGGCCGCTCGCTGCGGGCCGTCCGCGACGACGAGGTGGCCGCCCGGCTCTCCGGTATCCACGTCGCCCGTAGTCAGGTGCTCGCCTTCGTGGTGAGCGCCGCCTGCGCCGGCCTCGGCGGCGGCGTGTACGCCGTGCTGACGGCGACCGTCGCCCCGGGCAAGTTCGCGCTCGACCTCTCGCTGTTCCTGCTGATGGCCATCGTGATCGGCGGCCTGGGCAGCCTCGCCGGCGCGGTCTGGGGGGCGATCCTGCTGGTGACGCTGCAGGACCTGCCGAGCCTGATCACCGAGACCTTCACCCTGCCCTCGGACCTGGCCCAGCGGCTGGAGGGCAACCTCGCCCTCGCCGTGTTCGGGCTGATCCTCATCGTCGTCATGATCGTGGCTCCCACCGGCCTGCAGGGCGCCACCCGCTCGCTGGCCGCGCGGCTCCGGCGACGAACCCCGAGCCGCTGACCCACCGGTTGCACCCACCCCCACCACCTCGCACAGGACAGGAGAACCATGTATTCCATCGCACGTCGCGGCCTCGCGGTCGCCACCGGCCTCGCGCTGCTCGTCGGCGCCTCGGCCTGCGCCAACGACGCCCAACGGGCGGCCGAGAACGTCCCGGGCGTCACCGACAGCGAGATCGTGATCGGCACCCACCAACCGCTCACCGGCCCGGCCGCTCCCGGGTACTCCCGGATCTCCGCCGCCACCAAGGCGTACTTCGAGCACGTCAACAGCAAGGGCGGGGTGAACGGCCGGAAGATCGTCTACAAGGTGATGGACGACGGCTACAACCCCGCGAACACCGAGAACGTCGTCCGCAAGCTCGTCCTCGACGACCAGGTCTTCGCGCTCCTCGGCGGCCTGGGCACCCCCACCCACACCAACGTGCTGGAGTTCGTCAAGGCCCAGCAGGTGCCGGACCTCTTCGTCTCCTCCGGCAGCCGCACCTGGAACCAGCCCGACAGGTACCCGACCACCTTCGGCTGGCAGCCGGACTACACCGTGGAAGGCAAGATCCTGGCCACGTTCGTGAAGAAGGAGTTCCCGAGCCGGAAGGTGTGCCACTTCGGGCAGAACGACGACTTCGGGCGCGACTCCCTCGCCGGCGTCGAGAAGATCCTCGGGCCGGTGGCGGCCAAGCAGACCTACACCACCACGAACCAGCAGGTCGGCCCGGCGATCGGCGCCCTGAAGGCAGCCGGCTGCGAGGTGGTCATCGCCGCGACCATTCCCGGCTTCACCGCGCTCGCCATGGGCCACGCCGCCGCCCAGGGGTTCAAGGCCCAGTGGATCGTGTCCAACGTGGGCGCCGACTACACCACACTGTCTAAGCAGCTCGGCGACAAGAAGGTGATCCTGGAAGGCATGATCGCCGACAACTACCTGCCGATGGCCGGCGACGCGAACGACCCGTGGATCCGGGCGTTCCGGAAGATCCACGAGCACTACAACGCCGCCAACCCGCTCGACGGCAACGCCATCTACGGCTACTCCATGGCGTACACCTTCGTGCAGGCGCTGCTCTCCGCCGGCACGGACCTCACCCGCGAGAAGCTGGTCGAGGCGGTGCAGAAGGGCGGCTTCCGCGGGCCCGGCCTGACCCCGTTCCGGTACAGCAAGTTCGTCCACGCCGGCTACAGCGGCGTCCGGCTGACCAAGGTGCAGAACGGAGTGCAGGCCTACTTCGGTCCGACCTACATCACCGACGACGGCGAGGACCAGGTCAGGGAGTTCCCCGAGCCGCCGGTCGCACCGCCGGCCGACGCCATTCCGACATCCTGACCCCGACCGTCGGTCGCCAGGCCGGCGCAGCGATCGGGAACGGGCCGCCACGGCGCTGTGGCGGCCCGTTCCGTTGACGCTGCGCACACGCTGAGGCTCAGCGTCGCCGGTCCTGCGCGCCGCCCAGGTGGGGCGGCCCGCACGTTCCCGCAGCGCCCCGCCGACGGAGAGACGGCGCGTAGGTGTTGCGCCGCCTGCGCCGCGATCCGGTTGGTCCGCCGGCCGGCGTCGATACACTTGCGGTGCAGTTTTCTCCGGCACGTCCGGCTGTACCGACAGGGGACCGTCAGATGATCGAGGTAGCCGCCGACGCGCCGGCGCGGGTGGATGGGCGAGCGGCGCGAGCCGAACGCACCCGCAGCGCCATCGTCGAGGCGCACCTGGCGCTGATCGACGAGGGAGACCTCAAGCCCACCGGAGAACGCATCGCCGAACGCGCGGGGGTGTCGCTACGCACCCTCTGGACCAACTTCAAGGACATGGAAACCCTGTTCGCCGCGACCGGGCAGCGGGTCAGCGAGCGTGAGGACGCGCTGTTCCGCCCGATACCGCCGGACATGCCCCTCACTCGGCGGATCGCGGAGTTCTGCGCCCAGCGCGTACAGATGCTGGAGCTGCTGGCGCCCGCGGCCCGCGCCTCCGCGCTGCGCGAGCCCTTCTCGCCCCAGTTGCGGCGCAACCGCGAGGACTGCATCGTCCGGGCGCGCCGCGAGATCGAGCTCGTGTTCGGTCCGGAGTTGGCGAACGCCGGTCGGGGGCGCGAGCAGTTGCTGGACGCCCTCACGGTGGCATCCACGTCGTCGGCCTGGTTGATGATGCGCGACGCGATGGGGCTCGACGTGGAGACGGCACGGGCCACCATGGCGCGGACGGTCGGGGCGCTGCTCGTCGACGCCATCGCCGCCGGCCTGCGGTGACTCGACCTGGCTCGGCAGGGATCACTCCGGGGCGCCCAGGTTGTGGCCGGCACCGCCTCGGCGGCCGTTTTGATGAGCTGCAGCACCTCATCCGGGTGGGAGACCATGGCCACGTGGTTGGTCGGGACTTCCACGGTGGTGGCGCCCATGCGAGCGGCGAACTGCCGCTGGGCATCGGGCGGGATCGCCTGGTCGCCGTCGGCGACCAGGAACCAGGACGGCAGCGACATCCAGGCCGGGACGCCCATCACCTCCTGGAGGGCGCTTCCGTGCAACGGCTGCTGGACCGCGGACATGACCTTGGCCTTGACCGGGTCGACGTCGGCCGCGAAGTGGTTGACGAAGTCGTCCTCGGGCAGCCAGGCGAAGCCGTGCTGGTCGACGTCGAGATGCGCCAGGGCGGGACTCGGCGGTCCCTGGCCCAGCAGGGCGCCGATCGACTCGCCCTCATCCAGCCCGAACCCGGCGATGTAGACCAGGCCAACGACGTTGGGCGTATCGGTACCGAGCGCGGTGATGATCTGGCCGCCGTAGGAGTGCCCGGCAACGAGGGTTGGCCCGTTCTGGCGGGCCAGGACCTGGCGCAGCCGGGCGACGTCATCGGCCAGCCTGGTCATCGGGAACTGGGGTGCGGTGACCCGGTACCCGTCGGCCTGCAAGTGCTCGATGACGGCGCTCCAACTGGAGCCGTCGGCCCAGGTTTGTTTTCGCCGCAGGGGCTAGCAACGGCTGCAGGTATTTGACATTGTGACATTCACTATCGTGCTCGCACTACGTGGCGACACGTCCGACGCGAGGGGGCGCCGTGCGTAGACCTTCCCGAATCCGATCACTCGCCATCGCGGGCACGGCGATCCTGCTCGCCGTGATCTCATCTCCGGCCCAGGCGCACGAGCCGTGGGACGACGGGTCCGTCCCACCGCCCCCGCCGAGTAGTCCGGCCGACGGCTACAGCCAGAACATGCACCTGCTCTCCACCGCCAGCCACACCGGCGGCGTCAACTCCGACCTGGCCTTCGCCGGCGACCTCGTCTTCGCCGGCCACTACGGCGGCTTCCGGATCATCGACATCTCCGAGCCGGGCGAACCGGTGGAGCTGGCCGACGTGCACTGCAACGGCCCCCAGGGCGACGTCTCCGTCTGGGGCGATCTGCTGTTCCTCTCGGTGGACACGCCGCAGAGCACGCCGGGCTGCGAAGGGTCGCGCAACGTCACCGCGACGACGCCCGGCGCGTGGGAGGGCGTACGCGTCTTCGACGTCAGCGACCCGACGGCACCGGAGTTCCTCCAGGCGATCCGCACGGACTGCGGGTCGCACACGCACACGCTGGTACCCAGGGAGGACGGCGGCACCTACATCTATGTCGCGTCGTACCCGCTCAGCGCGAGCAACATCGGGCCGGACTGTCAGGCGCCATTCGAGCGGATCTCGGTGATCGACGTGCCGGGCGGTGACCGTGCCGCCGGCCTCGCCGCGACGGTGGCCGCCGAACCGACGGTCAAGGGCGTCGACCTCTTCGCGGGGGCGTCCGGTGACTTCTTCGCCTGCCACGACATTCAGGTGCTCACCCCCCGCGACCTGGCCGCCGCGGCGTGCCTGTCCCAGGGGCAGCTGTGGGACATCAGCAACCCGCTGGCTCCCCGGGTCACCGCCGACGTCGATACGCCGGACGTGGACATCTGGCACAGTGCCGCGTTCACCCATGACGGAAAGCACGTGACCTTCGGCGACGAGTACTTCGGCGCGCCGCAGGAGCCCTTCGGAGCGATCTGGACGTACGCCGTCGACAACCCGTCCGTGCCGCTGAGCCACCTGCGGATCCCGCGCGACGAGCCCAGCACCTACCACAACTTCAACTACGTGCCGGTGGCCGGGCGCAACATCCTGGTCTCCTCGGCGTACGGCTCGGGCACCTCCGTGGTCGACCTGACCGATCCGGCCAATCCGAAGGAGATCGCCTACTACGACATGCGGTCCAACCAGTGGTCCACCTACTGGTACAACGGCCTGATCATCGCCAACGACATCTCGCGTGGGGTGGACGTGCTGCGACTCAGCACCCCGCGGACAGCCGGTGCCCGCCACCTGCCGATGCTCAACCCGCAGACGCAGACGTTCCTGCTCCGCTGACCGTGCAACGGGAGCGGGCGGGTGCCGACGACGCCCGCCCGCTCTCGTGTCGTATCAGCGAACCGCACATCCGTCCGGCGTTTGGCGGTCGGGGCGCAAGAAGGCGCCTGCGTGACGAGCCGGCCGGGGTGTAACGGAATCTGGCTCGGTGCCGCACTGAGGGGGGCTGGCGTTGCCGAGCCGGTTCCTGGCCGGGGTGGGCACTTCCCCGAACAGGGTCGTCCCAACCCCCCCCGGCCACATCATGTAGGTCATGAGGTAGACGCTGACGCTGTACGAACTCGTACAGGTCGGCGCCTCACCGAACCGGCGAGACACCCAAGCCCTCCTGAGCTCACCGCAGCAGTGACCGCTCGGTGGGCGCTAGCCGCAGCCGTTGCGACGTCCTGACCCACCGCTCTGAGAGGGTCGGCAGCACCTGCTCGGACCAGCGTCCCGAGCGCTGCAGGCGATCCAGATGCTCGTCGAACTGACCTTCGTCGGCGAACCGCGCGAACCACACGAAGACCTCCTCGCCGGTCCGTACTGGCAGCGCCGGGAAGGTGTTCGGGGCGTGTTCCGACTGCAGATACGCCAGTGGCTCACCGCCGGTCTCGGCGAGCACCGGCCAGACTTGCCGCTCGAAGAACTCAACGAACGCAGTGTCGAACGGGCCGACGCCGTGCCAGATTGTGGCGAGGACGAGCGATGGCGGGAATACCGACGGCTCGCCGGGGGCTGGCCGGGCGTCCACCGGCACCGGGAACCCGCCCCGCGCCGAGGCTGGCCGCAGCAGCAGTACATCATCGGAGTCGATCATCGTCGCGTTCGCCTCGTCGCGGTGCGCCTGCCAGACCGGCCCGCCGTAAAAGCTCCCCAGTGCCTCCGCGCGGCGCGGCATGTCTTCGAAGCCACGGAGCCAGACGAACCGGTCGGGGTCGTCCAGGTCGCGGAACTGCCCCAGGACGGTCATGCCCGCCGCCTCCTGGGTCTCGACGAACTCCCGGTCGAACAGGTCGATCAGCACGTCGCGCTGTCCCGGGTACAGCGTGTACTGCCGCAGTTCGACGACCGGACACCGTACGGCTTCCACCAGAATTACTCCTCGTTCAATGCTGGAACAATCTTTGTTACAACAACGGCCGCAGTACGACACGGCCAGCGTCCGATTACCGCACCGTCGACTAGCTCATCAACGTCTCGCGAAGCACGTCGGCGATAGACGTATCCGCCAACTCCCGCCGCATGACCCACTCGACCCGACCGTAGACATCGCCCAGGACGGGCCGGATGCCTCGGCCGACCGGACACTCCAGATTGGGCTCGGTGCGGTGCAGGCCGAACGGCGGCTCCGCACCGACCGCGTCGTATAACTGGAGCAGGGTGATCTCCTCGGGCGCGCGGGCCAGACTCCAGCCTGCACCAGCGCCGTGGCGAACCTCCACCAGGCCGGCCCGCCGCAGGTCCCCGAGACTGCGCCGGATGATCACGGGGTTGGTGTTGACGCTGGCCGCGATCTGGTCCGAGGTCAGCACCTCCTGACCGCGGCGCTGCGCCAGCGCCAGCCACGTCAGCACATGCGTCGCGATGGTCAACCGACTGTTCGCCGCCATCACCCCTCCTTGTCGTAACATCTTCTGTTACAGCTACGCCGCAGTCAAGCCATGCGAGGAGGTCGGGGTGGCACGAGGCCGAGACGCGAGGCGGACTGGCCTGAGCCGCCTCCAGAGCGCGGGCCGATCGCCGGAGGTGGCCGGGTCGTCGGCTGATCCGGGCCGGTCAGATCCAGGGCAACGGGTCGACGGGGCGACCACCGAGCCGCACCTCGAAGTGCAGGTGGGGGCCGGTGGAGGCGCCGGTGGACCCGACCCGCCCGATTACCTGGCCCGCCCTGACCTGCTGACCGGGCGACACAAGGAGTCTGGACTGGTGGCCGTAGCAGGTGGAGAGCCGCTGCCCGTCCGCCCTGCCATGATCGATGCAGGTGTAGTTGCCGTAGCCGCCGTACCAGCCGGCCCGGGTGACGCGTCCGCCTGCGGCCGCGAGGATCGGGGTGCCGGTCGGCGCGGCGAGATCCACACCCGCGTGCAGTTGCCATACGTGGTAGTACGGGTCGAACCGGGTGCCGAACCTGCTGGTGAGCCGGCCCGACAGTGGAGGGCTGAGCCGGCCTTCACCGTATGCGGCGGGGGTGCTGACCGGTTGCGGGATGGCGGTCGCCAGGCGTGCGCGGCGGTCGATCTCCTGCCGGAGCCTCGTCTCCTCCCGCTGGCGGAGGGCGAGTTCCGTCTTTCCCGACGTGATCGCGGCGGACAGGGCGGCGGCGCGACCAGTGGCGGTATCGACCGCATCCACGGAGTCGGCCGCGGCGAGGGTCGCGGCCAAGTCAGGATCGGAAGCCGGGACCGCGCCGGTGGTCAGTGTGATGAGCAGTCGCAGCATCGGATCGGGGTCACGCTGCACCCTGGCCAGGTCGGTGCGGGTGCGAGTGATGATGTTGTTCAGGTACTGGATCCTGTGCTGGACATCGCTGAGCGCGGCGACCTGACGCGCTGGTGGCGTGACGGCGGGGTCCACCGGCGGCTGGGGATACAGGTCGGCGGCGGGGTCACCATCGATGATTGCCGCGGCTGATCCCGGACTCACGATGGGCTCGCCGTTGCCGGGGAGCGCCGGGACGCTCACCTGCGGTGGCCCGCTGGTGGTCGGCGGGGTATCCGCGGGCGGTGTCGGCCGTGTGGTCGGGGGAGCAGCCGACGGGGCGGTTGGTGGCTTCACGGTCGGCGGCTTGATCGGGGACGGCGCTACCGGAGGCGGTTTCACCGGGGGCAGCGACACTGACGCGGAAGGGCTGGGCAGGGTCGGCAGGGGCAGTGGCCCCCGCGCCGAGGTCTGCGCTGCAGCGCTGTCCGCGCCAACGTCCAGGCACAGGGACGTCATCATCAGCGTCGCCGCCGCGGCCACGGTTGCGAATGTCGCCTTCCTGCACCCTCGTCGGGTCATCGCGAACTCCTGCCGCCTTCTTCGCTGCTGGGTCGCTCTCTATATCGGTTCTCGGTGCCCGGCCGCAACAGCCGGCGGGTGGGGCGGTGGTTGGGTGTGACGACGGCGCAACCGCCGACGCGTCAGTAGTAGACCTACCGTGACCACGCCAGCCACGACCATCGCCGCGACAACAGGTGTTCCCATCCACCGGCCAGGTGACTGGGCCCTCGTCGCCGCAGGATGTAACTCCTGCTGCGGCTGGTCGGTGGGCGTCGCGGTCGACCCTGGAAGCAGATACGCGTTGCTGGTGACCTCGGTCGAACTGGACTGCGCCGAGGTGACAGTGACCCGGTTGCGGATCAGCGTGCCCGGCGGCGCACCCGGGCGCACGCTGCCGGTGATCGTGATCCGCGGTGAGGGGGAGCCGGCGTCCAGACGCAGGTGACCCAGGTCGCAGACGACGCTACGGGCGGACACGGTGCAGCGACCAGGTTTGGTGCTGGCGGTGACGCCGTCCAGATCGACCGTGGTGGTGAACGTGACCCGCGCGGCAGTGACGGTGCCGTGACCGGAGACCGTGATGGTGTGGGTCACCTGCTGCCCGGGCAGCGCGCCGAACGGTGTCGAGGTCAGCACGGGTATGGCGTCCACCGCAGGGGATGGGGTCGGCACCAGGACAGCTCCCGTCGCCGCGGCCATCATGCCCACCAACGACCCGGCAATGGATTCCCACACGTTCACACTGTAGGCCCCCAGGCGGAACGCCGCCCGGCGAGGCGCGGGGCGGGACTGGCGGGTGACAAGCCGCCGCCGGCATGGGAACCTACCGGCCGGTAACGTCCTCGACGGAAGGCAACGACATGGCGGATATAGCGGACGTGTCGGCGGATCCCAGATGGCAGAAGCCAGCGGCTCTCGATCCGGCCGTCGTGCGCCGCGCCTGGCGGGTGACCGAGCCCCTGCACGGGATGATCTACTTCGTACCCGAGGCGCACGAGCGGTATGCCGCCCTCGGCATCGCGGAGCCGGCCGGCTACTTCGCCTCTCGGGCAGCTGCCCTTGGACCGGTCGGCCCCGGCCCGGTCGTCGCCAGCTTCTTCAACTTCAACCCGGACCTCGTCGCCCGGGTGCTGCCAGCCGCCTGGGAGCGGGCGACGCCGGCGGCCGTGCTGGCCGCTCGGCTCGAGGCCGCCGGCGCGGCCTTGACCCGCGCGCTCGGCGACGCGGTGCACGGCCCGGAGATGGTCGAGGCCGCCGAGCTGGCCCGTCGCGCCGCCGAATCGGCCACCGCCTACCCCGAGGGGAGACCACTGTTCGCCGCCCACGCCGCGCTGCCCTGGCCGCAGCAGCCGCACCTGATCCTCTGGCAGGCCCAGACGGTCCTGCGGGAGTTCCGCGGCGACGGGCACGTTGCCGCCCTGGTGCTCGCGGGTCTGACCGGGTTGGAGGCACTGGTGCTGCACGCCGCGTCCGGCGAGGTGCCGGTCCGCTTCCTTCGCCGCACGCGAGGCTGGAACGGCGAGCAGTGGGCTGACGCGGTCGAGCGGCTGCGCGGGCGCGGGTTGATCGAGGGCGACGAGCCGGCCCTGAGCGACAGCGGACGGGCGCAGCGCGCGTGGATCGAGGCGGCCACCGACCGGCTCGCCACGCCCGCGTACGCGGTGCTCGGCGCCGACGGGTGCGCACGCCTCGCCCAGCTGACCCGGCCGATGAGCCGGGCCGTGGTCGAAGCCGGACTGCTCAACGTCGACAACGCCGTTCCGTCGCGTGCCGACCGGATGCCGTCCCGCTCGACGTGAGCCAGGCCCGGTTCCGCGGATTGCGGTCGAATGGCGCCGTCGGTGGAGTCGTGGCCATGAGCCGACCGATCAATGTACTGGTTCAGGTCTGGAGCCGGATTTCGGCCGGCTCGCGGTCGCTGCGAAGCCCTTTCCAGGAGGGGTGGCGCAGGCGGCGGTCGGGGGTCCAGGTTCGGAAGGCGACGTCCCCGACCAGTACCGGGTCGACCCAGACGGCATGGCGGGCGTGTTCGCGCGGCACGGGAGAGCCGAACGGCGAGTCGGCTCGGCGTAGCGAATTCAGGCGTTCCTGCAGGTCGCGCAGCACGGTTTGGGTGAAACCGGTGCCGACATGCCCGACGTAGGTCAAGTTGTCGTGCCGGTCGTACATGCCGAGCAGCAGCGACCCGATGGTCCCGGCCCGCCGGCCGGCACCCGGTTTGTAGCCGCCCACGATGACTTCGACGGTGTCGTTGAGTGGCACCTTGACCCACGCCGGTGAGCGGCGGCCAGGTTCGTACGGCGAGCGGAGTTGCTTGGCGACGACCCCTTCGAGGCCGAGGTCGGCCGCTGCCGTGGCCAGGTCCCGGCCGGCGTCGCCGGTCCAATAGGGCGGGGTATCGATGCTGTCCCCGCTGAGCTGCAACTCTTGCAGGGCGTCGCGGCGCTCGGCATACGGCAGCGACGTGGTGTCCTGGCCGTCGAGGTGGAGGAGATCGAACAGGTACAGCCGTACCGGAGTCTTGCTGATCAGTCCGGCGGACGGTGTGCGTACGTGCATCCGGTGCTGCAATGCCGAGAAACTGGGTCGGCTTTGGGCGTCAAGCGCCACGATCTCTCCGTCCAGCACCGCCCGCCGCCCAGCCAGCAGTTGCGCCAGCTCTCCCAGTTCGGGATACGCCCCCGTCACGTCGCGGTCGTTGCGGCTCAGCAGCCGCACCCCGTCGGCGACGTACGCGACCGCCCGAACACCGTCCCACTTGAACTCGTATCCCCACCCGGATCCGCCTGGTAAGGCACCGCTCGTGGCAAGCATCGGCGGCACGAGACTCGGCATCCTGACACTCACGCCTCGATCATGACGAACCACATCCCCGCAAATGCCTATTTCCGGTCATCCCGCCGCGTGGTATGGGCGAGCCCCCTCTGTGGCCGGATGTCCGCCGCGCTGACACATCGGCGTCGAGAGTGCGCCTGGCCCGACGGCGCCGCCGAGGACGAGGCGTGCGAAGGCCTCGGGATGATCAGGTCCATCTCTGCCATTGGTTAGCATGCTCGGCGATGATGCTGATCTTTCGCTCCCTGCGGCTACGCCGCGCGGCCCGCAGACACTTCGGCTGGCAGAAGCTGCGCCCTACCCAGTTGCGCGCGATGCGTGCGCTGCTGGCCGGCCGAGACGCGCTCGTCGTGCTGCCCACCGGGGGCGGGAAATCTGCGGTGTACCAGGTCCCCGCCACGCTACTGCGCGGCCCCACGATCGTCATCTCACCGCTGCTGGCGTTGCAGCAGGACCAGATCAGCAACCTCAACGAGCGGCGCGATCCGGCTTTGCGGGCGGTGCGGATCAGCTCCGCGGAGAGCCCCAGCAGACAGGTGGCAGCGCTGGCCGAGCTGCGTTCGGGCGCCGCGAAGTTCCTGTTCATCACGCCGGAACAGCTCAGTTCGCCGGAGCGGCTGGCCGAGATCCGCGCGCTGGAGCCGGCGTTGGTGGCGGTTGACGAGGCCCACTGCATCTCGTCGTGGGGGCACGATTTCCGCCCTGACTACCTCGGTATCGGCCACCTGATCCGCGGCCTGGGCCGCCCGCCAGTTGTGGCGCTGACCGCCACGGCATCGCCGCCGGTGCGCGACGACATCACCGCGCGGCTTGGCCTGCGCAAGCCAAAGCTGGTCGTATCCGGATTGGATCGTCCGAACCTTTTCGTCGAGGCGACACACTGTCCCAGTGAGGACCACCGCTGGCGCAAGCTGCTCGCCATGCTCAAGGCGGCCGACCCGCCCGGTATCGTGTATGTGCCGACTCGGCGTGCCGCGGAGGAACTCGCCGAACGGCTATCCAACGCGGGTTTTCCAGCGCGGGCCTATCACGGCGGCATGGCGGCCGGCGTGCGTCGCCGCCACCACGAAGACTTCCTTGCCGACCGGGTTCCGATCATGGTCGCCACCTCGGCGTTCGGCATGGGCATCGACAAGCGAAACATCCGGTGGGTGGCACACGTGGCGCTTCCCGACTCCCCGGACAGCTACCTGCAGGAGATCGGACGGGCAGGGCGTGACGGTGAGCCGGCCCGGGCGTTGCTGCTCTACCGAGCCGAGGACATCGCCCTGCAACGATTCTTCACCGGCGGCGCACCTGACCTGGAAGAGCTGCGAGCGGTCGCAGCTGTCCTGCACCGCGGCCCGGTTACGCGCACCGCGCTGGCAAAGGTCACCGGCCTGAGCCAGCGCAAGGTCGCCAGCCACATCGCTCTGCTTGAGCAGGTCGGCGCGGTGGCGACGGGGCCCCGGGGTGAACTGAGCGTTGCTCAGCATGCGCCCCTGCCCGATCGGGCGGCTCGAGAGGCACTGGTCGAGTACGGCCGCTACCAGGCTGGGCAGCGTTCCCGCACCGACATGATGCGCCGCTTCGCCGAGAGCCGGAGCTGCCGGATGCAGTCGCTACTGGGCTACTTCGGAGAGCACATGACCCATCCCTGCGGGCACTGCGACAACTGCCACGGCGGCACCTCGCAGATGCGTCCGGACGGCGGGCCGTACCCACTCCACAGCACCGTGCGGCACGCCAAATGGGGATCAGGCATGGTCCTCGGGTACGAGAACGACCGGATGACCGTGCTCTTCGACGATGTCGGCTACAAGACGCTGTCGGTCTCCGTCGTGCAGGCGCAGGACCTGCTGGCGCTCGAGCCGAACAGCCGCTGAAGGAGGTAGTCAGACACGTCGTTCTGATCCTCACGACTGCCGCAGCGCGTCGCCCAAGGCCGCCGCCTCCGACACCGCCTCCCCGGCGTGCGGGGCATCTACAGCCACGTCACCAAACCGGCGCCAGCCTTCGATAGTGCCGCTCAGCGGGCCTTCTTCGTCGCCCGCTTGCGGGGCGGCGTCAACAGGTCGGCGATCGCCGCGATCGCGGACGGCACCAGGCGGTAGTACGCCCAGACGCCCCGCTTCTCGCGCTCGAGCAGGCCGGCCTCGGTGAGGATCCGAAGGTGATGACTCACGGTCGGCTGGGAGAGACCAAGCGGCGCGGTGAGGTCACTTACGGACGCCTCGCCCTCCGGAGCGGACTGGATCAGACTGAGCAGTCGCAGCCGGGCCGGGTCGGCGAATGCCTTCAGCACACCCGCGAGCCGCTCGGCATCGGCACGCTTGATCGGCTCGCCACCAACCGGCGAGATGGCAGGCATAGAAGTTTTCGCAGTATCCACGTCTACCATCGTTCCACCAACACCATCCATAGACCGGTGGAACCCGGACCAGTACCCCTGATGGCGACCGCGAGGCCGCGTGCGAGGGATGCTGGGGGCGGGTGAGCATCGATGACCGCGGTGTGGCGCGGGAGGGCGACCCGATGCACCCGGCGTGGAATCTGAAATCTCCAATTCGGCCGGCAACCTGTAGCATGCGGCGGACGACGGGCGGCAGCCGGAGCGTGGCTCTGGCACGACTCGGCAGGCGGCACCGCCGGGTCGGGCGGGCCGCGGCGCCGGTCAGGCCGGGGCCGGAGTGAGAGAGGAACCTGCTCGGCGTGTTCCAGGAACCGGACCCGACCCGGATGACCGGCGGAAACTTCATTGGCGGGGCGCAAGGCGGCACGGGCGGGGCGCCAGGCGCCAACCCGCCGGAGGCGTGGGACGCGGAGCTGGCCAAGGCCGTGCGGCACGTCGCCGTGCTGCGCACCGGGTTCTACGTTGTCGTGCTGCTGATCGCGCTCGGCGGCCAGGTGTCCGGGGCGATGGAGCGGCTCGGCATGCCGTGGTACGTCGCCCTTCCCGCCGTTGGGGCGCTGGAGCTGGGCGGCGTCGTGGTGCTCGCGAACGCCGACGTACGCCGTCGGCTGGGCGAACGGGCGCTCCTGTCGCGCGTGCTGTCGGCCGGCATCGCCACCGCCGCGGTCGCCTTCAACTGGCTGGCTCACAGCAACCACCTCGAAGGCGGTTTCTACGCGGGCATGTCCCTGCTCGGGTATCTGGCGTGGCTGATGAACACCGAGAACCAGCGGCGGGACCGGCTGCGCGCCAGGCAGCAGCTGCCACCCACGACGCCGGCGTACGAACCGGTCGGGCACTGGTTGCGTCACCCGTGGCTGACCCGCCGTGCGCGCTCGCTGGCCAAGGCCGACCCCGGCCTCGGGCTGTACGGCTCGCTCGACGCGGCACGCGCGCAGATTCGCGCCGAGCGGCGGCAGGCGGCGCTCAGCAAGGTGTTACACCGCAAGATCACCCGAGCACTGGACGCCACCACCGCGGACATCGCCGTGGCGGTGTACGACCTCGACGAGATCGCCCGACGGCTGGCTGAGCAGGCGGACTACGACGGGCTCACCGCGCTGATCGCCGCCGATCTGGCACCTGCGCGCGTGCTGGCCGGGAACCTGCCGGCGGGCGGCCCCCGCCGGCGGTGGCGTCGGAACGGTCAACCCGACCCAGTCGCACTAGCCTCGGCCGCGCGGCTGCTCGCCGACACCCCGGAGCGGCTCCTCGCCCATGCCCCCGAGCCGCTCCCGGCCGCGGCCCCCGCGCCGGACGCGGCCCCCGCGCCGGACGCGGCCCCCGCGCCGGACGCGGCCCCCGCGCCGGACGCGGCCCCCGTAGCCCATGCGACGGACGCGGCCTCCGGCGGCTCAGCGCGGCTAGGGTCGGCCGGGGACGCCGTGCAGCAGGCGAACGCCACCGAGCAGGCGGGAGACCGTGCCGAGCAACCGGGATCGGAGCGGTCCCGGGCAACGACGCCGGACCGTACCGACCGGCAGTTGGAGCGGTCCGAAAGCACAGGCCGGCTCACCTCGACCACGGCTCAGCCCGACCCGCCCCGCGCCTCCGGCTGGGCGGCGCTGCACGCGGAGCTCGCCCCGCTCCTGCCGGCAGCCGCACCGCGCCGAACGTCGCGCAACACACCAGACCGGTCGGCCACCAGCCGGGCGGAGGCCTCGTCGACCATGGACGCACCAGTTCCCGTCGCGGAGCCGGCCGACACCGCGCCGCCGGCAACGACCCGCAGCGCGGCACCGATGCCGCGAACCGGGACGGGACGGGCACGTGTGGCCCGAGTCGCCGACCCGGCGGGCGAGCCGGGGCCGATCGCGACAGTGACGCGAGAGCTGCCGCTGGTGCCCGGGCGGGACTTGCCGGACCTGGTAGACACCGCGGCGAGCCGCACCACACCACCCGTCGCGGCCCCCGAAGCCGTGGAAGGGGCCACCGAGCAACGATCAGCGTCGCGACCTCGGCAGCGCCGGCGGGACGACGCGGACCCGCGACCGGGCTCGGAGACCGCCCGGCGTCGCTCGAACACCCAGTCGGCCGAGACCGGTCGGCCCTGACCGAAAGATCCTCAACGGCCTGACCATCGAATACTCCCAGGCCGCATAGCCGAAATCGCGGCCCGCGGCATGAAGGACTAGTCGGAGGAGTTCGTCTCCTCGGGCGGCCGGGTCTACCTGCCGCTGGCCTGACCCGCGGAGGTCAGCCGCTGTGGTGGCGGCCGGTGGAGCGGAGGGAGGGGCGGCGGCTCTCCTGCTCCGGCTCGTTGTCCGACAGCGGCTTGCCCAGCCCGGTCACCCAGTCGACGAACTCCTCGTCCTGCGCCATCAGCGGCTCCCCGTCCGCCGGGGTGCCCGCGCCGTCCCCGTCGGCCCGGGACTTGTTGCGCCGGAACAGGCCCAGCCGCCCGCTGGCCCGTCCCGCCTTGACGACGGACGCCGGCGCGGCGTCGGTCGTGGGCGGGGGCCCGGCGCGCCGGGCGGTCGCGAGGGCGTCCCAGTTCGCGGCCCGGTTCAGGTCGGGCAGGGGCGGCCGGTGCCGAGGTCGGAGTGCCAGCTCGGACGTCTCCTCCGTGCCGCCCGGGTGGGTCGCCTCGGCGCCCGGAGCGGGCTCGGTCCCGGGCGGCACCCGCCGCGCCGGAACGACCGGCCAGGTCGCCCGAACCTGCGTCCGGTGGTCGGTCTTCGGCGGCTGGTACATCCGGCGGGTCCCCGGGGCAGCGAGTACCCCGTCGGGCGGCATCCCGTCGGGTTCGGTGCTGTCCGCCCCCGCCTCCGCCGTCCCGGAGCCGTCCCCGCCGGGTCCTGCGGGAAGGTGAGCCGCCGTCGCGGGGGCCGGGTCCGGTGCCTGCGGCGTGTCGTCCAGATCGGCCGATGTCTCTGGGGTGTCATCGAGGTCGGCCGGCGCGGCGGTGACGTCCCGGTCGCCAGCCGCCGCACCGAAGCCCAGCGGTTCGGCTGAGGTCCGGGGCTTCACTGCGGTCGCGCCGGCGACCGGCCCCGTGCCGGCCAGGTCGACGGGCTCCGGCTCGTCGGTCGTACCACCGGCGGCGGGCGTCATGGCCTGCGGCACGGCGGGGCCGGCCGACAGCGGACGGAGGATGTCGGTCGGCTCGATGACCCGCGCCTCGGCGGTGCCCGGCAGGAGCGGCCAGCGGAACAACGCGGCGGCGGCCGAACCGAGCACACCGGCGGCGACGGCGATCAGCGCGCCGTAGTACGGCGTGATCTGGTACCGGTCGACGGCGTCGCCGGGACCGGCGGTCAGGTAGGCGAACGCGACCAGCACCGTGCCGACCGTGCCGGTCGCGCCGTTGACCAGCGGCGGATGCCCGCGCCAGCGGGCCAGCCCGCCGGTCGCCGCGCCGATGAGCAGGGCCACCGCCGGCAGAATCAGGATCGCCTGCCGCTGCGCCGCGTCGACGTCGAGCCCGGCCGGCTCCAGCACACCGAGCCGTACGGCGGGCAACGGCCCGGCGGTTGCGAGCGACGGGACGACCGAGACCAGCGCCAGCAGCCAGACCGCGCCGCCCACCGCCGCCAGGTTCCAGCCCAGCGGCGGCTTCACCAGTACGGCGATCGCGGCACCCGCGCCGACCAGCGCGCCGAGGATCGCGCAGATGCCGACGGTCCAGATCGGGTCCACAGAGAACCGCTCGGCGGCCTGGGCCGGCCGGATGCAGAGCGGCGCCACGACGGTGGCGCCCAGCGCGGCGGCGGCGGCGACGGCCACCAGGCTGCCCGTGCTCGCCAACACCCCGTACCGGCGGGCCAGGCGTGCGGTGACGACGGTGCCGGCTACGGCGGCGTGTGCCGCGAACCAGCCCACCCAGACGAGCTGGGCCGGCCACTGGTTGACGGTGGCGCCGGTGGAGGCGCCGGGGAGCTGGACGATGCCGAAGCCGAACGCGATGCCGAGCTGACCGGCACCGGCGAGCACGCCCATCCCGAGCGCTGTGAGCAGCAGGTTACGCCAGATGCGAAAGACCATGTCCGGCACGTTACGTACCTTATGCACTGGTTGTCACAGGAATGCCGGATTCCACGTCGGACCGCCCTGCCAGCGGTTACTTCAGTTCGACCAGGCGCACCAGGTACGCGGTGCCGCCCACATTGGTGAGCATGTGGATGCTGCCCGGGTCGCGGTAGACCACGCCGCCGGTCGGCTCGTCCGCGTCAATCCGGACCTGCAAGGCGGGCGAATCTATCGACATCTCTCTATGGATGCGTTAATGTTAACAGTCTTAACCATATGGGCGGGGTGCGGCCACCGCGGCCCCCGTTGGAGAAAGGAACACACGGTGCGAAAACGAACCCTCCTGCCCCTGCTCAGCGTCGGTGCCGTCCTCGCGTCTCTGCTGGTGGCCTCACCAGCATCGGCGCACGGGTACGTGAACTCGCCGCTGAGCCGCCAGGCCCAGTGCGCCCAGACCAAGGCCGCCTGGTGCGGCCAGATCATGTGGGAGCCGCAGAGCGCCGAGGGCCCGAAGGGGCTCCGGAACTGCCACGGCTCCCGCTCGGACCTGGCCGTGCTCAGTGACGACAGCAAGCCCTGGCGGGTGCACTCCGTCGGCACCTCGCTCACGTTGACGTGGACGTTCACCGCGAAGCACCGAACCCAGGACTACGAGTACTACATCGGCGGCACCCGGGTCGGTCACTTCGCGAACGACGGGGCGCACACCATCAACCTGAGCCGCTTCTCCGGACGGCAGAAGCTCCTCGCCATCTGGAACATCGGTGACACGGCCAACGCCTTCTACTCCTGCATCGACCTGCAGATCGGTGGCGGCGGCAACAACCCGCCGCCACCGCCGGCCGGTGGCACCTGGGCGCCGAACACGACGTACTCGGTGGGCAGTGTGGTGACCTACGGTGGTTCCACCTACCGGTGCATCCAGAGCCACACCTCCCTGCCTGGCTGGGAGCCGCCGAACGTGCCGGTTCTCTGGCAGCGCGCCTGACAACAATCCGGTGGACCCGCACTCATCGAGCGCGGGTCCGCCCGCAGGATGTACCTCCCGGCTATCGGCAGGCCGAGATCGCCCAGGTGCGGACCCAGCGTCCGTCGCGCGGTGGGTTCGCGCGTCGGCAGCGGCGGAGTCAGGCGCCGGTGTACAGAATGGCGTCGACCTCGATGTCGAAGCCGTCCAGCGCGACCGGGAGCGTCGTGCGGACCGGCAGGTTCCGCTCGCCGAAAAACTCCACGTAGATCTTGTTCATCTCCGGGAAGTCGGCGAAGTCGCGCAGGTAGACCCCGACGCGGACAGCCTGGCTCAGGTCGGCGCCCGCAGCTTCCGCGACGCGAGCGAGGTTGGTGAACGCCGCCCGCGCCTGCTCGGCGAATGCGCCGCGCACCCACGCCCCGTCGGGCAGTACCGGGGTCGCGCCGGCCAGGTACACATGGTCACCGGCGACCACGGCCTGGGAGTACGGGCCCCCGGGTTGCGCGGCTTGGTCGGTGGCGATGACGCGCTTGGGCATGGTCAGCCTCTCTCATCCGTACCCGGACGCTCGTCCGGTCGTCGCGGAAACTGTTCGGCCAGCCCGTCGGGTCCGACCAGAGGCGTGCTGAACAGCGCACGCAGCGCATCGGCCCGGTCGTCCAGGGCGTGCCGCTGGGCGGTCGTGAGCGGGATCCACGGGCGCGGCGGCTCGGGCAGGCGCGGCGGCAGCAGACGTCCGGCCATGTACGTGGCATCGTTGACCAGCCGTTGCTTGCCGACGCGGCGCTGCCCGTGGGCATCGACCAGCTCGAACGGGCCCTCTTCCAGAGAGAACACGGCCAGGTCAGCGGGGGCTCCCGGGCTGAGCGTGCCCAGGCCGTCCGGCAGGTTGAGCGCCCGCGCCGGGCGGATGGTCGCCGCGGCCACCACCTCGTCGAGGGGTAGGCCGACCGCCAAGAGCTTCGCCATCGTCGTCGGCAGGTCGAACACTGGCCCGTACAGGCACCGCGCGTGCAGGTCCGACGATACGGTGTGCGGTGTCAGCCCCGACTCCAGTTGGGCTTCGAGCACGTCGAAGGCGAAGCCTCCGGAGCCGTGACCGAGATCGAACAGCACCCCCCTGGCGTACGCGTCGCGCATCGCCGGGCTGACCAACTCCGGTCCCGCGGCGATGGCACTGGCGCAGTGGGTGACGATGTCACCGGGGCGCAGGAGCGCGAGGACGTCGGCGACAGCCGGCGGGGACGCACCAATGTGGACCATCACCGGGACGTCGCACGCCTCGGCGGCCATGATGCCCCGGCGCAGCGGCTCGATCCCGTTCCGGCCCACGGTCTCCCGGTCGATGCGGACCTTGATCCCGGCCACCAGGTCCCGGTTGTCCCGCACCGTGGCGATGGCCAGGTCCACGTCGCAGTTGTCCAGGTGCCGGCTCTCGCCGGTGCGGCCGGTGAGCCCGAGTGCGGAGATGTTCAGCAGTACGGGCACCCGGACCTCCAGGCGGCGCAACGCGACCCGGAACGCGTCGAGCGAGTAGGCTCCCGCCGAGCCGGCGTCGACCCAGGTCGTGACGCCGGAGCGCCAGGCGACCGGATCCGGGTCGATGCCCCAGTAGGTGGCCTGGGCGGCCACGTGGGTGTGCAGGTCGATCAGGCCCGGGGTGACCACCTTGCCTCGTACGTCGACGAGCTGTCGGGCATCGTCGGCCGGCAGTGCCGGCCCGATCGCGGCGATTCGGCCGGCGCGGACCGCCACGTCGTACCGGCCGACGTGCCCGCCGCCGACATCGATGACGTGCCCGCCGGTGAGCAGCAGGTCGGCCCGTGCCGGAAGGCTCACCGGTGCGCTCCGCTGATGGCGAGCCGGTACAGGCGGGTCGGGCGACCCTTGCGGTTGACCTGCGCGCTGCCCTCCGGGACGACTAGGCCGTGCTCACTGAGCTTGCGGATCAGCCGGCGCCCGCTCGGGTCGGTGATCCCCAGTGAGGTGGCCAGGTCGCTGGGGGAGACGGACCTGCCGTTGAGGCTGCGCTCGATGGCGGTCAGCCGGGACAGGGTGGCGGGGCTGAGCCCGACGCTGCGGGCCAACTCCTCGATGTCGGCGCCGTGCTCGCGGTAGGTGAAGGACAACGGCGTGCCGGCCGGCCCCATCGGGCCGATGACCAGCCCGCTGTCCTCGATGAGGTAGGCGCCGGGCGCCACATCCTGCTCGGCGCGGGCGGCGGCCCGTTCGGCGAGGGTGACGCAGGTCCGCGCGGAGGCGCCGATGCCGAAGCCTGCGACGACGCGGACGCCGAGGGTCTCCTGCGCCTGCGCGAGCACGGGCAGGCTGGACCAGCTGTGCGTCACCGTTTCGAACAGGGCGCGGTGTGCGAAGACCACCACGCCGCGCCGGTCCCGGTCCTCGATCCAGCAGTCCGCGAACTCAGGGGTGTTGAGCAGCATGTTCATCAGGCCGACGCGGGCCCGGTCCAGGTCGGGGGAGGGGCTGGTGATGAGGAAGACCCCGGCGGCGAAGCGGAGCTCGTTTGCTTGCTTCGACTGGATTCGTAGGGCCAGTTCGTGCAGCTCGGCGCGGATGGTGGCGGGCCCCGGCAAGCCACTCAGCACCGGTACGCTGCCCGCGAACGCGTCCATGACGCCGGTGCGCACGCTGATGACGTACGCGCCGCCGGACGTGCGCAGTGCGTCGCGGTGAAACTCGACGATGTCCTCGATGCGCTGCTGTGGGTCGAACGGCAGGCAGGAGATCTGGCTTCGGTCCAGATCGAGCGCGTAGGCCACCTCGTCGATGGTTTCCCGATCGAAGGTGTCGATGCTGACCGGGGTGGCGGGCCAGCCCTCGGCGAGGGCGCGGCACCAGGCGAGGGCCAGGTCGAGCCCGGCGGACCGGAGGACGGTGACCGGAAGGTCGGCGGGAAGCACGTCGCGGGCCCGGGCGTACGGCACCGGCCCGAGCAGCAACCCGTCGACGTTCCGGCGGTCCAGCAGGTCACTTACCCGGTCGCCGATCTCGCCCTCGCGCTCGTAGGTCACCCACTCCAACGTCACCCCGGCCAGGGTGCGGGCCGCAGCCTCAAACCGGCTGCGGTGGCTCGCGTGGATCACGAGTCCGATCACCATCGCCACGGGCCTTGCTCCTCAAATACGATCAGGTTCGGAAGTAGCTCGCTGAAGCTCGTTCCAAGAGTGCGGCCTCGCGCCGCGATGGTCAAGCGTCCCGCGTCGCAATGATCACGTCCGGCCCGTCGCGATGATCACTCGCCGGCCACCGACACCGACAGGAAGGCAGCCAGATGAGCGTCGAGGGACAGATCGACTGGCGTACAAAGGGCTTCTGGTGGCCGGGACCGGCGGTGGACGCCGCCGACTTCGTCGCGGCCGGCCACCACCTGTTCAGCGCGGCCTTCACCTGGCCCACTCTCGTCGTGCGGCGCACCGCGATCGAGCACAACATCCGGACCCTCGCCGACTTCTGCGCCCGGCACGGGCTCGCGTTCGCGCCGCACGTGAAGACCACCATGGCGCCCTCGCTCATCGCGGCCCAGGTGGCGGCCGGTGCCTGGGGTGTCACGGTGGCCACCGCCAGTCAGGCGCTCGCCGTCCGCGCGATGGGTCTGCCGCGCGTCGTCCTGGCCAGCCAGGTGCTCGACCCGGCCCCGCTGCGCTGGGCGGCCGGCGAGGCGGAACACGGCTTCGATTTCCTCTTCCAGGTCGACTCGACCAGTGGCGTGGCGATCGCCGCCGACGCCTTGCGCACGGCTCCCGGCGACCGGCCGCTACGGGTGCTGGTCGAACTGGGATACCCGGGTGGGCGTACCGGGTGCCGCACCCTCGCCGAACTGGCCGAAGTCGCCGCCGCGGTCGATGCCGCGCCCCGGCTGGACCTGGCCGGGGTGGCCGCCTACGAGGGTGGACTGCCCGAACCCGCCCAGGCCGCCGCGTTCCTCGACCGGGTCCGGGCGGCCACCCGGGATCTCGGGGAGCGCGGCCTGTTGCCGGCGGAGGTGGTGGTCGCCGCGGGCGGCAGCGCGTACTTCGACATCGTCGCCGAGCGGCTCGCCGACCAGTGGTTGCCCGGGCATCGCCTGACGACGGTCCTGCGCAGCGGGGCGTACGTCTCGCATGACGACGGCTTCTACCGGCTGCGCACCCCGTTCCGCCGCCTGCCGGACGAGGGCTTCCTCGATGCCGCGATCGAGGTGTGGGCCCAGGTGCTGTCCACACCGGAGGCTGGCCTGGTTATCGTCGGCATGGGCAGGCGGGACGTCCCGTGCGACGAAGGACTACCGGAACCGGCCTGGGTTCGACGGCCGGACGGGACGGTGGTGCCCGCGCACGGCCTTCGGGTGACCAGGGTCAACGACCACCACGGATTCGTCGCGACCGAGGGCGTGACGCCGGTGCGTCCCGGCGACCTCATCGGCTTCGGCATCTCCCATCCGTGCACCGCCTTCGACAAGTGGCGGGCGATCCCGGTCGTTGACGACGACCGGGTCGTTGTCGATGTGCTGCAGACCTATTTCTGAATCCCTGAGGTCTTGACTACCGGCTGACGGCGGGCCCACGCTATGACCCTGCTACTACGAACTACTTCCGAACCTGGCCCGTTTTCAAGGAGCCGCAATGAACGTTCGATGGGCGAATGCAGTTGCCGTGGTGGTGGCCGGTCTCCTGGTCGTCGGGTGCGCGCCCTCCACCGCGCCCTCTTCGAGTGGCGGTGACGACAAGACCACCGGGACCCTGCGGGTCTGGCTGTTCGACGAACCCAATCGCGCACCGAAGGAAAAAGTGATCAACGAGGTGATCACCGAGTTCACCGCCGCGCGCCCGGACGTGACCGTCGATGTCCAGTACATCGCGGTACAGACTCGCAGCGAGCGGTTCAGGGGCGCGTTCAACGACCCGGCGAGCGCACCGGACGTGGTGGAGTTCGGCAACACAGACCTGCCCGAGTACGTGGCGGCCGGCGGGCTCGCCGACCTCGGTGCCGATGTCGACGGCTGGGCCGAGGGCAAGGATCTCGGCACGGATCTGCGAGCCAGTGCGACGATCGACGGCAAGCTCTACGGCGTCCCCTGGTACGTGGGGGTGCGTGCCCTCTACTACCGGACCGACGTCTTCGCCGAGCTCGGCCTGGCCCCGCCGACCTCGCAGGAACAACTGGTCGCCGCGGCCCGGAAGATCCGTGCTGCGAAACCGGACCTGTTCGGCCTCGCGGTCGGTGGCAAGTACACCTTCGGCGCCCTGCCGTTCATCTGGGACGCCGGAGGTGACGTCGCGACCAAGTCCGGCGACCACTACACCGCCGCGATCAACTCCCCGCAGTCCCGTGCGGGAATCAAGGCGTACACCGACCTGATCAAGCCGGACAACTGCCCGCCGCAGCAGTGCGCGGACCTCACCGGCGGCAAGACCGTCGAGCTGTTCGCCAGCGGCAAGGCCGCGATGGCCATCCTCGGCAACTTCAACCGCACCGCCGTCGCGGCCGGCGCGGCCGGCGCGGCCAACGGAAAGTACGCCGTGCTGCCGCTGCCCGGGACGAAGCCCGGTTCGATCGCCCCCGCCTTCGCCGGCGGCAACAACCTCGGCATCATGAAGAACACCCAGCGCCGTACGCTCGCCGCCGACTTCCTGACGTTGCTCGCGAGCAAGAAGTACCAGCAGCAGATGTACGACGCGATGGGCAACCTGCCGACGCTCACCTCGGCCCGTACCGAGCTGGCCGGCAAGGAGCCGTTCCTCAAGCCGTTCCTCGACACCATCGCGGCCGGTACCCGCTTCGTACCGCTGCACCCGGGCTGGGGCAAGATCGACGCGCAGGCGGTGATCCCCACGATGCTGGAGAAGATCGTCACCGGTCAGGCGACCATCGAGCAGGCGACCGACGAAGCGGCGACCGCGATCAACGCCGCCCTCGCACCATGAGTACGGTGTCAACAGCGCTGGCGGACCCGCAGTCGCGGGTCCGCCCCGCCACCGCGGACCGCCGCACCCGCCTCAGATGGGGCCGGCACACCCCGCTATGGCTGCTCATCCCGGCCGCCGCCGTACTGCTGCCGCTGTTCGCCTATCCGATCTACCAACTCGGTCTGCTGTCCGTACTGGACTTCCGGCAGGCACAGGTCAGTGGCGGCGAGCCGACCCGGTTCGTCGGCTTCGACAACTACCTGACGTTGCTGCGGGATGGGAAGTTCTGGTCCGTCCTGCTGGCCACCGTCGGGTTCGCCGCCGCCTGCGTGGCCGCGACGCTGGCCGTCGGCGCCGCACTGGCCGTCCTGCTGACCCGGGTCAGCCGCTGGCCCGGGTACGCCCTGTCATTCGCCGCGATGGCGGCCTGGGCCGCGCCGGCGATCACCGGCTCCACGGTCTGGATGTTCCTGTTCGACGCCAACCTGGGCCTGGTCAACCAGGTGCTCGGGCTCGACGGGTACAACTGGACCTACGACCGGTACAGCACCTTCGCGCTGGTCGGCGCGGTCGTGGTGTGGCACTCGTTCCCGTTCGTCATGGTCACGCTGTACGCGGGAATCCGCGCCATCCCCGGCCAGGTGCTCGAGGCGGCGGCGCTGGACGGGGCCAGCCACTGGCGATCGTTCTGGCAGATCGTGGTGCCGATGATCCGCCCGCTGCTGGTCATCGTGGTCATCCAGTCGATCATTTGGGACTTCAAGGTCTTCACCCAGATCTACGTGATGACCAGCGGGGGCGGCATCGCCGGGCAGAACCTCACCCTCAACGTGTACGCGTACCAGCAGGCGTTCGCCGCCTCCGAGTACGGCCTGGGCTCGGCGATCGGCGTGGTCATGATGCTCATCCTGCTCCTGGTCACGCTGCTCTATCTGCGGGCGCTGCGTCGCGGGGGAGAGCCGCTGTGACGACCACATCGTGGTGGCGGCGAGCCGCCGACCTGACCGCCGCTGTCGTCGCACTGGTCACCGTGTTCCCGATCTACTGGATGCTGCTCTCCGCGCTGAAGCCGGCAGGGGAGATCCAGTCGCTGTCGCAGAAGCCGTGGACGCTCGCTCCGACGCTGGACAACTTTCGGCGGGTGCTGGGTGCGGAGGGCTTCGCCCGGTACCTCGTCAACAGCCTCCTGGTCGCTCTGGTCGTGGTGGCGCTGTCCGGGCTGGTGGCGTTCCTCGCCGCGGTGGCGCTCACCCGGTTCCGGTTCCGCTTCCGCGGCACGATCCTGGTCATGTTCCTGGTGGCGCAGATGGTGCCGATCGAGGCGTTGACGATCCCGCTGTTCTTCCTGATCCGGGATGTCGGCGCCGTCGTACCGCAGGTGGGACTCAACACGCTCGGCTCGCTCGTGCTGGTGCACCTGGCGTTCACGCTGCCGTTCGCGGTCTGGATGCTGCGCGGCTTCGTCGCGGCCATCCCGGAGGAGTTGGAGGAGGCCGCCATGCTCGACGGTGCCAGCCGCCGCACCGTGCTGTGGCGGATCCTCTTCCCGCTCGTCGCGCCGGGACTTGCCGCCACCAGCGTCTTCTCCTTCATTGTTGCCTGGAACGACTTCCTGTTCGCGCGGACGTTCATCATCAGCGCGACCGACAACCAGACCCTGCCCATGGCGCTGCTGGTGTTCTTCAAGCCGGATGAGAACGACTGGGGTGGCATCATGGCCGCGTCGGTGCTCATGACGATCCCGGTACTCGTCTTCTTCATCCTGGTGCGGAAGCGGCTGGTGTCCGGCCTCGGCGGGGCGGTGAAAGATTGATCATTCCCCGGCCCTCAAGCATCGAACGAAGGCCCGGCACATTCCGGATCGACGCGGGCACCGGTCTGGCCGCACCACCCGAACTCAACCAGGTCGTGGCCGGGCTGCGCGCCACGCTCGGCCCACCGACCGGTTGCTGGCTGCCGCCGCAGGCCGACGCTGCCGTACGGTTGCGGCTCGACCCGGTGCTTCCCGGTGAGGGGTACCGGCTGAGCGTGACACCGGACGGGTTGGATCTCGCCGGTGGTTCACCGGCCGGTGTCTTCTACGGCGCGCAGACCCTCCGGCAGCTCCTGCCACCGTCGGCGCTGCGACGCGCCCGGGTTGGCGACGGGCCGTGGGAGCTGCCCTGCGTCGACATCACCGACACACCCCGGTTCGCCTGGCGGGGCTGCCTGCTCGACGTCGCGCGGCACTTCCTGCCCAAGGCCGACGTGCTGCGCTTCGTGGATCTGCTCGCGCTGCACAAGTTCAACGTGCTGCACCTGCATCTGACCGACGACCAGGGCTGGCGGCTGGCCTGCGACAAGTATCCGCGCCTGACCGAGGTCGGCGCCTGGCGCGCGGAGAGCATGCGCGGTTCCCGCCAGCACGGCACATACGACGCTCGCCCGCACGGAGGCTTCTACACCCCGGACGACATCCGGGAGATCGTCGCCTACGCGGCCGACCGTCACGTCACCGTAGTACCGGAGGTCGACCTGCCCGGGCACACGCAGGCCGCGATCGCGGCGTACCCGTGGCTGGGCAACGGTGCCGAGGAGCTACCGGTCTGGACGGGATGGGGCTGCTCGACCCACGTCCTCAACGTGTCCGACGTGGCCCTGCGATTCTGCCGAGACGTCCTCGACGAGGTGTGCGAGCTGTTCCCCAGCCGGTACATCAGCATCGGCGGCGACGAGTGCCCGAAGGACGAGTGGCGGGCCAGCGCTCAGGCGCAGGCCCGGATGCGGGAGTGGGGACTGCCCGACGAGGACGCGCTGCAGAGCTGGTTCGTCGGGCAGCTCGCCGCGCACCTGGCCGGTCGGGGACGCCGGGTCTACGGCTGGGACGAGATCATGGAGGGTGGCGCCCCGGCCGGCGCGACGGTCGCCGCCTGGCGCGGACCGCATACGGCCGCACTCGCCGCGCGTGCCGGGCTGGACGTCGTGGCCTGCCCGGACATGTGGGCGTACCTCGACTATCGACAGTCCGAGCAGGCGGACGAGCCGATCCCGGTCGGCACCGTGCTGTCGACGATGGACGTCTACGGGTTCGAGCCAGTACCGGACGGGCTGAACCCGACCGAGGCGGCTCGGGTGATCGGCGCGCAATGCAACGTGTGGACCGAGCACATGGACTCCGCCCGGGTGGTGGACTACATGGCCTTTCCCCGGTTGTGCGCGTTCGCGGAGGTGGCCTGGGGCCCCCGCGAACGGGATCCCGCCGACTTCCGCGGCCGGCTGGGTGCGCACCTCGCGCGGCTGGACGCGCTGGGTGTCGAGTACCGCCCGGAGTCGGGGCCACGGCCCTGGCAGACCCGCCCGGACGCCAAGGGGTGGCCGCGTACCGCCTCCGACCGGCGGGCCCAGCTCGCCGCGCTGACCGCGAACCTGCGACCCCATCGGTGAACCGGAGCCCCGGCGCCGGCGGCCGGTTGGGGCGCCGACGTGCGGCGCGGACAACCCAGGGGGCTATCGGGATGGCGTGGCGGCCGGGACGGAGGCGGGCGGCGTCGATAGGGCGGCCACGGTGTGGGTCACCGCCTGGCGGAGCAGGTGGTCGTCCAGCGGCCCCATGACAGCGGTCATCTGCACGCTGACCAGGTTGTGCCCGACGCGGACCAGGATGTACGCCGAGGTTCCGGTCAGCGACATTCCGGAACTGGTGGCGGACATCCGCAGGTCGGCCCGCCAGGACTGCTCGCCGAGGCCCGGCGCCGCGCCTGGCGCCACGTCGATGGCGATCGGCAGCTCGCTCCGGGTGACCAAGCGGGGGCACGCCGCGCGTGCTGCCTCGGCCCGGTCGAGCACCGACGCGGGGACCGGCTCGGCGTACGAGGTGACCCCGACCTCGAGGCTGGTGGAGGCCAGTGGCACGGGGCCCGGTCGGGTTTCGTAGCGGACCACCGTGTCGACCCGTTCGCGCGGCTTGAGCGCGTCCAGGAAGTGGTTACGGACGAACGGCAGGCAGCTGTCGGGGGTGATCGGGTTCTCCGGCGCCTTGCTCCACGGTTTCGGCAGCCAGTGGGCCGGCAGGGTCGGCTCGACCGCCCGGGCCGCCGCGTCGGCGTCCGCCTTCGTCAGGGCCCGGCCCGGGTCGGCGCCCTGGCCGGGCCGCGGCGGCTGCGGGGTGGGCGGGCCGCCGGCCGGCGACGGCGATTCGGTCCCGGCGGATGCCGCGGCGTACCTGGCGGTGCCGGGGGCGCGCAGCAGTGCGGCGGCGGGCCCACTCGCCAGCAGCGCCAGCGCGAGCGCGACGCTGGCGGCGCCGAGCGGCGCCGCCCACCTCCGCGCGGCCCGCGCCGGACCTCCGGCCGGAACCTCCGCCGGCGGAGTGGGTGTGGTCGCGGGTCTCCGGCCTCGGACGGCGGCCACCGCGGCTAGCACCGGGGTGGTCAGCACCGCCAGGTACAGCAGCCATACCAGCGGGGCGACGGTGTGCGCCCGGAACCGCCACAGGTCCGGTGGATAGCCGGCGACCAGCGACTGGAGGTAGAGCGCGACACCGACCGCCGCCGTCGTCGTCCAGGCGGCGACGATCGCGGTCGGGATCGTGTGCCGGCCGCGTCGCACACCGAGCGCGACGAGGACCGCCCAGCCGGCCAGTGCAGCCGCCCACTGCCCGTCCTGCAGCACCGCCATCAGCTCGGGGATCGTGGGATCGGGGTGCCGGGCGGTGTGCCTTGCCGCCACCGTGCCGGCGGCGAGCGCCGCGGCGGCGGCTGCCAGCGCCGGCACCCGCCACCAGTCGCGCCCCGCTCCCCGGCGAAGCAGCAGCGTGAGGGCCAGCGGGACGAGCGCCGACAGCGACCACCACGCGGTCGGTACGAAGAAGACGAACCAGTCGTGGATGTGCCTGCGGGGGGAGTGGGTCGCCTGTGCGGCGACCGGCACCGCCCAGACGACGGGGGCGACGACGGCAGCGACGGCGAGGTAGGTCATCGCGCGTCGCGCGCGGTCGCGCGTCCCGCCCGACGGGGCCGCCTCGGCGAGCAGCCGTCCGACGAGGACGCAGAGCGCGGTGAGGGCGGTGCCCGCAGCGGCGGTCACGGCGGCGTAGCTCGCCGCGGTGCCAGGGTCGGTGGTGCCGCCGGGGAAGGCGACCGCGTCGGGCAACGAGATGACCGGCAGCAGGAACGCCCCGGCGACGAAGCCAACAGCCGCCCCCGCCACCGGCCGCCACCAGACCCCGGCACGGTCGGCGCGGCGGGCGGCGACGGCACGCCGGACCATCGCCGGCGTGAGACCGAGTCCGAACAGCAGGCCGGCGACGACGGCCGCCGGGCCCGACGCGTCACGGGTCGTGTCCAGCGCGTGGGCGACGCCGCTCGCGGCGCCCATCGCGGTCACGGTGACGACGGCGCTGACCATGGCGTGGGTGAAGCCGCCGTCGAAGGCAGCCGCCGGCGCCTCCAGCGCCGCGATCCGCGCCGCGGGATCGGGGTGGCGGCCCAGGGCGCGGCGCAGAAGACGACGAGGCCCGGCCCGTCCCGGAGTGGCCGGCGCCCGGGCAAGCAGGGCGGCGAGCGGGGCGGGGTCGGCGACGAGCCGGTCGGCGGCATGCTCGCGTAGCCGCAGCAGCGCTGCCGCGAGCAGCGCGATCGCCGTGACCAGGATCAGCGACCGGAGCAGCGCCGGCGTGACGGCCGGCCAGTTGTCCTCGGGGCGCAGGGCCGCCACCGCCAGCACGGCCGGGAGCACCACCCACGGCAGCCCGCGCACGGTCGAGACCCAGGCCACGTCACGGGCCCGTACGTGCGCCAGCTCGTGCCGGACGACCGGGTCGAAGCGGGCCGGGTCGGCGTGTGCTGCCGCCACCGCCGCCGGCAGCACGACCAACGGCCGCCCGCCCGGCCGGACGGTGGTGAACGCTTCGCGCACCGGCGGACCGGCTACCAGCAGCCGGGGCCGGCGCCGGCCGGTGAGCCCGGCCTCGGCGCAGAGCGTGGCGAAGCGCTCCCTCGCGGCCGGCAGCGCGACCCGGTGCCGGCGGAGCCGGGCGGCATCGACCAGCGGTACCAGCACCAGTAGCACGGCGAGACCGGCCAGCAGCAGCGCGGCGCCGGCGAGCATCGCCCAGCCGCGCACCCGGGTCGGGTCCCGAATGCAGGCCAGGAAGGCGTCTACCGTTGCGAGGTCGCGGTCCGGCCGGGTGAACGGGTAGCCGGGGAAGTCCCGGTCGCACCGGGTGAGGGCGACGGCGTACCCGACGGCGAGCGGCCGGTAGGCGTGGAACCACAGGTCGCCGACCATCGCGCCGAAGCTGGCCGTCAACGCGGCGACCAGCACGTACAGCCAGGCGAGTGTCGCCGGGTCGGCCCGCTCCGTCGACGGCGGCGTCATCGCGCCCCGGCGTCGACGTGCAGGGCGCCCACCACGGCGTCGGCGAGGACCGTGGCCCGCTCGGTGTCGAGGCCCAGCGCGGTGGCGTGCCGGCGGCAGGCGTCCCGCAGCCGGCGCGCCTGCTCAGCGGTGAGCGCCAACCGCGGCGGCTGGCCGGCGTCGCCGGGCTCGACGACCCGGACCGCCACCGGCGGCTCGGATCGCCGGCGCCGCCACCAGCGGCGGCCGAGCAGAGCACCACCGAGGACGAGCACCTCGGCGACGGCCTGTCCGGCCGCCTGGAGGGCGACCTCGGTGACGAGGACCGTCTCCACGCCGAACCCGACCGAACGTCCCGGCGCGGACCAGTGGCCCGGCTCGGGCCGTCTCCGCCAAGCGGCGGCGACCGGATCGAAGACGGCCAGTTCCTCGGGGGCGAGGCGGGCGACCGCAACCCTGGCGACGGCGACTGCGACGTCGACGGCGGCCGGCGGCGCGGGATCCGTTCGCTCGATACGGTCGGTCACGGGAACCACCCTTCGCCGGGTCGACCGGCTCGTCACTACGTCACCCAAGTCAACACGCCCCAGTCAAGGACTTCGATCACTATCCCGACAGGGCCGGCGCTCGCCGGTGCGGCTGTCACCAGGAACAATCCTTGCCCAGACGAGTAAGAGCTGCGGCCCCGCCACGACGCCGGCGGTGCGCGGTCCGCCGGGAGGGCATCCGCGACGTACCGCGCCCGGCGGCTCCCGCCGGTGGTAGCGTCCGTTGCGCAGGCCAACACGCAGACCTCCGTGCGGACGGAAGGTTGAGCTATGGACGAGACCGTGGCACGGGCGATGATCAAAGCCCACTTCGAGGCCTCCAACGTCAGCGCACCCGGCGGCGGGCCGGGCGACGACATCGCCCGCGCTTCCGATATCTACGCCGACGACGCGGTGCTGGAGTGGCCCCAGGGCGGCGAGCGCATCCGCGGCAAGGCCAACATCACCGCCTTCAGGTCCAGCTACCCCGCCCGACAGGAGTTCCAGCTGCACCGGACCATCGGCTGCGGGGATCTGTGGGTCAACGAGTACACCATCCGGTACGACGACCGGCTCGTGATGGCCGTCGGGATCATGGAGTTCCGCGACGGCAAGGTCGTCCGCGAGCGCATCTACTTCGGGGAGCCCTGGGAGCCGCCGGCCTGGCGGGCACAGTGGGTCGAGCGGATGGAACCGGAGGCCACCCAACCATCCGCATGATCACCGGCGCCCGCCGCCGATGCCGAAACGCCGCGAAGCGACCTCCCCGGTCTACCTTCTCGTTCCTTCCGTCGCGAAGCTTGTCGAAACCTGCGAGACGGGTGCTGCCGGTCGTACACCGTCGGCCCACCGGTGAGCAGGTTCGATCGATGACGCCCGACAACCCCTCGTCACTGCGGGCGAGGTCTTGACTGTCGATCGTGTTTCAGACCGTGCCGACGGTGACTGGTGGTACGCGCAGGCGTCGACGATGGCACAGGAAGCCGACGACGCGTAGTTCACCACGTTCGTGTTCGCCCGCATGGCCCAGCGGGCTGCCGAGGGCCGCCGATCATCCATGAAGGAGCGGGCAGCCACGGGGCAGCCGCCGTGAGGGTGCCGGCCGCCCGATTCCGCGGGCTTATGCGCCCCGGCCTCCCGATGGACGTCGGAATCCATCACTGTAAGGAAGGTTTACAGCCGACATGCGACCCGGGTAGCGTGCGGATCGGATCGATCGCCACCGATGACGACGAAAGCCTGGAGGTATTCGTGCGTCGACGAAACACCATGACGCGGCTGCTGACCATAGCCGCACTCGGACTGCCGTTCGTCCTCCCGGGAGCCCCGGCCGTCGCCGCCCCGGCCCGGCAGCTGAGCGATGTGGTCCCCGCACCGGTCGAGACCCGCCCCGACGCCCGGGGCGCGTTCACGCTCGGCCCGCAGACCGTCATCCGCACGTCGCCCGGCTCGGTCGCCGCCTGGCGGGTGGGGCGGCAACTCGCCGAGACACTGCGCCCCGCGACCGGGTACCCGCTGCCGGTGCTGCCGGTCCGCTCGACACCGCTGCCCGAGATCGCCCTGGTCATGGGGAGTGCGGACGGACGCGTCGGCCAGGAGGGGTACCAGCTCGACGTCACCCGCCGGGCCGTGACGATCCGGGCGAACACCGCGGCCGGGCTGTTCGCCGGCACGCAGACGCTGCGCCTGCTGCTGCCCGCCCAGATCGAGGCGTCCGAACGGCAGCGGGTCACCTGGACGGTGCCCGGCGGGCGGATCGTGGACTACCCGCGCTTCCCGTACCGGGGGGCGATGCTCGACCTGGCTCGGCACTTCCACACGGTCGACGAGATCACCGCGTACGTGGACCTGCTCAGCCAGTACAAAATCAACTACCTGCACCTCCATCTGACCGACGACCAGGGATGGCGGATCCAGATCGACTCCTGGCCAAGGCTCGCCACGGTCGGCGGCGGTCCAGGCACCGGCGTCGACGGCGCCGGACCCGGGTTCCTCACCAAGGCCGACTACAAGACCGTGGTCGCCTACGCCGCCGAGCGGCACATCACGGTCGTTCCCGAAATCGACATGCCAGGGCACACCAACGCCGCCCAGTCCACCTACGCCGAGCTCAACTGCGACGGGGTCGCGCCGCCGCCGCGTACCGACATGGCGGTCGGCTACAGCTCCCTGTGCATCGACGACGAACTGACCTACCGGTTCGTCGAGGACGTCATCCGAGAGGTCGCCGAGATCACGCCCGGGCCGTTCCTGCACATCGGCGGCGACGAGGCGCACGCGACCACGGACGAGGACTACCGCACCTTCATGGAGCGCGTGCTGCCGCTCGTCGCGAAGTACGGCAAGCGCGCCTCGGGCTGGAACGAGATCATGCAGGTCGACCCGCCGACCGACGTCGCGGCCCAGTTCTGGGGGACCGGGACGACCAACGCCGATCTGGCCGAGGCCGCCGCCCGGGGCAACAAGGTGGTCATGTCACCAGCGAGCAAGTCCTACCTCGACATGAAGTACGACGCGACCACCCGCCTGGGCCTGCAGTGGGCCGGCTACATCGAGGTGCGCGACGCGTACGGCTGGGATCCGGCACACCGCGTGACCGGCGTCGGCGAAGACGCCATCCTCGGCGTCGAGGCGCCGCTGTGGTCGGAGACGCTACGCAGCCTGGACGACATCGAGTACATGGCCTTCCCGCGCCTGCCCGCGATCGCCGAACTCGGCTGGTCGACGGCGGCCAGCCACGACTGGGAGTCGTTCCGGACGCGACTGGGGGCGCAGGCGCCGCGGTGGCGCCTGCAGGAGGTCGACTTCTACCCCTCTCCGCAGGTGCCGTGGTCGTGACCGGTGAGCCGCGGGTCCGGGCCGACGTGGCCCGGACCCGCCCCGGCGTCCTTGCCTTCTTCCGCACCCCGGAGCCGGCGTTCGCCGGCTCCGGGCCCAAGACATGGGTCAGCCCGTTTGGGCGGCGGCTTCCGCCTCGGAGTTCTCGATGCCCAGGTTTGGCGTACGCGACGGGTTCGCGTACTCCCACGCCTTGGCGATCTTGCCGCTGTCGATGTCGACCTTGGGAAGATGTACACGTTGCGGTAGACGGCCCACGGGACGCGGTGCGCCAAGGACTTCCCCTCGGCGCCGCCCTGCCGGCCGCCTGAGCCCCACCCGAACGGCCCCGAACGGCCCCGAACGCCTGGTCCCGGCCCGGAGGGTGCCGGGGCGGATACGGTCTGGACCGAGCGCCGTGCTGGCAGCCGGTGGTGGGCAGGACGGGGGTGCGGGGTGACCGAGCGCGCCGCGACGTACTCCGAGGTGTTCGCGGTGCGCGAGTACCGCTACCTGTTCGCGGCGTACCTGCTGTCCCTGGCAGGTGACCAGCTCACGGCCGTGACGGTGGCGTACCTCGTCTACACCGGTACCGGCTCGGCCGCGCTGGCGGCGGCCGCCTACGCCAGTTCCTACCTGGCCTGGCTCACGGGCGGGCCGCTGCTGTCTGGCCTTGCCGACCGGTTTCCGCGGCGGCGGATCCTGGTCGTGTGCGACCTTGCTCGCGCGGCGCTCATCCCGGCGGCGGCGCTGCCGGGCCTCGCCGCGCCTGCCCTGGTGGTGTTGCTCTTTACGGTCAACCTGTTGCGGCCGCCGTTCGTGGCCGCGCGGGCGGCGTTGATGCCCGAGGTGCTCGACGGTGACCGTTACGCGGTGGCGAACGGCGTGGACAACATCTGCGCCCAGGTCGTGCAGGTGGTCGGCTTCGCCGTCGGGGGGAGTCTGGTGGCGTTGCTGTCGCTGCGCGGTGCGCTGCTGGTGGACGCCGGCACGTTCATGGTCTCCGCGCTTCTGATCATGATCGGCGTCGGTGCCCGCCCTGCGCCCCGCCCGCCGCTGAGTCCGGCCCGCCCAGGCCGGGCTGCCGGCCTGCGGGTGATCTGCACCGATCCCCGGTTGCGTGCCTACGTGGTCGTCCTGTGGACGGCCAGCGCTTTCACCTATGCCGCCGAGGGGCTGATGGCGCCGCTGGCCCGCCAGTACGGCGGCGGCGCCGGCACCGTCGGGCTGTTGCTGGCGGCGGCGCCGTTGGGGATGGCCCTCGGTGGGGTGGCCCTCACCCGGCTCTGTCCGCCGGCGGCCCGGGCGCAACTGATCCTGCCCCTGGCCGCTCTGTCCGCCGGGGTGCTGGCGGCGGTCTGGCTCGTTCCTCCACTGTGGCTGGTGCTCCTGCTGCTGGTGCTGGCCGGCGCTGCGAGTGCCTTCGCCATCCCGCTGAACGCGTTGTTCGGCCGGGCCGTGCCGACGGAGTACCGGGGACGCGCGTTCGGGGTGGCCATCACTGGTCTGAGCGGGCTCCAGGGGACGGCGATGGTCATGGCGGGTCTGGCCGCGGACCGTTGGCCGGCCACCACGGTGATCGGATTCAGCGGACTGTCGGGAGCGGTGGCGGTCCTCGCTCTCGCACCGCTGTGGCCACGGCGGCGTGCCCAGGCCCCGGTGACGTTCGAGGTCCCGATCGAACAACCTCGAACGACCTCGACCGCCGATAGCCCTACCGCTGAAGCGAGCGGCCGCCGACGCTGAGATGACCGGGCGGGCACGGGGCCGCCCCCGTAAGGGGAGAGGAGAAACGCATGCGCAGCGTCCGCAAGCGTGGCGTCAGCTGGACCTGAACATGAAGCTCCATCACATCGGCGACGCGCCTCCGGATCCAACCACATAGCCGGGGGAGTCGGCGGCTCTGACGAGAGGAGGTGTGGGCGATGCGGAAGGGCGACTGCGCCAACTGAGAACACGCGAACCACGGTGGGTGGTCACCGCAAGGTGACCACCCACCCCTGCGAAGCCGGAGGATTCATGCGGATTCAGGGCACCTACCCGCTCACCATGGGCCAGCTCTCCATGTGGAACGCCCTCGCCGTGCGCCCACCAGAGCAGCTGTGGGAGTCCAATCAGGACATAGTGTGGCCGATACCGGCCGGGACCACGGTGGAGCAGGTGCGGCGCGCTCTCACCGCGCTGGCGGTGCGGCACGAGTCGCTTCGCACCGTCTACCGCCCGGCGGATGAGCTCGGCGGTGTTCGGCAGCTGGTCCTGCGCGACCCGCTCGTGCAGTTCACCGAAGGGTCCGTGCGGGAGCCGTTCGACCTGGCCGCCCAGCCGGCGTGGCGGGCCTGGGTGCGTGCTCCCGACGACGGGTCACCGCAGGTAAACCTGGTGATCCACCACATCGCGGCCGATGGTGCCGCGGTGCGGATCCTGGAGTCCGACTTTCACAGCTTGCTGCGCGGTGACCCCCTCGACGACGCCCCCGCACCACGCGAGGTGGCCGAACGCCAGCGCAGTGACGCGTTCCGGGCCAGGTTGACCGCGGCCGGCGAGTACCGCCGGCGGACCGCCGAGGCGGCACCGCGGGTACCGGTGACCCAGGGTCCTCTGGTGCGGGCTCGCGCGCACACCGGTATCCCGTACGGCATGGCCCGCCGCGCGGCACAGGGCCTGCAGGTCACCCTGCCCAACCTGCTGCTCGCGGTCTACGCGCAGGCGCTGGCCGCGACCACCGGCGTGGCGGATCAGCTGCTGTGGCAGTTGGCCGCGAACCGGCTGGATCCAGCGGTGCGGCGCCTGGTGTCGTCGATGACCCAGTGGGTGCCCTTGCTGGTCCCCGGCGATCCCGATGGAGGGCTGCCTCCGGTGGCCCGCGAGGTCAACGTCGCGGCGTTGCGCGCCATGCAGCACGGGGTGTACGACCCGTTCGCCGTGACACCGCAGGACTTCGACCATGGCAGCTACTTCACGTTCATCCCGGCGCCGGTCGACGCCGATCCGGTGCCGTCCGAGGTGGTACCCGGGAGCTTCGAGTGGCTCCCGGCCCGCGCATACAGCGGGGCCAGCTTCTACCTGGTGGCCTGGGTGTACCCGCACGTCCAGCTCACCCTGCGCGTGATGCGCAGCGGGTACGGTCGCGCCGACGTGGAACGCTTCCTGACCGCCATGACGGACCTCCTGCTGCGCGCGGTCAAGGACACGGCATGAGCGGAAACCTGTGGCGACATCGTGACTTCATGGTGTTGTGGTCGGGCCGGACCCTCAGCGAGGTCGGTGATGCCGTCTCGCTGCTGGCCATCCCGCTGTTGGCGGTCACCGTCCTGGACGCCTCCGCCGCGGAGGTCGGCATCCTCAGCGCCACCCGGATGGTCGCCTACCTGTTCCTCTCCCTGCCCGCCGGAGTGTGGGTGGACCGGATGCGCAAACGTCGGGTCATGGTGGCCTGTCACCTCGTGCGGGCCGGGCTGGTGGCCACCGTCGCCGCCGGCGCCTGGGCCGGCTGGGTCACGATGGCGCACCTGTGGATCGTGGCGTTGCTGTCCAGTGTCTGCACCGTGCTGTACGAAACGGCGCACCAGAGCTTCCTGCCGTCGGTCGTCGCCGGGAACCAGCTACTCGACGCCAACGGCAAGCTGGCGACCACGTACTCGGTCTCGCAGATCGCCGGGTACAGCGCGGGCGGCGCGTTGGTGTCGGCGCTGGGCGTGGCGCGTACCGTGGGCGTCGACGCGCTCGCCTACCTGGTCAACGCGGTCTCCCTCATGCTGATCCGCCGTCCGGAGGACCCACCGGCTGTGACGCGGCGGCGGGACTTCCGCCGCGAGCTGGCCGCCGGACTGTCCTTCGTGTTCCGCCACCCGATCATGCCCAGGTTGGTGGCAGCCTCGGCGTCGCTCAACATGTTCAGTCAGATGATCTTCGCGCTGGCGATCCTGTACCTGGTGCGCGACCTACGCCTGAGCGAGCACATGGTCGGTGTGGTGTTGGCGCTGACCACGCTGGGCGGGATCGGCGGCGGCCTGCTGTCCGCGCGGCTGGCGCGCCTGGTGGGCACGGCCCGGATCATCTGGATCGCTCCGCTGGGACTCGGCTGGACGGTGCTGCTCGTACCGGCCGCCCAGCCCGGTTGGGGTGCGCTCGCCTACACGGCCGGCATGGCGGGCCTGGGAGCCCTGTTCGCCATCTACAACGCGGCGGCAGTCAGCTACCGGCAACGGGTCTGCCCGCCGGACCTGCTGGGGCGGATGACGGCCTCGGTCCGGTGGGTGATCTTCGGGGTGATGCCGGTGGGGGCCCTGGCCGGCGGGCTGCTGGGCAGTTGGCTGGGGGTACGGCCGACGCTGTGGATTGCGGCCGCCGGAGTGTGGGCGTCCAGCCTGCTGCTCTACTTCTCGCCCCTCCGGCTCGGGCGTGACCTGCCGGAGGACGCCACCGCGCCGGACGACGCGCAGCCGACGGAGATTTCGGCGCCGCGCGGGCCGGTGCCCATCGACATGGCCGGGAAGGCCACGGGAGGAGGACGACGTGGATGACCAGCCGTTCGGGCAGCGCATCCTGTCCTGGGCGGGCGGGCCGGCGGACGCCGACCGGTTCGTCGCGCTGGGTGGGATCCGGCTGCCGGTGGAGCCCGACCATGCTGCGCTGCGGCGAGCCCTCGATGCGGCCGTCGCCCGGCACCCCGTACTGGGGGAGGGGCCGGTCCCGCTGCGTACGGTCGATGACGTGTGGGCGGCGGCCGCCGCGGGCCGGTACCCGCCCGACGCGCGGTGCCTGCTCTGGGCCTACCTGGCCGGTCCCGAGTTGCTGCTCGTCGCGCACCACACCGTGTCCGACCCGTGGTCGATGCGGCTGCTGCTCCGCGAGGTGCTGAGGCCGAGGACCGGCCGGGCACCCTCCTACCACGACAGCGTGTCCACTCACGCTCCCGGACGGGTGGCCCGGTCCGTGCCGTTCTGGCACCGGATGCTCGCCGACGTGCCAGCCCTGGCCCCGGGTACGGGTGGCGAGGCCGGCACGGCCGAGATCAGGACGTCGAGCGGCATCACCCAGGAGCAGGCGGCAGCGGTCGCCCGGACCATGCGCAGCACGCCGTTCGTCGTCCTGCTCACCGCGTTCGCGCGTGCCCTCGGTCCGCTGTGCCACGGCGAGGCCGTCATTCCGGTGTTGACCCATGGCCGGCAGCGGTCCGACTGGGACACCGTGGGGCTGTACATGAACGTGCTACCGGTGCGGCTCGGCACGCCGGCGGTGGGCCCGGTACACCGCGCGTTCGCCGAGGCGTACGCGCACGAGATCCCGTTTCCGGTGCTGCTGGACGCGGTGCCGCAGGCCGATGCGCTGTTCGCCCACGGCGGACCGAGTCTGGCCCAGTTCGAGGTCATCCAGGTGCCGGACGGCGCCGGGATCGAGCCGCTGACGATCCCTCCCGGACTCGGGCTGGGCGGGCCGGTGCTGCCCGTCAACGGGCTGGCGTTCTGGCTTGAGCCGGGTGCGGGCGGCGGCTACACCGCCTGCCTGCGGTACCGCCGCTCGTACCGGGAGGCCGAGATGCGTGCCCTGGTGACTCGGTTTATCGACAGATGGGAGGGGATCCATGCCGACGCGAACCGAGCTTGAGTCGATGATGACCCGGCTGTGGAGCGAGAAGCTGAACATCACGCCGGTCGGCGTAGAGGACAACTTCTTCGCCCTCGGCGGCGACTCGCTGCTGGCCGCCGACCTGCTGATGGACATCTACGAGCGGCTCGGTGTCGAGGTCGACGCCGCCGTGCTGTTCCTCAAGCCGACCATCGCCGAGTTGGTCGATGAGGTACTCGCCGCATGAGAACCCCGCCGTGTGGCCACATCCGACCCCCGGGCGGGGTCGAACTCGCCGACCCCGCCCTTTACGGCACCTGCGATCCGCATGCGGTGTGGCGGATGCTGCGCCGGTGGGGACCCGTCCGCTGGCAGCCGGTCGAGGGCACGTTGGGCTTCTGGGCGGTCACCCGCTACGCCGACGCCAGAACCGTCCTGACCGACCATGCCAGGTTCACCTCCACCGGTGGCGTGATGCTCAACATGCTCGGCCGGCCGGAGCCGGCGCAGAACCAGCAGTTCGCGGCGACCGACCCGCCGCGGCACGGCCTCATCCGCGGGCCGCTGCAACGCCAGATGACCACGCGCGCGGTGGCACGGCACGCGCCGGCCATCCGTTCCTTCGTACGGTCGATACTCCGCCCCACCAGCGGCGTCTTCGACTTCGCCGAGCTCACCTCCGCCCTGCCGCTGGCCTTCCTGGGGCCGCTGATGGGCGTCCCGGCCGCGGACTGGCCCGCCCTGGCCCGGTGGGTGTCCATGTCGGTGGCCGAGCACGATCCGGACGTCATGCTGCCGGACGGGCCGTCCGCGACCCTCGACCGCGGGCACCGGGAGCTGTTCGCGTACCTGCTCAACCTGGTGCTCGAGCACCGGCGGCGCCCGCGCGGGGACCTGGTGGACGTCCTGGGGTCCATGCCGCTGCGCCCGGGCGCGGTCGTGGCCAACTGCTACAGCCTGCTCCTCGGCGGCAGCGCCGCCATCCCGCACGTGCCCCGCGCGGCCCTGGCCGAGCTGATCCGCCGCGGACGTTACGAGGACTGGGCCCGGCGACCCGAGCGGGTCGACCGCGCGGTGGAGGAGGCGCTGCGGTTCACCTCGCCGGCCGGGCACTTCATGCGGTTGGCGACGCGGGACACCACCCTCGGCGGGGTACGGATCGCGGCGGGCGACGCCGTCGTGGTGTGGCTCGGGTCGGCGAACCGTGACGAGACCATCTTTCCCGGTGCCAACACGCTGGACATGGACCGCCACCCGAACCGGCATCTGGCCTTCGGGGACGGGCGGCACTACTGCCTGGGGGCGGCCGTCGCCAGGCTGACGTTGCGCATCTTCTTCGAGGAACTGTTCGCCACCTTCGCGTCCTTCGAGCCTGCCGGCGAGGTCGAGCGCGTGCGGTCGACCTGGCTGGGCGGAATCAAGCGGATGCCGGTCGTGGGGAGGCGGCGTTGATCCCCGATGCACTGGCCGCTCAGCTGCGCTCCCGCCGGGAGGCGCTGGCCGTGGTGGATCCCGAGCAGGCCCTGACGTACGCGGACCTGGACGGTTTGAGCGGCGCGGTCGCGGCCTATCTCGAACAGCGGGGAGTGGCCGTCGGGGAGCCGGTGATCGTGCACACCCGGCTGTCGCGCTGGGCCATCGTGGCCATGCTCGGCGTACTGCGGGCGGGAGCGCGGTATGTCCCGATCGACGCGGCCTTCCCGGTGACCCGCCGGGAACTGATGGCCGCGGGCAGCGGTGCGCGCGTCGCACTGACCGAGAGGCTGCTGGCGTCGCTGCGCCCGGCCCCCTCCCACTGGCGGGACGGGCCCGACGCCTACACGATGTTCACCAGCGGCTCGACCGGCGTGCCGAAGGCCGTCACCGTGTCGCGGGCGGCGCTGAGCTACTCGACCGGCGCCCGGCTGGAGTACTACGGTCTCCCGCCGGAGCGGTTCCTGCTGTGCTCGTCGATTTCGTTCGACAGTTCCGTGGTGGGCATCTACTGGACGCTGTGCACCGGGGGCACACTGGTAATCCCAAGCGACCGGCCGTTCGACGTGAGGGCGCTGGTCCGGGCCGGCGCCGCGCACCGGCCCACCCATACGCTGATGGTGCCGTCCTTGTACCGGCTGGTGTTGCGTTCGCCGGTGCGCAGCCTGACCACCGTGATCGTGGCCGGGGAGAGCTGCCCACCCGGCCTGGTCGACCTGCACTACGAGCGAACGCCGCACGCGGCGCTCTACAACGAGTACGGTCCCACCGAGTGCACGGTCTGGAGCACTGTGCACAGGTGCGCGGCGGGAGAGGACCCGGTACCCATCGGCCGTCCGATCCCCGGCACAACGATCTCGATCGACGACGGCGAGCTGTGCATCTCCTCACCCGGGGTGGTGTCCGGAGCGCCGGTGTACCGCACCGGCGACCGGGTCATCATGGGCACGGACGGCCTGCTCCGATACCACGGACGCATCGACGAGCAGCTCAAGATCGGCGGCATGCGGATCGAACCGGCCGAGATCGAACACGCCCTGATGTCCCACCCGGCGGTGCTCCTAGCCGGCGTCGCGGTCCCTTACCAGGGTGTCGCGTTCGTCGTCTCCGCCGAACCGGTGGATCAGAGAGCCTTGCGCGCGCACCTGCTGGACCGGCTGCCCGCCGTGGCCGTTCCCACCGTGTTCGAGCGGGTGGAGCGGTTGCCCACCCTACCCAACGGCAAACTCGACCGGCGCGCCCTGAGCCGGTCCGGCCGACCGGGACATGGCCACGATGGACCGCCCGGTGGCGCTTCCGCCTCCCGCCAGACTGCGACAGCCACGTGACGCCGACGATATGCGATCTTCGAGGGGCGCGGGCCGACGGCTCAACCCACCGACCGGGTTGGCCGCACCCCACATGACAACCGAGAAGCACACGTCCGCAGCACAGGCCGGCGTACGTATCGCGGCGACCGCCGCGTACGCGAGCACCGCCCGGATCGACGAGCTGCGCGCCACCGAGTATCGGCACCTCGACCGCGACGGCCAGGTATACCTCGACTACGCGGGGGCCGGGGTGGCCGCACGGGCACAGATCGTCGCCCACCACGGCCGGTTGGTCTCGGGCCTGTACAGCAATCCGCACTCGGAGAACCACACCTCCGAGGCGGCCGGTTCACTGGTCGAGTCGGCCCGGCGCGCGGTGCTCGACTTCTTCCGCGCCGACCCAAGCGAGTACGTCGTCATCTTCACCCCGAACGCCAGTGGCGCCTGCCGCCTCGTGGGCGAGGCGTACGGCTTCGGCCGCGGCTGCCCGCTCGTGCTGACCTGGGACAACCACAACTCCGTCAACGGCATCCGGGAGTACGCCCGCGCCGCCCGCGCGCCGGTCCGCTACGTGCCGCTGGCCGGGCCCGAGCTGCGGGTCGCCGAATCTGACGTGATCGCCGCGCTGGCCGCCGGCCGAAGGGGGCTGGCTGACCGTCTCCGGTGGCGCAGGTCCGGCACCCTGGGGCTTTTCGCATACCCGGCACAGAGCAACTTCACCGGGGTGCAGCATCCGCTGGGGTGGGTGGACCTGGCCCAGCAGCACGGGTACGACGTGCTGCTCGACGCCGCCGCATTCGCCCCGACGAACCGGCTGGACCTGAGCGTCGTCCGGCCGGATTTCGTCTGCCTGAGCTGGTACAAGCTCTTCGGCTACCCCACCGGCGTGGGGGCGCTGCTCGCCCGGCGCGACGCGCTGACCCGGCTGCGCCGCCCCTGGTTCGCGGGTGGCACCATCCGGGCGGTCAGCGTCCAGGGCGACTGGCACCAGCCGATGGAGGACGAGTCGGGGTTCGAGGACGGCACGCTCAACTTCCTCAGCATCCCCGATGTGGAGTTCGGGCTGGGCTGGCTCGACTCGATCGGCGTCGACCTCGTCCACACCCGGGTCGGCCTGCTCACCGGGTGGCTGCTGGAGCAGCTGACCGCGTTGCGGCACCGGAACGGCCGGCCGCTGGTCCGGGTCTACGGGCCGCCGACGGGCGATGCTCGAGGTGGCACCGTGGCGTTCAACTTCCGCTACCCGGACGGCTCGCTCGTTGACGAGCGGCTCGTCGCGCTCGAATCGTCGGCGGCCGGCTTCGCCCTCCGTACGGGATGCTTCTGCAACCCGGGCGCGGCCGAGGCCGCCTTCGGGATCAGCCGGGACTCCCTGCGCCGTACGCTCCTCGCGCACGCCGAGACGATCGACCAGCACCTCGCCACGCTGCGGCTGCCGACCGGCGGGGCGGTACGCGTCTCCTTCGGTCTGGCCTCGACCGCGACCGACGCGGAACGCTTCCTGGCCTTCGCCGAGTCGACCTACCTGGACCGAAACGGCCCCGCCGCCGTCCGGCTGGCACCACGGATACGCTGCTGACGAGGCGACCACCCGCCCAGCAATCGCTCGACGTACGTCGCGCCGGACGGCGTCGGCGGGGAGGGGGCGTCCTGGGGTGGCTTCGGCACGCCAGGAATGGCGCTGCCGTCAGTGAGGGGTCAGGGGGTCGGGGGTCGTGGCTGGCGCCAGGGCGGCGCGGAGCCGGGTGCACGCCTGCGGATCCAGCCCGTCGAGCCGGTCCAGGGCCTCCCGCCAGTGCCGGCGCGCCACGGCGCGGTGTCCGAGGCCCGCATGGGCGTTGCCCAGCACCTGCAGCGCCAAGCCGATGCCCCGCTGGTGCTCGTAGCGTCGGCAGACCTCCAGCGACTCCGCTGCGCGGGCGATCGCCGCCCGGTGGTCGCCGGAGGCCTCCAGCGTCTCGGCGAAGTTGACCAGCGCCTGGGCCTCGCGTAACGGATCGGTGCCGCTATCGGCGACGGCGCGTCCCGCCTCGTGACAGGCGATGGCCCGGGAGTAGTCGCCGAGGCGCTGGTACACCAGGGCCAGGTTGTCGAGCACCAACCCTTCCTTGTGCCGATGGCCGAGTTGTCGCCGGACGACAAGCGCGGCCTGCAGGTGGTGTAGGGCGCCGGTCAGGTCGCCGCTGTCGCGCAGGGCGTTTCCGAGGTTGTTCAGGACGGCGGCCTCCCGGCTCCGGTCGCCGAGGTCGCGATGGACGGCCAGGCACCGCTCCAGCAACGGGATCGCCTCGTCGAGCCGCCCCTGGCGCAGAAGCGCGACTGCGACGATGTTGAGCCCGGACGCCGCGCCGGAACGGTCGTCAAGTCGGGTCGCCGCCGTGACGGCGAGGTGGCCGAACTGCTGCTGCTCGGCAATGTATCCGGCGTAGTCGAGGAACTTGGCTGCTACCAGGGCCAGGTCGCGGACCTCGGTGAGGGAGCGTCCGGCCGCCGTCTGTTGGCGGGCTATCAGCAACAGGTTGGTGTGCTCCCGCTCGAACCAGGCCCAAGCGTCGGCGGTGTTGCCGAGTGGTGGGCCGGGGTGCGCCGGGCCAGCCGGCTCGTCGATGCCGAACCGGTCGTGCGGGTAGAGCAACCGGGCAGCGCGGGTGGTGGCCGCGAGCAGCCACGCGGTCAAGCGGCCGAGGGCCTCCTCGCGGTGTGGCGGGTCGTCCACCGCCTGCGCCCGCTCCCGGCCGTAGAGCCGGACGATGTCATGGAACCGGTATCGGCCGCCACCGGCCGACTCGATCAGGTGCGCGTCGACCAACGCGTCCAGCGCCCGCTCCGCGGCGGTGACCGGCAGATCGGCCAGCGCCGCGCAGCCGTACGGCGTGAAATGCGTCCAGTCCGGCAGCGCGGCGAGCCGGAAGAGCCGGCCCGCCTGCTGGCGTGCGCCCTGCGGCGAGTCCCCGAACGCCTGGTAGCCCACGTGCAGGCTGGTCCGTACGGACAGGTCACCGACCTCCAGGACGTCCAGCCGCAGGCCCTCGTCGTCCATCCGCTCGGCGAGACCGGTGAGCGAGGCGTCCGGCCGGGCCGCGGCGCGGGCGCCGACGATTCGCAACGCCAGCGGCAACCCGCCGCACCGGCGGACCACCGTCGCGGCGGCGGCTGGCTCCGCCTGCACGCGTTGGGCGCCGGTGAGCCCGGTGAGCAGGGCGAGCGCCGCGTCGTCGGGTAACGGATCGAGGCGGACCCGGGCCGTGGTGTCCAGGTCAGGGAGCTTCCACCGGCTCGTGATGATCGTGGTGCACCCAGGCCCGCTGGACAGGAGCGGTCGGACCTGCGCCGCCGACGCGGCGTTGTCCAGTACAACGAGCACACCCCGTTCGGCGGTCCACGTGCGCAGCAACGCCGACGCCTCGTCGAGCGAGGCGGGGACGGCGGGCACGCCCAGCGCCCGCAGGAACCGGCCCAACACGTCCGCAGGCTCGGCCGCCGCGATGCCGGCGGTGGCCCCGCGCAGGTCCGCGTAGAGGCAGCCCCCGTCGTAACGCCCGACGATCCGGTGCGCGACATGCAGGGCGAGCGCCGACTTGCCGACACCGCCGGCTCCTTCGACCAGGCACACCGCGGCGTCGGCCTCGGTCGACGAGAGCAGTCGGCCGATTTCCGCCGAGCGGCCGACCATCAGGGGCGGCGCCGGTGGCAGTTGATACGGAACCGGTGCCCCTGACCCGCCTTCTACCGGCCGCACCTCGTCGACGGTCGGCCACGGCAACCCACGCAACACGGCCCGGTCCCGCCCCCCGCCGGACGCGTCGGCCCGTCCCCGTTCCGGGCCGGCCGACCCGATCCCGCCGCCTGCAGGGATCAGGCGTAGGGCGGCGGAGCCCTCCGTGTGGGATGTCGGCCCGATGCCCTCAGTGCCCGGCGCGGCGACCGGACCGCTCGGACCGGTGGTGCGGGTGGCTGGCCCGACCGGGGAGTGTCCCGGCTGGCTTGATGGGCGTCCGCGTGTGGCCGGGGGCCTCGCCGCCGGGCGGGCGGCGGCCAGTCGGCCCCACACCGCCAGCCACGCCGCCGCGCGGTCGTCCGGCACATCGCAGGCTCGCAGCAGGGCCGACACCAGATCGCGGCGGGGCAGCGTCGACCGGCCCAGCATCGTCGCCAGGGTGCTCGCCGGCAGCACGTCCCCGTTGCGCTGCGCGCGGCGGGCAGTCTCGCGGTAGGCGAGGCCGGACTGGTCGCGGACGCGACGCAGCAGCATGACGTACTGCTCCGGGCTGGTCGCGGTGGTCGGGTCGACGCCGAAGTCGGCGGCCGTCATGCGCGCCCTCACGTCAGATGTCACGTGCCCGGAGCCGAGAGGTGCCGGGCGGTTCTGCCAGGGTGCGTCATACCGTACAGGGCCCGCGCCAGGGATCGCCGCCCCGTCACTCCGGAGTGGATAGACGCGGGCCCGCCCGGCAGCCGAACGCTGGAGCGGATGTGACAGCGCCGCCGTCAGGCGCCGGATGGGTACGTCCCGGGCTCGGCCAGGCTGGTGGGCCGCACGCGTAGCGGTCGGACCGCCCGGGTCTCGTCGATCCAGCAGAAGGCGTCGTAGCGGTCGCCGAGCACCGTCGGTACGTAGTTGCCGAAGCTCTCCCGCTCGGGGTGGTAGACGACTCCGATCGCCCGGTGGTCGAGCTCGTCGGTGAGCACATCGGGCTTGCCGTCGCCCGGGAAGACGAACAGGGCCTGCGCCGGCGCGGCGTGCAGGGCCTCCTCCAGGGAGTGCCGGCGGCCCGGCGGCACCGGCATCACCTCCATCGGCGCGCCCCAGGCGTCACCGGCCATCACCGTGCCGTGGTGGGTGCCGAAGCCGACCAACACGACCCGGTCCGGACCGTACCGCTGCCGGGCGAGCTGGCCGATGTTGACCTCTCCGGCGTCGGTCATGTCGGTGGCGCGGGCGTCCCCGACGTGGGTGTTGTGTGCCCAGACGACCGCCTTCGACCCCGGCCCGTAGTGCCGCAGCAGCCGGTCGAGGGTGTCGTCCATGTGCCGGTCGCGGACGTTCCACGACTCCCGGCCACCGCGCGCCATCGTCCGGTAGTAGCGCTCGGCCCCGGCGACGATCTCGGCGTTCTGCCAGGCCTCGAAGCGGCCAGCGCCGTCGGCCACGGCCCGCTCGCGCAGCCCGACGAGCAGGTCCACCACCTCGTTCTCGCAGTTGTTCGGCACGAATCGGGTCGCCAGCGCGTACTGCTGCGGGTCCTCGTCGTACGGCTGGAAGCAGCGGTACGCGGCCAGCGCCGCCGGCACCTGCTCCGGGTCGTGCTCCTGCAGCCAGGTGATGATCTCCCGCAGCGACTCCCACAGCGAGTACACGTCCAGACCGTGGAACCCGGCGCGGTCCGGCTCGTCCACCTCCGCGTTGCGGGTACGCAGCCAGCGGGTGAAGTCGATGACCTCCTCGTTGGCCCACATCCAGGTCGGCCAGCGCTCGAAGGTGGCGAGCGCGTCCCGCGGGTCGCTGGGCGCGGCGGCCTGGCAGCGGACGCTGCGGTCCACTCGGTCGCAGTCGGGCCAGTCGCCCTCCACGGCGACGAACGAGAAGCCCTTCTCCTCGATCAGCCGCCGGCTGATCGCCGCGCGCCAGGTGTAGAACTCGTGCGTGCCGTGGCTCGCCTCGCCGAGCATCACCACCCGGGCGTCCCCGATCCGATCCAGCAGCACGTCCAGGTCACCCGGGTCGGCCAGCGGCCATGCCAGCCCGGCCACCTCGTCGTCGTAACGTCCCATGCTCACCCCCGCCGCGTCAGGTCCCTACCTGCGGATATACCCCTGTCGTACCCGCCCAGGCATCGGCCATACGCGCCACCCGTGCCGGACGGGGCGCCCGGCACCTGGCCCTCTAGGCCCGGATACACGTCCGGTGCGGGACACCGGTCGTTACTGATTGCCGCACCGTGGCTCGACTGGTTCGTGGTGTGGTTGCTGGTCGGCAGGGTGGCCGGCACCGCGCTGACCGGTCGGTGTTGCCGGTTTGCGGCGCCGGACCGGGGCAGGACTGGGTACCGTGCCCGGGGTGGAGATTGGATTCGCCCCGCCCGTCTCCGGCTCGTGGGCGACGCCGGAGAACATGATCCACGTCGCCCGCCGGGCTGAGCAGCTCGGATACCACTCGCTGTGGACGTTCCAGCGCCTGCTGGTCCCGGCCGACCTGGGCTGGAGCGAGACATACCACAGTGTTCAGGACCCGCTGACCACGCTGGCGTTCCTCGCGGCCCACACCACGCGGATCCGGCTTGGCGTGGCGGTGCTCAACATGCCGTTCCACTCACCGGTGGTGCTGGCGAAGCAGACCGCGACTCTCGACATCCTCACCGGTGGACGGCTCGACGTCGGACTCGGTCTGGGCTGGTCGGATGAGGAGTATCAGGCGACGGGTGCGAGCAAGCACCGGCGGGGCTCGCGTGCTGCGGAGTTCCTCGCTGTCCTTCGCTCCCTCTGGCAGGACGACGTCGTGGCGCATCGCGGCGAGTTCTACCAGGTCCCGCCGACGCGGATGGAGCCGAAGCCGGTGCAGCGACCGCACCCGCCGATCTTGCTCGGCGGCGCAGCACCTCCGGCGCTGCGCCGGGCGGGCCGGCTCGCCGACGGCTGGGTCAGTGGTAGTCAGGCCGACCTGCGGGGCATTGGCGCGGCGGTCGCGACGGTCAAGGCCGCCGCGGCGGACGCCGGGCGCGATCCCCGGCTGTTGCGGTTCGTCTGCCGGGGCGCCGTCCGAGTACGGGCGGCCGGCACTGCCGATCGCGAGCCGCTCACCGGCACGCTCGAACAGATCCGGTCGGATCTGGCCAGACTCGCCGAGGCTGGCGTCACGGAACTGTTCGTCGACCTCAACTTCGATCCCGAGATCGGCTCACCCCGGGTCGGTGCCCAGGCGTCGCTGCGACGGGCCGACGAGGTGCTCGACGCCCTCGCCCCGACTCACTGACGCCTCCGGACGGCGCGCTTCCGCTACCTCACCCGGCCGGGTCCATTGCTCCTTCCGCCGACCACGCCGACCAGGCGGTCACCCTGACCGCGACGACCGGCCCGGCTGGTGGCCGCTCGACATACTGCGGATACTTCGCAGCCAGTGCGGCTAGAGCCCGGTCCTCCTCCGCCGGGTCGTCCACCAACCGGCCGTGTCCGTCCAACCGGATCCACCACAGCTTCGACCAGTCTTCGTCGTACTCGTCGATGAGCAGGCAGGCGTGCCCCGTCGCCCGGATGTTCTCCAGCCGGCGTAGCTGCCGGTGGCGCTTGGGCTTCTCGTCGACGGCGTGGTAGACGACATCCCCGAGCAGGACGAAGGACACCGCCACCAGGTGTGGACGACCGTCGGCCCCGACGGTGGCCAGCCGGGCCACCCGGGCCGACCCGACCCGGTGCCGGAGTTCGTTTGTGGGCACACGCTCGACCGTAGCCGAGGCTGCTCGGAGGCATGCGGCCTCTGCCACCGCCGACCTCCGCCCCTGGGAGAAACCGGCGCCGCCCGCGCCGCACAGGTTGAAGATCAAGCTATGGCGTGGGCGGGAAGAACTCGTGGGGTAGGCAGGCGCCGAGCTGGCTGCGGCCCCGGTACAGGAAGATCTCGATGTGTACGTGGGAGTTGACCGCGTTGCCGGTGGAGCCGGTGAGCCCGAGCCGGTCGCCGACACTGACCGGGGTGCCGGCGCGTACCGCGATGTCGTACATGTGGGAGTAGTAGACCCGTACCGTCAGCTCGTCGGGCGTGCTGCCGCGGTAGACGTGGCCCACCGACACCGAGGCCGCGCGCCGGTGGTCGTCGGCGCCGGCCGAGCGCAGCCACAGCAGCAGCTGCCAGATCCGGTTGACCAACCTGCGCCGTTCGGTGTCGTAGACGGAGCTGCTGTCGCTGGAGAGCAGCTCCCGTACCGAGGTGAGCAGCTCGCCCACCGTGATGTGGGGGGTGACGATACGACCCAGCCCGAACGCGCCCGAGTCGGCGTGCAGCCGATCCCGGCGGAACAGCACCGTCCCCACCGGCAGGCCGCGGGCACGCACCACCCCGGCTTCCAGGTCCCGGACGATCCCCGCGCGCAGCGCGTCGAAGGCGGCGGCGTTGTCGATCGGGGTGAGGTTGCGGGCGACCAGGCCGGTGAGCAGCCGGGACACCTCGCTGCCGCTGGACGAACGGGTGAGCACCTCGGCCGGGGCGATCTCGTCGTCGCCGTGCGCGCGCAGCAGCGCCCCCAGCTCCGTCTCCTGCGACCCCTGCCGGCCGAGCAGGCCGTACGCGATCTTGCCGAAGATGTCCTGGAGGTCGTCGGACGCGCGCGCCTCGACCACCGCGCTGCCACCCACCAGGTGGTACGCCGCCGCGTCTTGCGGGGTGGCACGGAACCGCTCGGGGAGCCGGAACTCCTGCGGCGCGGAGAGCAGCAGCGGCAGGCCGGCGTCGCAGTTCCAGTCGACGGCGTTGTCGCCGTGGCCGGGGTAGCTCAGCCAGTGCACCTGGCCGGTGGTATGTGCCGAGATCCCGATGTCGCGGCGCCGCTCCACCGACGAGCTGACCTTCAGGAACGAGTCCATGAACAGCTCCAGGCCGAGGTTGTGGCTGTTCTTCAGCAGCCGCTCCAGCAGCAGCTCGTACCGCTGCCAGCGGCCGGTCTCGTCGGCGACCGCCAGCCGGTGGCTCGTCAGCGACGTGAGTTCCTGGTCCATGCGCCGCAGCAGGGCGTCGCGTTCCTGGCGGGCCTCGTCGTCCCGGATCCCGCGGCGTTCGGCGTCCTGGTACGCCGCGATCCGGCTCATCGTCGCGCCGCTGAGCGTACGGCGGAGGCTGCCGATCTCGCGGTTCATCGTCGCGAGTTCCTGCTGCTGCTCCTGAATCTGGGGCCAGAGCACCCGCAGCCGGGCCCGGGCAGCGGAACGGGCCTCACGGGTCTCCGCGGAGGAGCCGGCTTGCCGGCGCAGCCGCTCCCGTTCCGCCCGGTCGGCGCTCAGCACCACCTCCATGTCGGTCCGGCGGCGGGTCAGCGCCCGCAGCCGCCGGTAAGCCTCCAGGTCGGCCGGCGACGGTGGTGCCACCCCGGCCAGCCGCGCCACCAGCTGTCGCCGCTGCCAGTCGGCCCGCCGGCTGGCGAGCATGGTGAGCTGCCGTTCCACCAGCGCCTGGTGGGTGTGCGGCACGTGGACGGTGGCGTCGACGAGGGCGCGTACTGCGGTGCTGAGCCGGTTGCGGCCCAGCCGCACCGCCCCGGTCAGGTCGCGGAACAAGCCTGGCTCCGAGTCGCGGCGGCCCAACCGCTCGGCGGTGATCACCACGCCGAGCGCGATCGTCCGCTCGTACCAGGCGAGCAGCGCGTGCAGCCGGATCAGGGCGGCGCCCCACGCCGGGCCGTGTAGCAGCGACAGCAGCACCGCGAGCACCATGTCGTGCGGCGCGTCGGCCGGTACGGCGGCGTCCAGCTCGCTCCGGTACGCGTCCGTCGCGGCGACGACGGCGCTCACCGTACGTCGCACCTCGTCGCGCGCCGCAGGGTCCAGTAGCGCACGCACCGCAGGTGAGCTGGCGCGCCCCAGCGTGGCGGTGCCGCCGTCGGCGAGCACCGTCGCCAACGCCTGCCGCAGCAGAGACGACCCGCTCCCGCCATCGGCACCACCACCGTCGGGCGGGTCACCGCCGCCGTCCCCACCCGACGGGGGCAGGGTGACGCGGTGCGGCGGGATCACGTCGTCGGTCAGCGACGCCGAGGAGCCCGCCGCGTCCGGGTCGAACCAGCCGGCGGCGGTGATGTCGGCCAGCAGCAGCTCCAGAAACCGCCGGAAGTCCTCGTTACCGTCCACGGTGGAGCCGAGCGGCCGAACCCGTCACCGGTCGTCCGATCCGACCGGCCGCCACGTGCCGTCGTCCTGCTTGACCCAGCTCGGCAGCTCGCTGTCGGGGCGCAGCCGGACCAGCCGGGTCGGCACGCGTACCGGCCAGGGCGCTCCCTCCGGCACCTCGTCGCCGGGGGCGCCGGTACGTTCCTGGATCTCCCTGACGATCGGCAGGTACTCGGGGTCGGTGATCTCCGGCGGCGGCCCGCCCTGCCACACCTGACCGGTACGCATGAAGTGCTCCACCGCGGTCTCGAACCCCTCCCGCACCGGCAGCAGCACCCGCGCGGCACCAGAGCGTACGAACTCGGCGAACTCCGGGTCGCTGTTGTCATACCGCACCCGGTCCAGCCAGGTGCTCTTCCGGCCCCAGAAGTACGGGTAGAACACGAAACTCATCAGCTGCCACTCGAAGGCGTGTTCGAAGAACCGGATGTAGTTGCCCTGCTCCTCGACCACCGCCACGTCCACCTGCGGCACGCCCAGCGCCCCGGTCTCCACCGCGTCGAAGGCGTCGAAGTGCTGATGGGTCAGCACCGAGATGCACGCCTTCTTCAGCTCGGTGAGCTCCAGCGCCCGGTTGACCCCCGGGTTCCGGCCGTCGATGACCACCCCCTGGTTGGCCGCCGCACGGGCCGTCGCCTCGTCGAACCGCGCCTGCTGCTCCAGGTACGCCTGCTTGATCTCGGCGTGGGTACGGATCTGCCAGTCCAGCATCGCCCGCTCGGTACGCCGGCAGACCACCTCGATGCTGACCGCGAACAGCGGCGTGTCGTTGGCGACCATGGTGATCGGGATCGTGCCTTCCTCCAGGTCGAGGTTCGCCGACTGCAGACCGGAGTGCGACTCGTACAGGAACACCCGGCGCCCGACCGAGATGTACATCTGGGATCCGGCGAACCCGGCGGTGACGTGGGCCTGCACCGCGGTGTACCCCTCGGGGATGGTCAGGTCCTGGCGTTGCGACATGTCCCCGGCCTCACCACCGCCGCCTGAGGAGAAGGTCACCGAGCGGGTCTCCTCGAACCTCGGCGGCGGCTGGATGCCGGTGGCGTGGTACTTGTTCGCCCAGTAGAGGTAGTCGGCTTCGGTGAGCTGGCCGGCGTCGAGTTCGAACGGCTCCGGCCGCGGCCGCCCCACTTCCCGGGTGGCGTCCTCCTCCAGCGCGCCGCTGAGGAACATCGCCGGCTCCGGGATCACAAAGTCGTATATGGTGCGGCCGCCGTAGCGGAACACCTGGGCTTCGTACCGCTTGTCCACCCACTGGTAGACACCGACCACGTGGCCGTCCCCGTCGATGTTGTCGACGCTGTGGTCGTTGATCTCCTCCACCTCGCGGGTCACCCGCCGCGTCTCCTGGGTACGGATCCGCTCGGCGAGCCGGCTCACCGACTTGTCGACCACCTCGCGGGCGTACTCGCTGGCCTTCTTCCGGGCACTCTCCCGGGCGTTGGTGTACGCCGCCCGCGCGTTCGCCTCGATCACCACGGCGGGGCTGACCTGGGCCCGGATCCGCAGCCCGCCCTCGACCTCCGCCTCCTCCTTGAGCACCTCGGACGCCTCGTGGCTGAGTTCGAAGCGCTCGCTGGTCTCCAGGTCGCGCTCCTCCTCCCGCTCGATCTCGCGCTCGGTCACGAAGATCTCCTCGGTGACCTCGCGACGCCGGTGGGTGCGCTGCTTGTTCTCACCCCGCAGCACGTTCTCGATGTGGGCGACCTCGCCGAGCTCATATCCGGTGAGCTGCTGCCGGACCACCAGCAGCTCACCCTCCCCGACCGGCCGTACCGTGCCGTGCGTTGTCGGCAGCGGTTGCCGGCCGCCTCCGGGGAACCGCCACAGGTACGCGCCACCGAGCCCGTACGTGCCGGCTCGGAACATGTCGGCCAGCGCCAGTACGGTGCTCCCCGCCGCGGGACGCAGGTCGCGTACCGACCCGGCCTTCTCGGCGTCCAGCCGAGCCACCACCTGGCTCACCGAGTCTCGCGACAGGTCCAGCCCGAGCTGGCCGAGGTAGCGGTGGCTGGCCTCGCTGATCACCTCGACACCGGCGTCGGAGAGCACGAGCCTGGCGCCGTCCTGGGTGCCAGCGATGCTGATGCCAGCGGCCTTCGCGGCCGCCTTCGGCCCGGGTGGGCCGTCGTCGAGCCGCGCGCCGCCCGGCTTGTGCGGCTTGCCGTTGACGGTACGGAAGAACCGGGGCGCGATCGTCGTCAGCTCCCGCACGACGTTGTCGATGGCCTGCACCTGCCGACCGACCTGCTGCAAGTCCGCCAGCGGCGGCACCGTACGCGTCGGAGGGGCGGTGGTGTCGGGCCGCTGTGGCGCCAGCCTCAGCCTAGAGAGCACCGGCAGCACCAGCGGCATGTCGAGGATCGACAGGGTGGCCGCCGCCCGGTCGGCGCCGTCGCGGTCCTCGACCCAGGCTTCGACGAAGCGCACCGTGCGCAGCAGCCCGACCAGCTCCGCCATCGACCCCGGGTCGCTGGTCGACAACAGCTTCAGCGCCAGCGCGCTGTCGGCCAGTCGTTCCTTGCGCTCCCGCCACGACGTACCGCCGACCTGCTCGGCGTAGTCGTCACCGAGCACGTCGCGTACGGTCTGCTCCACCTGCTCCTCGGTGGGATCCCGCAACTCCTTCAGCCTGGTACGCAGCTTGCGCAGCCGCGGCCCGCCGGTCATCCCCTCGGCGTCACCGACGAACCGGTCGCTGTCGACGAACGCCCGCGCGCGCTCCATGACCTCGCCGCGTGGCACGTCGCCGGTGACGCTGCCCAGCTCCTGCTGCAGCGGTGTGTCCGGCACCGATACCGCGTCGGTCTCGGGATCCGCCGCCTCGGCGTTGCGCACCAATAGCATCCGAAAGACCTGTTCCATGCGTGCTGGCTCCCCACCGAGCGACGTCCATGAGCGGTTGCGGCTCGGCAGCATTGCACCAACAACGTCCGTGCCGGCGGAAGGGCTCGGTCGGAATTCGGCCACCAACCGCACCCGCCGTCAGGTGTCGACGATCACGACCTGCAACCGGCGGGGGCCGTGCACCCCCTCCACCCGGTTCAGTTCGATGTCGCTGGTGGCGGACGGCCCCGAAATCAGGGTCAGCGGGCGGGTCGGATCCGCCAGCCGGGCCAGCGCCTCCGGCAGGCCCCCGACGATCTGGCCAGTGTGGACGACACAGATGTGGTGGTCGGGCACCAGGGTGAGTGTCCGGCGCCCCTGGTGCGGTCCGGTGTCCAGGACCAGGGTGCCGGTCGTGGCGATCGCGACCGCGCAGCCGGTGAGCACGGCGAGCGCCGGTGCGTCCAGGTCCGTCACCGTCAGCGGCCGCGCCGCATCGTCGCGCCGGACCGACCCCGGGTACGCGGCCAGCCAGCCGGTCGGCACCCCGGCCGGCACCGCCACCTCCGGCACGTCCACCAACAACCGTGCCAGGACCGCCGGCAGTTCACCGGCCGGGCACCGGTGCACCGTCGCCCGGTAGTCCTCCAGCCGGTCGACGAACAGCCCCACCAGGTCCGGGTACCCCGTCGCGCGGTCGTACGCCCGCGGCACCGGCACCGGCGCGGCCGGCCGGGCCGCGCGGAGCCGGGCCAGAATCTCCTCACGGGCGCCCATCGGCGTCCTCATTCCGAGCCGCCCACCACTCGCGGAAGGTCTGCCGGGCGGGCAGCGGCGCGTCGCGGCTGTCGGTCCAGGCGGACAGTGGCCAGGGTAGCCGGCGCACGACGCCGCGGCCGCCGGCAATCAGCCGGAGCGGCGCAGAGCCCCGTCGCGCGGCGCGCAGCGTCGCCGCGTACCGGCGGCGGTCGCGCATGACCAAGGACATGGCCCGCATGGCGGTCCGTTCGACGGAGGGTCGGCCGCGTCGGGCGTCCACGCCGGCCTGGCGGAGGTGGACGAGCACCTCGGGGATGTTGATCCGGACCGGGCAGGCGTCGTAGCAGGCGCCGCAGAGGGTGGAGGCGTACGGCAGGGTCCGGTTCGCGCCACCGTCCGGGCCGGTCAGCTGGGGGGAGAGGATGGCGCCGATGGGTCCCGGGTACACCGATCCGTAGGCGTGTCCGCCGACCTTCTCGTAGACCGGGCAGACGTTGAGGCAGGCGGAGCAGCGGATGCAGCGCAACGCCTGCCGGCCGACGGTGTCGGCGAGCGTGTCGCTGCGGCCGTTGTCGACGAGCACGATGTGGACCTCGCGCGGTCCGTCCCCGGCGGTGACCCCGGTCCAGCTGGAGGTGTAGGGATTCATCCGCTCGCCGGTGGCGGAGCGGGGAAGCAGTTGCAGGAAGACCTCGAGGTCGGCGAAGCGCGGCAGGATCTTCTCCACCCCCACGACCGAGATCAGCGTCTCGGGCAGGGTGAGGCACATCCGACCGTTGCCCTCCGACTCCACCACCACCAGCGTGCCCGTCTCGGCGATGGCGAAGTTCGCGCCGGAGACGGCGACGCGCGCGGTGAGGAACCGCTGCCGTAGGTGCCGGCGGGCGGCCTCGGCCAGCACCGCCGGCTCGTCGGTCAACCGTCCCAGATCCACCCCGGGCATGCGGCGGGCGAAGATGTCGCGGATCTGGGCACGGTTGTAGTGGATCGCCGGCACCAGAATGTGCGAGGGGGTGTCGTCGGCGAGCTGCACGATCAGCTCGGCGAGGTCCGTTTCGACGGCGGTGATGCCGGCCTCGGCGAGGGCCTCGTTCAGCCCGATCTCCTGGGTGGCCATCGACTTGACCTTGACCACCTCGTCGGCGCCGGTACGCCGGACCAGGCCCGTGACCACCTCGCACGCCTCGGCGGAGTCCCGCGCCCAGTGCACCACGGCGCCGGCGGCGGTCGCGGCGGCCTCGAACTGCTCCAGCAGCTCCGGCAGCCGGCTCAGGGTGTCGTCCTTGATCGCGGCGCCGGCCAGCCGCAGCCCTTCCCAGTCGTCGAGTTCGCCGACGACCCGCAGCCGCTTGTCCCGGATGGTCCGGGTGGCCCGGTGCAGGTTCGCTCGCAGCTGTGGGTTCGCCAGCTGCTCGCGGGCGGCGGTGGGGAAGGGGAGCCGGGCGATGATGTTGCCGGTGCCGGTCACGTGCTGCCTCCCGTACTCGCCAGGATCTCGGCGTAGTGGATCGGTCGGGCCACGCCGTCCCGGCGGGACAGTCCACCGCCGATGTGTGCCAGGCAGGAGTTGTCCGCGGCGGCCAGGAACTCCGCCCCCGTGTCCGCCACGGCGGCGCACTTGTCGGCGAGCATCGCGGTCGAGACCTTGCTGTTCTTCACCGCGAACGTGCCGCCGAACCCGCAGCACTGCTCCGCGTCGGCCAGCGGCAGCAGCTCCAGCCCGCGCACCGCGCGCAGCAGTCGCTGCGGCCGGTCGCCTAGGCGCAGCATCCGCAGGCCGTGGCACGTCGGGTGGTAGGCGACCCGGTGCGGGAACTCGGCGCCGACGTCGGTCACCCCGAGCACGTCCACCAGCAGTTCGGAGAACTCGAAGGTCCGCGGCGCGAGGGCGGCGACCGCCGCCGCGAGCCGCGGTTCCGGTGCCGCCAGGCGGGGGTACGCGTCGCGGACCATCGCCACACACGAACCGGACGGGGCGACCACCGCCTCGTACTGCTCGAACGTCTCGACGAAACCGCGCACCATCGGCATCGCCTCGGCCCGGTAGCCGCTGTTCGCGTGCATCTGCCCGCAGCACGTCTGCGCCTGGGGGAACTCCACGCGGTGACCCAACCGCTCCAGGACCCGCACCACCGCCTGCCCGGTGCCGGGGAACACCAGATCGTTCACGCAGGTGACGAAGAGAGCGACACGCATCTACGGTCCTTCGAAGAAGGGCAGGTGGCGCTCGCGGGCGGCGAGCAGGTGGGCGCGCATCGCGTCGGCGGCGTCGTCGGGGTCGCCGGCGCCGACGGCGTCGACGACGCGATGGTGCTCGGCGGTGCTGACTCCGTAGTGGCTGGTCGGGAAGTGCAGCCGGAACAGGTGCAGGTGGGCGCGGAGCCGGACCACGGCCTGGTGCAGCATCCGGTTGCCGGCGACCTCGGCGAGCAGGTGGTGGAAGCGGGCGTCCTGGGCGGTGAACGCGGCGATCGCGGCGAAGCCGGTCGCGTCGGGGGTGGCGCCGGGCAGGTCGGCTTCGCCGCGGAGTCGGGACAGGTCGTCCGCGCCCACGGTGCCGGCGGCGACCTCGGTGGCGGCCCGGCGCGCGGCGGCGGTCTCCAGGATCAGTCGCATTTCGACAAGTTCGTCGAACTCGGCGCGGGTGAGCAGCGGGGTGGCGGTGTATCCGGCCAGGGGGCGTTTGCGGACCAGTCCGTCGGACTCCAGCCGGGCCAGCGCCTCCCGGACCGGGGTGGGTGACACGGCCAGCCGTCGGGCGAGCGCGTCGATGCCGATGCGCTCCCCGGGGGCGACCGCGTGATCCATGATCAGGGCCTGGATGGCGCTGTAGACGTCCTCGGTGAGGATCCGTCGGCCGGCACGCATGGCCGAATCCTATAGGATCCGGGGGGGCTCCGGGAAGTGCCGCCCGACCTGCGGTGCCGGACCCGACCCGGCCCCGCCACGCGAGGGCCGTTGTCCGGATCTGGCCATCCGGATCCATTGATCCGGGCGGGGCCGATTGTGAAGGATGCATTTCGAGAAGGCTCTTAGAACGTTTCATACCGTCGAGGTGAGGAGTCGGCGCATGGTGCCAACGAGGCGGCTCCGGCCCGGACTGTCCGCCGTACTCGTGTTGCTGCTAGGCCTCTCGGGGCTCGCGTTCGCGGCGGGTCCGGCGATCGCCGTGGAACCGGAGACCCCCCAGCTGACGGTCGGCGGCCTGAGCACCGAGCGGGCGACGAACCCGATCGGGTTGGACGTCGCGCGGCCCCGCCTGGGCTGGACGATCAGCGCCACCGCACGCGGAGTGGTCCAGGAGGCCTACCAGGTGCGGGTGGCCACCGCCCCGGACCGCCTTGGCGACCCCGACGTCTGGGACAGCGGCCGGGTCACGTCCCGGCGCAGCTCCCTGGTCGCGTACGCCGGCCCGGCTCTGCAGCCGCGTACCCGCTACGCCTGGCAGGTCCGGGTCTGGGACAGCGCGGGCCGCACCTCCGGCTGGAGCACGCCCGCCTTCTGGGAGACCGGCGTGAGGGGCGCCGACGGATGGCAGGCCGACTGGATCGGCCTGGCCTCACCCGCAGAGTCCTGGACCGACTACACCGTGCGGACGACGGTGCGCCTGGAGCGGGACGCCGCGGGCATCTTCTTCCGGGCCAGCGGCCCAGCCAACGCCTACATGTGGCAGTTCTCCATCACCGGCGGCATCGCCAAGCTGCGGCCGCACGTACGCACCGCCGGGAACTGGGCGGTCATCAAGGAGGTGCCGCTCGGCAACGTGGTACCGGCCGACAAGCTGACCGCCCCGCACACCCTGCGCATCACGGCGACCGGCGACACCCTCACCACCTGGGTCGACGACGTCCAGGTCGACGTCACCAGCAGCACGGCGCACCGTTCCGGCTCCGTCGGCCTGCGCTCCAGCGGGACCGAGGCCGGCGTCTTCTCCGACTTCTCGGTGACCAGCGGCGGCCGGACCCTCTTCTCGGCACCGCTCACCGACGGCGAGAACCCGTTCGCGGCCGGCACCCCGACCCCCGGTGGCCTGCGCATCTCGGGCAACACCGAGGCCATGCTGACGGCGCTGGACGCGAACCCGCTGCTGCGCCGCGGCTTCCGGGTCGACGGCGAGGTCTCCCGGGCACGGGTCTACGCGACGGCGCTCGGCGTCTACGAGCTGTCCCTCAACGGCCAGCGCGTCGGCGACCACGAGCTGGCGCCCGGTTGGACGGACTACGCCAAGCGGGTCCAGTACCAGACGTACGACGTCACCAGCCAGCTCCGGCCGGGCGACAACGCCTTCGGCGCCATGCTCGGCGACGGCTGGTACTCCGGCACGATCGCCTGGTTCGGCACCGACAACTACGGCTCCCGGCCGCACCTGAGCGCCCAACTCGTCATCGACTACGCCGACGGTCGGACCGAGACCGTGCGCACCGACGGCTCGTGGCGGGCGACGCCCGGCCCGTTCCTGCAGAGCGACCTGATCCACGGCGAGACCTACGACGCGCGCCGGCTGCCGGCCGGCTGGGACCGGCCCGGCTTCGACGACTCCGGCTGGTCACCGGCCACCGTCGACGACACGGGCGCCACCGCCCGGCTGGTCGCCCAGGTCGACCCGCCCGTCCGGGTCGTGCAGCAGCTGCCCGCGAAGACACTGACCCAGCCCACGCCCGGCACCTGGATCTTCGACCTCGGCCAGAACATGGTGGGCAAGGTGCGGCTCAGGGTCGACGGCCCCGCCGGCGCGACGGTGCGCATCCGGCACGCCGAGGTGCTCAACCCGGACGGGACCGCCTACACCGACAACCTGCGCTCGGCGAAGGCCACCGACCACTACCGGCTCGCCGGCGGCGGTCCCGAGACGTACGAGCCGACCTTCACCTTCCACGGATTCCGCTACGTCGAGGTGACCGGCTACCCGGGAACCCCCGACCTCAGCACGGTGACCGGGCTCGTCATGCACACCGACGGCGAGCTCACCAGCGAGTTCGAGACGTCGAACGCGATGGTGAACAAGCTCCACAGCAACATCACCTGGGGCCAGCGGGGCAACTTCCTCTCCATCCCCACCGACACGCCCGCGCGCGACGAGCGTCTCGGCTGGACCGGCGACATCAACGTCTTCGCCGAGACCGCCACGTTCAACATGGACAGCCTGACCTTCCTGACCAAGTGGCTGCAGGACCTGCGCGACGCGCAGTCGGCCAACGGCGCCTACCCCGACGTCGCGCCGCGCGCCTGCTGCGGCGACGGCGCGACCGGCTGGGCCGACGCCGGCATCACCGTCCCGCACACCCTCTGGCAGCGCTACGGCGACACCCGGGTCATCGAGGAGCACTACGCGTCGATGGTGCGCTACGCCACCTGGCTGCAGAACACCAGCTCCGGCAAGCGGCGTACCAACGCCGGGCCGTACCTGGACTGGCTCAACCTCGACGATCCGACGCCCGCCGGCGTCATCGGCACCGCCTACTACGCCTACAGCATCCGCCTGCTCGGCGAGATGGCCGGCGCCATCGGCAAGGACGCCGACGCCGCACGCTACGCGGCGCTGTCGAAGGACATCGCCGAAGCGTTCGTCGACTCCTATGTGGCGGCCGACGGCACGGTCCAGGGCGACAGCCAGACGGGGTATGTCCTCGCCATCGGCATGGACCTGCTCCCCGGCAAGTTGCGGGCCAAGGCCGCCGAGCGGCTGGTCGCCAACGTCAAGCGGCACGACTGGCACCTGGCCACCGGCTTCCTCGGCACGCCCGACCTGCTGCCCGCGCTCAGCGACACCGGACACCTGGACGTCGCCTACCGGCTGCTGCTGAACGACACCTACCCGTCGTGGGGCTACGAGATCGCCAAGGGCGCCACGACCATCTGGGAGCGGTGGAACTCGATCATGCCGGACGGCAGCTTCGGCGACGTGTCGATGAACTCGTTCAACCACTACGCCTACGGTGCCGTCGGCGATTGGATGTACCGCACCGTCGCCGGCATCCAGCCCGACCCGGAGAACCCCGGCTACGCCCACCTCACGATCGCCCCCCGGCCTGGCGGGAACCTCACCTGGGCCCGGGCGTCGTACCGGTCGGTGCACGGCGTCGTCCGCACCGACTGGAAGCTCGACGAGCGGGGCGACATGCGGCTGAACCTGTCCGTTCCCGCCAACACCACGGCCACCGTCCGCGTCCCCGCACCCGGCCGGCACGCGGTCACCGAGGGCGGGCGGCCGGCGGAACAGGCCGACGGCGTGCGGTTCGTGACGATGGACGGCGGCAACGCGGTCTTCGAGATCGGCTCCGGCTCCTACGCCTTCGCCGTCGACCGGGTGCTCGGTGACCTTGGCGAGGCCGCCGACGCGGTGGCGGCCTTGGTCGCGCTGGTGGACGAACTCACCGGCGACCTCGGTCCGTCCGTGGTCGAGCACCTGCGGGCCCGGCTCGCCCAGCTCACCGCCGAGACGGCGAAGGCGCGCACGTCGTACGCGGCGGGCGACCGGCTCGCCACGGCCGCCGGCGTCCACCGGGCCCTGGCCACCGCAGCCGACCTCGACCGGTGGCTGCGTACGCAGGTCAAGGTCGCTCGGGTGCCGGCGGCGACCGCCGACCGGCTCAGCGCGCCGCTCACCCGGATCGACGAGCGCCTCTCCGCCGCGTCGTCGGCACTGATCGGCGCGGTGGCGAAACTCGACCTCCCGGTCGGCGAGCGGCTGCCCGGCGACGTGGTCCGGGCGACCGTCGTCATCGCCAACGGCGGCGCCACCCCGCTCACCGGCCTGAGTTCCACGCTAGGGGTGGGGGAGGGCTGGACGGTGACCCCGGTCGGCGGCCACCCCACGGAGGTGGCCCCGGGAGCGGCCGTACGGCACAGCTACGACCTGCGCGTCCCGGCCGGCCAGTCGCCGTCGACGGTGCCGGTGACCGGGTCGGCGGGCTACCGCCACCAGGCCGGCATGGCGACCGTGCCGGTCGCCGGCTCGCTGACCACCGCGCCCGCGGTGGCGATCGTGTCGACGGCCGCCGAGCCGGCCGGGGTCACGCCCGGCGGGGCGACGACGGTGCGCACCGCGCTGCGCAACCGCGCGACGGTGCCGGTGACGGGTCAGCTCACCACCGTGGCACCGGACGGGTGGAGCGTCGAACCGGCCACGAAGGCGTACGAGCTCGCGCCCGGCGCGGAGACGATCGTGCCGGTGGTCCTCACGGCACCGCTGTCGGTGACGGAGGGGCCGACCGGTGTCACCGTCGCCACCGGGGCCACCGATGCGGAACGCCGGACGTTCGCCGTGCCGGTACGCCTCGACAACCCGCCTGCGGTCGTGCTCGACCACGTCGACCTGGGCGACGCCGCGTCGGAGCAGGCCCACCGGCTCGTCGCCTCGACCCATTCGGGCACCAACGTCGAGGCCGGCGTGACGCGGCGCTACACGAATGTCAGCTACCCCGGCGGTTGGTTCGAGTTCGACCTCGCCGTCGAGCCGGGCCGGCCGTTCATCCTGCGGGCGGTCGAGACGTACGACCAGGCGCAGCTGAAGGACTACGAGGTCGTCGTCGACGGTGCGCTCGCGCACTCCCGCTCGTACCGGCGCACCGCTGGCGGGGCCGGCACGGTGAGCTACCAGTTCGTCGTGGACCTGCCGGAGGCGACGCAGGACGGGACCGTGCGGGTGCGGTTCCGCGACACCGGCGAGGGCTACGACCCGTCGATCGCCGACGTCTGGTCGACGCCGGTGCCGGCTGGCCCGGCCGTCGGCAGCACGCCCTGATCCCGCCCGTCGACCACGTCCACGACCGTCTCGAGGAGATGACCCATGGCGCAGACACCACGTCCGGTCCCGGGTGAGCCGCAACCAGGGCTCGACCGCCGTTTGTTCCTCGGCTGGGGCGTCGCCGGCGCGGGAGCCGTCGCGTTCGGCGCCACGGTCGCCGCGCCGGCGGCGGCCGCGCCGGCCCCGTCGACCGGCGCCGGCCCGCTCGCGCTGGGCCGCCTGAGCACCGAGTACGCCGCCGAGCCGCTTGGGACCGACGTGCGGAAGCCCCGGCTGTCCTGGGTGGGCACCGCGCTCGGGCACGGCGCCACGCAGAGCGCCTACCAGGTTCTCGTCGCCACGAGCCGCGACCGGCTCGCGCCCGGCGAGGCGGACGTCTGGGACTCGGGCCGGGTGGCGTCCGCGCAGGCCCTCGGGGTGCCCTACGCGGGGCCGCCGCTGGTCGCGCGAACCCGCTACCACTGGACGGTGCGGGTCTGGGATGCGGCGGGCCGGGTGACCGCCTGGGCCGCCCCCGCCTGGTTCGAGACCGGGCTGCTCGAGGAGGGCTTCGGGGCGGCCCGGTGGGTCGGGGCCCGACCCGATGTGGAGCAGGTGCCGCTCGACCTGACCGGCGCGGCCTGGATCTGGTCGCCGGACGCGACGGCGAGCAGCGCGCCGGCCGGGACACGCTGGTTCCGCGGGCGGCTCGACGTCCCCGCCGGCGTCGAGATCGCCGCCGCGCACCTCGTCGTGACCGCCGACGACGACTACACGGCGTACGTCAACGGCCGGCAGATCCTGCACGCGCCGCAGCAGGCGAACGGCTGGCGCAGCGCCGAGGTGGCCGACGTCACCGAACTCGCCCGGGCGGCCGTCGGCGGCGCGTTGGTGGTGGCGGCCGTGGCCACCAACCGGCCGGGCCCGTCGGTCAACCCGGCCGGCCTGCTGGGGAAGCTGGTCCTGGTCACCGCCGCCGGGGAGCGTCTGGTGCGGAGCACGAACGGCACCTGGCGCAGCAGCGACAGCGAACGCCCGGGCTGGCAGGAGCCCGGGCACGACGACAGCGGATGGACGGCGGTGGCCGTCCTCGCGCCGTACGGCCAGGGGCCGTGGGGGAGCAACGTCACCGTTCCCCAACCGCGGGCGCTCGACCTGGTCGGCTCGTCGTGGATCTGGGGCCCGGGAGCGACGGTCAACAACGCGCCCGTGGGGCCGCGCTGGTTCCGCGGCCGGCTGGCCCTGCCGGCGGACGTCGAGGTCGCCTCCGCGCGTTTGATCATGTCTGCCGACGACGACTTCACCGCCTACCTGCAGGGTCAGCTCACCCTCTCCGCACCCCAGCAGACCGACGGGTGGCGCACCGCCCGCGTCGCGGACGTGACCGGGCAGGTCCGGCAGGCCATCGGCGGTGACCTCGTGCTGGCGGCGGTCGCCACCAACCGGGGCGGCCCGTCGGTCAACCCGGGCGGCCTCATCGCGAAACTCGTCGTCCGTACCGCCGACAGCCGGGAACTGGTCCTGGTCACCGACGGCGGGTGGCGGACGGCCGGCGCGAACGAGGCCGGATGGGAGCAGCCCGGTCACGACGACGCGGCGTGGTCGCCGGTCGTGGTGCTGGCGCCGTACGGGCAGGGACCGTGGGGCAGCGGCGTCGAGCCGCCGGTGGAGGAGCGGCCCGCGCCGTTGCTCCGGCGGGCGTTCCGGCTCGCCAAGCCGGTGACGCGGGCCCGGTTGTACGCCAGCGGTCTCGCCTACCAGGTGCTGCACGTCAACGGGGCGCGGGTGGGCACGTCCGTGCTCGACCCCGGGTTCACCGACTACGACGAGACCGTGCTGTACGTGACCCACGACGTCACCGACCTGCTGGACGAGGGGGAGAACGTCCTCGGCGCGGAACTCGGGCGGGGCTTCTACGGCATGACCACCCGGAACGTGTGGCGCTGGCACCAGCCGCCCTGGCACGGTGAGCCCCGACTGCTCGCGCGCCTGGTCGTCGACCACCCCGACGGTTCGCGTACCGAGATCGTCAGCGACGACGCCTGGCGGGTCACCTCCGGCCCGACCCTGTCCAACTCGCTCTACGCGGGGGAAACCTACGACGCGCGGCGGGAACCGGCGGGGTGGTCGGTGACCGGCTTCGACGACTCCGCCTGGGAGCGCGCGATGGTCCTGGACGCCCCGGCCGGCACCCTGACCGCGCAGGAGCACGAGCCGATCCGGGTCGTCGAGAGCGTGGCGCCGGTGCGCCTCACGTCGCCGCGCGCCGGTGTCTGGGTGGCGGACTTCGGGCGGACCACGGCCGGCTGGGTGCGCCTGCGGACCGCCGCCGCGCCGGGTACCACCATCCGCATCCAGTACGGGGAGAAGCTGCGGGCCGACGGCACCGTCGAGGCGTCGACCGGCCACGTCCAGGGCGGACGGTTCCAGCAGGACGAGTACGTCGCCCGCGGCGGCGGCGAGGAGGTGTGGGAGCCGCGCTTCTCGTACAAGGGGTTCCGGTACGTCCAGTTGGACGGGTTGGCCGGGGCGGCCACCACCGGCACGGTCACGATGCAGGTGGTGCACTCCGACGTCCGCGACGCCGGGCAGTTCCGGTGCAGCGAGCCGCTCTTCGAGCAGTTCGAACGGATGATGGGCCGTACCGTGCGGAACAACCTGCACGGCATCCCCACCGACACGCCGATGTACGAGAAGAACGGCTGGACCGGTGACGCGCAGGTGGCCGCGCCGACGATGGCCGGGCAGCTCGACCTGGCGCGGTTCTTCACGAAGTGGCTCGGCGACCTGCGCGACAGCCAGGTCTCCTCCGGCCAGGTGCCGGTGATCGTGCCGAGCGGCGGCTGGGGATACCAGGAACTGGCGCCCGCGCCGGAGTGGACCACGGTCTACCCGTACCTGCTGCGGGAGATGCACCGCTGGTACGGCGACGACCGGCTGCTGCGGGAGCACTGGGAGCCGGTGGTCGACTACCTGGACTGGGAACTCGGGCGGCTGCAGAACGGCCTGGCCGTGACGGCACTCGGCGACTACCTGTCGCCCGGCACCGGGGGCAACCCGCCCGAGGACACTCGGCTGACCGCGACCGCGTACCTGCACCGGGCGCTGATCTCGATCGCCGAGGTGGGCGAGCTGACCGGGCACGGCGCGGAGGCCACCCGGCTGCGGCAGGCGGCCGCCGGCCTGCGCGACCGGCTCAACGAGACCTTCCTCGACCGGGCGCGCGGGCTGTACCGGACGAGCCGGGACCCCGGCTACCGGCAGACCTCGAACGCCGTCCCGCTGGCGTTCGGGCTGGTACCCGACGACATGGTGCGGGCGGTCGTCGACAACCTGGTGGCCGACATCGAGGCGCGCGGGTGGCACCTCAACACCGGCTGCCTCGGGACCAGTGTCCTGCTGCCGGTGCTGACCGCGCACGGCCATGCCGAGGTGGCGGCCCGCGTGGCGCGGCAACGGACGTACCCGAGCTGGGGCTACTGGGTCGACAACGGCGCCGACACGATGTGGGAGATGTGGCCCACGTCGACCCGGTCCCGGCAGCACTACTTTCAGGGGACGGTCGTGCAGTGGCTGTACGAGAACGTGGCGGGCCTGCGGCCGGCCGCCAACGGCTGGGAGCGGTTCGTCGTCCGTCCTGACGCGCGCAGCGCCGTGTCGTCGGCCTCCCTGGGCATGGACACGGTCCGTGGCCGGGTGTCGTTGGCGTGGCGGCGCGCGGACGGGGAGTTCCTGCTGACCGTCGAGGTGCCCGTGGGAGCCACCGCGGAGGTGCACGTTCCGGCCGAGCGCGCGCAGGACGTGGAGGCGTCGCCGGGTGGGCTGGTGTCGGCCCGGCGGATGGAGCCCGGCTACCTCGTCCACACCGTGGGTTCGGGGACCTGGCGGTTCGTGAGCCGGTCGGAACCGGCGATGTGACGGTGGTGGCGCCGGCCGTCGTCGGGCGGCCGGCGCCACCACCTGGCCGGCCCGGTCGGGGCGCGGCCGGCGCTCCCCACCGTCGCGGGCTGCCGCCCGCCGCGCCGGGACGGGCCGTCGCCGTGGCCCGGCGGTGCGCCTGGCGGGCCGTCGCCTCACCCCGCGGGGTTGGCCCGAGCTCGCCGGCGGTGCTGGCGGCTGCTGGATTCGCGTACCACCAACTCCGGCTGGAACACGACGTGCCGGTGCTGGTGCCGGTCCTGGTCGTTGACCTCCTCCAGCAGCAGCTGGGTCGCGGTCCGGCCGAGCTGCTCGCGGGGTTGGCGCACCGAGGACAGCGGGACGGCAGCGGCGGCGGCGAACTCGATGTCGTCGTAGCCCACGATGGCGATGTCGCGCGGGACGCGCAGGCCTCGCAGGGTCATTTCCTGCAGGACGCCGAGGGCGAGCAGGTCGTTGGCGCAGAAAACGGCGGTGGGCCGTTCCCGCGCGGGCAGGTCGGCGATCTCATCGGCGGCGCGCCGGCCGGCCGCCACGGTCAGGCTCGCCGTCTCGACCAGCCGCAGGTCGCCGTTGGTGCCGATGGCGGCGGCGGCGCCGGCGTGCCGGTCGGCGACCTGCCGGATCGAGGCCGGCCCGCCGACGTAGGCGATCCGGCTGTGCCCCTGCTCGACCAGGTGCGCACCGGCCAGCCGCCCGCCCAGCACGTCGTCGACGGCCACGGAGCAGCGGTGGTGGTGGCCGGAGCCGCGGTCGACCAGGACGACCGGGGTGCCCCGGGAGATGAGCTGTTCCAGGCGGGAGTCGGGGCCGTCGTGCACCGGGGTGATGAGTACGCCCTGGACGCGCTGCTCCTCGAGGATGTCGAGGTGGCGGCGCTCCCGGGCGGCGTCCTCGCCGCTGTTGCAGACGACGACCACGCCGCCGGCCTGTTCGGCCTCCATCTCGGCGCCGCGCACGACGTCGGCGAAGAACGGGTTGGCGACGTCGAGCACGACGATCGCGATGGTGCGGCTGCGGCCGGCCCGCAGTTGACGGGCCGAGTCGTTGCGGACGTAGCCGAGCTGACCGATGGCGTCGAGCACCCGCTGGCGGGTCGCGGGCGCGACGAGGTCGGGCCGGTTGAGCACATTGCTGACGGTGCCGATCGACACGCCGGCGTGGCGGGCGACCTCCTTGATGCTCGTGGTCGACATGCTCACCAGTCTCTCCATCGGGTGCCAGCGGCGCGTGGACGGAGGCCGGATTGAATCGTTCCACTGAGGAGTGTGCCTCCGCTCGGACGTAACAACCAGGTAACTCCTGCGAAACCCTTGACGTATCGATGCGGTCGTCCCTAGTGTCGTGGCCACGAAGATATGAAACGTTTCATCACTTCGTCAAGTCGTCGACCGTCGATGCTCTGAAGGGAGCCGCGGTGGAACCGGTGCTGTCACTGCACGGCGTGAGCAAATCCTTCGGGGCCGTGGCCGCGCTGCGCGACGTGCGCCTCGACCTGCACGCCGGTGAGGCCCACGCGCTGGTGGGGGAGAACGGCGCCGGCAAGTCCACCCTGGTGAAGATCCTCGCCGGGGTCCACCAGCCCGACACCGGGACGGTGACCCTCGACGGGCGCGAGGTCGTCTTCGGCGGCCCCGCCGACGCCCGGGCCGCCGGCATCGCCGTCATCTACCAGGAGCCGACCCTCTTCCCCGACCTCTCGGTGGCCGAGAACATCTTCATCGGGCGGCAACCCCTGCGCGGGATGCGGCGCATCGACGCCGCCGCGATGCGGTCGCGGACGCGGGAGCTGTTCGCCCGGCTCGGGGTCCACATCGACCCGGACCGGCCGGCCCGTGGGCTCTCCATCGCCGACCAGCAGTTGGTGGAGATCGCCAAGGCGCTCTCGTTCGACGCGCGGGTGCTGGTGATGGACGAACCCACCGCCGCGCTGTCCGGCGTCGAGGTGCAGCGGCTGTTCGCGGTGGCCCGGTCGCTGCGCGAGGCCGGCGCGGCCGTCCTGTTCATCTCCCACCGGTTCGACGAGGTCTACGCCCTCTGCCAGCGCATCACCGTCATGCGCGACGGCCGGTGGGTGTCCACCGACCGGGCGGAGGAGCTGACCGTCGACCAGCTGGTCCGCCGGATGGTCGGCCGCGACGTCTCCTCGCTCTACCCCAAGCTCCCCGCCGAGATCGGTGAGGCGCGGCTGGAGGTCCGCGACCTGACCCGGTACGGCCACTTCGAAGGCGTCAACCTGACCGTCCGCAGCGGCGAGATCGTCGCGCTGGCCGGTCTCGTCGGCGCCGGCCGCAGCGAGGTCGTCCGGGCCATCTTCGGCATCGACCGGTACGACCGCGGCGAGGTCCTCGTCGGCGGGCGCCGCCTACCGGGCGGCAGCACCCCGGCCGCGATCGCCGCCGGGCTCGCCCTGGTGCCCGAGGACCGCCGCCAGCAGGGACTCGTCATGGACCTGTCGGTGGCGGAGAACACGACGCTGCCGCGGCGCTGGTCGCTCAGCCGGCTGGGCCTGCTCTTCGGTTCGGCCGAGCGCCGGTCGGCGCGGAGCTGGACCCAGCGGTTGCAGGTGAAGGCGGCCCGGCTTACCGATCCGGTCTCCACCCTCTCCGGCGGTAACCAGCAGAAGGTCGTCCTGGCCAAATGGCTGTCGACCGCACCGCGGGTGCTGATCGTGGACGAACCCACCCGCGGCATCGACATCGCCACCAAGGCCGAGGTGCACCGGCTGCTGTCCGGGCTGGCCGCGGAGGGCGTTGCCGTCCTGATGGTCTCCAGCGAGCTGCCCGAGGTACTCGGCATGGCGGACCGGGTGCTGGTCATGCACGAGGGCCGACTGGTCAGCGAGATCGGCCGCGAGGAGGCCGACGAGGAGTCGGTCATGTTCGCGGCAACCGGACAACGGGAGGGATCGTGAGCGCGAGCAGCGCAACGCGGCGGAGCACCGCCGTCGCGAACCAGGGCAGGCGCCCGTGACCACCACGGACGTACGCCGGGCCGACCCGACGCCGGGCGGCTCACCACCGCAGGCCGGGGCCGGAGCGCGCGCCGCGCACCGCCTGTTCGTCGTCCGGGAGCTGGGCATCGCCCTCGCCCTCGCGCTGCTGGTGGCCGGGACCGCGCTGACCAACCCGCGGTTCCTGTCCGCGCAGAGCGTCAAGGACCTGCTGCTCGGCTCGACCATCCTGGCGATCCTCGCGGTGGGCCAGGCCATCGTCATCATCACCCGCAACGTGGACCTGTCGGTCGGTTCCATCCTCGGCCTGTCGGCGTTCGCGACCGGCACCCTGTTCCTCGCCGCTCCCGGACTGCCGATCCCGCTCGCCATCGGCGTCGGCACCGCGCTCGGCGCGGTGTGCGGCGCCGTCAACGGCGCGCTGATCGCCGCCGCCCGGGTGCCCGCCCTCGTGGTCACCCTCGGCACCCTGTACGTCTTCCGCGGCATCGACTACACCTGGGCCACCGGCCGGCAGATCAACGCCGCCGACATGCCCGCCGGATTCCTGCGCATGGGCACCGCCACGGTGCTCGGCGTCCCCGTGCTCACCCTGTTCGCGGTCGTGGTGCTCGTCGTCGCCGGATACGCCCTGCACTCGTACCGCAGCGGCCGGGAGCTCTACGCGATCGGTTCGGACCCCGACGCGGCCCGCCTGTCCGGGATCCCCGTCGGCCGGCGGGTCTTCGCCGCCTTCGTGGTCAGCGGCGCGCTCGCCGGGCTCGCCGGCGTGCTCTACGCCGCCCGCTTCGGCACGCTCGACGCCAACGCCGGTCTCGGCTCGGAACTCAACGTCGTGGCGGCGGTCGTGGTGGGCGGCGTAGCCATCTTCGGTGGCAGCGGCTCGGTCTACGGCGCGGCGCTGGGCGCCGTGCTGCTCACCGCCATCGGCAGCGCCCTGCCGGTGCTCGGCATCAACCCCTTCTGGCAGCGCGCCGCCGTCGGTGCGCTGATCCTGGCCGCCATCGGGCTGGACCGCGCGCTCGCCGTGCGCATGGCCCACCGTCTGCAAGGAGGCAAGGCCCGTGGCGCGTGAGCACACCCTGCCGAACCGGCCGGCCTGGCGGTCGGTGCTGGGCTCCTGGGACGCCGTCGTCATCGTCGCGCTCGTCGCCGTGATCGTCGTGGGGAGCCTGACCATCGACGGTGTCAGCAACCCCCGGTTCTACCGGTTCCTGGTGCTGGAAGCGATTCCGATCGCGTTGATCGCCCTGCCGCTCACCCTCGTCGTGATCACCGGCGAGATCGACCTGTCGGTGGCGAGCATCGTGGGACTGACGTGCGCCGTGCTCGGACAACTCTGGCACCTGGGTGTCACGTCTCTGCCGGTGCTCGTCGTGGCGAGCCTCGCGCTGGGTGCCCTCCTCGGCGCGGTCAACGGCCTGTTCGTCACCGTGTTCGGGCTGCCATCGCTGGCGGTCACCATCGGCACGCTCGCGCTCTACCGCGGCCTGGCCTACGTGGTGCTCGGCGACCGAGCGGTGGCGGACTACCCGGTCGAGTGGACCCGGCAGGCGATCAGTCCGATCCCGGGCACCACCATCCCGTGGTTCGTCCTCGTGGTCGCCGCGCTGGCGGTGCTCTTCGGGGCGGTCCTGCACTACACCCCGATCGGTCGGGGCCTCTACGCGATGGGCAACAACGCAGAGGCGGCCACGTTCTCCGGCATCTCGGTGGCCCGTACCAAGTTCTGGCTCTTCGTCGCCACCGGTGCGGTCTCCGCGCTGGCCGGCGTCTTCTGGACGTTCCGCTTCGCCAGCGCCCGCGCGGACAACGCGACCGGCCTGGAGTTGTCGGTTGTCGCGGCGGTCCTGCTGGGTGGCGTATCGATCTTCGGCGGGCGCGGGGGTCTCGTCGGAGTGCTCGCCGCCGTCGCCCTGCTCGGGACCCTGCGTAACGCGTTGCAACTGGCCGACGTGCCGGCCAACGCGCTGACCATCGTGACCGGATCCCTGCTCATTCTCTCCGTCGTCGGGCCGAACGTCGTTCGCCTGGCCCGTGACCGGCTGAGCCGGCGACGACCCATCCCCGCCGTTGAAAGGACACCCGCATGAGCACCAGACGCATACGAACGATCGCGTCGGCGGCGTTGCTGGCGCTGCTGTTCACCACCACCGCGTGCGCCGAGGACGCCGGCTCCGGAGCCGGCGACGACGGCAGCGCCGGGAACGGCGCCATCAAGTCCGGGTTGAAGGTGGCGTTCCTGCCCAAGCAGGTGAACAACCCGTACTTCGACACCTCCGACAACAAGGGCGGCAAGGTCGCGGTGGAGGAGTTCAAGGGCTCCTACAGCCAGACCGGCCCGTCGGAGGCGAGCCCGTCGGCGCAGGTGAGCTACATCAACACCCTCTCGCAGCAGCAGACCGACGTCATCGTGGTTTCGGCCAACGACAAGGACGCGATCTGCGGGGCGCTCGAGGAGGCCCAGCAGGCAGGCGCGAAGGTCGTCACCTACGACTCGGACACCAACCCGTCCTGCCGGGACCTGTTCATCAACCAGGCGACCGCGGAGGGCATCGCGAAGTCGCAGATCAAGCTGATCTCCGAGGCGATCGGTCCGGAGGGCGGCGAGATCGCGATCCTGTCCGCCACCGCGAACGCGACGAACCAGAACGCGTGGATCGAGATGATGAAGACCGAGCTGGCCAAGCCGGAGTACGCCAAGCTCAAGCTCGTCGACACGGTCTACGGCGACGACGACGACCAGAAGTCGTTCCAGGAGGCCCAGGGCCTGCTCGCCAAGCACCCCAACCTCAAGGGCATCATCTCGCCGACCACGGTCGGTGTCGCCGCGGCGGCCCGCTACCTGTCCGGCTCCGCGTACAAGGGCAAGGTGCAGCTGACCGGCCTGGGCACGCCGAACCAGATGCGCGCGTACGTCAAGGACGGCACGGTGAAGGCGTTCGCCTTGTGGAACCCCGCCGACCTGGGCTACCTGGCCGCGTACGCGGGCGGCGCGCTGGCCTCGGGCCAGATCAGCGGCAAGGAGGGTGACAAGTTCACCGCCGGCAAGCTGGGCGAGTTCACCGTCGGCAAGGACGGCGTGGTCGTGCTCGGCGATCCGTTCACCTTCACCGCCGAGAACGTCGACCAGTTCACCTTCTGACCCACATGGGGAGGCATGGCGTGCGCCGGGTTTGTTTCACCCTCCAGGTACGGCCGGACCGGCTGGAGGAGTACCGGCGCCGCCATGCCGCGGTGTGGCCCGAGATGCTGACCGCGTTGCGGGCGGCCGGCTGGCACGACTATGCGCTGTTCCTGCGCGAGGACGGCCTGCTGGTCGGCTACCTCCACACCGACGACTTCGACGCCGCGCTGGCCGCCATGGACGCCACCGGCGTCAACCGCCGCTGGCAGGCGGAGATGGCCCCGTTCTTCGCCGACCTGCCGGACGGCCGGCCCGATCGCGGCATGCAGGTGCTGGCCGAGATCTTCGATCTGAACGAGCAACTGGGGAGACACGGATGACTGACCTGGCCCCGGCGACCCGATCACGGGTTGCGGCGGCGCTGCGCGACCAGCGCATCGAGACGGCGTCCTGGGCGTACGCCAACTCGGGCACCCGGTTCAAGGTGTTTCCGCAGGAGGGCGTGCCCCGCGACCCGTACGAGAAGGTCGCGGACGCGGCCACCGTGCACCGGTTCACCGGGGTGGCACCCACCGTCGCCCTGCACATCCCCTGGGACCTGGTCGACGACTACGCCGACCTGGCCCGGTACGCCGCCGAGCAGGGCATCACGCTGGGGACCATCAACGCCAACGTCTTCCAGGACAACGACTACAAGCTCGGCAGCGTCACCAACCCCGACCCGGGAATCCGGCGCAAGGCGATCGGCCACCTCTTCGAGTGCGTCGACGTGATGGACCGCACCGGGTCCCGCGACCTGAAGCTGTGGTTCTCCGACGGCACCAACTACCCGGGGCAGGACGACACCCGCGCCCGGCAGGACCGGCTCGCCGCCGCCCTGCGAGAGACGTACGACCGGTTGGGGCCGCGGCAGCGGATGCTGCTGGAGTACAAGCTCTTCGAGCCGGCCTTCTATCTGACCGACGTCCCCGACTGGGGCACCGCCTACGCCCACTGTCTGCGACTGGGCGAGCGGGCCCAGGTGGTGATCGACACCGGACACCACGCACCCGGCACGAACATCGAGTTCATCGTCGCGTTCCTGCTCCGCGAGGGCAAGCTCGGCGCGTTCGACTTCAACTCGCGGTTCTACGCCGACGACGACCTGATGGTGGGCGCGGCGGACCCGTTCCAGCTGTTCCGCATCATGCACGAGATCGTGCTCGCCGACGCCGTACGGCCCGGCGCGGGGATCGCGTTCATGCTCGACCAGTGTCACAACATCGAGCCGAAGATCCCGGCGGTCATCCGCTCGGTGATGAACGTGCAGGAGGCGACCGCGAAGGCGCTGCTGGTCGACCACGAGGCGCTGCGCGCCGCGCAGGCCGACGGCGACGTGCTGGCCGCCAACGCGGTGCTCATGGACGCCTACCACACCGACGTCCGGCCGCTGCTGAGGCAGCTGCGCGAGGACATGGGGCTGGACCCGGACCCGGTCGGCGCGTACCAGCGCTCCGGCTACTTCGAGAAGGCCAGAACCGAACGCGTCGGCGGGCAGGCCGCCGGCTGGGGGGCGTGACACGATGTCCACACCACAGGAGCTTGTCGCCCGGTCCCGGCGGCTCGGGGCCGATCCCCGCAACACCAACTACGCCGGCGGCAACACCTCGGCCAAGGGCCACGACATCGACCCCGTCACCGGCGGCGAAGTCGAGCTGCTCTGGGTGAAGGGGTCCGGCGGGGACCTCGGCACGCTCACGCCCGCCGGCCTGGCCGTGCTGCGGCTGGACCGGCTGCGGGCGCTGGTGGACGTCTACCCGGGCGTCGAGCGCGAGGACGAGATGGTGGCCGCCTTCGACTACTGCCTGCACGGGCGTGGGGGAGCGGCACCGTCGATCGACACCGCCATGCACGGCCTCGTCGACGCCGCCCACGTCGACCACCTGCACCCCGACGCGGGCATCGCGCTGGCCACCGCCGCCGACGGTGAGGCGCTGACCAAGGAGTGCTTCGGCGACCGGGTGGTGTGGGTGCCGTGGCGCCGCCCGGGCTTCCAGCTGGGTCTGGACATCGCCGCGGTGCACCGGACCAACCCGCGCGCGATCGGGGTGATCCTCGGCGGGCACGGCATCACCGCCTGGGGAAGCACCAGCGAGGAGTGCGAGCGCAACTCGCTGGAGATCATCCTTACCGCGCAGGCGTTCCTCGACCAGCGGGGCCGGCCCGAACCGTTCGGCCCGGCGGTGCCCGCGAACGCGGCGCTGCCCGTCGCCGAGCGCCGCACCCGCGCGGCGGCCCTGGCCCCGGTCATCCGCGAGCTGGCCTCCACCGACCAGCGCGTCGTCGGACACTTCGTCGACAGCGACGCCGTGCTCGACTTCCTGGCCGGCGAGGACCACCCGCGGCTGGCCGCGCTCGGCACGTCGTGCCCGGACCACTTCCTGCGGACGAAGGTCCGCCCCCTCCTGCTGGACCTGCCGTCGACCGCGCCGCTGCCCGACGTGGTGGCGCGGCTGCGGGAACTGCACGCCGCCTACCGCGACGACTACCGCGCCTACTACGACCGGCACGCCGGCCCGGACACCCCGCCGATGCGCGGCGCCGACCCGGCCATCGTGCTGGTGCCGGGCGTGGGCATGTTCTCCTTCGGTCGGGACAAGCAGACCGCCCGGGTCGCCGGCGAGTACTACGTCAACGCCATCAACGCGATGCGCGGCGCCGAGGCGGTGTCCCGGTACGCGCCGATCGACGAGGCGGAGAAGTTCCGCATCGAGTACTGGGCCCTGGAGGAGGCGAAGCTGCGCCGGATGGCGGCGCCGAAGCCGCTGGCCACCCGGGTGGCGTTCGTAACCGGGGCCGGCTCGGGCATCGGCCGGGCCGTCGCCCGCCGGCTCGCCGCGGAGGGCGCCTGCGTGGTGCTCGCCGACCGGGACGCCGACGCGGCGGCCCGGGTGGCCGACGAGATCGGCTCCGCCGACGCCGCGCTGGCCGTGCCGGTCGACGTCACCGACGAGACTGCGGTGCGGGCGGCGTTCGACGCGGCGGTCCTCCGGTTCGGCGGCGTCGACCTGGTCGTCAACAACGCCGGGCTCTCCATCTCCAAACCGCTGCTGGAGACCACCACCGACGACTGGGACCTGCAGCACGACGTCATGGCTCGCGGCTCCTTCCTCGTCTCCCGCGAGGCGGCCCGGGTGATGATCGAGCAGGGCGGCGGTGGCGACATCGTCTACATCGCCAGCAAGAACGCCGTCTTCGCCGGCCCGAACAACGTCGCGTACGGCGCGGCCAAGGCCGACCAGGCGCACCAGGTGCGGCTGCTCGCCGCCGAGCTGGGGGAGCACGGCATCCGGGTCAACGGCATCAATCCCGACGGGGTGGTCCGCGGATCGGGGATCTTCGCCGGCGGGTGGGCTGCCCAACGCGCCGCGGTCTACGGCGTGCCGGAGTCCGAGCTTGGCGCCTTCTACGCCCAACGCACGCTGCTGAAGAAGGAGGTCCTGCCCGAGCACGTCGCGGCGGCCGTGGTCGCGCTCACCGCCGGCGACCTGCCCCTCACCACCGGCCTGCACATTCCCGTCGACGCCGGCGTCGCGGCGGCGTTCCTGCGGTAAGTACCGGCCGTGCCGTCCAACAGGAAGGAATGGTCCCTGTGGCCACGCCGACCATGGAGCACCGACCACTCGACGAAGACGACCTGACCCTGCTACGCCTGCTCGCCGAGGGACTGCCGACAGATGCCGTGGCCCGCCGGCTCGACACCTCCGAGCGCACCGTACGCCGCCGGGCGCGCGCCATCTGCGACCGGCTCGGCGTACCGGCACCCATCGCCGCGGTGGTGTGGGCCGCCCGCCGCGGGCTGCTCTGAACGAGGGTCCACTCTGGTATGGGGAGAAGCACGTGACCGCCAAGCCCGTCACCGTCGCCGCAGTCGACCTCGGCGCCTCCAGCGGCCGGGTGATGCTCGGCCGCGTTGGACCGGACACGCTCGACCTCACCGAGGTCGAACGGTTCGACAACGTTCCGGTCCGCGCCGGCGGCACCCTGCACTGGGACATCCTCCGGATCTACCAGGGGGTGCTCGACGGGCTGCGCGCCGCCGGCCGGCACGCCGGGCCCGTCGCCTCGATCGGCGTGGACTCCTGGGGAGTCGACTTCGGACTGCTCGACGCCGACGGCAGGCTGCTGGGCAACCCCGTGCACTACCGCGACGGGCGCACCGACGGCGTCGCCGACAAGGTGACCGCCGAGGTTCCGGCGGCGGAGCTCTACCGGATCACCGGGGTGCAGTTCCTTCCGTTCAACACCATCTATCAGCTCGCCGCGGCGGCCGGCACCGCCCAACTCGCCGCGGCGTCCACACTGCTGCAGATCCCCGACCTCATCGCTTACTGGATGACCGGGACGGTCGGGGCCGAACTCACCAACGCCTCGACGACGCAGCTGCTCAACGCCCGTACCGGTGAATGGGCCACCGACTTGATGCGCAGGGTGGGCCTTCGACCCGACCTGTTCCCCGCCCTGCGTCACCCGGGCGACCCGATCGGTGATCTGCTGCCCGACGTCGCCCGGACAACCACGCTGACCGGAACGGTGCGGGTGACGTCGGTCGGCTCACACGACACCGCCTCCGCCGTCGTCGGCGTACCAGCACGGGGTGAGAACTTCGCGTACGTCTCCTGCGGCACCTGGTCACTGGTCGGTGTCGAGCTGTCCGCTCCGGTGCTCACCGAGGAGAGCCGGGCGGCAAACTTCAGCAACGAGGTCGGCGTCGACGGCACGGTCCGCTACCTGCGCAACGTGATGGGGCTGTGGCTGCTGCAGGAGTCGATGCGCGCCTGGCGTGCAGCCGGCCTCCCCACCGACCTGGACGCCCTGCTCCGCGAAGCCGCCCGGGTGCCCGCCTTCACCGCCGTCATCGACCCCGACGACCCGGTCTTCCTACCGCCCGGCGACATGCCCACCCGCATCGCCAACGCTTGCCGCACCACTGGCCAACCACCGCCACGGACCCCGGCCGAGACAGTCCGGTGCATCCTGGAGAGCCTCGCGCTGGCCTACCGCTCTGCGGTGGCGGACGCGCAACGACTCTCCGGCCGCGAGGTCGACGTCATCCACATCGTCGGTGGCGGTGCCCGCAACGAATTGCTGTGCCAGCTCACCGCCGATGCGTGCGGCCTACCCGCAGAGGCCGGACCGGTGGAGGCGGGCGCGCTGGGCAACGTGCTTGTCCAGGGACGGGCGCTCGCGGCCACCGGCGCGGATCTGGCCGCGATGCGGTCGCTGTTGCGCACCACCCAGCAGATCCGCCGCTACGAGCCGAGCGGCGACATCGGGGCCTGGGCGGCTGCCGCGACAAGGCTCGCGCCCGCTACCACCTAGTGCCGCCGGGCCACGTGTCAATTCGGCAGAAGTGGCATCTCCAGGCCCGGGTCACGGCCGAGCAGTACCGTCCGGGTGAGCGCCTTCGACCCGAACCGGTCCCGCACCGCGTCGACCGCCGCGTCCAGCTCCGCATGCGAGCCGGGGCCCGGACGGCTCGGCCAATCTTCGCCGGCTCGCCCTGATCGTCGCGTCGGCGTGGTCACCGACGTCGCCCTGCACTGCCGCGGCCGGGCCCGCACCGCGAAGGCCTGGGGCCGCGGGTAGCGGTGTGACGACGGCGGCGCGGGTCGTGCACCGAGGCGAGCTGGCCCGGAGCGAAGCGGACAGACCTGTCTGTTGACATGCAGCGGCCTCGCGGTTACTGTTCCGAACAGACAGACCTGTCTGTTCGGAAATGTCCACCACGCGATTGGAGATCCCTCATGGCCGACTCAGCCAAGCCCACGATCGTGCTCGTCCACGGAGCGTTCGCCGACTCCTCCAGCTGGAACGACGTCACCCGCTTGCTGCGCGCGGACGGCTACCCGGTGCTCGCGGTCGCGAACCCGCTGCGCGGCGTCGCATCGGATGCCGCCTACGTGGCGGCCACGGTTGCGGCCGTCGACGGACCCGTCATCCTCGTCGGCCACTCCTACGGCGGGAGCGTCATCACCACCGCCGCCCGCGACCAGCGGAATGTTCGGGCCCTGGTCTACGTGGCCGGCTTCGCCCCAGACGCCGGCGAGACGGCCGCCGAGCTCTCGGGCCGGTTCCCTGGAAGCACGCTGGGGGAGACCCTCGAGGAGATCGCACTCCCCGACAACCAGGCCGACGTGCGCGTCCGCCAGGACCTGTTCCACCAGCAGTTCGCGGCGGACGTGAAGCAGGACGACGCTGAACTCATGGCCGTGGCGCAGCGCCCGATCGCGGTGGCCGCCCTCAACGAGCCCTCCGGCGCCCCGGCCTGGCGGCTCCTGCCCTCGTACCACCTGATTCCGACCGCGGACAAGAACATCCCGCATATCGCCCAGATCTTCATGGCGGAGCGTGCGGGCGGCGCCGTGGTGACCGTGCAGGACGCCTCCCACGCCGTGCTCGTCTCCCAGCCCGGCGCCACAGCCCAGCTGATCAAGCGGGCGGCGACCGAGACCGCCTGAGCCTCGCACCGGTGGCCGCGGCGGGGGCCCCGCCACGGCCACCGAGAAGGGCAGACGGAATAGTCTGTAGGCCATCCGGTGCAATGGGATGTGAGAGGAGACGGCCATGGCGGCGCAGGCAGCGTCGGAGCGGCCTTCCGCCCGTGAGCGCATTCTGCGGACCGCCGACGAGCTGTTCTACCGTCACGGCCTGCGCGGTGTCGGGGTGGACAGGGTCATCGCCGAGTCCGGAGTCGCCAAGGCGACGCTCTACGGCAACTTCCCTTCAAAGGATCAACTCGCCGCGGAGTATCTGCGCCGTCGCGACCGGGCCTGGACCGACAGCCTGAAGCAGGCCGCCGCGGCCGGCGGTACGGACCCTGCGGCCCAGCTGTCAGCGATGTTCGACGCGTTGAACTCCCTGTACCGGTCCGAGGACTTCCAGGGCTGCGCCTTCTTCCAGGCCATGATGGAGAGCGAACCCGGAACACCGCAGTACGAGGTCGCCGTCAACCACAAGCGTGCGGTACGCCAGTGGGTCCAGGACCTCGCCGCGGCTGCCGGCGCCGACGATCCGGCCCGGCTCGCCCAGCAACTCACCCTGCTCATCGACGGTGCACTTGTGGCTGCCCGGGTGGAGAAGGACCCGGGGCTGGCGACGGCTGCAGCCGAGGCTGCGCGGGCCCTGATCCGACAGCACGGATGCCACCGGACCGAGACCCCCACCTGAGCAACACGCACTCCTGGCTGCGGCTGGAGCACGACGGCGGGGTGCTGGTCATCGATCCGGGCACTTGGAGCGAGCCGCGCGTGCCCTGGCCGGCGCGGAAGCCGTCCTGGTCACCCACGAGCACACCGATCACGTCGACGTGCTGCGCCTGGCCGGCCTCGGGTGCCGGTGTACGCCCCCGAGGGCGCCGACCTGCCGACCGGGCGCCGCTGCCGGTAACCCGGGTCCGCGCCGGCCAGCGCTTCACCGCCGCCGGCCTCGGCGGTCACCGCGGTCGGCACAGGCGCAGCGATGGTGGGCCTCGGCACCGCGCCCGGCTGATCGTGGGTCGGAGCCTGACCTCGTGTCGGGTCGCCTATGGTGCGCCGCAATGCGGCCTGCTGGCCGGGTGGCAGGGCCACCCCGGCCAGATCGAGTGGATCAGCGCAGCGCCCACCGGGTTGACGGGCTGTTGTGGGTTGGGACGAGCGGACGCTGCACGGGTGAGCGGGTGTTAGGGCTGGACCGGCCGGTCCGGTACGGCGGCAGCCGCCACATCCCGTGTGTAGTGGTCTGCCCCTCGACGGGCAAGGCGCCCCGGTGGGTGTAGCCGCGCCGCTGGAACAGGTCGAGGTCGGCGTCGGAGAAGACCTCCGCGTATGTGGGCAGGCTGAGCGTGTCCATCCAGCGCTGCGATCCGGCGAGGACGGCCGCGGCGCGGCCAGAGTTCGCCGGGCCCGGTGCGGCGAGCAGTGCCAGGTGGTTGTGCGCCTCGGTGGGCCGCCGCGCGGCGAGAGCCTGGTCGAATTGGAGGAACCGGTCTTGGTGTGTACCGCATGCGTCGGCGAGCCGGTCGGTGTACCGGGCGGGGGGTGGGATGGGCCGGTAGCGGTGGAACCAGACGGTCGCGGCCGTGCCGTCCGGGAGCAGGAACGCGTCGCCGAAGAGCAGCGCGTGTTCGGTCCAGATCCGGGCCACGGCGGCGAGGATGGTCGGCCGGCGTCGCTCGTCGGGGACGAGCCAGGTGCCGAGGGCGGTGGGCGCGAGGGTCTCGGTGACGAGATCGGCGATCCGGCCGATGTCGCACCACCGGGCACGGACGACGGGCGTGCTGACGTTCATGGGTAACTCCTGGTCACCATTGTGATCGGGTACGTCGGGGAGGATGCCGGGCATCGCCGCGGGACCGCCGCGGGCCGGCGTGGGCCCGCAAGGGCCGTCAGGGATACGGGAACCACAGCCGCCGGTGCCGCGCGGACGGCACGCAACGGCCCGCCGGTCAGGCGGGCCGGGTGTCCGGACGGGGCGAGCGGGACGAGAGAGCGTCGCCGCCGGTCGGGTGCCAGCGGCGCCCCGCCAGGCTGGACGGCGTCCATACCGAAGTGGGGGCGTCGGCCGGGCCCCCGTGGACGGCGCTGGACGAGCCGGATCCACTGGTGCCGGGGGCGGGCATGGCTGGCGCGAAGTCGGCGTCCGGGCGGAGCGGGTGCGGCCCGTCCGGACGAACGAGGCGCGGCGGCGACGAGAGGTGTGTCGTGGTGTGCCAGTCCGACGAGGTACTCGTGGTGACGGCGCTCGAAACGGGCCTGCCCGGTTCGCCGACCGATCCGGTCGGCGTCGGTAGCGTCGGCGCGGGTGGTGGCGTGGCCGGCGGGCCGGTGGGCGGGTCCAGGAGGTCCGTCACCGGGTCGAGGGTCTCGAGCACGGGGTCCAGCGGCTCGAGCACCGGTGGCAGCTTTCGCCCGACGGGGGAGACGATCGGGGCGAGCGGCTGGGTCACCGGGCTGAGGGCGTCGGCTGCAGGGGCGAGAACGCCGGCCCGCACGGGGTCGGTGATGGGTCGTAGCACCTCGCTCGCCGGGGTGAGCACCCCGGCCCGGACCGGCTCCGCGAGCGGACGGAGAATGCCACCCACCGGTGGCAGCGCCTCCCCGCCGCCCGGACGGGTGGCTGGGAGGCTGGCGCCCTTGGCGGCGGGCTTCGGCGGGCCGACCTGGACGGGGCAGGCCGGCGGTGGTGTGACCTGGTCCGCCGGCCGGGCCGGCGGACGGCCCGGCGCCGGGCCGGCTCCGCTCCCCAGGGGCCCGGGGGCCGTCTCGCCGGCGGACCCTTCCGTGGCCGCCGGTGCTGACGTCGGGTCGAGGATCGGGCGGAGGACGCCTGTGAGCAGGTCGACGGCGGCGTCCGCCGGCGGGTCCGGCCGACGATCGGCAGCGTAGGCGGCCCCGGTGGTGGCAGCCGCGTGGACGCCCCATGCCACGACGACCCCGCCGAGCAGGAGCCCGAGGCGCAGCGCGACCCGCGTCAACCGCCCGCCCCGTCGAGTCATCCCGGCACCCCTCCGACCCCCCGGCCATCGCCGACGGTCACCGTCCGCACTCTATCGAATGCGGTCGACCGGATCACAAGCCTGCCGCTGATCGAAATCGGGCGCGTCGCGCCGTGGTCAGTCGTGGACACTCCGGCCGCTGGGTACCACTGGGGCCATGAGCACGAGCACCGCGGACCGCCCCGTCGTCGACCCGGCCACCCGGGCGGCCGGCGTCGTCGCGGTCGTCGCCCGCCTGAAGAACAGGCCCGGCCTGCTCACCTCAGGTCCCCGAAGTAGCCCACCTCCTCGCCGAGCAGTAGCGGTACCTCCGTGGTGGCGGCCTGGACGGCCATCGGGCTCGCCGCCGCCGGCGGCGCCACCCTGGCCGCCACCGAGGTGGGGCCAGTGGTGTTGTCCGGGTCGGGGGTTGATGTCATAACCCCGCGGTCGCCGTGCCGTCCACGTGCCAGTAGCCGGTGGGGTGAAGGGCTGATGAAGCCCGAAGGAAAGGGGCGACGGAAGCTTCTTGACGAGCAGTGGCAGATAGATGGCCGGTGTACAGATCACCGTGCCCAACCCGGTACGACCGAACGGGGTCTGTCGCTGATCTTGTGACGTTCCTCAGGCTTGCAGGAGGATGCGTTTGCGGAGCAGGTCGAAGTTGGCGCGGCCGTAGCCCATGCGCTTGATCAGCTTGGCTCTGGTGTTCTGGCCTTCGACCTGGCCGGAGCTCCATGGGGTGGAGAGGCCGGCGACGACGGCGTCGTAGTCGTGGTGGAGCCCGTCGGCGAACTGCCGCAGGTGGGGTAGGTCGTCGTGGCGGACCTGGTCGATCCAGGCTGGCAGCTGGGTGCCGGTGAGGTTGGTCATCATGGCGGCGAAGGCGCGCACGTGCCGGGCGGCGGCGTCCAGGTGTGGGCAGGCGGCTTGGACGTCGTGGAGGGTCACGGTGTGGTCGGGTTGGAGTCGGTCGGGGTGGGTCAGGAGCCACCTCGCCATGGCGCGGGGGGCCGGGATCGGCTGGGCCACTGGCGGGGCGACCATGCCGGCTTTGAGCAGGCGGATGTATCGGCCGACGGCGCTGCGGTCTCCGGTGTATCCCTGTTCGCGGATCTGTCGGTAGAGGTGTGAGGCGTTGCGCTCGCCCTGGGTGAACTGCTCGTAGAGCCAGGGTTTGTAGGCGTCGAGCAGGGTCCGGCGGTGGATCGCCGGCGCGAGGAGCGCGTCGAGGCTGTCGGCGCGGGCGTAGCGGCGCACGGTGTAGTAGTCCAGGTCCAGATCGCGGCTGATGCCGCGCAGTGACCGCCCGGCGGCGACCAGTTCCTGCACCGCGGCGTACCGGCTGCGGGTGCGGGCCACCAGCGGGCGGGGACGACCACGCACGTCGCAGTACTCGTCTGGTAGCGGTGGCGGCGGCATGTCGAGGGGTGCCGGTTCCGCGGCGGCGAACGCGGTCGTGATGCACCCGTGGTGCGCCGCGACGGTCTTCTCCACGGCCTGGCACAGGTTGTGCCACAGGTGCCAGCGGTCCGCCACCTGCAGGGCCTGGGGTGCCCCGGCGCGGGCGGCTTCGGCGTAGGCGCGGCCACGGTCGCGGCACACCACCTCGATCTCGGCGTGTGCCGCCAGCCACGCCGCCACCGGTCCGGCGTCGCGGCCCTCGAGCACCTCGATAGGCCGCCGCGTCTCCAGATCCACCAGGATCGTCGCGTACACGTGGCGCCGGCGCAGGGCGAAGTCGTCGACGCCCACCACCCGCACGTCGCCGGCGGGCTGCTCAGGCAACGCGCGGACCAGGCGGAGCAGGGTGTCCTTCGCGACCGGAACACCGAGCCTGCGGGCGAGCCGGGCAGCCGGCCGGGCCGCGAGCGCCACCGCGATCTGAGCGAGGATCTGCTGCAGCAGCGGGGTCCGCCGCGCGTGCGGCCGGGTCAGATGCTCCACCTGCTCGACGAACGTCACCACCGGGCAGGTGCCGGACACGCACTTGAACCGGCGCACCACCAGCTCGATCACCACCGCACAACCGCCCAGGGCGGCATCCGCCAACCGGCGATGGTAGCGGCCGTGCACTCGTCGTGATGGCGTACCGCAGCGTGGACATCGCCCGCGGCGAGCGCGGGACCGCCCCCGCATCCGGATCGAGCCAGCTGACGACTCAACCATGTCGACGACCACGTTGGACAGATGAGGAAGGACTTCCTTCAGGAATCGCGGAGGCACGGCGCAGATGATCACGACCGTCGACAGCCGTCACAAGATCAGCGACAGACCCACCGAACGTGCCTAGGCCACTGGCAGAGACCCAGGTTGGTGTGACCTCGTGCGGTTGGCGAGACCTACGTCGGCAGGGCGGGTCAAACTCCGCTGGACGGCTCAAGATCCTGGTCAGCGACCGAGTCACCCGCAGTTACATGAAGGCGGTGGATATCCGGATCGCCCATGAGCGCACGTCCTGCAGGCATCAGCCAATGCTGAGCGGCCTGGCAGGTGGGCCTCCGACAGGACTACATCGAGCACTCGTCCGAGGTCCGAACGGGCGCGATTCGCAGCCCGGCGAGGGTGCCTTTTCGGGGCTGCCATGGGAGGCTTGCCGGCGTGATTGAGCATCCCGTCAACCGGTGTCCCTGCTGTGGCAACCGGACCGGGTGCACGACCTGCCCGGTATGTTTCTGGACCGATGACGGACGAAGGGGTGCGGACGCCCCCATGGTGGCTGGCGGCCCCAATGGAGAGGTCAGTTTGAGCGATGCGCGGCTCAACTTCGCCATCTACGGGGCGAGCCACCGACGGTACGTGGACGTGGTACGCCCGCCCCGCCGCGATGAGCTGCCGTAGCGGTACGTAGAGCGCATCCGTTGCACGCGCACCGCCGTGCGGCGGTATCCCGAGGAGGTCCGCGGTTTCCGCTCTCTCACCACGTCGCCACGACCGCTCTCATCGCAGCCTGTGAATGCGCTCCTGGTCGCGTTTGGTTCGTTGAGGGACATGCCAAAACGGAAGGGTCTGTAAGACGAACGGTGATCTTCATCCTTCCGAACTGACGCTGGCTTCTAGGCGAAGTACTCCTCAGCCAGGTTGGTGATCGTGCGCCAGCATCGCGGCGAGATCCGCCCACGGTCCCGCACTCAGCGGATGGGTGCGACAGGTGTACCGCATCTTGCCTCTCCTGTCGCGCCGGCGCTGTTCGGCAGTCACCCGAAGCTCGACGAAGCCTTTCGGAACCGCTCAGTCGAGCACCGACTCGCCACCCGGGTAGGCGAATGACGAACGCGGCGAGTAGAAGCCCCACACGACCTCCAGCGGCTCGGCCGGACGCAGCGCGTAGACCGAGTGGTCGGGTTCCAGGAACTCCAGTGACTCCACCTCGAAGGGGTCAACCGGGGCCGCCACGAAGGGATAGTTCCCGCTGAGCAGCTTGCCGTCCAGCTCGGTGAGGTAGCGGAGTTGTCCCCGGTTCACCGCATCGCCGGTGCGGCCAACGCGGGCCGTCGTCCTGATCACGGGCACGCCGTCCGCCTCGGTGGTGGCGACCAGCCGGTGACCCCTCACCTCGATGCTGGTGGTCCCCACAGTGGCCGGCACGCCTCGGGCGGCGGCGTACTCGCGGACCACCGGGCTGGAGTTGAAGTAGTGCGTCCACCAGCGACCAGGGGTGACCCCGTCGGGGGCGTCGACGCCGGACAGGTCCGGCCCGAGATAGGTGAGCGAGTAGGCGCCGAAGCCGGAGGTCTGCCCCGGAGCGTCGACGACGTACTGGTTCATGAATACCTGGCGGTTCGGCGTCGGCTTGAGCCCTCCGGGCACCAAGGCGGCCACGGCCTCGGGGTCGGCCGGTGTCCAGCCGAAGTAGATCATCCTGCTGTTCACGACGAGCTGCGGAGCGACGAGTTCGGTCACGAGGGGAGCCCTTCCGCTGAACACCGATCGGTAGCCGCGACGCTACGGAGGGCTTCAGTGAGAGGCAACGACGGATTGACGACACGTGACCGGCGCCGCCGCCAGGTGTGGGGCGGGGCGCCGAGCCGGGGACAGTCCGAATATCGACCGAGCGGGGCACCGCGGCGATGGTTCCCGCCTCGCTCATGGCGCGCCGGCGTGGGCCACCATGACCATCGATCGATGTGGTCGCGGGTTCGTCTGCGGGTGATCAGGTGTGCCAGGAGACGTCGAGCCTCGGCGAGGCTGAGGGGACGAGCCCGCCCGGTCGGTGGTGCCCCCTTTTGCGCCTGGGCGGTGGTGACGGCGAGGAAGGCGTGGGCGCACATAGCCGGTTGTTATCGGCCCTGGTCGCCGCCACGGTGGTGTGCTGCGCGTGGTTGAATGGCGTCTCGGTCAGCACCGGCCGGCGGACGGCCGGGCCTGCACGGCCAGGTCAGGCCGTGCGGCAGGTGAGGGCCGGCTGGTCGACGGGCGCCACCGTCCGCGCGGGGTCGTTACCCGGTCGTCGGCACGCCGACGCCTGCGGTCGGACGTGGAGGTAGCCGTTGTGGAACTGCGCGACATCGAGATCTTCCTGACGCTGGCCGAGGAGCTGCACTTCGGGCGTACTGCACAGCGCCTGCACCTGTCGCAGGCCCGGGTCAGCCAGTCGATCGCCGCTCAGGAGCGCCGGATCGGAGCCGCGTTGTTCGAGCGCACGAGCCGGCGGGTGTCACTGACCCCGATCGGCGTGCGCCTGCGCGATGATCTGGCGGTCAACTATCAGGGCATCCTCGCCGGCATCGAGAACGCTGCCATCGCGGCCCGGGGGATGACCGGCGTACTCACCCTTGGCGCGATGGGCGCGCTGGCTCATGACATCGCCGATGTCACCGGACTGTTCCGGGCTCGGAACCCTGGCTGCGAACTGCGGTTCCGGGAGGTGCACGTCAACGACCCGTTCACCCCGTTGCGGGTTGGCGAGGTCGACGTCGCGCTGCTGTGGACGCCGGTCAACGAGCCCGATCTGACAGTTGGGCCCGTCGTACGTGCCGAGCCGATCATGTTCATGGTCGCCGACAACCACCCGATGGCTCGCCGGGGCAGCGCCGTCATGGAGGACCTCGGGGATCACCTCGTCGCCCAGCCATCGGCCCCGACCCCGCGATATTGGGAACAGGCGTTGGTGCCGTTCCACACTCCCAGCGGACGCCAGGTGCGGCGAGGCCCGAAGGTCGCCACCTGGCAGGAGGTCCTCACCGTCGTGGCGGCAGGCACGGTCGTACAGCCGGTCCAGGCCGAAGCCGCCCGCTACTTTCCCTGGCCGGGGATCACCTACCTGCCGGTGCGCGACGCTCCGGTGTGCCGATGGGCGCTGGTATGGCGCACGGCTGGCCAGACCGCACTGGTGAGTGCGCTCGCGCAGGCCGCCCGCGACGTCGTCACCAGCGAATGATCCCTCGCGGATGAACCGGCTCCAGCCGTGCAGCCCGACAGTTCAAAGGACGTCGCCCCTGGCACCAGGACCATCCTCATAAGCCTGGGTTATGAATGGTTCGGGCATCTGCCGTTGATCGGAAGTTCTGTGGCGGCGATGGTGAGGTCATGGCAATTTCCACGACAGCACCTGCGTCGATCACCACATCCACCGTGTCGTTGACTGTGGACGATGTAGCCGCCTCGCGCGACTTCTTCCTCACCCACCTGGGCTACGCGCAGGTCATGGCCGCCGACGGGTTCGCCTCACTGGCGCGCGATGACGCGGCGGTGGCTGTGGTCCTGCTGCAGCGCGGCTCGCGGGTACTACCTGAGGGGGTCCGCGACCAGCAGGCGGTTGGTTTGATCATCGCGTTCACCGTCGAGGACCTGCTGGCGGAGCACGACCGTCTCCATGCGGCAGGAGTCGAGATCACCATGGCGCTGTGTGAAGAGCCGTGGGGTGAGCGGCTGTTCCAGGTCACCGATCCCAACGGGGTCGTGGTTCAGTTCGTGGAGTGGGCACGGTGAGCGCGCGCCGCTATCCCGACCCGATGAACCTGCATCCGCTCTCCGGCCACGATCGGGTGGTGTTTCTCAAGCCGCTCGTCACGGATCCGCGCATTCAGGTCGGCGAGTACACCTACTACGATGACCCGGACGGGGCGACCGGCTTCGAGCAGCGTAACGTGCTCTACGGCTACGGCCCGGAACGGCTGGTCATCGGCAGGTACTGCGCGATCGCATCGGGGGCACGGTTTCTGATGGCCGGAGCCGACCATCCGACCATGGGCGTGTCCACCTTTCCCTTCACGATGTTCGGCGGCGAGTGGACCGAACGGACACTCGACATCGTCACCTCGATGCCCAGCCGGGGAGACACCCTCGTCGGCAACGACGTGTGGTTCGGCTACCAGGCGACGGTGATGCCCGGCGTACGGATCGGCGACGGGGCCGTCGTCGCGGGTGGGGCGGTGGTCACCGCCGACGTGACGCCCTACACGATTGTCGGCGGTAACCCGGCCAGGCCGATCCGGCGACGCTTCGACGACGCGGACGTCGACCGGCTGTGCCGCGCCGCGTGGTGGCACTGGCCAGTCGAACTGGTTACCGAGCACACCCGCGCCATCATGGCCGGCACGCCGGCGGACATCGAACGAATTGCCGTCGAGAACGGACTGGAGCGAGCCGCATGACAGCCGCGTCCAGTCAGGAGCACGTCGTGGCCGACCCGGCCTGCAGCCCCTACGCCATCACCACTGGTCCGGACCGTGCGTTGTGGTTCACTCGGTGCACGGCGGCCAGATCGGCCGGTTCGACCCCTGCGGTGAGCCCATCTGCCACCAGCTCGATCCGGCATGCGGCCCGACGGTCATCGCCACCGGACGGGGATGGCGCGCTGTGGTTTACCGAGTACCAGGAACACCGCATCGGGCGGATCATCACCGACGGCGACCTGAGAGTCCGCCCTGCCCACCCCGGGCTGCGGGCCGTTTGGGATCGTCGCAGGACCCGACGGCGCCATGTGGTTCACCGAGACCGCCGCCGACCGCATCGGACCGATCACCATCGACGGCCGAGTGACCCAATTTCCGCTGCCTGTCATCGGCGCGTTCCCTTCGGCGATCACGGCCGGCGCAGACGGCGGCATGTGGCGCGTCATCGTGTTCAGGGCGCTGTCGTGCGCGGCCGCGGCGCTGCTCGTCGGGCGGTCCGCCGCCCGACAGCTGTGAACGACCTGAGTAGGCAGCCCGGCTGCGAGGAAGGCGGGGTGGTCGTCGGCGAACTCGAAGCCGAACCGTTGCTCGATGCTGCTCGAAAGGGTCGGCGACAGTTCAGGGGGAGAGGCGGCTGACTGCCAGGCCGGCGTCGGTACGAACGAGTGTCAGCGCGCCGATCCAGCTGGCGTCGTCGGGGTACTCCCAGTTGACTGGATCTGCGAGCACGTGCGGGAGGTCTGGTCGGGGGACGACCTCGCCGGGGGTGAGCCCTTCGAGCCCCTCGTCCGAGATCCACCGCTCGTACCTGCGGACTTCGATCCATCCGCGATCGACCAGCGATAGCAGGATTCCGGCGAGTTCGTCGAATGGCAGCGGTCGCTCAGCTTCGTCGAGGTCGCCGCGGACGCCTGGCAGGATGTCCATCTCCATTGCGTTGATGAAGAAGCACTGTTCGACGTAGCTCAGGTTGTCCCAGTCCTGTTGGCTCACGGTGATCGTGGCAGGCAGCGAGTGCAACCTGACAGCCGGCTGCCGGGCAAACTCCCACGCTGCAGTTCAAGCCGGTGGGGTCAGCCGGCCGGCCGCTGCCAGGCGCCGGACGACGGCCTCGTGAGGTACGGCGTGACTGGTGCGGCCACCCACTCCGGTGGTGGTCGTGGCGGTGATGAGGGAGTTCAGCAGCGCCTCCTCGACCGAGTCCAGGACGGCCGCGAAGACCGGATTGAGCTGCGAGTCCGGCATCGGTGGCTGGGCCGGCTCCGCCGTGCTGAACGCGATCGCGTAGTCACCGCTGCCGTTGCTGTACGACGCGCCGACCCGGCCCATCGCGAAGATCGCCCGTCGGGCGAGACGACCGAGTTGCCGGGCGTCCAGGGGTGCGTCGGTGGCCACCACGATCATGCAGGAGTTGCCCAGCGGTTCAGTCCGGTCGGCCTGCGGAATCAGCTCCTCGACCGGCAGTGGGACACCCAGCGCGGTCAGCACACCGCCGAAGTTGGACTGGGTGAGAGCACCCACCGTCATCGGGCGGCCGGCCGCTCGTACCATGCGGGACGAGGTGCCGATGCCCGCCTTGTAGCCCAGGGCCGTGGTGCCGGTCCCGGCGCCGACGCAGCCTTCCGCCGGCGCTTCACTCGACGCGCGGGTCAGAGCGTCGAGTACGTGTCCTTCGGTGATCGGGCGCCGGCGGATGTCCGAGAGGTGGCCGTCGTTGGTCTCGCCCACCAGTGGGTTGAACGACAGGCCGTCCGGCCGGCGGTCCATCAGGTAGGTGAGCACCGCGTCCGCGGCTCGGAACACCGACAGCGTGGCCGTGAGGACGATCGGGGATTCCAGTACGCCGAGCTCGTCCACCTGGGTCGAGCCGACCAGCTTTCCGTAGCCGTTTCCGGTGTGGACGGCGGCCGGCACGGACCATCGTCCCGGGCCGAGTTGGCTGGGTACGACTGCCGTGACTCCGGTGTGCAGGTCTCGGCCGTCGTCGACGGTGGTGTGCCCCACCAGCACCCCGGGGACGTCGGTGATGGCGTTGTGCCGTCCGGTGGGCAGTGATCCGACGACGATGCTGAGATCGCGGGCGCGGTGGTGAGCCGGCTGCTTCATGATGCTCCCGTTCGGTGCCACGTTCGGGCGGGTCTCCGGCTTCTTCGGGTTGCCTCCTCCCCGTTCGGGGAGTAGGCAGGTGGCCCGCCTACGTCGGTCCGGGGAGGCCGCATGCTACCTCCGGCCCTGGTCACCCCGAAGATAGCTGTGGCTACGCTGGTGGCCGGAACCGCTAATCCCGTTCAGGCGAAGCCTGCCGAGCCGCCGAAGGTGCCGGTGGCCGTCGGGTACGGGAGCGCGGGGTCGATCGTGCTTGTCGCAGCTGGGCTGCGACCGGTCGGCTCCAGGGTCTGACGGAGGGCGATCGGGTGACGCAGCCGCGATTTCGTTGCCACCTGACCCGGTCGCCACCGGGTCAGCCATTTCTACTGTCGAGGCGTGCAGACCTTGCGGTACTGGAACGTCAATCTCACGAGCAAGTCGCTGACCAGGACTCCTTGGTCGGTGACCTCTTCGGCGAGGCCGAAGTGGCATTCTTGCCACGAAGATGCGGCACCGCACCGGCGGGTCAGCGACCCCGGCGGGCGTTGAGCCGGGCGGCCTGGCGCGTCAGGTGGTCGCGCTCGGCGAGGTTGGGGGCCTTTCGTGCTGCCTCGGCGTACAGCCGTGCCGCTGTGGCCAGGTCGCCGTCGCGTTCGTGCAGGTACGCCGCCACCGCCGCGTGGCGGGGCAGTGAGTCGTCCAGCGCTGCGAGCGCGGCCAGCCCGGCGCGCGGTCCGTCGGCCTCGCCGACGGCCACCGCGCGGTTGAGCCGGACGACCGGGCTGTCGGTCAGGCGCGCGAGCTCGTCGTACCACTCGACGATCTGCACCCAGTCGGTCTCCTCGGCGGTGGGCGCGTCGGCGTGCAGTGCCGCGATGGCGGCCTGGGCCTGGAACTCGCCCAGCCGGTCGCGGGCCAGGGCCGCCTGCAGGATCTCGACGCCCTCGGCGATCGACGTGGTGTCCCATCGGCGGCGGTCCTGTTCGGCGAGCGGCACCAGGCTGCCGTCGGGCGCGGTCCGGGTGGCGCGGCGGGCGTGGTGCAGCAGCATGAGGGCGAGCAGCCCCGCGACCTCGGGGTGGTCGATCGCGGCCGCGAGCTGCCGGGTGAGCCGGATGGCCTCGGCGGCGAGGTCGACGTCGCCGGAGTAGCCCTCGTTGAAGACCAGGTAGAGCACGCGCAGCACGGTGGCGACGTCGCCGGGCTGGTCGAAGCGCACGCCGGAGACGGTGCGCTTGGCCCGGCTGATGCGCTGCGCCATGGTGGCCTCGGGCACCAGGTAGGCCTGGGCGATCTGGCGGGTGGTCAGCCCGCCGACGGCGCGTAGCGTGAGCGCGACCGCGGACGACGGCGTCAGCGACGGGTGGGCGCACAGGAAGTAGAGCTGGAGCGTGTCGTCGACCGCGGGCGCGCGCCCGGGCGCCGGCTCGTCGTCGACGAGGTCCTCACGTCGGCGGCGGGCGGCATCCGCCCGGGTCGTGTCGAGGAACTTGCGCCAGGCCACGGTGACCAGCCAGCTCTTCGGGTCCCGCGGCGGGTCGGCCGGCCAGACGCGGAGCGCCTCGATCAGCGCGTCCTGCACGGCGTCCTCGGCCGCCGCGAAGTCGGCTCCGCGGCGGACGAGGATGCCGAGCACGGTCGGCGTGAGGCTCCGGAGCAGGGCCTCGTCCATCAGGTCACTCGGTGATGGTGGGCGGCGCGGTCAGGAAGGGGCGCAACTCGAGCCACTCGTGGATCGGCTTGCCGCCCACCCCCGGGGCGGCCGACAGCTCCCCGGCCAGCTCGATGGCGCGCTCGTAGCTGTCGACGTCGATCACCATCCAGCCGGCGATGAGGTCCTTGGTCTCGGCGAACGGGCCGTCGGTGACCGGCGGGCGCCCCTCACCGTCGTACCGGACGAACGTCCCCTCGGGGGCGAGCGCCTGGCCGTCGACGAACTCGCCGGTCTCCTCGAGCCGGGCCGCGAAGTCGTTCATGTACTGCACGTGCGCCGAGATCTCCTCCGGCGTCCACTGGTCCATGGGCACGTCGTTGACCGCAGCCGGAGCGCCGCGGTAGTGCTTGAGCAGCAAGTACTTGGCCATCGTGGTTCTCCTCGATGCTGGTGCGACCCATTCTGGTCACGTTCACCCCGGAGACGGAGCCGGCCACGGGTTCTCGACATTGCCGTCCGGATTTTTTGGCTCGCGTAGATGAGCCCCGCGCAGCCTACCGACGACGGTCAGATCGGTCGGATGCCGCCGGTCCTGACCCGTCTCACCGGGGTCGGCGCGACGACGTCCAGCCTTGCTGTTGCAGCCGTTCGATGCCGTCCAGCAGGAGGTCCAGCGCGAACTCGAACTCGAACTGGTCGTCGCAGCCCTGCCCCACGACCGACGCGTTGTCGTGGGATGCCGCCATGGCGATCTCCGCGAGGTACGGGAACCGGGCCGCGACCTCCGGTGGTAGGGCCGCCGGCGGGTCTGGGTTGGTCGTGCCGGACCGGCCGGCGCGCCGGGAGGCGTCGAAGAGCTCCTGGCTGAAGCCCAGGATCCGGCTGCCCATCGCGTGCATCACGTGGTGGGCGAGGTCGGCGGAGAACCCGCCGGCGCGGAGCGTCCCGATCATCGAGTCGAGGTAGGCGAGGATGGCCGGCGTCGGCGTGTTTCGCGACTCGATCGCGAGTGGCGCCCAGGGGTGGCGCCGCAGCATCTGCCGCGCCGAGAGGATGCGCTCGCGGATCGCGTGCTTCCAGTCGGCGTCGGGCACCGGCGGGTCGATCTCGCCGACGACGACGTCGATCATGCCGTCGAGCAGTTCGTCTTTGTTGGCTACGTGCTTGTAGAGGGCCATCGGCACGACGCTCAGATCCTGGGCGAGGTTGCGCATGCTGAGGGACTCGATCCCGGCCTCGTCGGCGAGCGCGACGGCGGCGCGCAGGATGCGGTCCCTGCTCAGCGGCGTCCGGCGCAGCATCTCAGCCTGCTCAGCCATCTCGGTCCTCGTCTTCCGGCGGCGGTTGAAACCATAACCGCCTTGACAGGTGTACGGCGTACACCTACGTTGCTCCCACGAGGTGTACGCCGTACACCGGGGGGAGGGAAAGATGAAAGCGATCGTCCAAGACCGATACGGCCCGCCGGAGACGCTCACGCTCGCGGACGTCGACGCGCCGGTGCCTGCCGCCGACGAGGTGCTCGTGCGGGTCGGGGCCGCCGCGCTCAACGCGTACGACTGGCATGTCATGCGTGGCGATCCGCGGATGGCGCGGTTGGCCATGGGCCGGTCAGGGCCGCGAGCGCGCATCCGTGGCCGCGACTTCGCCGGCCGGGTTGAGGCCGTTGGCGCCCACGTTCGACAAGTGCGCCCGGGCGACGCCGTCTTCGGCGACCTCGGCGACACCAACGGCGCGTTCGCCGAGTACGTATGCGTACCCGAGACTTTGGTCGCGCCGAAGCCGGCGAACCTGACGCCGCAGCAGGCGGCCGCCCTGCCGCTCGCCGGCATCACCGCGCTCATGGGACTGTGCGACGTCGGCCAGGTCCAGCCTGGCCACCGCGTCCTCATCAACGGCGCCTCCGGCGGCGTCGGCACCCTGGCCGTCCAACTGGCCAAGGTGCTCGGCGCGACCGTAACCGGGGTGTGCAGCACCCACAACGTCGACCTGGTCCGCTCCCTCGGCGCCGACCACGTCGTCGACTACACCCGCGACGACTTCACCCACGACGCCCGCCGCCACGACGTCGTGTTCGACCTGGTCGGCAACCGCTCACTCACCGCGCTCCGGCGGGCGCTGACCCCGACCGGGACCCTGGTGCTCTCCGGCGGCGGCGTGTACCGCGGCGGCAGCCTCATCGGACCGATCTGGCTCATCGCGCGCGGGCGGCTGCTGGCACCCTTCGTTCGACACCGCATCGTCACACTCACCACGGCACCCAGCCGGCAACATCTCGACACACTCCGCGCCCACGCCGAGACCGGCCGCCTCACCCCGGTCATCGACCGGACCTACCCGCTCCACGAGGTGCCCCAAGCCATCCGGTACCTCGAAGGTGAACACGCGCGGGCGAAAGTGGTCATCACCATCTGACAACCCGACCACGGCCCCGGCCGGGGCCGTGGTCGTCGCCCGAATGCACAAGACAACCCAACCGCGAGGAGCCTTCAAGGTCGATGCGTGTCGTCAGTCGACCAGCTCGGCGATCTGGCGCAGCTGCCGTGGGCCGCCCTGGACCAGCAGGGTGGTGATCACGCTCTCGCGCCACCGCTGCAGCTCGTCCTTGATCTTTGCGGCCGGCCCGATCAGCGCGATGTCCTCCACCAGCGCGGTCGGAACGGCGGCGATGGCCTCCTGCTTGTTGCCCGCCAGGTACGCCTCGGTGATGACGTCGCACTCCCGCTCGTACCCGAGGCGGGCGATGACGTCACGGTGGAAGTTGGCCGACTTGGCACCCATGCCACCGACGTACAGCGCGACGAACGGCCGGATCCGGTCGGCCGCCTGCTCCACGTCGTCGTCGACGACGATCGGCACGGTCGCGGCGACCTCGAACGCGTCCGGGCCGCGGCGGGCGCCCGGTCGGGCGAAGCCCTCGGCCAGCGCGGCGCGATAGAAGCCGTCCGCCTTGGGGGAAAAGAACAACGGCAGCCAGCCGTCGGCGACTTCGGCGGCCAACGCCACGTTCTTCGGCCCTTCGGCGGCGAGGAAGATCGGGATGTCGGTGCGCAGCGGGTGGACGGTGGACTTCAGCGGCTTGCCCAGGCCGGTGCCGCCGCGCTGCGGCAGCTGGAAGAAGGCACCGTCGTACTCGACCGGGCCGGTGCGGGCGAGGACGGCGCGGATGATCTCGATGTACTCCCGGGTGCGGGCCAGCGGCCGCGGGTACGGCTGGCCGTACCATCCCTCCACGACCTGCGGGCCGGAGGCGCCGAGCCCGAGGATGAACCGGCCGCCGGACAGGTGGTCGAGGGTGAGCGCCGCCATCGCGGCGGCGGTCGGCGTACGGGCCGACATCTGCATGATGTTGGTGCCCAGCCGCACGCGGGAGGTGCTGGCGCCCCACCAGGCGAGCGGGGTCAAGCAGTCCGACCCATACGCCTCGGCAGCCCAGATTGAGTCGAAGCCGAGGCGGTCGGCCTCCGCGATGGCCTCCGTGGCGCCGGCGGGTGGGCCGGAGGACCAGTAGCCGGTGGTGTATCCAAGCTTCATCTCGCGTCCTTCCAGGTCACGGGGCGATCCCGTCGGCGGCGAGGCCGGCGAGGACCGCCTCGCTCAGCGCGTTGACGGCGGACAGGGGGCGGACCATGACCGTGAACTCCTCGATCAGGCCGTCGTCACCGAGCTGGAGCAGGTCGAGGCCGTGGATCTGCTTGCCACGCACGGTCGCGCGGAAGATGAGGATGTGCGACTCGGCCGGCCGGCCCGCCGTACCGATCTCGGCCTCGCCGGCCAGTTGCCCGACGTACCGAAAATCCTCGAACGTGCGCAGGAGTACGCCGAGGAGCCCGTGGACGGACTGCGCCCCCTGGAACGGAGTGAACTTCACCGGGCTGAAGAAGCGCACGTCGGGGCTGAACAACCCGTCGAACGCGGTCAAGTCTCGGGCCTCGACGGCGGCACGGAACCGCTCGACGGTCCTCATGGCTGCCTCCTATAGTCAACGATAGGAGTAGTCATATCACTGACTATGCGACGAGGGAAGCGGGAGGTGCGGCCGATGGCGCTGCGCCACGCGGTGCTGGCGGCACTGCTTGACGGCGAGTACAGCGGGTACCAGCTGGCCAAGACCTTCGATGTGTCGCTGTCGAACTTCTGGTACGCGGTGCCCCAGCAGCTCTACGCCGAGCTGGCCAAGCTGGAGCGCGAGGGGCTGATCGCCGGCCGGCAGGTCATCCAGCGGGACCGGCCCAACAAGAGACTGTTCACGGTCACCGACGCCGGCCTCGCGGAGCTGGCCGCGTTCACTGCGACGCCGTCGAAGCCGTCGTCCATCCGGGAGGATCTGCTCGTCATGGTCCAGGCCGTCGACCGGCTGGACCCGGCCCCGGTCATCGTCCAGCTCGAGGAGCGCGCGGTCATGGCGGCGGCAAAGGTGGAAATCTTCGATCGGATGCTACAGCGGCTGCGTGGCGAGCTGGACGAGGAGACGTTCCTGCGCGAGGGCGACCGGATCGGGCCGTACCTGACGTGTCTGCGCGGCCGCCGGTTCGAGCAGGAGAACCGCGAGTGGTGCGAGCGGGTCGCGGCGCTGCTGCGCGCCCGGGCGCCATTGCCGGGCTGACCCCGCCGGTGCCGCCCTGCTGGGCGCTGCCGTGCGCCGGGAGCTGGCCACCGGGGGCCCGGTGGTGCTCTGTTCCGACGTCGCGGTTAGGGGCGCGGACGGGGCCGTACCCCCTCGCCGTTGTGCGCCCTGGGGTCAGTGCTTGATGAGGACCTTGAGGCTGGTGCGGTCGGCCATGTTCTGGTAGCCGGCCGGGACGCCGTCGAGGTCGGTCGTGGTGTCGAAGACCTTCCCCGGTTCGATGGTGCCGTTGAGGATGTCGGGCATCAGTTCCTCGATGTAGGCGCGGACCGGTGCGGGTCCGCCGGCCAGGCGGAGGTTGTGGCGGAAGAGGCTGCCGAAGCCGATCGGTGCCTCCTCGCACTGCGGGACGCCGACGCGTCGCCACTGTGAGCGGACGTCGGCGAGCACAGAGCGCGCACCCGGAGCGTTGTTCGGCATGCTTCCGGGCGCCCTGCTCTCCATGATGGGCGGGCTCGGGGCCACGCTCACCGCCTTCGGCATCGGCCGGCGCGGCCGGGGCCTGCTGACCCGCATCACGACGCCGGCGCAGCGCGCTCGCGCCGAGGCGTTGCTCGAACGTTACGGGCTGCTCGCCGTTTGTCTCACCCGGCCGGTGCCGGTGCTGGCCGAAACCGTCGCCATGCTCGCCGGCACGTCCGACCTCGGCTGGGGTCGCGTGACCCTGGTCGGCGCCGCGGGAGTACTCCCGACCTCGTTGCTCTTCACGGCCGCTGGCGCCGCCGGACAGCGAGCGGAGCACAACCTGGTCTTCATCGCCCTGCTCGGCCTTGCGGCGCTCGGCGCCTGGATGCTGCGCGACCGCGGCACAGCTCGGCACCGTCCTGAGCCGGCAGGGTGAAGACCCAGCTGCAGCGGTGCGAGGCCGGCGAGGAGGTGATGCAGCCGGGGGCATCGGCGGGCCGATCGGCTGTGCTGGTCCGCCCGAGGCTGCGGCTGGCGTCCTGTTCGTACGATGGCGGCCTGCGTGTGGGAGGTCGTCATGTCGGTCGAGAACCGGGCGAAAACACCGCGGCTTCCGCCGCGCTGGTTCATCCGTCTGGCCTGGTCGGTGCACCGGGGCCTGTACCGGGTCTTCCGCGGCCGAGTCGGATTGTGGCGGCCACGCGCCCACGGCTGGGGCACACTACGGCTGACTACCACCGGCCGCCGCACCGGCCAGCAGCGCGGCGTCATCCTCGGGTACGTCGAGGATGGGCCGAACCTGGTCTCGCTGGCGATGAACGGGTGGGGTGAGGGCGAGCCCGCCTGGTGGCTCAACCTGCGGACGCATCCGGACGCGACCGTCGACCTCGTCGACGGACGGCGGCTGGTACGTGGTCGCGCCGCAACAGGTGACGAGCGGTCGCGGCTGTGGGCCCGCTGGCGCGAGATCGACACGAACCTCGACGCCTACGCGGCACTACGGTCGTCCGAGACCGCGGTGGTGGTCCTGGAGCCCAGACCCGGCGCGTCGGACACGTTGCCGGGTGGCTGATCGGCCCGGGTGCCGATCACCAGCAGCACCCCTTGATGCTGGATCTAGGATGCGGCGATGCAGATCTCCATGTGGGTCCCCTACGACGAGAAACAGCTACGGCGCACACTCCAGTTCATCCTCCGTCCGCAGCTGAAATCCATCCGCATCCTGGGTGGAGTGCTGGTCGTCCTCGGTCTCGCCCTGGCGGCCCTGGAGGCGTCATCGCCGCTGGCCTACGTTGCCCTGGTTCTCGGACTGCTGTTCGTGGTCGCGATCGCACCGATAACGGTGGCTCGGTCGATGCGTATGCAGTCCGACGTCATCAGGGACGGGTTTCAGATGACGCTGGACGACGAGTGGGTCACCCTGACCTACCCGCTTGCCGAGTCGCGGTTGCGGTGGAGCGGCCTCGGCCGCGTCATCGAGACTCCCGAGGTCTGGTACATCATGTTCGGCAAGATTCAGGCGATCACGATCCCGAAGGACCTGATGACCGAGGAGCAGCGGGCCACGTTCGCCGCGTTCGTCAACGGCTTGCACCCCGCCGGTAAGTGACCGCGCACGGACCGCACTAAGGCCTGAGTGTTCGCCTCGCCGTCGAACCCGACCGGGGCGGTGGACAGCGCCGAGCAGGTGACGTCGATCGGACGCTGGCCCATGTCGTCTGCCGCAGCCGCATTCGGCAGGACCAGCCACGACCCCGCCTGACCAGGAGGTCCAAACGCACGACACTCGGCAGTACCGAGTGGAAGCACAGGCCTGGCCGGTCACTGTCTGCCACTCGATCATTCGGCGAGGAATGCGACCAGGGTACTGAGGTACTGGTCTGGAACGGTCTCGTGCACCAGATGGCCGGCCTCGATCGTCGTCAGCCGGGCGTCGGCCAGACGATCGGCGAGTTCGGCGACGTGCTGCTGGGGGACCGGGCTCGTTGCTCCGCCACCGATGAGCAGGGTGGATGCCGTGACCCGGGCGACGATGTCGGCCCATCCCGGATCCGGATCGTCGATCTCGGGCCGGACCTGCTCCACCATGTGCCAGTCGAAGGGCAGATCCCCTGCGGGACGGTTGGGAAGTCCCGGCGGTCGAGGGTGTGGGAAAGCAATGTCCTCAAGGACGAGTTTACGGACGTGTCCCGGCCGTTCGGCGGCCACCACACAGGCCACCAAACCGCCGAGGGAGTGACCGACCAGGTCCACCGCGCCGGTGTCCAGTTGGTCCAGAATGCCGATGACGTCTTGCGCGAACAGATTCACGCCGTACGTGCCGGGCCAGTCACTGGCACCGTGGCCCCGCAGGTCGACGGCGTACACCGTCCGCTCAGCACACAGGCCTGAGGCGATCACGTCCCAGTCGCGTGCGGTCTTTCCGGTGGCATGAAGCAGCACGGTGGGCGTCTTGTCCTTGCCGACGGCTTGCCATACCCGCAGTGAGAAGCGCAGGTCCCCGACCGCGATGTTCATCAGCTCAGGCACGCCCTGAGCCTCTCCAACCGTCGCCTCGGACTCAAGGCATTCCGCCGTCGGCAGATCTACACGCTGCATTTGGCAGAGTCGCTCGTCGCCGTTACGCGGTAGAAGCCGACCACGACAGACAGCCGGCGCGAGACGGTCGGTTGGTAACGGCGCACGTCCTGCAGCCAGCGCAAGCTACGAATGGGCCTTCCCGGTGTGGTTGGTCAAGGCAGGATCTCGACGTACCCGTCGGTTCCATGCACGCGGATCCGCTGCCCGTCCCGGATAAGCCGGGTGGCATCTACCACACCGACGACGGCCGGCAAGCCGTACTCCCGGGCGATCACTGCGCCATGGGTCATCAGGCCGCCCACCTCCGTCACCAGGCCGGTGATCGCGACGAACAGGGGCGACCAGCTGGGATCGGTGTAGGCCGTGACCAGGATGTCGCCCGCCTCGAGATCGGCCTCCGCCATGTCGAGGATGACGCGGGCCCTCCCCTCGATGGTCCCGGCGGAAACCGGTAAGCCGATCAGGGCACCGGCCGGCACGTCGTCGCGCCGGTACGCGCCGGCGACGGCCTCGCCGTCAGATGTGAGCACCCGGGGCGGCGTGAGCGCGTGGTACGACCGGAACGCGTCCTTGCGCTGCTGGATGAGCTGGTCATCCACTCTGTTCGAGCGCACAACGTCGTGGAGTTCCTGGAACGTGAGGTAGAAGATGTCTTCCTTCTCAGGGAGCACGTTGGCCTGCACGAGGCGCTCGGCCTCTTCCAGCAAGGCCTGCTTATAGACGAAGTAGCGGCTGACGATGCCGTACTTCGGGTACTCCCGGTAGCCGATGAAGGTCCGGACCCGGTCGATCATCCGCTTGGCCTCGTCGGCTTTCTGCTCTCCGTCCGGCAGGGCCCGCAAGCGTGAGAGCACGTCCTGTTCCTTCTTCTGCGCCTCCTGCCGCCCTCGCTCGAAGCGCCGCTCGGCGGCGCCCGTCTCGAAGTTCCTGACGTTGTCGAGGATCAGGGGCACGAGCGTGCTGGGGCGTTCGCTCCAGCGCGGCCTCGTGATGTCGATCTCGCCGACGCAGCGCATGCCGTATCGGTCGAGGTAGGTTTCGATGGCGTCGCGCGCTTCGGTCCCGCCCGCGAGCTTCGGCAGCTCGTCCAGGAAGCCCTCGTCCTCGACGCCCTGCAGGAACGCCACCACCTCCGGGTGCGGGCGGATCACGTCGGCGACGTCGAGCAGCGCCAGTCCCATCTCCGAGGTGACGTTGTTGGGGGCGGACAGTGTGAGCGTGTCGGCCGCGTTCTTCTCGCCCAGCCGCTCCTGCAGCTGGTCGTTGAGCCACCAGGTGGCCTCCATCCCCCCCATGATCGCCTGCATGCTCAGCGGATCGCTGAGGACTCGCTTGTGATCCTGGAATGCCTCCAGCAGGAAGTCGAACAGCGCCGGTCCGGTCTTCGTCCGGATGTCGCGCCGCAGGGCGGCGATGGACGCCTGGCTGCGCTCGATCAGCTCGGTGACGATGGCCGGATCGGTCTCGATCGGGGCGGACCCGCCGCTGGCCGGCGGCCCGCCGGGACCCGCGTCCGGGAGCGACGGGACGAAGTCGTCGCGGTCGAGGACGGTCTCCAGCGCGTCCCTGGTCAGCGGATCGGATCTCCCCGCGAGCTCCAGGAGGCCGGCGCGGCTCGTCGGCGAGGCCAGGCCCCGGGTGACGTCGACGAACAGCCTCCCGCCGGCCTCGTGCATCGGCGCCATGGCCGTCAGCTGCCACACGGAGACCCCCAGGGGCTTCATGGGGTCGGTCATCATCTGTTGGTGGCCGACTGAGACGTAGACGTGGTTCTCTGCGTCGCGGGCCGCGGGAATGGGGAACAGCGTGGTGATCGGCCGGCTCTGGACGATCCGGAAGCCGTCGTCGACCAGGCACCATTCGATGTCCTGCGGGCGGCCGAAGTGCGCTTCGATCCGCCGGCCGAGCTGCACGAGCCGCACGACCTGCGCGTCCGTCAGCGCCGGCTGCTCCTGCCGCTGCGGGTCGATCGCCACTTCCTGCGTACCGCCAGCCGGCAGGGCGTGAACGGCACGCTGCTTGGCGGCGATCGCCTTGGCGACGATCCGGCCGTCGCGCACCTTGTAGACGTCCGGGTTCACCAGGCCGGAGACCAGGGCCTCGCCGAGGCCGAAGCTGGCGTCCACGGTGGCGACCTTCCGGTTGCCCGTGACGGGGTCGGCCGTGAACAGGATGCCGGCCGCATGCGGGAAGACCATCTGCTGCACGACCACGGCCATGTGGACCGTACGGTGGTCGATGCCGTTGCGCTGGCGGTAGGTCACGGCCCGCTCGGTGAACAGCGACGCCCAGCACCGGCTGACGTGCTGGAGGATCGCCGCCGGCCCCACGACGTTGAGGTACGTGTCCTGCTGGCCGGCGAAGGAGGCCGTCGGCAGGTCCTCTGCCGTCGCGCTGGATCGGACGGCGTAGGCGGCTTGCTCGCCGAGCTGGGCGAGCGCGCGGGTGATCGCCGCTGTCAGATCGCCCGGGATGGCGATCCCTTCGATGGTCCGGCGGATCTCCGCGCTGAGCGTGCGGATCGCCTCCCGGTCGTCCGGGTTCAGGCGCGACAGCTGATCGAGCCGATCGTCGATCGACGGCGCTTCCGCCATGACCCGCCGGAAGGCGTCCGTCGTCACACAAAAGCCAGCCGGCACGCGGATGCCTTCGATCCGCGACAGCCCGCCCAGGTGCGCGCCCTTGCCGCCAACGACCGCGACCCGCATCTCGTCAACATCTTGAAGATCCAACACGTTCACCGCGTCCCCCATACGTCGACAACCACACAGGCACGTCGTGCCCCCATTTCCGCAGGTTGTGGCCTCGGCCGACGATTCTGCGCCACAACACGGGTCTTGCCGCAAGCCCCCCAGTGCACGTTAAGAGTGGCAAGGAGAGAGATCTCCTTGCCTTTGCCTTTTGCCGTCCGCTGGAACTGACAAGCTTCTCGCGAAGCGGCGGCGCGCCTCGTACGGCGGTACGCGTCGTTGGCCCAGGCGGATGTCCCATCGGCCTACGGATGCAGCCGCGGTCACGGATCACGCTGGCGCGAGTTCGTTTCGGCCTCCCACGTACCTACGGCAGCTGCGAGGGGCTGCGGCGGCAAGATCCCGGTGGCCCGCCTGGAGGTCCTGGCCTCGGCCCGGTACTGCGTACCGTGCCGGCAGCGTCGCTGACGCCGGGGGCAGCGTCCGCTGGGTGACCGTCCGGTCAGGACAGTCGTAGACGGGGCTCCAGGATCACCTCGAAGAGTCGGTCCCACGGCAGCTCGACCCGGGCCGACTCGAAGCGCGTCAGGGGCGCCGTGAACGTCTTCGCGCCCCGCCGGCCCAGCACGACGCGGTGCCCGGCGAAGTGGTCGGCGAAGTAACGCTCGGTCAGCGGCACCAGCCGGTCGCGTACCCAGCTGTCGAAGTAGCTCTTCTGCTCAGGGGAGAGCGCGAGTGGGTTCCAGCCCTGGGCACGAGCGTGCGCGTACGCCTCGACCTGCACCACGTTCTTCCACGCGTCGTCCTTGACGAACCGGTAGAGCAGGTACTCGGCGTGCGCCTGGGCGGGTCCGCGCAGCTCGGGCACGCCGTACCCGTTGCCCGCGGAGCGAAGGTGGGCCCAGCGCGCGGTGCCGTGACCCAGCGCCAGCCCGAGCGCGTTGCCCCCGGTGTTCCACCCCGAGTACGACAGCAGGGCCACCAGGTCCAGCCGGGCCTCCATCCGCGTGACGAGTTCGTGGTCCGCCTTGTTGACTATCAACGGGTCCACCACGATCACCGGGGTGCCGGCGGCCAGCAGTCCGCCGATCCGCCCGACGAAGGCATCCAGGTCGGTGGCCCGCTGCGCGGGCGCCGCCGAGGGGGTGTTCACGGCGAGCACGATGTCCGCGTCGCCGTCCACCATCCGTCCACCGACGGCGCTCACGTGTCGACGGATGTTCTCCGCGAACCGGATGCCCTCCAGTTGGGCGGTCCAGTCCTCGCCGGAGACACCGGCGTACTCGACCCGGTAGGTCGGCGTGGCGCCGACGGCGAGCACCCGTGCGACCAGCAGCACGTCGACCTCGTCGGCGCCGGGGAAGATCTCCACCCGGTCGCCGACGCCGAGCCGTGCCACCAGCGCCTCCAGTTCGACCCGCTCCGCCCGGGTCAGACCGACCGGTGCGGTGTCGTCCTCGGAGAGCACCAGATGGTCGATGGTGCCGTCGGCGACCCACTCGACCATCAGCCGGTTGACCTGGTGGTTGCGGGCCCGCGCGGCGAGGTAGTCCTCGACGACCTGGTCCGGGATCTGCGCCCGGACGGCGTCGAGCCGGGCCCGCAACTGCTCCTGCCCGAGGTTGGCCACCTGGTCGTGGAGCTTCGCCCACTCGACCAACAGGTCCCGGTACCTGTCCAGGTCGGTGCCGGTGCTGGTGATGGCCAGCCGCTGGATGGTGTCGTGCACCTCGATCACCGCCCCCGGCCGGGTCACGCGCAGGTTCCGGATCGCGGCCAGGTTCTCCAGTGCGGCGACGAGGGTCGGAGCGGCGGTGCGCGAGGCGATCAGGCCGCCGTAGGCGAGCATGCTGACCGAGATCACGTACCCGTCGACGCCGTCGGTGGCGCCGAGCCAGCGGGCGATGGCGCCGCCGTCGCCCGGGGTGAGGAAGCGGCCCAGCAGTTCCCGGGGCGGCAGTCGCACCTCGGCGCCGGCGCTCGCTGCGGTCATCTGCGGGCAGTAGGTGTTGACCGGCCGGTCGTCGAGGGGCACCAGCGCCACCGCTCGCTGCTGGTCACGTGGTGCGGCGGACGCCGGTCGACCGACGGTTGCGGCAGTCAACCCGGCGACGCCGGTGGCCAGGAGGGTCCGTCTCTTCATCTGCTCTCCCTGTTCTCCGGGGCGCCACCCGCGTGAGGGGTGGCCGGTACGAGCCGGCGGGTGATCCACAGCGGCGAGGTGACGGCGTTGCCCGTCACCACCGCATGGGCACCGACCTCGAAGGCCCGGCGGATCTGCTCGGTCGTGCGGTACCGCCCTTCGGCGAGCACCGGAACCGGTAACAGTGCGACGAGTCGCGCCACGAGCCCGAGGTCGGGCCCGTCGGACTGCGGGCTGGCCGAGGTGTAGCCGGACAGCGTGGTCGCGACGGCGTCCGCGCCCGCCTCGACGGCGGCGACGCCCTCCGCCGCGGTGGAGACGTCGGCGAGCACCAGTGCGTCGGTCCGCTCCCGGACCGCCCGGACCGTGTCGGCGAAGGTCCGGCCGTCCGGTCGCGGCCGGTCCGTGGCGTCGACCGCGACGATCTGCGCCCCGGCGAGCGCCACCTCGACCGCGTGGGCGGCCGTCGGGGTGATGAAGACGTCGTCCGTGCCGTACTTGTACAGCCCGATCACCGGCACGTCGACCACGGCGCGGACCGCCCGGACGTCGTCCGGTCCGTTGACCCGGACCGCGACCGCGCCGCCGCGTACCACCGACGCCGCGACCCGGGCCTGGACGTACGGGTCCCGCATCGGGTCGTCCGGCTCGTCGGGCAGCGGCTGGCAGGACACCACCAGCCCGCCGGCCAGGTCGTCGAGCACACTCACCACGTCCGGTCCCTCCCACTCGGGTCGCGCCGTCGCTGCTCACTCCTGTGTGTCCATGGCCAGTCGCGCCGCACCGACCACCACCGCGTCCGGGCCTAGCGCGGCGGGCCGCAGGGGCACGTCGGCCCAGCCCGCGGGCAGTTCAGCCGAGTAGGCGGCCGAGCCGGCGGGGAGCAGGCCTCCGGCCGCCCCGCCGGCGACCAGGACCGCCTGCGGATCGAGCAGGGCCACCAGCCCCGCCAGGGCCGTGCCGAGGGCAGTGCCGGCCCGGTCCAGCACCTGCCGCGCGACGATGTCGCCGGCAGCCGCCCGCTCCGCGACGGTCCGCCCGGTGAGCCGGGTGCCGGTCGCCAGGGCGTACGCGGCGGCCACGCCGGTGCCCGAGGCGATCGCCTCCAGGTGCCCGTACCGGCCACACCCGCAGCGCAGCCGCTGGGCACCCGGGGCCGGCAGGTGCGCGATCTCGCCGGCGGCGCCGCGGGCGCCGGCCTCGACCCGGCCGTCCCGGACGATGGCGGCACCCAGGCCGGTGCCGACGGCGACCAGCAGCACATCGCGGCAGTCCCGCGCGGCACCGACCCAGCATTCGCCCAGCGCGGCGGCGTTCACGTCGTTGGTGACCCGGACGGATCGACCCAGCCGCCCGGCCAGGGCGTCGACGACCGGGGTGCCGGTCCAGCCGGGCAGGCTGTCGGTGGCGTACCGGATCGTGCCGGTCGCCGGGTCGACCGTGCCGGCGGTGCCGACTCCGACCGGTCCGGGACCGGCCGCGTCGAGCAGGTCCGCGGCGAGCCGCGCGGCGGTGTCCAGGACGGCAGCGGGCCCGGACCGGGCGGGGGTGGGCACCTGACGGCGCTCGAGCACGTCCCCGCCCGGGCCGACCAACGCCGCGGCGGTCTTCGTGCCGCCGATGTCCAGGCCGACCACGGCTCCGGTCAACCCTTCAGACCGGTGTGTGCGAGGCCCTCGACGAACTGCTTCTGCGCGATGACGAAGACCACCAGCACCGGCAGCGCGGTCATCGACGCCGCGGCGAGCTGCACGTCCCACATCGGGCCGCCGTACGCGTCGACGAACTGGGTGAGCGCCTGCGGCAGGGTGAACTTCTCCGGCGAGGAGAGGAACACGATCGGCTCCAGGTAGAGGTTCCAGCTGTGCAGGAAGGTGAAGATGGCGACCGCGCCCAGTGCGGGCCGCGACAGCGGCAGGGCGATCTTCCAGAAGGTGGCGAAACGGCCGAGCCCGTCGACCCGGGCCGCCTCCTCCAGTTCGCCGGGGAGGCTGATGAAGAACTGCCGCATGATGAAGGTCGCCAGCACACTCGGCGCGCCGAGGATCGGCACCAGGATCAGCGGCCAGTGGGTGTTGACCAGGCCGAGGTTGAAGAACATCTGGAACAGCGGGACGATCGTCACCTCGCTCGGGATGAGCAGGCCGGCGAGGACGACCAGGAACAGCACGTTCTGCCCGCGGAACCGGATCCGCGCGAAGGCGTACCCGGCCAGGGCCGACACCGCCAGCGTGCCGACGGTGACCAGCAGGGCGATGTAGAGGCTGTTGAGGTACTGCTGGCCGAACGGCTGCAACTCGAACACTCGCTGGTAGGCGTCGAGCCGCGGGTTGACCGGCAGCAGTTGCGGCGGGAAGGCGAAGATGTCCGCCACCGGCTTCAGCGACGAGGTGACCATCCACCAGGTCGGGAAGACGAACGGGATTGCCAGGATCAGCAGCACCCCGTAGAGCACCAGCTTGGTCCGCGGCGAGAGTTCACGACTCATGGAAGACCCACCTCTTGCGCATCTGCCACTGCAGCACGGTGAGCGCGAGCACGATGACGAACAGCAGGATCGACAGCGTGGCGCCGTAGCCGAAGTGATGGAACTGGAAGGCCTGCTGGTAGAGGTAGTAGACGAGCACCGTGGTCGAGGTGCCCGGACCGCCCTGGGTGAGCACCGCGATCTGCGCGAAGACCTGGAGCGAGCCGACCACGGTGATGATCGAGGTGAGCAGGATCGTCGGGCTGATCAGCGGTACGGTGATCCGCCAGAACTGGCGCATCCGGCTGGCGCCATCCACCTCCGCGGCCTCGTACAGCTCGCCGGGCACGCCCTGGAGGGCGGCGAGGAACAGCACCATGTTCAGGCCGACGTTCTTGAAGACCTGCACGACGATGACCGACAGCATCGCGGTGCCCTCGCCGCGCAGCCAGTTCGGCCCGTCCACCCCGATCGTGTCGAGCAGGCCGTTGACGCCGCCGTTGTCCTGAAGCAGGAAGCCCCACACGATGGTCCAGGCCACCAGCGACACGACGACGGGGGAGAAGAACAGGGTGCGGAACACGATCGTCCCGCGCAGCTTCTGGTGGAGCAGGACCGCGAGGAGCAACGCCAGGGCGAGGTTGAACGCCACCAGGCCGACGGAGAACAGACCGGTGGCCCGCAGCACCGAGCCGAGGTTGGGGTCGTCCGCCAGGGCCGCGTAGTTGTCGGCGCCGACGAACTCGAACGTGCCGGCGAGCACGTTCCACTCGTGGAGGCTGTACCAGACGACGAGAACCAGCGGCAGGATCACGAACACCGCGCTGCCGACCAGTTGCGGCGCGATGAAGAGGTAACCGGCGAGGTGGTCGCGGCGGCGGCTGGTCCAGAACGGCCGCGCCGGGCCCAGGGCGGGCCGGGCCTCGACCGGGCCCACCCTGGTGTCCGTACGGGTCATCGGTTTCCTTACTTCGCCAGCAGCGGCTGGATCTTGGCGCAGACCCCGTCCAGGACGGCCTTGACGTCCGCGTCCGGCTTCCACAGCGGGTCCAGCCCGGCGCGGACCTGCTGGCTGATCTCGGCCTGACCGGAGTGGCTCGGCTTGACGACGCCGTTGGTGATGCCGTCGATGACGACCTTCTGCAACTGCTCCGGCTTGAGCTTCGGGTTCGTCTTGGCCAGCGTCTCCGCGGTCAGCTGGGACTGGCGCGGCGGCGGGAAGAACTGGGCCAGCTTGGCCGAGTTGGTGGGGTTGGTCAGGAACGCGAGGAAGTCGGCCGCGGCGTCGGCGTGCCGGCTCTTCTTCATCACGCCGATGCCGGCCTGCCCGACCACTGAGTACGGTCCCTTCGGACCGGCCGGCAGGGGGACCAGGTCCCAGGCGAAGCCGTCGTCCTTCAGCAGGGAGGCCCGGGAGATCTGGGTGATCGTCATGGCGGCGTCACCGGCGAAGAAGTCCGCAGTCGTGCCCGGGCCGGGCAGCGCCTTCGTGGTGAAGATCGCCTTGTGCAGGGTGGTCATCGCGTCGACCATCTCCGGGCTCGCGAAGCCGCAGGTCCGGCCGTCCTCGCTCCAGGCCTGGGCACCCCATCCCGTCCAGAAGGTGGACAGGTTGTCCCAGCCCTTGTAGTCGAAGTCGCGGATGACCAGACCTGCCTTGCCGGTGGCGGCCTGGGTGGCGCCGGCGGCGGCCAGCGCGGCGTCCCAGGTCCACTGCCCGGCGGTGATCAGCTCGGCCGGGGTCTTCTGGCCGGCCTGCTTCAGCAGGTCGGTGTTGACGAAGACACCGAACGGCGAGGTGGAGAACGGGTACGCGAACAGCTTCCCGTCGTTCTGCCAGAGCCTCAGCGTGGCCGGGGAGATGTCGTCGTACTGGTAGCCCTCGGCCTTCTTGAGGATGTCGTCCAGCGGCAGCAGCGCGCCCGAGGCGACGAAGTCGGGGGCGGAGTTCTCGAACACCCACGCCAGGTCGGGTGCGTTGCCGCCGGCGATCTGCGTGGTCAGCGTGGTGGTGTAGTTCTCGAACGGCAGCGGATCGAACTTGATCTCCGCGACGTCGGGGTGGTTCTTCCGGTACTCGTCGGCGATCTCGTTGAACAGCTTCAGATGCGCCTCGTTGGCCGACCAGACGGTCACCCGGAGGCTGGCCGGGCCGGTGTCCTCCGCCTCGCCGCCACCACAGGCGGACAGGACCAGGGCGCCGACGAGGGTCGCGGCGACAACGCGTATCGACTTTCCGGATTTCACAATGTCTCTCCTCATCGGGGTTGCAAACTGTTGCTGGTGGAGTAAGCGTTCGTACAGCGTGGATGCGCTTCTGTGGTATGGTGGCCGGCGCCGCTCGGGCGAGAGCCAAGCCCGTTCGGTTCCTGCGGCGGCAGGCTAAACGCGCCCTGATGATCGGTACCGGGAGTGCCTCGGGAACCGGGCCCGCACGGGTCGAACGGACGTGGAGACCAGGTAAGACCAGGGCTTTTCCTGGCGCGGGTCGGTGAAGCGTCAACCTCGCACCGCGCCAGCGGGTCAGACGAGGAGCGTTCCGCCGTAAGGCGGAACTGTGGATGCGTGGGCATACTCATGCTCACTCACTCGCAACGGTTCAGTAGCCCGCGATCTGCGGCCAGCGTCGTTCCACGCCGCTGGCCGAGACGCGGTCGGTGAATTCGGCCAGCAGGCGGGGGGTGCCGCGGACCGCGCGCGGGGACTCGCCCCGCGCCAGACAGAAGTCGGCGAGCAGACCGGCGACCTCGCCGACGTTCCACTCGACCGGGTGCAGCCGGTAGCTGCCGTTGGTGATGTGCGTGGTGCCGATGTTCTTGCCGGCGGGCAGCAGGTTCTCCATCCGCTGCGGGATCAGCGCGCCGAGCGGGACCTCGAAGGGGCAGGAGCCCACGTCGATGTAGTTGTCGCCACCGGTCGACGGGTGCAGGTCGATGCGGTACATCCCCACGCCGACCGAGTCGGGGTACTGGACGGCGCCGTGGTGCCCGCGCACCGCCAGTGACAGATCTTGTTCCACGACCGTGTACTCGGCCCGGATGCGGCGCGACTCCCGGACGTACGGCGCCTGGGCGAGGCCGTCGCGGCTGCCGGTCACGTCACCGCGCAGCCGCAGCCCGGGGAAGCCGGCGCCGCCGTCCGGCCGGGGCGCCTCCGTCTGCAGCCAGTACAGCACCGAGTACGACAGCTCCCGGGCCTTGGCCAGGTGCCACGACGCGTTCGGCACGTCGATGACCGGGCTCTCGAAGTAGTCGATCATCGGCCAGTTCACCAGCGTGATGTCGCTGCCGTACGACCCGTCGGTGAAGTTGCGCCGGGCGGCGATCCGGCGGAACGTCCACAGGTTGCCGTCGCCGGGGTTGACGCGCTGGTCGGCGTTCACGCTCAACGGGTCGTCGTCCGGGTTGGGGGTGAAGCTGCGCTCGACGATCTCCAGCGTGCGGGGGTGCGGCGACCGCCAGGACAGCAGCCGGTCACCCCAGAAGTCGGGCTTGTAGTCCCGCCAGAAGTCGTAGCCCGCCGGGCGGTCGATGGTGTGATCGCCGTCGACGTGGTCGATCGCGAAGCAGACCGAGACGGCCTGCATGTTCATCGGCTGCGCCTCGGCCGGTGCACTCGGTTCCCCGGTCTGCGCCTGCGACTCGAACCCGGTGACGTACTCGGTGCCGGTCAGCGGCAGCAGCTCACCGGTCTCGGTGGCGTCCAGAATGTACGGCGCGGTGACGTCGATCCGGTCGTCGCGGTCCCGGTGGGCCAGCGTGACGCCGGTTACCCGGTCCCCGTCCGTCTCCGCGGCGATCGGCCGGTACGGCTGGAGCACGGTCAACCGGCCGGCGCCGCGGTACGGGGCGAGCATCTGCTCGAGGACGGCGACGGCCACCCGAGGCTCGTGGCAGATCCGGCTCACCCAGCCGGCACCCGGGTTGAGGTCAGTCCAGGCGCGGGAGCGCTCGGTCAGCGGGTAGTAGCGGCGGTAGTAGTCGCGGATGCCCGTGCGCAGGGCCCGGTAGCTGGCGGTGAGGCCGAACTGCTCGATCCAGGAGTGCTCGTCCGGCGGGACGGCCTGGCTGGTGAGCTGCCCGCCGAGCCAGTCGAACTCCTCGGTCAGGATGACGGACCGGCCCGCCCGGGCCGCGGCGAGCGCGGCGGCCACGCCGCCCAGTCCGCCCCCGACGACGAGGACGTCCGCACGCATCTGTACCACTTGCTTCCTTCCAGTTGCGCGGCCGGCCGCCTCAGCGGCGGTCGACCGCCGGATCGGGGGTGCCGAGGGTGTCGCCCTCGACGAGTTCGCAGGGGAGGAGTCGTTGCTGCACGCCGGCGGCGCTGCCGTCGATGACGCCCCGCAACACCTCGACCGCCTGCCGGCCCATCTCCTCGCGGGGGATGCGGAACCCGGTGAACGCGATGTCGGTGGGGACCGGCACCGTCGGGTCGCCGAGGGTCAGGATCGAGAGGCCACCCGGCACCGTCAGCCCGCGCCGCCGGGTGGCCGACTCGAGCGCCACGGCGGTGGCGAAGTCCTCCACGAGGGCGACGGTCGTCCCCTCGGCGAGCAGGTCGTCGAGGACCGTGTCGGCGTCCCGGGCCGTCGCGGTCAGCTGGCGGGCGCTCTCCGCGGCCGACGCGGAGGCGTCGAACCCGCGGCGGCGGTCCTCGGAGGACTCGGCGGTGGCGCCCATGCTCAGGTAGGCCAGGCGCCGGTGGCCGCGGCGCAGCGCCAGCTCGACGAGCCGGCTCACCGCCGTGGCGTAGTCCGCGCCGACGTAGGGCACCGGCCCGCCGGCGTCGTCGCGACGGCCCACGGCGACGTACGGGTACCCGTCGCGGTTGAGCCGCTGCAGTTCCGCGGCGTCGATCTCGCGCCCGAGCAGGATGCACCCGTCGGCCAGGCGCAGCCGGTTGTCCTGGTGGAAGATACGTCGCCGGCCCTCGACCACGGGTGCGCTGGTGAACAGCAGCAGGTCGCAGCCGACCCGCTCGGCGTACTCCTCGATGCCGAGCAGGAAGGGGTGGAAGAAGTCGCGGCTGCCACTGGGGAAGGCGGGCTCGTACGTGAAGACGCCGATGATCCGGTTGAACCGCGAGGCGAGTCGGCGGGCGACCGGGTCGGCGGCGTACCCGGTCTCGGCAATCGCCCGCAGCACCCGGTCGCGGGTCTCCGGAGCGATCCGGACCTCGGCGTCGACCCGGTTGTTGAGCACCAGGGACACTGTCGCCTGACTGACACCCGCCAAGCGGGCGATGTCACGCTGAGTGACGCGTCTGGGGGGAGCGGTCACGACGAGTCCTTCCGGTGCGGCTAATGCGTATTAGCGCTCGGCGTTGGCAAGGAGCCTGGTGTGCGCTCCTGCCTGTGTCAAGAGTGTGACCCGAGATTTCGATCAGATGAAGTCCCTGAAGTAATGCGCATTAGCGGGACGCGGCGGGTGCTCGACCGTCCTGTCCGGTCGGCCGGCGCGGGCGCGCCGGGTGGCGGTCATGGTGAACGGTGCCACCCTCTTGACAGGACCGCGTCCGACCGCGCAACATTCGAGAAACATAGATGCTAATACGTATTAGCACCGTGGCCGGTCGGACCGCCGACGGTCGAGTCCTCGCGCACTCTTACTCAGCGTCACCTCATCCTGATCGGCGACGCGCGGGGGAGCGACCCTCTGGGGGTCCCGACTGCCGGCGTCGTGCGCCCGGGACCGGCCCCGGCCGTCCTATCAGGACGGCGCAGCGTTCGACCGATCCGACCGAAGGGGAAGACGCATGACGAGAGCACCTGCCTCATCACCCCGCCGCGCCGCCACGGCGGCCGCCGGCGCCGGCCTGCTCGTCGCCACCCTGGCCGGCGCCGCGCCGGCCACCGCCGACCCGGCTTTCGACTTCCCGCAGTTCACGTACGCGGGCACCGCCTTCGACAAGAGCACCCTCGACTACAACCCGACGAACGAGTTCATCTTCCCGAGCGTCATCCGGGCCGCCGACTACTTCCCCAACCCGCTGGGCACCTACTACATGTACTACGCCCCGCACGAGCGACCCGGCGGGATCGCCCTCGCGTACGCCGACTCGATCGACGGCCCCTGGACCGAGTACCAGGCCAACCCCCTGATCAGCAACACCTGGCTGCCGCACTACCCGACGGTCAGCCACGTGTCCTCCCCGCACGCGGTCTGGGTGGAGGGCGAGCGCAAACTGTTCCTCTACTACCACGGCGAAAACTCGATCACCCGCTACGCCACCTCCGACGACGGCATCCACTTCAGCTACGGCGGGACAGCGGTCACCCGGGATGAGACGACCGGCGGCGAGACCTCGTACGCCCGCGTGTTCGAGCAGTCGGTGCCGCGCCTGGGAACCCGCTACCTGATGGTCTTCATGGACAACCCCACGGCGGCGCTGCCCGGACCGACCGGCCCGGTGTCCCGCCGGATCCGCTGGGCGGTGTCCAACGACGCGCGGACGTGGACCATCCAGCCCGAACCGATCGTGACCCCGCAGGGCATCGAGGGTCCCAACGCGTCCGGGCCGTTCTTCCTGCGCTGGAACGGCCGCAACCTGGTGATCTTCCATGCTGCCGACGGCAACATGCACGCCGTCGACGTGGGGGAGAACTTCGACCAGGAGATCCACCTCGGCATGGTGCACGACTCGATGAGCGCCGCACCCGACTCGGGCCGGTCGGCCGCACCGACGTTCTACTTCGACGGCCGCACCGTGCACATGTACTACGAGGCCGGAGGGCGGGTCACCGCGACGATCGGCCACGCGGTGGCCACCCTGGCCGAGCCGGTGCCGGAGCGGCAGCTGGACTGTTCGGTGGACCGGCCGGTCCTGTGGCCGCCGAACCACGAACTGGTCGACGTGGCCGTGACCGTGGACCTGCGCGACGGCGTGCTCGGCCCGAACGCGTTCACCCTCACCGGCGTGACCGGCGGCGACGCCGCGGACGTCAGCGACTTCACCGCGGGCGCACCCGACACCGCCGGCAAGCTCCGGGCGGAACGGGCCGGCAACGGCGGGGACCGGGTCTACACGCTGACGTACGCCGGCCACGATGAGATTGGCCGGCCGGTCGGATGCACCGTCACCGTCACGGTCCCGCACGACCAGGGCGTGGAGTAGACCGACGTCGGGCGGCACTCCGCTCGGGGTGCCGCCCGACCGGCTCAGCCGGGTGCCGACGGCGCGGACCCCGCCGCAGCTCTGGCCCGGATCGTCGCCGTCCACCGCGTCAGTGCGCCGGGGACGGCGCCTCCGGCGGGCGACCGGCGGCGTGGGATGCGTCGGCGAGGGCAACGCCCAGCAGCACGAGCGCGGCCGCGACCGCGGCGGCCAGCGGTGTGGCGAGATACAGCGGCACGGCCATGACCGCCAGGACCGCGATGGCCACGATCCGCCGGATCGAGAGCCGGTCGAACACGACGCGCTCCAGGCGGATGCGGCCGTAGAGGAACAGCGCCGGGCCGCCGAGGATCACCGCCAACCACACCGGCTCGGGCCGGTCGGTGGGATGCTTGAGCAGGATCTCGTAGCCGACGGCGGTGGCGACGATGCCGATCACCATGACGACGTGGGCGATCCCGGTGGCGCGGCCGGCGGCCAGCCGGTCCCCGGAAGCGGCGACGGCGTCGGCGAGGACCTGCCCGGAGCGGTAGAAGTAGATGCGCCAGAGCAGCACCGTCGACAGGTACGCCACCACCAGCGCCACCGACGTCGCCGGTGTGATCGACCGGTCGGTGAAGGCGATACCCACGGCCAGCACAGTCTCCCCGAGGGCGATCATCAGGAGCTGCTGGTAGCGCTCGGGCAGGTGGTGGCCGCTGTCCATGGCCCACGCGTTGACCCGTGGCCGGGGCATGCCCGACACCGGCCAGCGCAGCTGCGCGGCCACGATGTCTACCGTCACCGCGACCGCCCATACGGCAGCGCGGGCGTCGCCGCTGACCGCCGCGCCCGCGAACCAGATCCCCGCCGTCAGCGTGCACCACAGCACCGACCGGCGGTAGAGGCCGCGCAGGACGTGCCCGCGCACGCTCGGCAAGAGGATCAGCGGTCGGACGCAGTGCAGGATCACGTACGGCAGCACGAACGCCCAGCCGCGGCCGACGAACGCGTACGGCAGCGACGAGGCCATGATCAGAAGTCCGAACGCGCTAGCCAGCACGATCCCCTGGATCTTGCGGCGACGGGGGTCGAACCAGCTGGTGATGTGCGCTGTGGTGATCCACAGCCAGACCAGCGGCAGCGCGAGCACCAGTAGGTAGGCCAGCGATCGCCAGCGGACGAACGGGTCGTCGGCGGTGATGTCCTGCACGACCCGGCTGACGACCCCGGCCAGGGCGAACACCAGCACCAGGTCGACGAACAGTTCTAGGAAGTTCGCCTGGCGCACGTCCTCGCGGCGTTCCAGCAGGTCCCGCCCGCCGCCTCCCCGAAGCCCCATGCCGCCCATGCTCACCCCCCACAACGCCCGCACGGCGCCGAGTGGACGTCGTCCACCCGGAAGAAGCCCGGTCCGGGCGGTTACACGATGGCGGGCCTGGGCCAACCGGCTGGGCACGGCCGTCTATCTCCCATTCGGCCGAAAAGGGCATGAGACGTGCCTCGGGATCCGCCATGCCGTCGGCGGGCGGGTGTTATCGCAGCGACGGGACCGCCTTCAGCCTTGCATTTTCACCGCAGGGTAGCGATGGCGATGCTGCGCGAAGAATTTGTCGAACTCCCTCAACGGGAGTGGCTCGGGGATCGGGTGCCGGGCGGGTATGGCGCGCAGCGCCGACTGGTAGCGGAAGAACGTCGCGAGGTCGCTCGGGTACCGACCCGGCTCTACTCCCGCGAACGATCCCGCCACTCGAGCATGCTGTAGCACCGCTTGCCACTGGTCGACGGTTGCGAGTCCCGCGGATTCCACGCCGTGGCAGAACAGCATGAGATGGATGAAGTCGTAAGCGTTCGACTGATGGAGATAGTGTGTTAGCGCCTCAGCTGACCGCTGGACGGGGAATGTGCTCCAGTAAGGCACGCAACCGGTCCGCAGAGTCCACCAGGGGTCGATGAGGATGAATGACTCCACCAGCAGTCGATCGGTCGGCAGGCCGCGGCGGCGGTTCCACCAGCGATACAGGTCGGCGACGAGTGGGCTGAGGTCCTCGGGGTCGTCGAAGGTCAGTCGCCGTACCTGATAGCCGTGCCGGCGCGCGAACGCGATCGCGTCGTCCCGTAGCGCCGGGTCGAACCCCCACTCCGCCTCAGGACTGTCGCCGTCGGGCCGCGGCGCCTCCCACCGTGTCCGCTCGACTCCGTAACGGCGTAGGTAGGCGGCTATTCGGGGATCGCCCTGGTGGTACTGCGACGGCTGCAGCCCGCCGAGGGCACCGAACTGGAAGACGTGTCGCTCCCCGACCCTGGTGGTGGGCCATCGCCGGTTGCACTCGGCGAGCAGGAGGACGCCGCCGGGCTCGAGCGTGTCGGTCAGGAATCGTTCGTACGCGGGTCCAAGGCGGGTGCGTTTCACTCGGAAGTAGGCCATCCGCCGCGACGTCAACCGATCCTGGTTCGGGTCATGCATGTGGTGAAGCGCGAAGTGGGGGTTGCGAGTCAACAGGGCACGCGCGGTGGCGTCGAAGGCGTGTACGGCTCGCATCGGGTCATCAGTGGGCACATGCCGTTGACGCAGCGGGAGCAGAAGCGTCTGGGGCAACCACGCGATACCGAGGGCCGCGCACAAGTGCACGAGCGCCCCGCTGGAGGAGCCGACAATGACCGCCGGATACCGGCGCCGCGGATAGAGTCCGACGATCGCGGCGGCGACGTCCTCGATGTCGAGGGCTGCCAGCCGCGCCGCCGGCCGTGCCTCGGCTCCGCTGGCCAGGCTGTAGATCGTCTCTCGCACCCGGACCGGGAGCCGGTTGGCGGCGACCGCGAGTGGATGCAGGAGGTGGCCGGCTGGCGTGCCCAACGGTGGGGTGTCGCGGTCATGCAGGAAACGGGCAGTTGCCATGACCATGGCCGAAGCGGAGTCGAACGCCGCCACCTCGCGGGGTAGTTTCATCTCACCTCCCGCAGGCGGTTACCCCGGAAGTCGTCCGGTACGCCCGGTTCCGTCCGCGGCTGTCGGGTACACCCGAGCTATGCAGAAGAAGGCCCAACGGTACGCGCCGCCGTCTCCCACGGATGTGACGACCTCGTACCACGACGGTCCGCTTGGCCGGATGCGCAGCCGGGCGGTCGGCGAGCCGCGGTCCGATGCGCCCGAGCTGGTGCTCGTCCAGGGCATGGGAGTGGCCGACTACCTCATGCCAGGCCTCGGCGCCCTCGGCGAATGGACCCGTGCGCACCTGGTCGAGTTACCTGGCTTCGCGGGTAGCGGTGATCCGCCGCACGAGCTGACCGTGGCTCAGTTCGGTGAGGCGGTCGCGGACTGGCTTGCCGCCCGGCGACTTGGTCCGGTGGTGCTCGCCGGCCATTCCAGCGGAACCCAGGTTGCCGCGCAGGCGGCGGTGGGCCACCCCGATGTGCATCGTGTCGTCCTCGCCAGCCCCACGATTGATCCCGTCGCTCGGAGCCCGCTGCGCCTGTTCATTCGCTGGCGACTGGACGGGCGCCGGGAGCCACCGGGGTTGACCGAGTCACACCGCCCCGAGTGGAAGCGGGCGGGCCTCCGCCGCATGCTGCACCTCGCACGCGCACATCTCGACCACTCGATCGAGGAACCCGTGGCCCGTTTCACGGTTCCGCTGCTGGTCATCCGCGGGCGCGACGACCTGATCAGTACGGCCCGGTGGGGCCGTCAGCTGGCGGCTCTACCGTCCACCGGCGAGTACGTCGAAGTCGCCGGCGCCCACACTTTCCCGTGGCTGGACCCGAAGGCGTGGTCCGAACCGATACGTTGCTTCGCCACCCGGCTCGACTGAATGTCATCGGCCCCCTGAACCGTGAGCGGCGTCTGCCGTCATCGTGCGTGCGCTCATCGGTGCGGAGGCAGGGGTTGGCCTGGTGGGGGCGGGGTACCCCAGAACGTCCCCGACTCCCTCTACAACACCGACCTGGGGTCGCTGCTGCGCGACAACCGGGCGGCACTGGAGCGGGCGTGGCACGCAAGCTCGTCGGTCAGTTCGACACGAGGCAGGAGATAGGCATCGCATGGGGAGATCGGATGTGCGCGGCCAGCGGGACACCGACGATGAGGGGCGCCGCATCGAGGCCTCCCTGCAGAGGTGGCGGCAGCTGAGCGCCACCACCGGTCAGATCCGCATCCGGCAGTTGCGGATCTATTCCATCCTTGCCCTCCAGGCAGGGCTCGCCGCAGCACTGGCCTGGTGGTTTGCCCGAGAGGTGCTGGGTAACGAGGAGCCGACCTTCGCGCCCATCACCGCCGTCGGCATCGTCGCGGCGTCGGTTGGTGAGCGGGTTCGCCGGTCACTCACCGTACTGGCCGGGGTGGCGATCGGCATCGCGGCCGGAGACGTGCTGCTCATGGTGCTCGGCACAGGGCCCTGGCAGACCGGCCTGATCGTCACACTCGCGGTGATCGTCGCCGTCGCCCTGACCGGACGGGGCGTGCTGCTGACCCAGGCCGGCGGAACTGCAGTCCTCATCGCCACGCTCTCGCCTCCGCACCGGACGTGGAATTCTCCCAGCTCATCAACGCGGCGGTCGGGGGTGCGGTTGGTCTCGTCGTGGTGATACTGCTGCTACCACTCAACCCGCTTCGGATCCTGGACAGGACCGCCGTGCCGGTGTTCGAGGAACTCCACGAACAATTGGAGACGACGGCACACGCCCTGGCGCAGCGTGATCAGCGAAGCGCCCAACGAGCCCTCGACCGCCTCCGCAGCATCTCCGAGGATCTGGGCCGGTTCGCCGAAGCGCTCAAGGGCGCCGGCGAGGTCGTGACCCTGGCGCCAGTGCGGTGGCACCGACGCCATGCCCTCGCTCGTTACCGAGAAGCTTCCGATCATCTGCTGCGCACACTCGGAAACAGCCGCGGCCTCATGCGGCGGGCGGTGAGCGTGATCGAGGACGACGAGCCGATTCCGGACAGCCTGCCCGCGGCGGTCGCGGGCCTCGCCGAGGCCGTGCAGACCCTACACGTCGAGCTGCGCAGCGGCAGCGACCTCGAAGACACTCGTCGGCGGGCGTTGCGTGCCGTCCAGAATGCCGCCAGGGCCGCCGCTGAAGGTACCCACCTGTCCGGCACCGTCGTGGTGGCGCAGGTTCGTACCGCCGCAAGTGACCTGCTGCGCGCCACCGGCCTGGAGCGCACACACGCCAACCACCTCGTCCGCCACACCGCTGATGAGACCGCTCGGTCGGTGCGCCGGGCCGGCGAAGCCGGGGCCTAACGGCTGCCGGCCTACTGATTGGCGGAGGAAGTCTCGACGGCAGGAAGCGGTGTGGTCGTGGCGACCGCGAGACCGACCGCCGCGAGCAGTACCAGCGCCACGAGACTGGGTAGCAGGATCGTTGCCGGAGCGGCAAGCGCCACCACCAGCATCCCGAGCAGCCGCCGGCGGCAGACGCCGCCATGAGCGCGCCTCCAGATCAGCTGGTCACCCGCAAGGAAGAGCACCACGCCTCCGTACAGTGCGGCGTGACCCATGGGCTCCAACGACGCGGCCGGCCGGTCCGCCACCTGCTCGAGCGTCATCGTCAGGCCGAAGGCGACCAAGATCAGCCCGGCGACGGTCAGCAGATGCAGATAGGTGTAGGCATCTCGGGCCAGCGCCGCCCGGCGCAGAGCGTTCGACACCTGAGGCAGGCGCTGGCGAAGCAGGCGGTCGGTGCCGACGTAGGTCCACCACAGGGCGGCGAGCAGGGTGACGATGAACGCGATGGCGAGCAGGGCGGCCAGGGAGATCGGGGTGGCCGCCAGAGCAACGCCGGTGGAGATGAACCCCTCACCGAAGGCGATCAGAACAATGAGGTGATACCGCTCCGTCCAGTGCTCGAGTAAGCGTATCCGCCAGTTGCGGGGACCGATCAGGTAGCCGCCCGCGAGGTCCACCACCAACGCCGCCGCCCAGCACGCTGCGCTGACCGGCGAGATGGCCTCCCCGTTCTCGGGAAAGGTCAGCGTCGCGCCCACCAGCAGCGACAACGCCGCCGCGGCGGGTACGGCGGCCCGGGACACCTGGGCTCGCAGCGCTGGATCCGCCCTCGTGAACCACCAGAACGAGGCGAAGTGCAGCACCCGAATCGCCACGTAGCAGGTCACGACGATCAGCGGGCCGGGTAGCCCGCCGGGAACGCGACTGAACGCCTGTGGGGTGGCGATGCCGAGTACGAGGGTCAGCGCTGCTGCCGTCAGTGTGGTCACCCGCACCGATGTGGTGACGTGGGGCGTCGCGCTGCCCAGCCAGGCGTAGAAGCACCAGGACCACCACAGCAGGACCAGGACGCCGAGGCCCTGAAGCACCCCCGCCGGCGACGGCTGACGGGTCACCAGGACCGTGATCTGGATGAACGCGTACACGACCATCAGGTCGAGGAAGAGCTCGTTGGGCCGCACCGCCACCACTCGCCCCACCGTGCCGGCAATATCGCCGTGTAACCGGCGATGCCGACCATGGAAGACGGTACGGTCGGCCACCACGACAGCGGCCGCACCGGCGGCGAGAATCGCCAGAGATCCCAGCGTCGGCATACCCAGGGCCACGGGAGTCACGGCGACGAGCAGCACGATGCCGAGCACCACACTGCGACCGATCAGGTTGATGCTGCGTTTCTCGAATGCCAGCAGCCCGAGCAGGTAGAGCACCGCTCCGCCGTAGAGGACGAGCACACTGCCCGTGTCCCAGCGATCCGCGGTGCTCACCTCCGTCGAGCTCAGGGCGTGCTTGAGGCCGAGCGCGAGCAGGATGAGGCCACCCACCATCGGTAGGTGCAGCAGCGCGTAGGCGTCGCGGCCCAACAGCGACCGGGCGCCAGTCGGGAGACGCTGCAGTGACTGCTCCGCGGCGAATCTGGCGATGTCGAAGTAGGCCCACCACAGCACCGCCACGACGACGAAGCCCAGAGCCGATCCGACGATCACCGACCAGGTGATGGGCGGATCACCGATCAGCCCACGACTGGTGCCGATCGAGATGATCGTCTCACCCAGGGCGATGAGCACGATCAGGCTGTGGCGCTGCGCCCAGTGGCCCACCGACGTGAGTTGCCAGTCACCCGCGTCGAGCGCCACCAGACCGAGGAAGTCGGCACCAGTGGCCACGGCGAACAGCACCAGCTGCACGAGGTGCACCGGTGCCCACGTCGGCAGCAGCAAGGGAAGTGATGCGGAGGCCAGCAGCAACGGCGCGCTGACGAACAGCGGCATCCACGCCCGTCGAACGAAAGCGCGCCTGCCATCGGAGTTCCACACAGCGACGGTCGCGACCATCAGCGGCCCGAGGCGAACCAGCACGAACGCGATGGCGAAGACGAGCGGGCCCGGCAGACCATGCGATCGGTCCGCGAACGCCTCCGGAAGGGTGACGCCGACCACGAAGATGCAGGCCGCCGCCCCGAAGACGATCAGCGGCATGATGCCGCGATCGAAGCGAACCATGTTCCCGAGCCAGGCGTACGACACCCAGCACCGCCACAGCAGCGCAACCACCAGCAATCCCCGGACCAGGCCGACCGGGTGGAAGTTCGCCGACATCAGCTCGGTGACGTTGATGAAGGCGTAGACGAAGACCAGGTCGAGGAAGAGCTCCAGGCGCGTCACATCGCCGGGAGCGAACCGAATCCGCCTGGACACCGCGGCACGCAGCCGCTCGACCCCCGACGCGTTGGTGGCCACTCAATCACTGTGCCAACGAACCTGTGTACGGGCGTTGGGATCAGCGAAGCTGGTCACCGAGGTGGCCGAGTTGTCCGCCGAGGTGGCGGCGCACACCAGCGCTCGCCGCGGCGCCAACCGCCCCACCCGCGCCGAGCTCCTCGTACCGGCAACCAACCGTCCAAGGGCTGACGTCACCGGAGTCGAGTCAGATCCATTCGACTGGGTATGTCCCGTCGGTGCCGGCGAGGAACTGGTCGATGTCGTCGGCCGGTAGCGGTGGGGGTTGCGGGTGACGCGGGGAGAGTGCCTGGTAGGCGGGCTGGTAGCGGAGGGTGCTTCCGGCATCGACCGGGATACGCCTGCTCGTCGACGCCGATGAGGCCGCCGCTGACGTGGGCCCGCGAGTCGGCGAGGTCGCGCCACTGCTCGGCGGGCAAGGTGTTCGACGTCGGGGCGCAGCGCCGGGTCGAAGCCCCACTCGGCTTCCGGTCGGCGGGCGTCCGGTCGCGGCGGCCGCCACCGCTGCGAGCCCTGGCGGGCGAGGTATTCAGCGATCCGCTCGCCACCGTCGAAGTACTCCTCTTCGGGAACGCCGCCGAGAGCGCCGAACTGGAAGTAGGTGCGGTCGGCCACCTGGGTGGTGCGCCAGTCGCGACTGCATTCGAGGAGGATGATGGTGCCGCCGGGGCTGAGCCGCTCGGCGAGGAAGCGCTCGTAGGTCGGGCCGAGCCGTAGACGCTTGAGCCGCAGGTAGGCCATCCGCTCGAGCATCGGACGGTCCTGGGCCGGGTCGTGCATGTGGTAGACGGCGAGGTCCGGGTTGTCCCGAGCGACGCGGGCGGCCAGCGGCGCGACCGCGCGCATCGCGCCGGCCGGGTCGTCGGGATGGCTGGTGCGGTCACGGAGGGCGACGAGCACCGTTTGCGGCAGGTACGGCGCGCCCGACGCGGCAGCCAGGTGCAGGCCGGCTCCGCTGGCCGCGCCGATCACCACCACCGGGTAGGGTCCGTCCGGGTACTGCCGGGTCGCCCAGTATGCGAGGTCCTCGGCCCGGACCTGGCCGAGACGGTCCAGCGGGATGCCCTGCAAGGCGCCCATCTCGATGAACATCCGCCGCCGCAGCGGGGCGGGCAGCGCGGACACCGCGTCGGCGAGCCGGGCGGAGCCGGGGCCCACGGACATGCCACGGTGATCCTTGCCCCGCAGGAACCGGCCGAGGGCGCGGACCATGTTCACGGACGAGTCGAAGTCGGTGACCAGGCGCGCCACCCGGGCCCGTCTGCGGTCGAGCCTCATGACGACGTCGCCGTCTCCTCGAGGAGCAACCGGGTGATCCGCGCCAGCTCGTCGGGGGCCGAGTAGTTGAGGGCGTGGCCGGCGCCGGGCACTTCGGCGAGACGACCGTCGGGCAGTGCGGCGACCACCTCCTCGGCCCACGGCCTCGACACGATCAGGTCGCGGGAGCCACGCACGACCACAGCCGGCGTACGCACGTGGTGCAGCTTGCGTTCGATGCGGTCACCGAGCAGGTGGTAGAAGGTCGCACGCAACCGGCGCGGCCCGCAGTCCACGTAGTCGCGGGCGATGACGAGATTCAGAGTCGGGCGTTCCAGCCGGCTGTTGGCAAATGTTCGCAAGAGCTGGCGTAGCGGTGAGCGAGTGTGCCGGTCCACCGTCGGCCCGTTGAGCACGACCGGACCCAGCAACTGCGGGGCGTGCACGGCGAGGTCAACGATGACCTGACATCCGCCGGAGTTGCCCACGAGCAGTGCGCCGCCGCGTGCCGTCGCCCGTAACCAATCGGCCAGTGCCAGGGACAGCCCCCGGACGTCCAGCGCCTCTCGCGGGCCGCGCGTGCGGCCGAAGCCGGGCAGGTCGGGGGCCGCCACCCGCGCCGCGGGCGCCAGTCGCCGCGCGAACGGCAGGAAGTAGCGGTGCGAGCACCCGAGGCCGTGCACGCACACCACGTCGGTTGCGACCGGCGGGCCGAGGACGCCGGCATGCATCCGCGTACCCGCCGCCGCGGTGAACTCGGACCGCCACCAGCCGCTCATCTCAATAGCCAGCGACCCGCAGCCGCGGTCGCGGCCAGCAGTAAGGCCGCGGCGGTACCGGCCAGGCGCAGCACTGCCCGCGGGCTGCGATCCCAGCCCCCATGCGCCGACCCCGACCCCGCGGCCGGCTGGTACAGATTCCCCGCGCTGGCGGGTGCGGGCCGCCCCCGCGACAGGTGCGACCGGTCGACCCGGACGGCCATGAGCTTCTCGACCAGCTTGGGCGTCAACCGGGACTGCATCACCAGTGCGCGGCCGGCCGGGCCGACAACCACCTCCCGCCGCGGCAGCCGCACCAGGTTCACAATCGCCCGCGCGACCCGCTCCGGCCGGTAGACCGGCGGCATCGCCCGCACGGCCCGACCGGTGTAGTTCGCCGCGTGCTGGAACAGCGGAGTGTCGATCGTCGCGGGCAGCACGGTGCACACCTCGACCCCGCGTACGCCCTCCACCTGCAACTCCTGCCGAAGGCTGGCGCTCAGCGCCCGGATCGCGAACTTCGCCATCGTGTAGGCGTGCGTGTACGGCTGCGCCACCACGCCGACAATCGACGACACGTTCACCAATACGCCGCTGCCCTGCTCCCGCATGACCGGCAGCGCTGCGCGCGCCCCATGCACGTAGCCCATCACGTTGACGTCCAGGACCCGCCGGAAGTCCTCCAACGGTACGTCCTGAAACGGGCCGAACATGCTCAGCGCGGCGTTGTTGACCCACACATCGATGCGCCCGTACCGCTCCAGCGTCCGCCGCGCGAGTTCCTCGACCGCGGCGGCGTCGCTGACATCTGTCGGCACCGCCATCGCCTGCCCACCTCGCGCCACGCACTCCTGTACGACCTGCTCCAGCGCGTCACCCCGACGCGCGGCCAACGCCAGAGCACAGCCCCGACCGGCAAACGCCTGAGCGGTCGCCCGCCCGATGCCACTGGACGCCCCGGTGACCACAACAACCAGATCCCTGGTCCGCATGTGCCGACGGTTACCCCACACCAAGGCCGTCAAGCCGCCACCCGCCGGTCGACGCGACCCTGAGCTGAAAGTACGTGTTGGCAAGCGTCGTCGCTGATCGCCCGCAGAGTCGTGCGGTGGTGCGGTACGCCGCTGGTCAACCGGCGCAGCGGGATTGAGCTACGGCCAGCACCGACCGTTGCATCCGTACGGCCTTGCCGAAACATCGGCATGACGGGTTAGGCCTGTCCTAGGCTCTGAGACGCCACCAAAGCCATCCGAGGGAGCCACATGCCGACTGACGCCATCGACCTGCTCGTCGAGGACCACCGCAAGATACGCGGGCTGTTCCAGGAATTCCAGGACGCGAGTTCCGACACCCGTAAAAGGGGCCAGGTGGTCAAGCAGATTATCGAGGCCTTGACTGTGCACACCTACATCGAGAATGAGTGCATGTACCCGGAGGCGCGTCGACTGCTGCCCGACCTCAACGAGGCCGTATTGGAATCGTACGAGGAGCATCATGTCGCCGATGTGCTCGGCTTCGAACTCGCCATGATGAGTCCCGATGATGAGCATTTCGAGGCCAAGACCATGGTCCTCATCGAGGTTGTCACGCACCACATCGAGGAGGAAGAACAGGAGTGGTTCCCCAAGCTGCGGGCGGGTGTCGGCCCTGAGCAGTTGCAGGATCTCGGCGCGCGGTTGGCCGACATGATGAAGAAGGCGCCCCGGAAGCCGACTGCTCCCCGCGCCCTGAAGAAGGCCATGGACGCGGTGAAGGCCTGAGCGCGAACACCAGTTCGAGCACCTGCACGAACGTGTCGGTGGCGTCGAGCGGCTCCCTGGACGACGCCGGTTCCGCGGGCGGCGCGCAGGCGGCCGCGGCGCGTGCGAAGCGCAGGAAGGGTGACCGTCGACGCGCTCAACGAGTGCGCGCATGCCGGGATCTAGCCGCGACCATCAGCTGAGCTGGGAGATTCGATGCCGGCACACGCGGGAGAGAAGGCACGGAGGACCGGGGTAGCGGAAGGTCGGGACGACGGTGACGCCGATGCCGACCGACGGCGACGCCAGCACCCCACCGGATGCTGGCGTCGGCGGACCGACGGTCAGCGCTTGGCTTCTCGCTTCGCCATCTGTGGTTCGGCGCCCTTGCCTACCTTGCGCAGGGCCTCCCGCAGCTGGTCCTCGGTCATCTTCGAGTTGCCCTGGATTCCCGCGTCGTGGGCGCGCTGCCGCAGGTCGTGAAGCCGCTCGCGATCGGCCATGTCAGCCTCCCCTGTAGGTGTCAGAGCCCGGAACGGGCCGTACTGGCCGGGGTGATTTCCCCTGCGCTGGCGGACCTAACACCAGCGGAGCCGTCGGCGCCGGGTGTGCCGGTCAGCGGACCGGCTAGGCGAGGACCAGTGATCGGACAGACGGGTTCACTCGTGAGGGGCGTCTGGGAGGCAACGGCACCCCGAAGGAGGATCGGATGAGCAGATCGGACGACGACCAGCGGCGCGACACTGACCGCACGCCCGTCCAGCCTCCCGCCGCACCAGGTGGTGGCCCCCATCCCGAGCAGCCGACCGGGGGACCGGGTGGGCGAAGCACCCCGGAAGCCGGGCGTGCGACGTTCGAGACGGCGAACGAGAGCCCCTCGCCCCTGCCGGACGAGCCACTCCCGCCCCAGGACTGAGCGCGGGCGGCAATGGCTGGCGTGAACGAAGCGGTGAAAGCCCACCGCACGCAGACCGTCAGGAGCCGACGGTGCTGGCGTCGGCGTAGCGCAGGACGCCGCCGATGCCGTGCTCCAGCGGCACGTCGTCGGGACTGACGAGCACGAGCCGGGTGCCGGTCCCCGCGATCGCCCGCAGCAGCGCGGCGTCGGCACGTACCTCCTGAGGGTGCGCGACGCCCAAGTCGCGGAGCGTCTGCTCGTCCACCGCGACCAGGTTCGGGTCGTCGGGGCTGATCCACAGCGTGTCCGTCGACGACGCGTCGTCCACCATTAGGACGGTGTCGAGCTGACCACGCTGCAACCCGGCCACGACCTCGGCCAGACCGGTGGGGGCCGAGCGGTCGCTGCGCTGGGCCCGGTACCGGTCGATCACATCGCGGGCACGGCGATCCGCCACCTCCGCCACCGCCTGCACCGTCACATCGTCAAGGCCGTCCAGGTCGGCGCCGGCGTGCCGGGAACCGGCGTCGGTACGTACGGTCCGGTCCCGCCAGCGATCAGGAAGCTGCTCGACGAAGAGCTGCGCCGCGCGGACGTCCCCACCGACCACCGCAGGTCGACCTCGTGGTCGGCGTTCTCCCCGGCGCGCGTCGCGTCAAGGTAGACCGACGTCCAGGGGCCGGGCCCGTCGAAAAGCGGGACGGGGCTGTCCATCCCCCGGCTGGCATCCGGAGTGGGCCAGGGGCCGGACGGCCGGTGCTAACCCGACCAGGCGTGGCGACCCGATGGCCGGCCACGTGACGGCTTCGAGGAGCAGAGCAGGCGCTCGGTCAGCAAGCCGGTGTCACGACGGCCGGGTCGACTCGGTTCAGGCGAGCGTTCGATTCCTCACGGTCACCGTCCGCGGGTGGTCTGGTCCACCAGCGCCTCGGCGACCTCACGCAGCTTGCGATTGGAGTCCTGAGAGACCTTGGCGAGGACGGCGAACGCCTCGTCGGCACTGCATCATCATGGGGGAGCGGCGCTGCACGGCCGAGGAGGCTTTCGCCCTGCTCGTCAAGATTTCTCAGGACTCCAACCGCAAGCTCCGGGAGGTGGCGGAAGCGCTGGTGCGGCGGGCGACGGACGTTGCGAAGGGTGACGCCCGCCGCTCGTGATCAGGCGTAGCGGGAGGGACCAGTCCGGTCCCCGCCGCGATTCGGGGCGGGTAGGTGCACCAGCGTGGCTGGCCGTCCGGACAGCCGGGACCGGTGGGCGATGATCTCCCGCCGTGCTGACGGCGGGTGGACTCCGAAGACGTGGTGGACGCCCGTCACGCCGAGGATGTACCGGACGACCGGTGACACGGCCGGCAGGGTCAACACGCCTCCGGCACAGGTGACCAGGTGGTGCGCTCGGAGCAGGGCGCTGATCCCATGCGCACTGAAGAAGGTGACCTCCGACAGGTCCAGCGCGACCCACGGCGCGGGCGGCGCCGCGACCAGCTCGACCATGTCCACGAGCAGGTGAGCGTTACTCATGTCGATCTCACCCGAGACGCTGATCGACCTGGTCGGACCCTCGCTGGCCATGGTGAGACACATGATGGGCTCGCCTGGTGGCGGAGATTGACCGTCTGAGGAATCGCACCCCTCACGTTCGGGGCGCTGCGGGACGTACGACATGGCTTCTCCGGCAGAGCTCGGGAAAGTGCCGCCCACCGCGACAGTTGCGCGGCGGAACCGGCCGGCCGAGGGCACCCGTCTTGACCCGTCCCCGACGGTACTCCTTCCCAGCCAGGCCCGCATCAGGAGGCCAGCCGGTCCGCGACCATCCCGCGATTGAGGCGACCACAATCCCCCTAGACGGCTACTCCGCTCGCGCACCTTTGCAGATCCGGCAGTGGTGGGCTTTGCTGGTGACAACTGTGCGTCCGTCCCGGGCGAGCGCACGGCCAGGGCGCGCCGGTCCAGCAGCGCGGCCGGCGCGCCTGCCGTGCGCTGCCGCCGGCGAAGCCGGGCCGAATGGGAGGCAGATCGCGGAGTGGTCGTGGATCCAACCCGTCGTGGGCATTTGTGGGCCAGTGGCCGTGGCGCGCAGCGGTCACGTGTGGACACGGGAAGCAGCTGCGCTGACCGTCGTCCGGAGGCGCCGTTGAGCAGAAGCGTTACCGCCAGGGACAGGAAGTGTGCGGTCGGCAGCCGGAGTGCCGGTGCCGGCAGGTCGGGCAGTGACGAAACGTGGCCGCAACCGATGAGGTTGGCGTTCCGCGTACGGTGTCCGCGGGGGTATCGACGTGAAGTGTTGGATCTGCGGCCGGTGGTGGCCGCTTCCGTGGGCGTGCCAACGGTGCCGCCGCAAGCGGCGGACGATGCGCCGCGACTACCTCCGCACGGCAGCGCCGCAGGACGCTTTGTCCAACATGGCCCGCCCGACCGGGCACGACCGGTAGCCGTGCTGGCCAGCGTGGCCCTGGGTGAATCAGGTACGCGGCCGATAGCTGTCGCACGGCGCCGCTAGGGTGCCGGCATGGTCACCGTCGCCGACGTCCGGGCGCTGGCGCTCACCCTGCCCCGCACCACCGAGCACCTGATCCGCGACCGGGTGAAGTTCCGGGTTGGCGCGATCGTCTACGTGGCGTTCTCCCGCGACGAGACGACTATGGGTTTCGGCTTCCCCAGGGAGGAACGCGCCGCCCTGGTCGCCACCGAGCCGGAGCTGTTCTTCCTGCCCGGCCCGGCCGACTTGCGCTTCCAGTGGGTCTGCTGCCATCTCGACCGTCTCGACCACGACCGGATGATCGAGCTGGTGAGCGAGGCTTGGCGGATGGTGGTGCCGAAGTTCCTGGCCCGCCAGCGGCTGGGCGGCTGAACGGGGCCCGCACACCGGCGGCGACGCACTTCACCATGAACGTGGCGGGCCTACCGCCGCGGGCGTGACCCGAACCCCGACTGTCGTTCCCGCTCTGCTGGGGCACCGACTTGCAGCATCAGACCGTCCGCGAGGACAGCCGCTCGGGGCACCGGCCTGGCCGGCGACCACAGTGCCGCTGACGACGGCACTGGAGACCGTGGTGGTCGACTCCTCGGCGCCGAACGTGGCCAAGTGACCTAGATCACTCGGGGTGAACTTTCACCCGCCGGTCACGTCCGGAGCATCCGGATACCTCTCGCGTTCATCCAGGGAGAATGATGCCTTCAGTTCGCAAGTTATCGGCGCTGGCACTGCTGGTGCTGGGCGTCTCGGCGGTGGCTCCGGGCGGTTTGCCGGCGTCGGCGCAGCCCGGGGCCGCGAAGCCGACGACCACACCCGCGGTCGCGTCCAAGCCCCGGACGGTCACTCTGCTCACCGGCGACACCGTCCACGTCAGCACTGTGAACGGCCAGACGGCTGTCGACGTCGTGCCGGGCAAGGGACGGGAACGGATCCCGTTCATCACCCACAGCGCCGGCGAGGACGTGCGGGTCATCCCCGCCGACGCCGTCGGCCTGCTCAACCGGGGCAAGCTCGACGAGCGGCTCTTCGACATCTCGATGCTGGTCGGCTTCGGCTACGACGACACGCGGGCCACCCTGCCGCTCATCGTCCAGCACAGCGATGCCGCCGCCGCCGGCCTCGGAGGCGCCCGGACCACCCGCAAGCTTTCCGGGGCGAGCGCTGTCGAGGAGAGCCGCGCCGACGCGGTGTCCTTCTGGAACAACGTCACTTCCGCCGCGAGTGGCAGGGAGCGGCAACTGCGGGCCGGGTTCGACAAAGTCTGGCTCGACGGGCTGCGCCGCCCCACCCTCGACGTCAGCGTCCCGCTGATCGGCGCGCCGAAGGCCTGGCAGGCCGGCTGGACGGGAGCGGGGGTGAAGGTCGGCGTGATCGACACCGGTGTCGACCAGACCCACCCCGACCTGGCCGGCCACGTCGCCGCCGCGGAGAACTTCACCGCCGACCCGGACACCCTCGACCGGGTCGGCCACGGCACCCACGTCGCCTCCACCATCGCCGGCGGCGCGGCCGCGTCGCAGGGCCGTTACAAGGGCGTGGCACCCGGCGCGACCCTCTACAGCGCCAAGGTCTGCACCGAAGTGGGCTGCCCGGAGTCGGCGATCCTGGCCGGCATGACCTGGGCGGCGCAGCAGGGCGTCAAGGTCGCCAACATGAGCCTCGGCGGCCCGGACAGCCCGGGGACCGACCCGATCGAGGCGGCCCTGGCCGACCTCACCCACCGCTACGGCGTGCTCTTCGTCGTCGCCGCGGGCAACGACGGCCTGGCCGGCGAGTCCACGGTGAGCTCGCCCGGCGGCGTGGCCGAGGCGCTGACCGTGGGCGCCGTGACCAAGACGGGCGAGCTGGCCGAGTTCTCGGGCCGGGGTCCGCGCGCGGGCGACGCCGGCATCAAGCCGGACATCACCGCGCCCGGCGTCGGCATCGTCGCCGCCCGCAGCTCGACCTCCGACATGTGGCCGGACGACGAGAACCCGCAGTACGCCAGCCTCAACGGCACGTCGATGGCGACTCCGCACGTGGCCGGTGCGGCGGCGATCATGGCCCAGCAGCACCCGGACTGGGCGCCTGAGCGGATCAAGTCCACGCTGATGGCAGCCGCGCAGCCGAGCGCCGCCATCGGTGTCTACGAGCAGGGCGCGGGCTTCCTCGACGTCGGCCGGGCGATCCAGCAGACCGTCACGGCGAGCCCGGTCAGCGTCGCCTTCGAGCGGACCACCGCTGCGCAGGAGAGCACGATCACGTACGCGAACAGCGGCTCTTCGGCCCTCACCCTGGCTGTCTCCCTCGACGCCAAGGACGCCGACGGCGCCTCGGCGCCGGCCGGCCTGTTCAGCCTCAGCGCCTCCTCGGTGACGGTCCCGGCCGGCGGCACGGCCACCGTGACCGTCAACGTGCAGGCCGGCGCCGACCTGCCCGACCGCTACTTCGGCGGTGAGGTGACCGCCACCGGCGGCGGCGCGCAGGTGCAGACCCCGGTCGCGCTCGACGTCGCCCGCCACCAGCTGACCCTCAAGCTCGTCGGGCCGGACGGCGGAGCGCCCACGCCCGAGCAGGGCTGGGTGACCGTCCTGACCGACCTGGACCGGCAGACCATCCTGGTGCTCGGCGACCCCGCCGCCACCAGGTACCGGGTCCGCGCGGGCCGCTACCTGGTCCAGACCTACCTGGTGACCGGCGACCCGTTCTTGCCGCCGCACATCACTTCGCTGGTGCGCCCGAGCCTGGACCTGACCACGGACCAGGCGCTCACCATGGACGCCCGCCTGGCGAAGCCGATCGCGGTGTCGGTGCCGAACCCGAAGGCCACCGCGGTCCACCAGGAGTTCGGCTGGACGATCCGGACCGAGCAGCCGCAGATATGGGGCAGCAACGACCTGTTCGCCGTGCTGATGAACATCCCCTTCGACCACTTGCGGACCGCGCAGATCGGGGCCGGCGAGACGCCCGGCTTCGTCTCCTACGTCAATGGCATGTGGGGCCAGGTGGCCCAGGACTACAGCCTGCACAACAGCCCGTACGCCTACCGGGTCTACCTGTACGAGCCGAAGAAGATGATGACCGGGCTGACCCGCACGCTGCGCGCGGGTGACTTCGCCACGGTCCGCTCCCGGATCAGCGCCGACGTGGCCGGCGTGCCGGTTGCGCGGACCGCGGTCGCGCACGCGCCCGGCAACTCGCCGATCTACCGCGATGAGCGCAGCGTCCCGCCGAGCTTCACCTACGACGTACCGAGCACCATCACCGAGTACTACAACCAGGACAAGCAGGCGGTGTGGCAGTCGACCTCGGCCCAGCTGAGGTACACGTACTACCAGTCGGCGTGGACCAGCTTCCAGCCCGGGCGCGCGTACACGGTGAAGTGGGCCAATGCGGTGGCCGGGCCGGTCTTCCCGGAGCCGAACTTCGGCCAGCAGTTCGCCACCCGCTACTGGGGCGACTTGATCGGCGGGCCGGGGCCGCTGCACGGCGACGGCACCGGGCACATGGGCTTCCGACACGTTCGCGGCGGCAGCGTGCAGGTGACCCTCTACCGCAACGGGGTCAAGGTCGGCGACGCGAACGAGGCGCCCTGGGTGTGGAACGTGCCTGCGGAGACGGGTGACTACCGGCTCGCCGCGACCTTCCGCAGCGACCCGGCGTTCACCCTGTCGACGGTGGTCGACGCGGAGTGGACCTTCAAGTCGGCGCATGTGAGCGACGGCGAACTGGTGAAGCTGCCGATGACGGCGATCCGGTACACCCCGGAGCTCGACATCGACAACCGGGCACCGGCCGGCCGGCTGTTCGCGATCCCGGTCTCGCTCGACCGTCAGGTCGGGGCGGCGCCGGGCCGGACCAGGACCTTGACCGTCGAGGCGTCCTTCGACGACGGCAAGACCTGGCGGCCGCTGACCGTGCGGCGGTCCGGCGAGAAGGCGGTCGCCTGGGTGCGCAACCCGGCCGGCACCGGCTTCGTCTCGCTGCGGGCCGCCGCGACGGACACCAGCGGTAACACGGTCAAGCAGACCATCATCCGCGCCTACCGGTACTGAGGGTGAGCCCCGGACGCGGCGTCCACCGGCGCCGCGTCCGGGTCACCGGTGCCAGAGCAGCCGGTCGCGGATCCGCCGGACCATCGGCGAGTCCGTCGGCGTGCCGGTCGAGCCAGTCGAAGAGCGTCCGGGCGCGCTGCGAATCGTTCCTGTTCAGGCCGCCTCGAGGCCGGTGCGCAGGGCGCGCAGCGCATGGTGGGTCCGGGACTTCACCGTGCCGATCGGCACTCCCAGCCGGCCCGCGACCTCTTCCGGCGACCGCCCGATCAAATAGACCTCGGAGAGCAGACTGCGCTGCGCCGGGCTCAGCCGGCCGAGCGCGTGCCGGATGGCGTGCGACGCCAGCGCGGTGCCGGTGGTGTCGTCACCAGCGGGTATCCAGGTCATGTCGACGAGGTGGACCTCGGCCGGGCGGCACCGCCGCAGCCGGACGCCGTCGATGACGAGCCGCCGGGCGACGGTGACGAGCCACCGGCGGGCGGCATCGGGCTCGGCCGGCACCGAATCGAGGTGCCGCCAGGCCCGCAGCATCGTCTCCTGGACCAGATCCTCGGCCGTCTGCCGCTGGCCGTGGGTCAGCACGACCAGGAGACGCAGCACGGCACGGGCGTGGTCCGCATGCAGCGCGGTCATGCGCTCGGCCCGGCCGGCCGGTGATTCGTCGGGCGCCCGCAGCATCGTGCCAGCGATGGCGCTGCGTTTCACGCCGTCTGCAAGCTTGTAGATCAAATCGGTAGGGGACACGGTCATCCGTGAAGGGAACTGGCTCACCTTCGACCTGAGCAATGGCTGGCGACCGGCACGTTGGCGCCATGGCACATCCCGGCCACAATCCAGCCGCGACATCCGAGATGAAGGCGCTGGCGGGCGCTGGCGTCGACGCCGATGACGGCTGGCGTCGCGGGCGGCGACCGGATCCGCCTCCGCGGGTGGCCAACAAGCAGCCCAGCTCTGTCCAGGGCATTCACCGCAGGACTATCGTCTCCCGCGTGCAGAAGTCACCATCGAGCTTCGCGGTCCGACGTGCATGGCGACGACTGGCCGCATCCATGGTGGCAGTCGCTTGGGCGGCGCTCGGCTACGGCCTGATCTTCTCTCCGCACAACCAACAGGCATGGGGCGACCTGGAGGCCGGGGGTCGGTTTGCCGCTAACTTTGCGGTCTACTTGCCGTATCACGCTCTGACACTGCCGATAGCTGTGGTGGTCCTACGTGGGCTGCTTGGCAGGCAGGACCTGCTATACCCGCTCATAGCAACGACAGTCGCCATCGCGCTTTTCGCGTTGTGGGTCGCCGCCCAGGGCTATCTGTTCGATGCTCAGCCTCAGCTCTTGGCGTCCCTCGCGGGGTGCCTGATCGCTGAGGCCGTGGCGGTCGGAGCGCTGGCCGGTGTGTGGAGGAAGGCAGAGCCGGCTAGGAGCGGTGCGTTCCACGCTGATCTCGACCAACGCTCGGCAGAGTGTCACGCAGGTCCAGATACCGATCTGTCACCCAGGCGCTGAGACCGGACAGCCGGCTGCCGGCGATGTCGTGCTCCGCTTGATGCGGGACACGATGCCCTGGCTCTTGACTACCCGTTGTCAACGCAGGCGACCGCAGAGAGCTGATCTTGGTGACGGCGACGACGATGGGAGGACCGTGAGGGTCGCTACCAGTTTCACTACATCGACACCGGACCCCTGGAGCTCCTGACCGATCGATGGCGTAACCGCGAAACGAAGGAGAACTGATGCGGCATCTACGTCACCAGCGTTCTCGTCCACAACCAGGACGAGGCCCTGCGGTTCTATACCGAGGTGCTGGGCTTCGTGAAGAAGACGGAGGTTCCGCTCGGCGAGGACCGTTGGCTCACGGTCGTCTCGCCCGACGATCCGGATGGCTGCGAGTTGCTGCTCGAACCAGACGGACACCCCGCGGCCAAACCGTGGCGCTGGTAAATGACGGCATCCCGTACACGTCTTTCGCGGTTGAGGACGTCCACGCAGAATTTGAACGACTGCGCGGCTTGGGCGTGCGGTTCACCCAGGAGCCTGTGCAGATGGATACCGTCACCACAGCGGTCTTCGACGACACCTGCGGCAACCTGATCCAGATCGTGCAAACCACCTGACCGAGGCCGGCCCACGGCCGTTGCATCTGGTGCTGTAGATGAACTCGGCCACGAGTGCGCCAAGGTCGAGTGCACTGACACGCCCGACCGCGCGCCGCACGCAGTGCGCGACGAGCTGCCTTGGCCTTTCCGTCGGCGTGGTGTTTCGTGGCCGGCATGTCCCTCAACGAACCAAACGCGACCAGGACGCATCCGCGGCGGCCGCGGCAACGGTCAGGAGATCGCAGCCGTCACCAGCTCGACCACCTTCTTCTCTACCACGGGGCTCCACTTTTGGAGCGCGTACGACACCGGCCACATGTCCCCGTCGTCGATGTTGGCCGTGTCCTGGAAGCCCAGGGTCGAGTACCGGTAGTTGAACTTGCCCGCGTCCTGGAAGAAGACGACGATCTTGCCGTCCGCGTTCGCGTAGGCGGGCATCCCGTACCAGGTCTTGGGCGACAGCTCCGGGGCGGCGTCGGTCACCGTCACGTGCACGCGCTCGGCGAGCGCACGATCCTCCGGCGCCATCTGCGCGATCCGGTCGAGGACCGCCTGCAGTCCGTCGGCCTTCTTGGCGCCCTTCTTGCCCTCGGCGCGCAGCTCGGCGGCGCGCTCCTTCATCGCGGCGCGCTCCTCGGCGCTGAAGCCGTCGGACTCGTTCGTGGAACTCTTCACGGACATTCCCCAGGCTGCCTTTCGGTCAAGGCTCAGCGTGCTGCCGGCCATCTGAAGGAAGGCTAGGACTGACGGAACCCTGGCGCTTCTCGATTCCTGATCGAATCGGCGGCCAGCCGAGGCGGTTGCGGCCCTCTTCACTGAGGGATCGTCCAGATCTGCCGCAGATCGGGCGTCGTTGACAGTGGCCGGTCGGGTTTCGCCATACCGCTCCATCAACCACCGACGTGAAGTCGAACGGTGGGGGGCGTCCCGTCTACCCCGCCAACCCAGGCGCACACGCCCGCGAGCCGCTCCGCGTAGGGCCTGCGCTGCTGGCCGGACCCGGACTCGCCTCTCAGCCGCCGGCCAGGTCGCGTCACGGCCACGAGCGACTCCTCGACCGCGAATGGGGCTGGTCCGCCCAGGCCATGAGAGCTTGCCCGCTCCGACCGCCGATGACGTCAGCCCGCCGCGAGGTCGTGCGGCAGTTGGAGATCCGCACGACGCCGCGCCGCCCTCGCCGGGGTGGTCGCACTCGCTGAATCGCACACCACCCGGAGAGGCGAGTGTCCGTCAGGGAATCGGCCGGTGCGGGCGGCGTGAAGATGCTTCAATCGGACCAAAGCGAACGTATGGCAGGAACCCGAGCGAAGTCGCCCGTCGAGGAGTCCGGAATGCAGATGACCGCCACCGACAACCACGCCGTCGCCCAGGCGGTGCACGACATCGGGTCTGCCCTCTGGTTCGGCGGGACGGTGATGGGCGTGGCCGGAGTGAACAAGTCGGGCAGCGATCTGCGGGATGGGATCGACCGCATCCGGGTCGCCGAATCGGCGTGGGGCAGGTTCGGCCCGGTGCAGTGGCTCGGCATCGGCGCCACCCTGCTCGCCGGCGCACAACTTGCCCGGGTGGGTGGGCGACGCATGGCGTTGCAGAAGGGTTTCGGGACGGTCGGGGCTCTGAAGGCCGGACTCGCCGTCGCAGGCGCCGCGGCCACCGCCTACGCCGCCTACTGCGGAAGCAGGATCGGCCGGCTCGCCGAGGAGGCGCATCAACGCGGTGACAGGGTCGAGGTACGCGACGCGACGCTGTCGACGCCGGAGACGCCGTCCGAGATCGCCGTCTGGCAGCGGAGGCAGCGGCTGACCCAGTACGTGGTGCCGGTGCTGGCCGGGGCGAACATCGCCTGCGGCTCGTACCTCGTCCAGTCGTACCGGATGGGAGCGACCGGCAAGGGAGTGCTCCGGCGGCTGCTGCCGGACTGAGCGAACCCAGAGGTCGCCGCGCGAGGATCTGGAGTGACCAGCGCGTCTACACCAGCCAGCGGCGCACCTCGCACCGGCCCTGGCACCGTCTTACGCGCTGACCTGACGGCCGTCGACCTCGAGGTGGACCTTGTGAGGGTAGAAGCAGATGTGTTCGGCGGCGGCCAAGCCCTCGGGGAGCGGGTGCGGCAGGCTCCACGCCGCGTCGGGTACCCGTTGTCCCTCGACGTGCAGGTGCCAGTGCTGGCCGTCGCCCTTGTAGGGGCATTCCGAGACGGTGTCGCTGCGTTCGAGGACACCGAGATCTACGTCGGCGAAGGGCAGGTAGTAGCGGATCGGGGTGCTCGTCTCGAACAGCAGCTTCGGCCGGGTGGACTCGGCGATTATCCGTCCGGCGTGGCGGACCACTACGTGGCGTGATGCGGTGCGTACGTCGACGCGGTGGTAGGGATCGCGGACGTGGCCGTAGATCGGTTCGTCCTCCTCGAACCAGCGATCCATGGCGGCGAAGGCCACTGAGACGTATCCGTGCAGCGCCGGGATTGCGTCGTCGCCGTCCGGGAAGGCGGTGACCGCGCCGGATGCGCTGCGCTGGCCGACGCGCACACCGAACTGTGCCCGGCCGTGCGCGTCGGGTTCGGCGGCTGACAGCAGGTCCTGGTCCAGGTCGTCAAGGGGATAGAAGTGTTGGGGCAGGCGTCCGGTCTCGTGCAGCACGATTCCGCGTTGGCTGTCCAGCACGGTCCGCCCGGCGAACACCGCCCGCATCCGGCGGGGCCAGGGTTCCCAATAGCGCACGTGCTTCGGAGCGGGAAAGTCGAACCTGCCGCGCTGCTTGGCGAATGGGGCGTGCCCCAATGTCAAGGACATTGCTTCTTCCTCTCGCGGTTGTCGCCCGGTCACGAGTGTGCCCGCCGCATCAACCGCAACGCGTACCCCGACTGCGGCCGGCCGTGCAGGAACAGCACGCATCGGCGCCCTGTCTGCCAGGCTACGGTCCTGGCGACGCTCCCCGCGACGGAATGCGGTACGCCGGTCAACGCGTGCCACAACCACACGCCCCAGTAGTGAGGCTGACGCGATCGGCTGTCCTGCCTCGTCTGGTGCGCCGTCCGTATCATCTCGGCATGGTGCTGAACCCGGAGGTACGGTTCAGCCGGCGGGCGGTGCTCCTGGCCGCCGGAGGGCTGCTCGTCGGTTGCTCCCAGCAGGCCGAGGTCGACAAGGTCCACCTGCGACTGGCGACCGGGCCGGCGGGGGCGGTATACCGACGCATCGGCGGTGCGCTGGCCGAACACATCTCCGAGCAGGTGCCGGGTGCCACGGTGACCACCGTGCCGAGCAGGGCGTCCACCGACAACATCCGGATGCTGCGGGCCGGCGAGGTGCACCTTGGGCTGACGAGTCTGGACGCGCTGATCACGACCGACGGCAGCGCGCCCGAGGGGCTCTCGGCGATATGCCGGCTCTACGACAGTCACCTGCATCTCGTGGTCATGGCCGGTTCAGCGATCGACGAGTTCCGGGACCTCGAGGGCAGGCGAATATCCCTCGGTGCCCGCGACTCGGGCACCGAGTTCACGTCGCTGCGGGTTCTGGAGCTCGACCCGGTGAAGGCCGACGGTCGGTACCTCAGCCAGGCCGAGTCGGCGGCGGCGCTGCGCGACGGCGAGATCGACGCGATGTTCTCCCTGACCGGCGTCCCGACACCCGCCATCACGGAGCTGGCGCAGCGGCACCCGATCCGGCTGATCCCGTTGGACGCACAGGCAGACACGCTCTTCACGGCGTACCCAGGTCCCTACACTCCGGCCATGGTCCCCGCGACTGCCTACGCCGGCGTCCCGGCCACCCGCACCGTCGCTGTGCCGAACGTGCTCCTCGTGCGCAACGACCTGCCCGATGACCTGGTCTACGCCATCACCGACACGATCTTCACGCACACCGGCACGATCACCTCCGCCAGCCGCGACGACGCCGAAGCCGTACCCGAAGCGTGGCAGATCAACGTGCGTACCGGGATCTCCACCGCATCGGTCCCGCTCCATCCGGGCGCGGCCGCCTGGTTCCGCGACCGCAAGCGCTGACCCGGACAGCGACCGGCCGGCGACGAGCCCGGGTCCTCAGACCGGCGACGGAGCCGGGGCGCCCGACGACGACGCCACCCGCGGTACGACCGGCAACGCAACCACTGCGGCGAATCCGTGCCCGGACCCGTCCGGATGCGGCAGGCCCTCCTCCAGCCGCAGCTCGCCCCCGGCCGCCCCGACCAGGTCGGCGCAGATTGCCAGTCCCAGGCCGGTCCCGGACACGTTCTGGTGCTGCGGCGACCGCCAGAACCGCCGTAGCGCCTGGGCCCGTTCGGAAACGTCGATGCCCTGGCCATCGTCACGGACAGCGATGGCGACCACGGCTTCGGCCGCGGCGGCGTCGCCGGGTCCGGCGCCCGCACCACCGGGGACGACTCGGGCGCTCACCTCCACCACCTGCGCGTCCGATAGCCGTAACGCGTTGCTGATCAGCTCGTCCAGGATGCTGCCCAGTCCGCCCGGCGGCTCCAGCAACCGCAGCCCCGGGGGCACGTCGACCGCCAGGGTCTGCCCCGCCGCCGCCGTCAACGCCCGCCACCGTTCCACCCGGGTCGCCAGCACCGCGTCGAGATCCACCGGCGACGCCGTCCGCATGCTCTCCATCCGCGCACTGGCCTGCAGTGAGTTCAACATCCGCTGCATTGCCTTCAGCTCGTCGACGGCGACGTCGTATACCTGCCGCCCGTTGCCGGCCGGACGCAGATGCGGTTCCAGACTCTCCACAGCGAGCCGGAGGCTGGTCAGCGGATTGCGCAACTGATGCGACGCGTCGGACACGAACGCCCGCTGCCGCTGCACGGCATTCTCGACCGCGTCCATCATGGTGTTGAACGACTCCGCCAGCCGCCGCAGCTCGACCGGGCCGGCCTCGGCGTCCGCCCGGATCGTGAGGTCGCCCTGCGAGATCCGCGAGCTCGCCGCGTCCAGCTCCCGCACCGGCCGCAGCACCCACGCCGACACCGGCCAGGCGACGGCCACCAGCGCGATCAACGGCAGCAGCCCGAGCCCGGCGAGCTGGGCCCACCGCACGAGGATGCGATCGCGCGTCTTCGACAGGTCGGAAACCGTCACGACGGCGCCGACGACCTCGCTGTCCCGGCCCACCGGCTCCGCGACCACGAGTGCGGAGTCGTCCCATGGCGCCCATTCCCAGGACGGTTCGGACCTCGCCCCGGCCAGCGCCGCGGTCACGATCCGGGGCAACGCCGGCTCGGCCCGCGCCGCCTCCTCGTACGCAGCGGCGGGTCCGACCAGCACCGTGCCCGACGTGTCGATCACCGCGACCGGGATGCCGTACAGCTCGTGGTAGCGCACCAGCGCCTGGTGGAGCGCCTCGGTCCGCCCGGTTGACAGCGCGGTCTCGGCAAGCGAGGCGAACCGGCCGACATCGTTGAGCCGGTCGACGTACGTCTCCTGCATCTCCCGCTCGGCCACGGTGACGCTGAGCGGCACCCCGAGCGCCGCGACGAGCAGCACCGCGAGGGGCACCAGGACGACGAGCAGGCGACGGTGCACGGCGCGTCAGCCGATCAGCTCCGGCTGGTCGGCCAGGAGCCGATAGCCGACCCCGTGGATCGTGCGGATGAGCACGGTCGGCCCGAGCTTGTGCCGCAACGTCGCGATGTGGGTGTCCAGGGTGCGACTCGAGGACTCCCAGGTCGCGCCCCAGATCTGGTCGAGGATGACGTCGCGGCTCACCACGTTCGGCGCCCGCCGGGCCAGCAGCAGGAGCAGCTCGAACTCCTTGCGGGTCAGCGTCACGGGCGTGCCGTCGACGGTGACCTCGCGGGTGCCGACGCCGATCCGCATCGGGCCGAGGACAAGCGGCTCGTCCGGGTGGCTCAGGGCACGAGCCACCCGGGTGCGCCGCAGGACGGCGTCGATCCGGGCCAGCAATTCCGGGATGCCGAACGGCTTCACGATGTAGTCGTCGGCGCCAGCGCGCAAGCCACGGACCCGCTCGTGCTCCTCCGATCGCGCTGTCACGGCGATGACGGCGGTCTCCGGGCGGTCACGCAGCTTGCGGATCACGTCGAGTCCGTCGCCGTCGGGCAGACCCAGGTCGACGAGGACCACATCGGACGGGGCGGCACGCATGGCCTCCGCGGCGGTGGCGATGCGGTGGACCTCGAAGCCCGCCTGGGCCAGGACGGTCACCAGACCCCGCGCCACGCGGTCGTCATCCTCGATGACGGTGATCCGCATACCGGCGAAGTGTACGGCCCGGATCGAGGCTCGTGGTAGCCCTCCGGTTCTTGGGATTCCTCTGACATCCGGCGCATTCCTTGGGATTCCTCTGACACCATCCGCTTCCCGGCAAGCCGAGACTGAGGCCGCGCACTCACCGACGAATGCGCATGCGCTGACGAGGAGGCCCCGATATGACAACGACCAGGCACCGGGCCGCGGCGCGGATGGTCGCCGCGATCGGCGCGGTTTCGCTCCTGGCCGCCTGTTCCGGCAATGGCGGCGGTGGCAGCGGAGCCGACGCCGGGAACTACCCGGAGCAGAACATCACGTTCGTCGTGCCCTTCAGCGCCGGCGGCCCGACGGACACCGTCACCCGCATGATCGCCGAACCGATGGCCGCGAAGCTGGGCGCCAAGATAGTCGTACAGAACGTCGAGGGTGCGGGCGGCACGGTCGGCGCCGGCGAGGTCGCGCGGGCCGAGCCCGACGGCTACACCGTGCTCATGCACCACATCGGCATGTCCACCGCGCCCGCCCTCTACGAGAACCTGGGTTACAAGCCGCTCGAGGACTTCGAGACGATCGGGCTCGTCACCGAGGTGCCGATGACGATCGTCGCCCGCAAGGACTTCCAGCCCGCGACGCTCCAGGACCTCGTGACCCACGTCAAGGCGAACGCCAACAAGGTCACCCTCGCCAACGCCGGCATCGGCGCCGCGTCCCACCTGTGCGGCCTGCTGTTCCAGAACGCCGCCGGCGTCAAGCTCCAGGAAGTCCCGTACGAAGGGACCGGCCCCGCGCTCACCGACCTCGTCGGCGGCCAGGTCGACTTCATGTGCGACCAGACGACCAACACCAGCGGCCAGATCTCCGGGGGCAAGGTCAAGGCGTACGCGGTCACCACCCCGGAGCGGGTGAAGAGCCTGCCCGACCTGCCCACCACGGCCGAAGCGGGGCTGCCCCAGCTCCAGGTCAGCGTCTGGCACGGCCTCTACGCCCCGGCCGGCACGCCGCAGGACGTCGTCCAGAAGCTGTCCGAGGCGCTGAAGGTGGCGCTGGCCGACCAAGCGGTGATCGACCAGATGGCCAAGCTGGGCACCGCGCCGGTCCCGGCGGAGGACGCGACCCCGCAGGCACACCGGGCGCACCTCGAGGAACAGCTCCAAACCTGGGCGAAGATCATCGCCGACGCCGGGGTCAAGGCCTCCTGAGGTGGAACGCCGACGGTCCGTTCCGGACGTCCTCGCCGGAGGAATCTTCATCCTCATCGGTGGCGCGTTCGTGGTGGGGTCGCTCAGCTACGAGCTGGGCACCCCACTGCGGATGGGCCCCGGCTACTTCCCGCTGATGGTCGGCGCGATACTGGCCGCCCTCGGCCTGGCGATCGTCGGCAAGGGGCTCATCGCCGGCGAGGTGGTCTCGTTCGGGGCGGTCCCTTGGCGTGCGGTCGGCGTCATCGTGGTCGCGGTCGTGTTCTTCGGATACAGCTTCCGGGGCCTCGGATTCGTGCCGACGTCGGCGGTGACCGCCCTCCTCACCACCCTGGCCAGTCGGCAGGTGCGATTGCCCACGGCCCTGGCCGTGGCCGCCGGGCTGACCGTGGCCAGCACCCTCATCTTCGTCGTCGGACTCCAGCTGCGGATCCCGCTGTGGGGCCCGTGGCTCTCGTTCTGACGCGCCATCCGGATTGAGGCATGGAACTTCTCGACAACCTCGCGCTGGGCTTCTCGACCGCCTTCCTGGTCCAGAACGTCCTCTACTGTTTCGTGGGCGTGCTGCTCGGGACGGCGGTCGGCGTGCTGCCCGGCATCGGACCGACGGCGACGGTGGCGATGCTGCTGCCGATCACGTTCAACTTCGAGCCGGTGACGGCGCTGATCATGCTGGCCGGCATCTACTACGGCGCACAGTACGGCGGCTCGACGACGGCGATCCTGATCAACCTGCCCGGTGAGTCGTCGGCGGCGGTCACCGCGCTCGACGGTCACGAGATGGCCCGGCAGGGCCGGGCCGGCCCGGCGCTGGCCGCCGCCGCCATCGGGTCCTTCATCGCGGGCACCCTGGCCACCGTCGCGCTGGCAGTCGCGGCCCCACCGCTGGCCCGCGTCGCGTTGCAGTTCGGCCCGGCCGACTACTTCTCGCTGGTGCTGCTCGGCCTGATCGTGTCGATCGCGCTGGCGCGTGGCTCGGCGCTCAAGGCACTGGCGATGATCGTGCTCGGCATCCTGTTCGGCACGGTCGGCCAGGACATCTACACCGGCACGCCCCGGTTCGTGTTCGACCAGCGCGAGCTGTACGGCGGCATCGACTTCGTGTCGGTCGCCGTCGGCATGTTCGGGGTGGCAGAGATCCTGCGCAACCTGGAGAACGAGCAGAGCCGCACCGCCATCGTCGGCAAGGTGACGAACCTCTGGCCGACCCGCGAGGACCGGCGCCGGATCGTCGGCCCGATCCTGCGGGGTACCGGTCTCGGCGCCGCGCTCGGCGTGCTGCCCGGCGGTGGCCACGTGCTGGCCTCGTTCACCTCGTACGCGGTCGAGAAGCGGATCTCGAAGCGGCAGCAGGAGTTCGGGCGCGGTGCGATCGAGGGCGTCGCCGGCCCCGAGTCGGCGAACAACGCCGCCGCGCAGACGTCGTTCATCCCGCTGCTCACCCTGGGCCTGCCCGCCCACCCGGTGATGGCGCTGATGGTCGGCGCGTTCATCGTCCACGGCATCACCCCCGGCCCGAACGTCATCGCCGACGAGCCGGCGCTGTTCTGGGGGCTGATCGCATCGATGTGGATCGGCAACGTGCTGCTCGTGCTGCTGAACCTGCCGTTGATCGGCGTCTGGGTGCGCATGCTGCGCATCCCGTACCAGGTGCTGTTCCCGATGATCATTCTGTTCGCCGCGATCGGCACCTACTCGCTGAGCTTCAACGCGTACGACGTCTACGCGATCGCGTTCTTCGGGCTGCTGGGCTACCTCCTGATCAAGTGCGGCTGCGAGCCGGCGCCCCTGCTGCTCGGCTTCGTCCTCGGCCCGCTGCTCGAGGAGAACCTGCGGCGGGCGCTCATCATCTCCCGCGGCGACTCGTCGGTCTTCCTGACCCGACCGATCTCCGCGGTGCTCCTGGCGCTGGCCGTGGCAGCGCTCGTCGTCGCTGTCCTCCCGACGATTCGCAAGCGCCGCGAGGTCGTGTTCGCCGAGGAGGAGTAGGAAAGGTCAAGGACGGGTCGGCAAACCCTGATCACAGTTGACGGCGCACGTCGGACACTTAGCGCCGCTGATCGTCCCGGCTCTCGCGTACCTGGCCCTGGACCTGGCGTGCCGCCGTCCTGCCCTGGTCCTGGACGGCTGACGCACTTTCAGTCGCCTTGGACTTGATTGACTGCGCCGCCTGTTGTGCCGGCCCGCGGAGGTCTTCCTGCACCCGGTGGGTCATCGCCCCGGCCTGCTGTTTGATCTCGCCGGAGTGTTCCTTCGCTTTCTGCTTCGCCTGCCCCGAGAGCCGCCGTTCCGGCTCGCTGGGTGGGATGAGCGAGGACGCGAGCAGCCCTACCCCGAAGGCGATCAGCCCGGCTGCGAGGGGCGCCCCCTCGGTGCGCTCGCGCGTCATCTGCGGCATCGCCCGCGCACGGTCGGCGGCTGACGAGGCGGTGTCGGATGCTCGGTGGGCCGCGCCAGCGAGCGCACCGGACGCTTGGTGAGCCGTGCCCGAGACCCGCTGCCCGGTTCCCGAGGCTCGCTGACCGCCGACTTCACGAGCCTGCATCGCACTGCCCATCACCTTGTCCTTGACCCGGCCGAGCCGGCCGCGGACGCGGTCTGCCCGTTCCGAGGCCACCCGCCGTGGGTTGACCCGGTCGGTGAGGGTGTCCACGTTCCTGCGCAGCTCGACCCTCGTCGTTTCGATCTGTTCGCGGATCTGGTCGGGATCATTCGACACGACCGACTCCTCTCTAGCCTCGGGGTTCAGCGGCCCCGCATCGTTTGTGGTATCTCCCGGGCGGTTTGCTTCGTGCGTGGCAGCGGCCGTAGTTGCCGCATGTTGCCGCGTGCGCGGGCGAGGAGAACCATCCCGATCACTGCCCAGATCACGGCGACGATCAGGGCAGCCCAACCCTCGTCCATGACGTTGGACAGACCCCACCAGAGCGCATAGGAGAGAAACAGCAGGGTCAGCAGGCCAGCCAGCCCGGCTGCCGCGAACATCCCGGCGACTTTGCCGGCCGTCCTCGCCTCCTCGCGCAGTTCGGCCTTCGCCAGCTCCACCTCCTGCCGCACCAGCGTGGACACGTCACGGGTCACCTCGGTGAGCAACTCCCCGACCGAGGTCTCAGACCGCTCGGCTGTGCGGGTTGTTGATCTAGTCATGGCGTCACCGCCTCTCCGGCGTGCGGGCCTGCGTCGTTCCCAGACCGGCGAGCGGTTGGCTGCCGGTGGTGTCAGCAGCGGGCGCGCCTGGAACGCCCGCCTGCCCCTGTTCGTGCTCGCCACCCTGGAGACCCCCGTCGCCGGTGGCCGTGAGACCGCGGGTCAACCGGCCGACCAGCAGACCCGCGACGGCGGCGCCGGCGAGAAAGGCACCGGGATGCCGGCGGGCGTAGTCACGCACCTCGTCCACCAGGGCGCCCGGTTCCTGCCCTTCCAGCCAGCCCGCGGCCTGTTGAGCGGCGTCCGAGGCGCGCCGGACCACCTGGCCGGCCATCCCGTCCTGCTCGCTCTTGCTCGCCATCGACTGGAGTTCGGTACCCAACGCGCGCAAGCCCTCAGCGGCACGCTTCTGCTGCGTCCCCGCCTGCTCCCGCAACTGCGCGGATGCCTCCCCCATGATGTTGCGTGCCTGCTGGCGGCTCTCCGTCACAACCTGCTTGCCCTGTCCGGCGGCCTGCCGCGCAACCTGGCCGCCAGCCTGCGCCGCCTCATGCCCGACCTTCATCGCTTCGTCCCGGGCCTTTTGCGGCTTGCCGTCAGGCCCACCGGTTGCTGTCGAACTGCTCCGGATCGTCATCGGACCTCCCCTCTTCCGTTCCGCCCCGAAGACAGATAAACGAGGCACGTGCGGGTACCCGGACCGAGCAGAGACATGCATTAGAGCGCCCCTGGCCCGTCACAACACAGCCAGCCGCGCCGCAGCCAGCGGCCACACCGAACAAGCCAAGCCAAGGCAGTGCCGCGCTGCCACACCGCCGACAAGCACGGAAGGGGCAGGTCATGACATCGGTCGGCCAACGAATCAAGGGATTCCTGAACAGTCCCCAGGGGCGCAAAATGACCGACGTCGGACGCCGCCAAGCGGCGAAACCGAGCACCCAGGAGAAGCTCCGGCAGTTCGCCGAGCGGATGACCGGCCGGCGCTGACGGTGGCGAAAGGGGCGCCGGCGATCAGCCCGCCTGGATCGACACCGTCAGGTCGGTGAAGGACGCGGGGCCCGCTCCGCCGGCGGTGTACGCGAGGAACGAGGCGTCCTTGGTCAACCCGACCACGAACCGCGGAGCGGTCTGCGCGGTCGTGCCGGTCGTCGCGGTGGACTGCCCGGCGCCGGCAAGGTCCAGGGCGGCGTCGCGCAGCGCGTACGAGCCGAACACGTCGGTCGACGGCGGTGCCGCCGCGTGGTCGTGCGGCACGGCGGGTGTGCTCGTGGCGCCCTTCGTGACCTGCCACTGGCCGGGATCGTAGCTGTCGCCGTCGGTGAGGTAGCTCCACCGGACACCGCTGATGGACCAGTGCCCGCCGACTGTGCCGACCTGGGCCGAGCGGAGGTCGAGGATGGACACCCCGTTCGTGCCCACGACCCGCGCGGTCTCGCTTGCCGTGCCGGCCCCGCTGACGATCAGCGCGGTGTTCTCGCCCACTCCGTACACGCGGTCGTGCCCGGTGTCGGCGGCGAGCCGGAGGGAGCGCCCGTTGCGGCCGCGCGCGTCGAAGTGGGTGTCGACGAGGCCGGAGGTCAAGAAGTTGAAGCCACCGGTGGGCCAGTAGCCGAGGATTTCGTCGGTGTCGTAGTAGCCGGGCTGGGCCCCGTCGCGAACCCCGTAGTAGCTCAACCCGCCGGTGATCATGTCGGGGCCGGCGAAGATCTGCATGCCGGCGCTGGTGCCGGCGACCGGCGCGCCGGCCTGGAAGCGTTGCCGGATCGCGGCGAGCACCGACCCGTCGGAGCCGTCGGCGTGGATCATCGACTGCACGTAGCGGAACTGGTCGCCACCGGCGAAGAAGAACCCGGTCATCGACGCGGCCAGCGCGGCGTTCGCCGCATCGTCGCCGCTGCCCTTCTTCTTCACGCTCACCGGGATCCAGGTGACCTTCGCGGCCCCGTACTGCTCGAGGACCTTGCCCACCTGGTTGGCGGCCCAGTGCGGCGACGCCGAGGACGCGCTGAGCACGCCGATACGCGCTTCGGAGCCGCCGGCCTGCCGGACGAACTCCCCGTAGACGGCGCTGTTGTCGTCGGCGAGAGCGCCGCCGATCAGCATCAGCGCCCCGGGGCCGCCCGCGGACCCAGCGGGGTTGGCGGACGCGGCGCTGCCCGGTAGGGCCGCCGCGGCCACGGCGATGATCAGGGCGGTGAGCAGCGGCAGGACCTTGGGCCGGGTCATGGCATCCGACGCTAGACAGCCGGACGACAGGCGTCAAGAAACGTCGATGGCTTGTTCGATGAGGGCGTGGCGGCAGCCGTCGACGACCGGAAGGATCGGGTGACTTCGGCCCGACCGTCATGCCTTTCCGTCGGTGCAGCAGCCGTCGGCGCAGCCTGAGCCCTCGGCGGCGGGGAGGGGTGCGCAGTCGTCGCAGTGCTCGCCGCGCCACGCTTCCACGCCTTCCTTGACCGCGACTGCGGCGATGACCAGCGCGGCGATCGGGTCGGCCCACGACCAGCCGAAGGCGGCGTTGAGGATCAGCCCGACGAGCAGCACCGCGGACAGGTAGGTGCACAGCATCGTCTGCGTCGAGTCGGCCATGACCGTTGCCGAGCCGAGTTCGCGGCCGGTACGCCGCTTGGCCCGTACGAGCAGCGGCATGACGAGCAGCGACGCGAGGGCAAGACCGATGCCGACCGGGCTGGCGTCAGCGTCTCCGCCGGCCAGCAGCGAGCGGACGGCATCGACGGACACCCAGGCGGCCAGGGCGAAGAACGACACGCCGATCAGCCGCAGGGCAAACCGTTCCCGGTCCTCGGGTACGCGGGAGCGGAACTGCCAGATCAGCACGGCGGCGCTGGACACCTCGACGAACGAGTCCAGCCCGAAGCCGATCAGCGCCGTGGACGAGGCCGTCGTGCCGGCGGCGATGGCGACCAGGCCCTCCAGGAGGTTGTAGCCGGCGGTGGCGTAGGCCAGCCACAGGCTGCGCCGCGACAGTGCGGCCCGCCGCTCCGGGGTCAGGATCGAGGTGCTCACGCCGTTACCTCCGTCGTGGAGTCGGCCGGAGTCCCGTAGACCGGGCAGAGGGCGACTGCCTCGCCCGTGGCGGCCAGGAGTTGTTCCGCCGAGCGAAGCAGGTCCAGTAGTTCCGGCCGGGTCAGCGCATAGAACGACTGGCGACCCTCAACCCGGTAGTCGATCAGCCCGCAGTCCCGAAGACACGCCAGGTGCTTGGACACCGTCGACTGCGCCATCCCCAACTCGCCCGTCAGGTCTACCACCCGGGCCTCTGCAGTCGCGATCCGGCGCAGGATGGCCAGCCGGGTCGGATCACCGAGGGACCGGAACAACGCCACGGCGGGCGCCAAGCCAGGTGCATAACCAATCGCCACTGGGCGATGATATCCCCTTTGCTGCATTGATGGTGTGGGCATGCCCTCGCCGGTTCAGGCCCAGTTGAGTCGCTGGCGCAGGAGGGATCGTTCGGCAGGGTTGGCGGTCAGGGCTAGGGCCCGCTGGTCGGCGGCTCGTGCCTGGGCATGGTCGCCCATGTCACGAAGCAGTTCGGCGCGGGTGGCGTGGAAGAGGTGGTAGTCGTTCAGATCGTCGGCCAGGCGGTCGACTTCGGCGAGCGCGGCCGCCGACCCGGTGACGTATCGCAGAGCGATTGCCCGGTGAAGCCCGGTGACCGGTGACGGCGCCAGGTGCAGCAGCATGTCGTACAGCACGGCGATCTGGGTCCAGTCGGTGTCCTCCCACCGCGGGGCTTCGGCGTGACAGGCGACGATCGCGGCTTGCAGTTGGTACGGGCCTGGTCGTTTCTGTGCTGCGGCACGGGCGATCAGCCGGCCGGCGTCGGCGATGGCCTGGTGGTTCCAGAGTGACCGGTCCTGGTGCTGGAGTTGCACGATCTCGTCGTTGTGGTCGAAGCGGGCGGTGGTTCTGGCTCGGTGCAGCCGGATCAGGGCGAGCAGGCCGGCGACCTCGGGTTCGGTGGGCATGAGCTGGTGCAGCAGTGCGGCGAGGAACTCGGCGTCGTCGGCGAGGTCTCGGGCCTGGGCGCGATCGCCGCCGGTGGACAGGTAGCCCTCGTTGAGCAACAGGTAGATCACGGCGAGGACCTCGGCGAGGCGGGAGCCGAACTCCTCAGGGGACGGGATCCGGTAGGGGATGCCGGCGTCGCTGATCTTCCGCTTCGCGCGGGTGATGCGCTGGCCGACGGTGCTCTCCGGTACGAGGAACGCCTTGGCGATCTGTGCGGTGGTCAGCCCGCACACCACCCGGAGGGTCAGGGCGACCTGGGCCGTGCGGGGCAGGGCAGGGTGGCAGCAGGTGAAGATCAGCCGCAGGCGGTCGTCGGGTTGCGGCTCGGCCGGCCACGGCACCAGGGCGATCTTCTGCCGGTGGCGGTGCTCCCGGCGGAGCTGGTCGAGGCCGCGACGGCGGGCCACGGTGAACAGCCATGCGTCCGGCCGGTCTGGGATGCCCTCGACGGGCCAGTGCGTCAGCGCGGCCTCGATGGCGTCCTGTACGAGATCTTCGGCGGCGGTGAAGTCGCCGACCAGAGGGACCAGGGACGCGGCGAGCCGGCCCGCGTGATCGCGGACCACGCGGGCGAGCTCGGCGTGTGTCGGTTGAGTCATCCGGCGATGGGTCGGATCTCCACCACCGGACAGGCCGGCCACGACTTCGCCAGGCGCAGGGCCTCGTCGAGATCAGCCACCTCGATCTCCGCGTAGCCACTGATGATCTCCTTGCCTTCCACGAACGGCCCGTCGGAGACCAACGGCTCGCCCCGATCCAGCCGCAGGGTGGTGGCGGTGTCCGGCGGCATGAGGTGGGCGTGGTGGCTGATCTTGTCGTGGTGGTCGGCGAACCACTGCCGCACGCGGGCGTAGGCACGTTCCCGCTCGGACTCGTCCATGGCGGCCAGGTCCGCGGCGAACTGCTCCGTGTCGACGAACATCAGTACGTACTTCATCGGTCCTCCGTCGGGTCTATGCGAACAGGGCGGCCATACGCCGGGACATCTCTTCGGGGCTCACATCCTCCATGTGCGTGGCAACGGTCCAGCCGTGCCCGAACGGATCGACGATGAAGGCGTCCCGGTCACCGTAGAACTGGTTCTCCGGCGAGCGCTGCATCGTCGCGCCGAGCTCGACCGCCCGCGCCACCGTCGTGTCGACGTCCTCGACGTAGATGAACTGGAAGACAGGGGTGCCGGGCAGGCCACCGGCCGGCGGAGCGGTCGTTCCGCGCTGCGGATCCTCGTCTTCGACGATGACCACCGCGTCGCCGATCTGAATCTCGGCGTGGGCGATGCTGCCGTCGGGGCCGGGGAACCGCATTCGCTCGATCGCACCGAACACGTCGGCGTAGAACCGCAGCGCCTTCGCAGCGCCGTGTACGACCAGGCAGGGCGTGACGCGGCGGTAGGTGTCGGGAATCGGGTCGGGGCTGGCTGACGCCGTCATCGGCGATCCTCCTCTGTTGGTGTGCCTTCACCAACCAGACGACCGGCGAGCGACCGGATCCGACAACCAGCCGGAAGATTCTTGGCAACCACCGATGCCACCTCGGGCAGCCGTCACGGGTGTGAAGGAACGCCTGACCCCTGCGACCCCAGGGCCCCGGCAAAGTCGTGAAGGTGTCCGGCTTGATGGGGTTGGTGTAGACGCGCCCTTGCTGGTGGTAGCAGGGCGGGCATGACCGGTTCAGATGATCATCGAGGTTCCTACGCCTTGTTGATCGTCCGAAGTGAGTCATGCCCGCGCTGCCATCATCGCTGATCTCGTCGTTGTCTGGCGCACCGGCTGTCACGGTGCCCGAAACCGCTGCTGGGTTGTCCGCCGCGTTGGCCGAACTGCCGGATCCTCGTGCCCGCCGGGGCGTGCGGCATGGCTTGGTCGTCGTGGTGACCGCGGCGGTGTGCGCTGTGGCGGCTGGTTACCGCTCCTACACCGCGATCGCCGAGTGGGTCGCCGACGTCCCGGACTCCACCGCGTTGGCGTTGGGTATCGCCCCGGACCGGCGCCCGTCGGAGGCGATGATCCGCCGCCTGTTGCAGGCCCTGGACCCGGACCTGCTCACCACGGCCATCGGCGGGTGGCTCGCCGCGCGAACCGCGGTCACATCACCAGCGAGCAGGCGGGCGGTCGCCGTGGACGGCAAGACGCTGCGGGGCTCCCGAACCACCGACACCGCTGCCGCGCATGTCCTCGCCGCCTGCGACCATGCCACCAGTGTGGTCCTGGCAAGCACCAATGTGGACGGCAAGACCAACGAGATCACCCGCTTCCAGCCGCTGCTCGACCAGATCGGCGACCTCCGCGACACGGTGATCACCGCCGACGCCCTGCACTGCCAGCGTGACCACGTCGACTACCTCGCCGAACGCGGCGCGCACTGGATCCTGACCGTCAAAGCCAACCAGCCCCGGCTGCACGCTCAACTCGCCGGCCTGCCCTGGTCAGCAGTGCCGAACGCTGCCCGCGACACCGCCCGTGGACACGGCCGCCGCGAGATCCGCACCCTCAAGATCCTGACGATATCCACCGGGATCGAATTTCCGCTCGCCGCCCAGGCCCTGCAGATCCGTCGCCGCAGACGACGCCTCGACCAGCCGAAACGCTTCACCACCGAGATCGTCTACGCCATCACCGACCTGCGCATCCATCAGGCCAAACCCGCCGAACTGGCCGGCTGGATCCGCAGCCACTGGTCGATCGAAAACAAGATCCACTGGGTCCGCGACGTCACCTACGACGAGGACCGTTCCCAGATCCGCACCGGCACCGGAGCCCAGGTCATGGCCGCCCTGCGCAACGCCGCCATCGGCGCCCTCCGCACCGCCGGCGTCACCAACATCGCTGCCGCCAACCGCCACTACGCCCGCGACAGCACTCGTCCGCTGGCTCTACTCGGCATCACCTGACGACTTTGCCGGGGCCCTGCCTGCGACCCGGCCGGTCGAGTGGTGAAGATCTCGTACTGCCTCTTGTCGGATGGCACGAATCCATTTTGCTGCAGCTCAGGACTGATTCGCGTTGGTCGTTAGGGTTTCTGGCGCGAGACGGGCATGCGGCACGTCAAGAACCGCTGGAATCGGCGCAAAGGCGCGACCTGGGCTTCTGTCCCCGCCGGCATTTGGCGCTGCTCTGCGCCAGCGAGGAAGGAACTCACCTCACGGATATCGTGGCCGCCGGATATGGGCGGCCGTGCTTGCGTGCTCGGTTCGGACGAGGTGGGTGACGTGGAGAGAGAAACGCAGGGCCAGCATCGGGTACCGCGACGGCGGGGGCGACGGCCGACGCGTCCCGATCCTGATCGGGGCCCGGCGGGCGCCTTCGCCGACCGCCTCTGGCGATTGAAGCAGGAGGCGGGCAATCCCTCATACGAGGAGATGTCCGGGCGCCTGGGCGCGGCCGCCTCGAAGTCGTCGCTGGCCGCCGCGGCCCAGGGTCGGAGTCTTCCCAGCTGGGAGACGACGTGGGAGTTCGTACGAGTTCTCGCCGTCGACCGGCTGGGCCACGACCTGGTGGATACCGAGAAGGAGTGGCGGGAGCGCTGGATACAGGCCAAGGCTGTTGGGCATCCGGCGGACACCGTGTCGGCGGCCGATCCGGTGCCGGAACCGCCCGGTGCGTCGGAGGCGTCCGCGGCGTTCGAGAGAACGCCGTCCGAGACCAGCGAGACCGAGGAGTTCAGGCCGAACGGCGGAACCGGCCGAACTGGCGACAGCACCGGCCGAACCGGCGACAGCGGTGAGAGCGGGCGCCGACAGGCGGCTCCGGCCGCCGTCGAGCCTTCACCGCCTTCACTGCCCCGGCTGCGCGGTCGTCGGCGCATCGGGATCGCCGGCGTGGCCGCGGCCATGGCTGTCCTCGCCGGCGCCGTTCTCGCGTTCGTCGTGCCCGGCCGGCAGACGGACAAGAGCGATGCCAGCGTGACACCGGCGGTCACCGCTCCATCTGATCATGACGACTCTCAATTCGAAGGCGACATCACCTATCCCGACGGGAGTCTGGTGCCGCCCAACTCCTCGTTCACGAAGGTCTGGAGGATCCGCAACACGGGCACGGTGCTCTGGGCCAACCGCTTCTTGGCCCGCGTGAACGAAGAAAGCTGCCAAGCGCCGAAGGCGGTCACCATCCCGCAGACAAAGCCGGGAGAGGCCGTGGACATCGCGGTAACCGTCCGGACCCCCAGCAAGCCGGGAAGATGCAAAATCTACTGGAAAATGGCCGACGAGCAGGGACGAACGCTCTTCCCCCTCAAGCGTCCGGTCTTCCTGGACGTACGGGTCGGTGTCTCGTGACTTCCGCGCCGACCCGTACGTTTCCCGTTCCCATCAGTCGGTCCTGCCGCCTACGAACGGGACGGTGAGGCGGCGAAGCCCAGCCGGGGCCGCATCGCACCGGCTGGGCTTCGCCCCCGTTCACGCTCCTCGCCCCCACACACCACTCTGGTGCGCAGGTTCGGGGGGCCGACTTACCTAGACATCCGTATGCGTCAGCCGCAGTTGGTGCCGCGCTTGCCGCCCTCGGTGCCGCTGATGCGGCCCATCCAGTCCACGCACTTGTCCGCCGCGGACAGGTAGATCGGACCGGCGTAGGACGTGAAGTACCCGCCCTCGTAGGCCGTCCAGTGGTTTCCGACCGGGTGGACCGCCAGGCCTGCCTCGATGAGCACGGCCGAGCCGGCAGTGTTCCGCTTGGCGACCACGCAGTTCTTGCCCGTGGACGAGTTGTAGGTGAGGAACACCGTCCCCTTGGCGCCGATCGCGGCGGAGTTCACGACGCCGTAGCCGGACCCGCACTCGCCCCCGTAGGTGGCCGCGTACGCCGGGGTCGCCGCAGCCAACGCCCCAGCCACCACGGTTGCGGTGCAGGCGACGGTTGCGGTGGCGGTCTTGACGAGCTTCATGTGGTTCCTCCGGTGCTTGCTGTCGGTCGGGTCTGTCGGTCGGGTCAGCCGCAGTTGGTGCCGTAGCGGGTCCTGGAGGCAGTCCCGATGGTGCCGCCCCAGTCGACGCACGAGCCCGCCGCCGACACGTAGACCGGCCCCGCGTAGGTCGTGTAGTTGCCGCTGTCCTTCGCCCACGAGGAGGTGCCGGAACGGCGGAGGTACGCCTCCATGAGGGTGGCGGTCCCCGGCTTCTCCCGCACGGTGACGACGCAGTTCTTCCCGGAGGACGAGTTGTAGGTCAGGTACACCGTGCCGCGGAGGTCGGGAAGGTCGATCAGGTTGACGACGCCATAGCCGGAGCCGCACTGCCCGCCGTAGAGCGCAGCGTGCGCGGGTGCGGCATTGACCAGGGCTCCCGCCGTGGCGGCGGCCGCCGTGAGTCCCAGCGCGGCGATCTTCTGCGAAATGCGCAAGACGAACTCTCCCTTTCTGCTGTGGGTGGTTGCGGAGAACGCTGGCATGCGGCGCCGGCCGACACCAAGCGATCTTCGTCCAGCGATCGTCCAATGGACTATTCGGAGAAATAACCCCCAGGTCAGCGGCTCGACCGAGGGGAACGCCGTACGGATCGGAGGCGTCCTGACACGCGGGGTGGGGATACCGCTTCACGATGTCCTGCGGGTGTTGCCGCTTGTGTCGGACGTTGTCCGCTGCGGTCGTTTGCTGGTGCAGGCGCAGGGTAATTGGGCGGTCATGACAAAACCCGAGAGTCGGCGGCAGGAGGAGCAAGCGCTGGAGAGCGGCGAGTTGTATCAGGACGCCGAGGGACGCCGAACCACAGACCCGGGCACCGGGGCGGCGCACGCAGACAGCGAAGCCGACCGCAACGTCGAGCACCTGGAGCGTGGCGAGGTCGGTCCCGGTATCCCGGAGCAGTAGCTGGAAAGTGCGTTGGCGGCCAGTCAGGCCCCGCCGAGGTCCGTGCAGTGTGCGATCGTCGCATCGTCCGCCGCCACCGCGTGGCGCGCCTCCGCCTGGCGGACACGACGGATGACTTCGGCGGGTCCGCTCGACGCCAGGACGGCCGTGACCCCTGGCCAGTCGGCGAGCCGGAAGCGGTCCACGATGCGGCTGGCTCCATTGCTGAGCAGGACGGCACCGGTCAGCTCGGAGATCGGACAGCTTCCGGTGATCGCCTCGTCCGCCGCCCGCGGGTCGTCCTTGGCCAGCCAGAAGCCGCCCGGCTGGTTCCGGTTGGCCCGCAGGTCTCGGAGGATTCGGTGGTACTCGTCGCTATCCTCTTCGGCGGCCTCGAGGGCGGACTGGTACGACCGGCTGATGATCACCTCCCGGGGATCGGAGACGACGAGCGGCGTACCGCCTGCTTTGTCGAGCACGAGGAACGAGTCACCGAGCACCAGGTGCTCGACGAGGCCGTCGGACAGGCGCAGGATGGCTACGGTCGCCGACGGGCTGATGGGGTTGGCGACGTCGCAGGTGTCCCGGTGATCGTCCGTCACCTGCTCGATGGCCTCGGCGAGCAGCGCCGAAAGGCTGCGGTCCCGCACGAGTGACAAGAGGCTGAGGAGAGTGCCTCCCAGGCGGCTGGCGTACCAGGCCACGCCGTGCCGGCAGATCGCCTCGGTGCCGGGGATGCCGGCGCCGTCGATCAGCACCGCCGCCGTCGGTACGGCACCAGTGAAGTCCTCGTTCGGGCGGCCGGTCCGTGCCGCAGCGCTGGTCATCGTCACGCGCATGTCCTGCCGCCGCCCTCTCGCCGATCAAGGCGTCGACCTTACAACCGCCGACGCGCTTGGGGCGTACACATCTGGCGACAGCTCCAGCGCCGGCATGAATTGTCTGAATCGTCCGTCAGACCCGGGTGATGCGGACAGCGTCGGCGATGACGTAGCCGGTGCCGCTGGTCCACCGGCTCACTCCCACCGTGTTGCGGTCGCCCGCGGAAAGGGTGAACACGCCGAGCGACACCCACCGGCCGCCGTCGAGACGCTGGTTCACCCGCACCGTCTGGTTGCCGCTCGTGGTGGCCACGATGTACGGGGTCGAGTCGTTGTAGCCCGGGTCGGCCGGGTACCAGACCGAGATCTGGTAGAAGCCGGTCTCCGGTACGTCCGCCCGGAACCAGGCGATATCGCTGGTGGGGGTCGGGGTGGCGAACCGGTAGTCGGGACCGTGCCGCTGACCGGAGTAAGCCGACGTGCCCCAGTTCGCGCTCGCCGTGAACCGGCCCGTGGTGGTGTTGTCGATCGTGATGCTGGACCCGTCCGGTGGCGTCGTGGTGCCGGTCGAGACGTCGAGGTAGTCGCGGTCGATGTAGATCCGTACGCCGCCCCAGGTCTCGTAGCTGTCACCGGTGTACTGGTGGATGCGTTGCCGGTCGGCGTAGTAGGCGTCCAAGCAGTAGTCGCCGGCGTCGGTGTCGGCCACGCCGTTCCACCAGGCGAAGAAGAGATGGTCGACGCGGGTGTACCGGCTGTCGTGATAGGCGCTGCACAGGTCCCGGACCCCGGAGGATCCGCTGGAGTACATGCCCGAGAGGTAGCCGAGCGCGTGGAGCCGTTCGGTCCAGCCGGAGAGGTACGAGAGCACGGCCGCCTTGCACGGCTCACTCGACGGGTAGTGCTCGATGTCGTTGTAGATGACGCTCCCGGCAGGGATGCCCAGCGCCTGGGCCGCGCTCACCGCACTGTTGGCGCGGACCGCTCCCTCGGACCGGGCCGTGGCCGGGTCGTACGACATCTTCGGCGTGCGGGTGCCGCACGGCGCCTGGCGATCGAGTTCGATGGGGATGAGGTGCCAGCCGTTGCTGGTCTGGTTGGTCACCCAGCTCGCGGTCAGGTTGGCCTGCGTGCAGGAGCGGCTGGAGCCGCTGATGTAGATGCCGATGGCCCGGTAGGGCGAAGCGTTCCGCCACGCGTCCATCGTGGACTGCGACGGGGCGGTGCACGTGTCGAAGCCCCTGCCGGTGTAGGTGCCCGGCTGCGGGTCGGACGCCGCCGCCGACGTCACCGTGGCGGGCCCCGCGTCGGTGCGTACGTCGCCCACCGGCACCGGCGTGGCTCCCGGGCCGAGCCGGGCGGAGGCCAGGATCCGTCGGACCGCCGGCTCGGTGTCCGGCGTGTGCAGGGCGGTGACGAGCACACCCGCGTCGCGCACCGCGATCTGGATCGATCCGTCGCGGGACGCCGGGCTGCCAGCGGTCGCCTTCCCGCTCCCCGTGATCGCGGTGTCCGCCGTGAGCCGCTCGGCGGTGACGGAGTCGAGTGGCTCGATGATCAGCCCTGCCGTTCGCCCGACGAGCCGGGAGGGGCACCAGGGCTCGTCGCCCGGATGGCCGAGGTAGACCGCGGGCCGGTCGAACCGGACGCAGGCGTGCGGGTCGGTGGACAGGTCGACCACCTGCCAGTCGGCCGGCACCGACAGGCGGTAGCCGCGGTAGCTGAGGGCCCGTTCCTCCGCGGGGGCCGCCCACGTCGGTGTAGCCGCCACGGCCAGACCGACGGCGGCGAGCATGAGGCTGGCCACGATCCTTCTCATCCTCGACGCCCTCTCGGTGGGAAATCTTCGCCCTCGACGAACTGCTTGGCAGATTCCTACCACCCGGGCGTCGTTCGCGCTAGAGACAACCGTCGATTGACCTGCGGGCGTGTGCGCGGGGCGGGGGTGTTCCCGTGCGGCGGTCAGCCGAGCCGGCGGCCGTCGCGCATGAGGTCGCGTCCCCGCGGCTCGTTCGCCTCACGCCAGGCCTGGATGCGCCGCGGCCGGATCAGGAAGTACCGGTAAAAGGCCAGCCAGGTGCCGCTCTCCGGGGGTAGACCGAAGTGGTCGCACTGCTGTCGCTGCGGAGTCGACCGACGTTGGCGGTCCGGAGGCGCCCGGGCTCAGCCGAGGTCGGCCAGCCGCGGTACGACCTGCTGCTCAGCCAGTTGCTGCGCGAACTCCACCGGGTGACGATCGGGCATCGTCTGAACCTCGGTCACCCCGAGCGCGGCGTACTCGGCCACCTCGGCCACAAAGGCGTCGACGTCGGCCAGGGGCGGTCGCATGACCAGCACCGTCTTTTCAATGCTGGCGTAGTCCCGGCCCTCGGCGGCACAGTGTTTGCGAAGTACGTCGAGCTTGTGGGCGACCTCGGCCGGGCTGTTGCCGAACAGGTTGCACGAGTCGGCGTAGCGAACCGCGAGCCGCAGCGTCTTCTTCTCGCCGCCACCGCCGATCATGATCGGCGGGTGCGGTCGGGTGATCGGTGCCGGCACGCACAGGGTCTCGGCCAGTTGGTAGTGCCTGCCGTCGAACCGGCCGTCGTTGTCGCTCCACATCTGCAAGCAGATCTGCAAGGTCTCCTCGAGCCGTTCGAAGCGCTCGCTGATCGGGACGACCGGTACGCCGAGGCCACGCTGCTCGCGGTCGTACCACGACGCGCCGATGCCGAGCCGGGCCCGCCCGCCAGAGAGCACGTCGAGCGTGGTGACGATCTTGGCGAGGAGTCCCGGGTAGCGGTACATCACCCCGGTGACGAGCACCCCGAGCGTCATCCGGTCAGTCTTCGCGGCCAGGTAGCCCAGCGTGGTGTAGGCCTCGAGCATCGGCTCCTCGGCCGACGTCCTGAACTCCATCTGGAAGTAGTGGTCCATGACCGTGAACGTGGCGACACCAGCCTGCTCCGCGATCCGGGCGGTCTCCGCCAGTGTCGCGGCCGTCTCAGAGGGGTCGGCGGGCGTGGAAAAGTTCCAGTAGTGCAGGCCAAGCCTCATCGCTCATCCTCTCTCCGGCCACGTCCGGCCGAGGTGGGGTCAGACCTTGGGAATCAGCACGCTCAGACAGGTCACGCAGCCTTCGAGCTTCTCGTACTCGCTGATGTCGACGACGACCGGCGTGAAGCCGAGGTCGGCCACGAGCGCCGCGGTGCGCGGCGCCGACGCGGCCAGCAGCACCAGGTCGTCACCGAGGGGTACGACGTGGCAGCCGGCCTCCTCGTCGACCTCGCGCACCGGCTGGCGGAGCGGGGTCGCGTCGAACAGTTCCGGCAGCGCGAGGAGGGTGCCGTCGGGCAGCGCGGTCACGGCCGACTTGAGGTGCAACACGTCGCGCAGCGGGACCGGGATCACCGTGCGCCCGCGGGTCGCCAGGTGGGCGCGCAGCTGGGCTACGCCCTCGCTGTTGGTACGGCCGCCCAGGCCTACGTACACGGTGGTGCCGACCTGCAGCACGTCGCCGCCGTCCAGCGTCCCGGGAGCCTCGATGCGCGCGATCTCCAGCCCGGCGTCGCGCACCGCCTTCTCCGCGCCGGGGATCTCCGGACGGCGCTGGGGCGCGCCCGGCCGCGTGATGACCGCCAGGTCGTCGCAGGCCACGAGGGTGTCCTCGACGAACACCGAGTCGGGGCAGTGGTCGGCGGGGGCGACGTCGCGCACCTGCCAGCCGGCTTCGGCGAGCGCGGCCCGGTACGCGTCGTGCTGACGCCGGGCTCGCTCGACATCCACGTCCGTGCGCTCGATGTGGGTGACCAGCCCCTCGGCCAGCCGGCCGCTGGGTTGCCGGACCAGGGCAATGCCTCGCGTCATGCCACGAGTCTGCCGTGCGCCTGTCAGCAAGCTCAAGCAGGGTAGGGGCTGCCTCGGCGGCCGGGTGTACCTCCTCGCGTCGAACTCAGCGTCCGGCGCGTGGGTCGGCCGGATGAGGCCCTCGGGCCATCGGCTTGCGGAGGCGCTCGACCAGTTCCCGTGCCGCCTCGGCGAACGCCTCGTCGGACTCGGCGGACCAGTGTCCCTTGATCGGTGGCGGGACGCTGTCGCTGGGTGGCGTGACCACGTCGTCGGGGTCTCGGAGCCGGCGGTCCACCGTTGCTGCCGGGCCGGTGACGGTGAGCGGCGAGTCCGGCCGGTGGGCGGAGAAGATCCATCCGCCGAGGGGGTCGGTGTCGCGCCACAGGTTCAACCATCGCCAGCCGACCCGACCACCCACCTCGTGCATCATTTCGTCGTCGATGTAGGCGGGGAAGAGCCGGGCGTAGAGCCGGCGCAGTGGTGAGCCGTAGGTGAGCAGGGCGACCCGGCCGGTGACCTGGGGCGGCAGTTGGAGGATGGTGGCGGCGAGCAGGACCGACCCATGGCTGTACCCGGCAATCAGGACCGCGTTGCCACGTCCGACCAGGTAAGTGATGCGTCGTGCCAGCTCCGGCACAGCCCGTTCCACGTAGCAGGGCGGCGCGAAGGGGTGGGCGGCCCGGGGCCAGAAGGTGCCCAGGTCCCACAGCACGCCCACATGGCGCCGGAACCCGGCGGTCCGGAACGCGAAGATCCCGCCGATGGCCAGGCCGAGTATGGTCGCCGCGATTACGTAGCTGCCCAACCCGATGCCGAAGTTGATCAGGTCGGTCGGCACCCGCGCGTACCGTTCGATGACGTCGCCCGGATACAGCCCCAGCAGATCCAGTGCGGTGGTTGCCGCCGCGAGCCCGGCGAGGCAGGCGTAGACCACGGCCAGCGGGAACAGCCATTCGGTGAACCGGGCCCGGACGATGGCCTCCCGCACCTGCCGCAGCCGGGGCGCGGCCTCCGCCGGCGGGTCCGGGAAGTCGCGCGCGACGATCGCGGCCGCCGCGCGGGACCGGCCGCGTCGGGAGATCAGGGTCACCAGGGCGGCGACGACCAGCGTGATCAGCAGCGCCCGGAAGAAGCCGAAGATCGCCCAGGTGTAGGCCCGCGGTGGGCGGGGGACCAGGCCTTCCGCGGTTGAGGCGTTGCGGTCCAGGAAGTCGGCCACCCGGTGGACGAGGCCGGCGGAGAACGCCACCGCGAGACCTGCGGCCACGGCCGCGGTCGCCAGCGCCCCCAGCCCGAGTAGCGGCGTGCGACCCGGCTGTCGGTCCCGGCGCCACAGCAACGCGGATGCCAGCGCGGCCAGCAGCCCGGCATGAGCGATGAACAGCCAGGTGAGCGTCGAGCCGTAGCCGGGCAGGCCACCCCCCTCCTGCCAGCGCGTGGGGGTGGCCAGGACATGGGCGGGGACCACGATGGTGAGACCGACGGCGATCGTCCGCAGCACGCGGGCGGCGGCGTCGAGCCGCCGATTCGCGGGGGCCCGGTCGATCAGCGGGGGCATGCAGAGCAGGGCCACACAGGTGGCCAGGACCGCCCCCGTCGCCACCGCCAACACGATGGTGGCCGCCGAGGCGTCCTGTGCGGCCCGGGCGACGAGCAGGCTGACGTCCAGGGTCGCGAACGCCGCAGCGACGTGGATCGAGCGCAGGCGTCCCACCAGCGGCTCGGCGTCCCACTGGCCCACCGTGCTGAGCCGGTGCCCGGACATCGTGCGTTCCGGCGCCCGGAACGCCTCGTACGACCGCCCCGGGCGCGTGCTGGCCCACCAGATCAGGCCGATGGCAGCGGCCGGGACCAGCGCGAGCACCGCCAACCGCAACCCGGTGGGGCGTTCACCCAGCCAGGACAGCCAGCTACGACCAGACATGCAGGCTGAGGAGGACATGCACTGCCAGGCAACCAGATCCAGCGCGACGCCAACGGCGACAAGCACGTACAGCGCGGTCAGGGTGAGTCCCAGCACCCGGCACAGAGATCTGACCACCGCATCGGAAGCGGGGTATCCCGGGCGCATCCAGATCGCCACGTTGAGCAGCATGAACGGCAGCAGGAACACCAGCGACAGGGTCCGAACCGCGGTGCCGGAGGGCAGGTCACTCCACCGGTACGCCTCCAGGGTCACCCCGCCGGCGCCGTTGCCGTGCGGGCAGTCGGATTGAGGCCGGTAGAAGCCCCCGCTGCGATCCCCCGCGACCTGCTGTACGTGCGGCCGGTCCAACACCTGGCTGGCGCCCGCGGCGGAGACCCCGTGCACGCGCAACTCCACCACGTCATCCGGCGGCGCCGGCCCGCTCAATCCCGCTGGTCCATCCGACATCGACCCTCCGAGACATCTCGGCAGCCCCACCCGCGGGTGGCGGGGCCGAGGATGCTGGCTGCCTCGCTGCCTGCTTTCGGTCCGCATTCCCCCTCGGTCGCCGTCCATACCCTTGGTCGCGAGCTGAGGCCACCGCCCCCGAAACCCGCCGGGCTCCGGTCGCAGCGGCGCGATCACCGCCCGCGCCTCGTACGTCTCCGGCGGAGGCTGACATCGCCTCGCGCGTCTACCCCTGCTCGACGATCGCGCTATCGCCGTCGGTCGGGCTGAGCCAGGTGCGGATGCCGGCGAGCGCAGAAGGGCCGTAGTCCTCGTCCACGCCCCTGGCGAGGTCCGCGACGGATATCGCTTGCAGGGCGGCACGCCAGGCGGCGTCGGCGCCGGCCATCGCGCGAGCGATGGGGCACGGCCGGGTGCAGGCCTCCTGAGGTGCCGCCAGGGGGCCGCGCTGGCGGATCTCGGTGCATACGAACGCGGGCTGAGCGCCGTCGACGGCAGTGACGACGTCCAGGATGGTGATCAGTTCGGGTGCCCTGGTCAGGACGTATCCGCCCGCCTTGCCCTGGACGGAGGTCACGAGGCCGGCGCGGGAGAGTGCCTGCAGCTGTTTGGCCAGGTAGCTGCCGGAGACGTCATGTAGTTCCGCGAGCCGGGCAGCGGGCACGGGTTCTGTCGCCGTGGTCAGCACCACGCAGCAGTGCAGTGCCCACTCGACCCCACCTGACAGCTTCACGCTACCCCCCACTTGACTCGGACAAAGACTATCCGGTTAGTGTCTCGGACAGAAGGTATCCGAGTTCGGGGCCGTGTCCTCGGCGAAGTTGGCGTGCCACGCGGCACGTCGTGGAAGGGTGAGAGCCATGAAGATCACAGTCATCGGCGGTACCGGACTGATCGGCTCGCAGGTGGTCCAGAAGCTGACCGCGGCCGGACACGAGGCCGTCCCCGCGGCGCCGTCCACCGGCGTCGACCTGATCACGGGAGAGGGCGTGGACAAGGCGCTGGAGGGCGCCGAGGTCGTTGTCAACGTGGCGAACTCGCCGACCTTCGACGAGGCCTCCCTGGGCTTCTTCCGTACCTCCATGAACAACCTGCTGGCCGCCGGGGAGCGTGCCGGCGTCCGTCACCAGGTGGTCCTCTCGATCGTCGGTGTGGACCAGGTGCCCCAGCTGGACTACTACCGTGCCAAGACGCTGCAGGAAGACCTGCTCCGGCAGGGGCCCACGCCGTACTCCATCGTGCGTGCCACGCAGTTCTTCGAGTTCGTGAACGCGGTCTTGTCCTGGACCTCCGACGACACCACGGTTCGCCTGCCCGCTACCCGTGTTCAGCCGATGGCCGCCGCGGACGTCGTCGACGCGGTCGTCGACGTCGCCACCGGCACGCCGCTGCAGGGCATCCGCAACGTCGCCGGCCCGGACGTCTTCGCCCTCGACGAACTCGGCAGGGTCACCCTGGCCGCGAAGCAGGACGACCGGACCGTCGTCACCGACGACAAGGCCGGCATGTTCGCGGTCGTCACCGGCGACGTGCTCATCGCGGGCCCGGACGCGCACCTGGCACCCACGCGCTACCAGGACTGGCTCCAGTCGGCCCGTTAATCCGAAAACCTGGGTGCTCGGCCCTTCGGGGATGAAGTCCGGTCGGTGCTCCGTTAGGACCGGACATTCCGGTCCTTACGGAGCGCCTGCATCAGGGGCCGGAGGGTTGATCACCGTGATCTCCGGTTAGTTCGATGGGGGCGTGACGGCAGCCGTCGACGACCGGAAGGATCTTGCGGCTCCGGCCCGGGCAGGTGTCAGGTGCCGCTGACGCTGGGTCGTCTGTGGTCGGCCAGTCGGAAGCCGAGACCGCGTACCGCGTCGATGCTGACGCCGGTGCCGATCTCCTTGAGCTTGCGCCGCAGTCGTTTCACCAGGGACTGCACGTCCGCCCTGCGCTGCAGCCCCTCGTCGCGCCAGACCGCTTGATGCAACTCGGCGTAGCTCCACACCCGGACCGGTTCGGTGGCCAGACAGGTCAGCAGGTCGTGCTCGAGCCGGGTCAGGTCGATCTCGCGGTCCCGCCAGCGGGCGGTGGAGCGGGCCGAGTCGACCAGCAGCGTGTCGGCCGGCTCGGGCTCGGCGACGGGTGCCGACGTGGGCGAGCCTTCGGCAGGCTGCTGCGGCTCGGTGATCAGCCTACGCAGTTCATCGAGGTCGGCGACCAGGAGCAGGGGCGCCACGCCGTCGAGATGCTCCGCGAGTCGCTGTCGCTCGGTCGGCGACGGGGTCACTGCGATCACCAGCGGGAACAGGTCGACGGCAGGAGCGGGTCCGCGTGCCATGTCGTCGTGGTCCTTCGTCAGAAGGGTTTCACCCCCGGCACCGGTGGGCAATAACTGCCCAGCTTCCTCATGGCCGTGACAATAGTTGTCAGCCCTGCTTGCGGCCAGCTCACCTTTGGGTGACGAGTTGCTCACTCCCTGTTCTTGATCATCCTTTCAGTTGGCCCGTAGTGTCCACTCGGGTGGCCGGCGCGACCGCGCGGCGCCCGGGGGCACGGGGGGTTCGTCGGCCCGGTTCATCCACACGGAGATGGATCTCCTGCACCCTTCACCTCGGGTTGGAGGAGGCAGAACCGATGTCGACACGTCCACACAGGAGGCGCACAGCCAGATCGCTGGTCAGCGCCGTCGCGACGATCGCCCTCGTCGCGACGGGACTGGCCACGGGAGGCACCGGCGCGCAGGCCGCGCCGTCCGGACCAGATGTCATCTCACCAGCGGAAAAGATCCGTCCGGAGCTCACCAAGCAGTTCCAGGTCAAGAGCGAAGGCGACTTCTGGATCCACTTCGGCCAGAAGGCCGACCTGACCCAGGCCAGTGCGATCAAGGACTGGGCGAGGCGTGGGACCGCGGTCGCGGACGCGTTGAAGAAGACGGCCGCCGAGAGCCAGGCCAAGATTCGGGCCGAGCTGGATTCCACGGGTACGAAGTACCAGACGTTCTGGGCGTCCAACGCCATCAAGGTCAGTGGCGGATCGCAGGAGATGGCCCTGAGCATCGCGGCCCATGCCGAGGTCGACGGCCTGTACGCACCGGTCGAGTACAAGGTGCCCGAGGTCACCCAGGGCACCGACGAGAAGACGGTGAACGCCCTCGAGTGGGGCATCGCGAACATCAACGCCGACGACGTCTGGTCCCAGTATGGCGTCGAGGGCGCCGGCATCACGGTGGCGAACATCGACACCGGGGTCCAGTTCAACCACCCGGCGCTGGTCAACTCCTACCGCGGCAACAACGGCGACGGCACGTTCGACCACAACTACAACTGGTTCAAGGCCGCCGGGTCCTGCGCCGCCGCGCCCTGCGACAGCAACGGCCACGGCACCCACACGATGGGCACCATGGCCGGCTCCGACGGTGCGAACAAGATCGGCGTGGCACCCGAGGTCAAGTGGATCGCGGCGAACGGCTGCTGCCCCAGTGATGCTGCCCTGATCGCCTCCGGCGAGTGGATGCTCGAGCCGCGGGACCTCAACGGGCAGAACCCGGATGCCAGCAAGCGGCCGAACATCATCAACAACTCGTGGGGGACGACCCTGCCCTCCAACGATCCGTTCATGGAGGACGTGACCCTGGCCTGGACCGCATCGGGCATCTTCGGGACCTGGTCCAACGGCAACAGCGGTCCGGCGTGCCAGACCAGCGGCTCTCCGGGCAGCCGGACCAGCAACTACTCGGCCGGCGCGTACGACATCAACAACAACATCGCCAGCTTCTCGGCGCGCGGCGCCGGGCAGGACGGCCAGATCAAGCCCAACCTCTCGGCACCCGGTGTCAATGTGCGGTCGAGCGTTCCGGGCAGCGCCTACGCCAGCTTCAACGGAACCTCGATGGCGGCCCCGCACCTCGCGGGCGCGATCGCGCTGCTGTGGTCGGCGGCACCGGCGCTGGTCGGTGAGGTCGCGGCGACGCGTGAGCTGCTGGACAACACGGCGATCGACAAGGCCGACACCCAGTGCGGTGGCACCACGGACGACAACAACGTCTACGGTGAGGGCCGGTTGGACGCCCTCGCGCTGCTGAACTCCGCCCCGATCGGCGACACCGGCACCCTGGCCGGCACGATCACGGACGCGGCCACCAATGCCCCGATCGCGGGTGCCACGGTGACCCTGACCGGCGCGGCGAGCCGTCAGCTGACCACCGCTGCCGACGGCAGGTACTCGTCCCTTCTCCCGGTCGGCGACTACCAGGTCGCCGTGACAGCGTTCGGCTACGAGGCCAGGACGGTGCCGGCGACGGTCACCAAGGATGTGACCACGACGCTCAACGTCGCGCTGACGGCGGTGCCGAGCGTCACTGTCAGTGGCACGGTCACCGACGGCTCCGGACACGGCTGGCCGCTCTACGCGAAGGTGACCGTCGAGGGGCCGTCGGGTCTGTCCGACTACACCACTCCCGCCAACGGCCGCTACAGCTTCACGGTCCCCGCGCAGGCGACGTACAGCCTGAAGGTCGAGCCGCGGTACCCGGGCTACCAGACCGTCACGACGCCGGTCATGGTCGGCTCGGGCGACGTCACCCACAACGTCGCCGTACCGGTCCAGGTCAACGCCTGTACGACGGCGCCCGGCTACGCGTACGGCTCAGACGGTGAGTACGAGACCTTCGACGGCACCACCGCGCCGGCTGGCTGGTCGGTCGTGGACCACATCGGCACCGGCCAGGTCTGGAAGTTCACCGACGACGGTAATCGCGGCAATCTGACCGGCGGTACCGGCAACTTCGCGATCATCGACAGCGACGAGTACGGATCCAGTGGGCGGCAGGACACCTCGCTCGTCAGCCCGGTCGTCGACCTGACCGATGTCGCAGCACCGGTGATCCGGTTCAACCAGGACTTCAACTGGCTGAGCCCCGATCGCGCCGATGTCGACCTGAGCATCGACGGCGGTGCCACCTGGACCAACGTGCTCCGGCAGGCGGCCGACGTGCGTGGACCTCGAGTGACCGAGGTTCCGATCCCGCAGGCCGCCGGTCAGGCACAGGTCCAGGTCCGGTTCCACTACTACAACGCCTCCTTCGAGTGGTGGTGGGAGGTCGACAACGTCCTGATCGGTAGCACGGTCACCTGCGACCCGATCAACGGCGGCCTGGTGCTCGGTCACGTCCGGGACAAGAACGACGACGGCTACGTCAACGGCGCCACCGTCACCAGCGACGACCGGCCGGCAGAGAAGACCACCACCGCGGCGACCCCGGACGACACGGAACTGCCCGACGGCTTCTTCTGGATGTTCTCGTCGCTGACCGGGGCGCACCCGTTCACCGCGAAGGCCGGCAGCTACGTCAGCCAGAGCAAGGACGTCAACGTCCAGGCCGACGGCGCGACCGCCACGGAATTCCAGCTCGCGGCCGGCCGGCTGTCGATCCAGCCGACCGTGGTGAGCGGGACGGTCCAGATGCCCTCCGGCAAGGTCAACAAGACGTTCACCGTGACCAACACCGGCGGGGCCCCCGTCGACATCGAGTTCGGCGAGCGGGACGGCGGTTTCGAACTACTCCGGGCCGACGGGTCCCGGGTGGGCAAGCAGGAGGTGCTCGCATCCAGCGGCGCACCGCAGCAGCGGCTCAACGTCCCGACGTCGTTCGCCGCGACGGCGTCCGGCAATGCGGCCACGGCGACCGCCGGGGTCGGCCCGCAGGCCGAGCCCTGGACGGACATCGCGGACTACCCGGCGAACGTGATGGACAACCGGGTGGTGAACCTGGACGGCAAGGTGTACTCGATCGCCGGCGGCAACGGATCGGCGTCCACGACGAAGAACTTCGTCTACGACCCGATCGCGCAGAGCTGGACGCCGATCGCCGATCTCCCGGGCGCGCGTAACGCCATGACGGTGGGCGTCGTGAACGGGCAGATCATCGCGACCGGCGGCTGGGCGGCATCCGGCCCCGACCGCACCACCTGGTCGTACGACCCGGCGGCCAACACCTGGACGAAGAAGGCCGACAACCCCGCGCCGCGGTCCGCGGCCGGGCAGGCAGTCGTCGACGGCAAGCTGTACGCCATCGGTGGCTGCACCACGTCGTCCTGTACGCCGATGTCGAACGATGTCGTCCGGTACGACCCGGGCAGCGACACCTGGGAGGCCTTGCCCGACTACCCGAAGTCGGTGGCCTTCGCCTCCTGCGGCGGGATCGACGGCGTCGTCTACTGCTCCGGAGGCAACGACGGGTCCGCCGCGCAGAAGGCCGGCTACGCCTTCGACCCGGGCGCCAACGCCTGGACCGCCATCCCGGATGCGCCGGCCGACACCTGGGCCAGCTCGTTCGCCGTCGCGAACGGCAAGCTCCTCGTTGTGGGCGGTGTGCAGGGCGGAGCGGTCACCAACGCCGGCTTCGCCTACGACCCGGCCACCGACTCGTGGTCCAACCTGCCGAACGCCAACACGCCGCGGTACCGCGGTGGCGCGGCGTGCGGCTTCTACAAGGTCGGCGGCTCGTCCGGCGGCTTCACCGCGACTCCGGACAGCGAGGTGCTGCCTGGTCTCGAGGAGTGCGCCGAGGGTGCCGCCGACGTCAGCTGGATGGCGATCGACAAGACGGCAGCCACGCTGGCGCCGGGTGAGAAGGTCACGGTCACCGTCGGGATGACGGCGAATGTCGACCAGCCGGGTACCTACTCCGCGTCGGTCTCGATCAAGGAGAACACGCCGTACACGGTGCAGCCGGTGGCGGTGACGATGAACGCGCAGCCTCCGAAGACCTGGGGCAAGCTGATGGGTACGGTCACCGGGACGAGCTGCGAGGGTGACAGGTCACCGCTCCCTGGAGCGATCGTCCAGGTCAACGCGAAGGAGATGGCGTGGACGTTCGCCACCGACGCCAACGGTAAGTACGCCTACTGGCTGGACCGTCGGCACAACCCGTTGAACATGATCGTCGCCAAGGACGGCTGGCAGCCCCAGACCCGTCAGACCACGATCATCACCACCCCGAGGGTGGAGGACTTCGCACTGTCCCCCGTTCGCTGCTGACGCTGACCGTCGGCTGACAGACCCGGCCCGTCTGGCTTTCAGCCAGGCGGGCCGGATCACGTCTGGGTTGCCGGCCGCGACGCCGGCGCAGCCGGCGGTCAGGCCAGGGAGAGGCGAAAGCCGACCCCGCGCACCGCGTGGATCGTCGCCGAGGCGCCCAGCCGGGCGAGCTTGCGCCGCACCCTCCGCACCACCGAATGCAGGTCGGAGCCGCGACCGAGGCGTTCGTTGCCCCACACCTCCAGGTGCAGCCGGTCGGAGGTCCAGAGCTGTCCGGGAGTCCCGACCAGGCACACCAGGAGATCGTGCTCCAACGGGGTGAGTCCTATCTCGCGGTCCAGCCAGCACAGCATCCGTCGGTCGGAGTCGACGCTCAGGCCCGGTGGTGGGGGCGTACCCTCGTCGTCCACGGCCTCGGCGTGCCGGATCTGGACGGGCCAGGCCATGACCGCGGCGCTCGGCCTCGCGGACACGTCCATGAACTGCCGTGCCTGTTCGACGCTGGAGACGATCAGGACCGCCTCCGTCCCGCTGAGCAAGTGCGCCAGTTGCCTACGTTCGGTCGGCGAGGAAGCGATGCCGATGACCAAGGACGCGGCCGGAATACCCCTCATCCCCACCCCTTCCGGGTTCCACCGACTCCGGACCGCGCGAATCAGCGCCTGCCCGGTAGTGGCGGTCTGGCCAGAATGTTTCGGGGTATTTGTGTCCGGCGGTTTTCCAGTGTGTGGATATTGTGAACGCGGCCGTAATCCGGTTGCGGACCGGAGAACGGCGTGCCGGTTCCTTGCGGCCTCGTCCCCGCAGCTCTCGCCGCCGAAGCGCCTTGGTGCGTCGCGCATTTCGGGCGGTCGCTGAGCCTGTTTCGCTGTCCTTTCCAGCCGTCAATCGCGTGCTCTTGGCGGCTCTTTCGGCGCTTTCCCCGGCCTGGCAGGGAAGCGATCATTATAGTAGTGCTCTTCGATGTGATCGGCAACGCCATGATTGTTTCACCGGGTTCTCCCCGACGGTCAGGTCTGGGTGGACGCGCCGTCAGGACGGCACGGCCGGGGGCAGGCTCTAACCTCCAGGTGGTCCAATCATCCGTCCGCCGCCCGGAGGCCACCATGACCGATCCGACCAGTTCGGCCCCGACCTTCGCCGGCATGCACCTGATCTCCGAGGACGCCGTCGCGGAAACGCCGGTCCGGGTCGCCGTGGACGCGCTGGAGGCCGCCCTGCGCGAGGGCCTCGACCCCGAGCGGGAAACGCCACGCTCGCGCCTGGCCACGCAGACCGGCGAGATGCTGATCATGCCCGCCACGCGGGGCGGCTACTCGGGCTGCAAGCTGCTGTCCAGCACTCCCGACAATGCCAGTCGGGGTCTACCGCTCATCCAGGGGGCCTTCCTCCTCTTCGAAGATCCGGGGCAACGTCCGGTGGCCGTCATCGACGGCACCGCCCTGACGAATCTGCGCACCCCCGCGGTGTCCGCGCTCGCGGTGCGACACCTGCTGACCCGTAGCACCGGCGAGCCGCTACGGCTCACGGTGTTCGGGACCGGCCCCCAGGCGCGCGGCCACGTCGAGGCCATGTGCGCGCTGCACGAGATCAGCGAGATCTCACTCGTCGGACGGGACAGCTCGCGGCGCGACCGGCTCGCCGCGCGGCTGGACCGCACGGGTACGCCGGTCCGGGTCTACGGTCCCGGTTCGTGCACCGAGGCGGTGACGGGGGCGGACATCATCTGCTGCTGCACCAGCGCGTCGACGCCGCTCTTCGACGGCGCTCTGGTCAAGCCCGACGCGGTCGTCGTCGCCGTGGGCTCGCACTCTCCGCACGCGCGTGAGGTCGACGACACGCTCGTCGCCCGCGCTGGCGTCGTCGTCGAGTCCCGCGCCAGCACGCTGCGGGAGGCGGGTGACGTCATCATCCCGCTGGCGGCCGGCGTCGTGCGGCCCGAGGACCTGCATCCGCTGCGCGACGTGGTGACCGGCCGCGCGCAGGTGCCCGCCGGTGGGCCACGGCTGTTCAAGGGGACCGGCATGCCGTGGCAGGATCTCGTGGTCGGCGTCGAGGTCTACCGCACCCACCGGGCTCGGCGTTCCCCGGCCGCAGCCTCCGACCCGGCACCGGGTCTCCCAGCGGAGGTGTGAGGCTCCCGGCTGCGAGGTACCGGTCGCCGACCGGTGCCGGCGGGTCAGCGAGTGCGGGCGAGCAGGGCGCGCGCCGCCTCGACGACGGCGCTCACGCCGATGCCTGCCTGGTCCATCAGCTCGGTGGGCGTCCCGGAGGTGGGCAGCCCGCGTACCGCCAGCTGGGTCACCCGCGCCGGCACGGCGAGGCCGGCCAGCGACTCGAGAACGGCGGAACCGAGGCCGCCCTGCGGGTAGTGGTCCTCGACGACCACCAGCCGGCCACCCGTGTCCCGGACGGCGTCCAGCAACCGCTGCGAGTCCAGCGGCTTGACCGAGTACAGGTCGATGACCCGGGCGCTGACGCCCTCGCCCGCCAGCTCCTCCGCGGCGGCGAGGCAGTTGTGCACCGTCACCCCGGCGCCGATGAGCGCGACGTGGTCTTCGCTGCCGCCACGCAGCTGCTTGCTGCCGCCGACCGGGAAGGACTCGTCGTTGTCGTAGAGCACGGGGTGCGCGCCCCGGGTGGTGCGCACATAGTTGATGCCCTTGCGGTCGACCATCTGCGCGACGAGAGCGGCGCACGACACGGCGTCACTGGGATAGAGAACGGTGGAGCCGTGCACGGCGCGCATCGCCGCCAGGTCCTCCAGCCCCATCTGCGACGGGCCGTCCGCCCCGATCTCCACGCCCGCGTGCGAGCCGGACAGCGCGATGTCGGCGCGGGAGATGGCGGCCATCCGGATGAAGTCGTACGCGCGGGAGAGAAACGCCGCGAAGGTCGAGGCGAAGGGCCGGTATCCGCGCACCTGCAGTCCGACCGCCGCGGCGACCATCTGCTGTTCCGAGATGAACATCTCGAAGAACCGGTCGGGGTACGCCTCGGCGAACCTGTCGGCGCGGGTGGAGTCGCTGACCTCGCCGTCCAGGGCGATCACGTCCGGCCGCGAGCCCAGCGCCCGCAGCGCGTCACCGTACGCGTTCCTGGTGGCCACCTTCGCCCCTTTGTCGTAGCGCGGCAGCTCGAGCGAAACCCGGGTGGGGGTGGCGGCGGGCGGGGCCGGCTCGGGCCGCGGCCCGGTGACGCGGATCTGGCGTACCCCGCCGAGGGCGTCGACGGCCCGCTCCGCCTGCTCCGGTTTCATCGGCTTGCCGTGCCAGCCCGGCTGGTTCTCGACGTCCGGCACCCCCTTGCCCTTGAGCGTCCGGGCGAGCACCACCGTCGGGCCCGTCGCCTGCCGGGCCCGGCGCAGCGCGTCGTCGACGGCCACCAGGTCGTGGCCGTCGACGACGATCGCCTGGCAACCGAACGCCTCGACCCGTCGCCGGTAGGTGTCCAGATCCCATTCCAGCTCGGTCTCTCCGCGTTGCCCGAACCGGTTCACGTCGACGATCGCGGTGAGGTTGCGCAGCCCGTAGTGGCCGGCCTTGTCCAGCGCCTCCCAGATCGAGCCCTCGGCCGTTTCGCTGTCCCCGCACAGCACCCACACGTGGAAGGGCAGCTGGTCGAGGTACCGGCCGGCCAGCGCGATCCCGACGCCGACGGGCAGTCCCTGACCGAGCGAACCGGTGGCGACATCGACCCAGGGCAGCGCCGGCGTGGGGTGTCCCTGCAGGCGCGACCCGAACTGACGGTACGTGTCGACCAGCTCCTGGTCGGTGATGGCGCCGACGGCTTTGAAGACCGCGTACAGCAGCGGCGAGGCATGGCCCTTGGAGAAGATCAGGTGGTCGTTGGCGCGACCGCGGGGGTCTGCCCAGTCGTAACGCAGGTGCCGGGAGATCAGTACGGCGAGCAGGTCGGCGGCGGACAGGCTCGAGGTCGGATGCCCGGACGCGGCCTTGGTGCTGCACCGGATCGAGTCCACCCGCAACTGTGCGGCAAGCTCAGCCAGCTGGCTGACCTCCTCCGCCCGCAGCGTGCGCTCCGCTTCCATCGTCACCGGCATCGCCTCCAGCCATCGGTGGTCTCCGCCGGCCCCGCGCACCTGGGCCGCCCGGCCGCACGGCTGGCGTAGCTCTCCGCTGACCGACTCCGCACCTACGGTAGTCAAGAAAGCTCGGCGTCGTCGTCGGGTAGCACGATTCGTTCGACTCGCAGGTGTGGTCAGGTCAGGTCGAGTTGCACCGTGGCGATCTCCCAGGCCCGCAGCGGTAGCCGGACCAGCCCGTCACCGTCGACAGCGAGCGGCTCCCCGGCCCGGCCGAGCAGGTCGGTCCGCCACGCCCCGCGGACGGTCGCGCCGCCGAGCACGGCGGTGGTGTCCGCCGGTGTTTGCGCCACCAGCCGCACCTCGGTGCGGCCGGCCCGGTCCCGCACGCTGGTCAGCGCGACACCGGGGCCGTCGACGGACAGCCCGATCGCCGGCGCGGGCAGCGCGGTGCCGGGGTCGGCGGTGCCGGGGAAGGCCAGCAGCTCGTGCCGGTACTCCTCGGCCGCGGTCAGCACCCCGGCCTCGTGCCAGGTGTCCCGGTACGGCAGCACCGCCAGCTCGATCGTGCGGGTGCCGCGGCACTGCGCCTCGGGCGTGGGCAGCTGCGGACCGGCGGGCTCGTCGCGCAGCGCGTGCCGGTTGCGTGACAGCATCCCGATCGCGCGCAGCAGGGTGACCGCCAGTTCGCGGCCGGAGTCGGTCAGCTCGTACTCGGTGGGCTGAGTCAGCAACACCGCCAGCGCGCCGTCCGGCCCGCCGGCGGCGACGAACCCGTTGGCCGGGAAGGTGGGCAGCGGCACCTCACCGCCGCCGCCCTCCGCGGTCAGGCCTCGCTCGACGACGGCGAACTGGCCCTCGGCGTACGACGTGTCGGCCGGTGACGGCAGCGGCAGGTGCAGCCGGACCCGGTGGTCGTCGCAGCGGTTGTCGAACTCGACGCGCAGCCGGACGAACCGTTCGCCGCAGCGCAGCTCGACCCGGGTGGTGACGGTGATCGGCTCGCGGTCCACGGCGCGGGAGCCGGCGTCGACGTCCGCGGCCACCGGCCAGCGGTACTCCCGCACCACGTCCACCACGCCGAGCAGCGGCCCGTCGTGGCGCACCACGGTGCGCACCGCCCGCGGCTTGTCGACGAGTTCGTCGGCGGCCGGCGGGGCGTAGTTGTAGCTGTCGCCCACGTCGCCGCCGTCGACGACGCGGCCCACCCCGTCCACGGTGACGCCGTCGGGGGTGGTCAGCGCCAGCGTGCCGTCCTCGGCGACGTCGACGCGCAGCAGGCCGTTGTCCAGACCGCGGCCGGCCACCGTGACCGGGGCGTACCCCGGTTCCCCGGTCGCCGGCAGGGGCACCGGCCGGACCGCGGCGCGCCCCAGCGGCGGCACCTCGACCAGGGCGGCGACGGTGGCCCGGGGGGCGGCGAGGATCCGCACCCGCCACCGGTCGGGCCGCCCGGCGGCGGCGAGCGCCAGCCGAACGTCCTCCACGTCGAAGGCGGGGTCGCCGTGCCGGGCCACCTGGAAGGTGAGGGTGGCGTCGTCGGGCGACACGGACCAGGCGGTGACCTCCTGGCCGTAGAGTTCCCGGCCGTGCACCCGGGTGAGCACGGCCGGCAGGTCGGCTGCCGGCACCACGTCGTCGGCGAGCAGCGTGCGACCCCGGTCGAGGACCTGGGCGCTGACGCTGCGGCCGGCGGCGTCGGCCAGGGCCACCGTGCTGTCGGCCGGTGCCTCCACGTCCAGGCGCACCAGGGCGGTGCGGGCCGCCGGGGTGGGGTTGAACAGCAGGTAGCCGTCCCGGGGCACGGCCGCGGCCAGCCGCGCGCCGACCAGGTCGCAGACCGCCCGGCCGAGCTGGTCGGCCTCGGCGAGGCGGGCCCCGACCTGCTCGGCGGTCTCGTCGCAGCCGCAGCCGGTCACCGAGTCGTGGCAGCTGGCGTCGATCAGCCGGGTCCAGGCCATGTCGAGGAAGCGCTGCACGGACGCGTCGTGGGTCAGCGCGGCGAGCGGTTCGGCGTACCGTTCGACCCGCCGCTCGGCCCGGTTCATCGCCTGCTTCAGGTGGGCACGGACGGAGATCACGCCGGGCAGGATGTTCGCCCGGGCGTGCGAGCGCAGCTCCCCGCGGACGACGGGTAGCCCGTCGACGGTGGCCGGCTGGGTGGCGACGTACTCGGCGAGGGTGCCCAGCCGCAGCCGGGTGTCGGCGAGGTCGGCGGCGGCCAGCAGGTCGGGGGCGTCCGGCGCCGGGGCGGCGTGGTCGGTGCCGTACATGGCCAGCGCCGGGGTGTCCTCACCGTCGAACCGCCACGCGGCCAGCTTGGTGGCGAGGTCGCCCGCCCGGCGGGTGACCTGCGCGGCGTCGTCCATCAGGCCGGCGGCGTTGCCGTAGCCGCCGGGCAGGTACTCGGTGCGGATGGTGGTGCCGTCGGGCGCCTGCCAGGCGAAGGCGTGGCGGTGCATCCGTTCCGGTACGCCGCGGAACACGCAGGCGTGGGCCAGCCCGGCGCCGGCCAGGATCTGCGGCATCTGGGCGATGTGGCCGAACATGTCGGGCAGGTAGCCGACCGGCATGGCCCCGCCCAGGTCGGCGCTGCGGGTCAGCCCGCGTTCCAGGTTGCGGACGATGTTCTCGCCGGAGCAGAGGAACTCGTCGAGCAGGATCTGCCACGGGCCCACCGCCAGCCGTCCGGCGCGCACCAGGTCGATCACCTGATCCCGCCGTTCCGGGCGGACCTCCAGGTAGTCGTCGACCGCGGCGAGTTGCCCGTCCAGGGTGAACCGCTGCTGCGGGTCGCGTTCCATCCGGTCGAACACGTCGTCGAGCAGCGCCACCAGCCGCAGCCGGAACCGCTGGAACGGCTCGTACCACTCCCGGTCCCAGTGGGTGTGTGGCACCACGATGATCTCGGTCGGTCGCGTCATCAGCTGGCCGCCTCTCCGCCGATCGCCGCCCCGGTCAGCTCACCGTAGCGGCGTACCACCTGCTGGCTGGTCCGTACGTCGGCCGTCCCCTCGGCGATGCCGGTCAGCGGCGCGGCGCCCGCGGTGACCATCGCGTGGAACGCGACCAGTTCCTGCTCGAACGCCTCGGTCACGGATCGGAACGCGGCCCGCCGCTCGCCGCCGCCGTGGTCGTCCACCACGGTCAGCGTGGTGGGCGCGTTGAGCAGGTACGGCGACGGGAACACCAGCTCCAGCGAGCCGCGGGCGTGGTGCAGGGTGACCGTCTCCCGGTAGGCCGGGTAGTCCGGCAGGTTCAGCCACCGGACGCCGTAGCGGGCGCCGCCGGGCAGCCGCCCGCTGATCTCCACCGACGGCTCGGCCGGGCCGTCGGGGGTGAGCGGCCAAGTGGCCACGTGCTCCACGGTGGCCGGTGCGCCGGTGAACAGCCGCAGCAGGGAGAGGTCGTGGGAGATGCTGTTGATCAGGATCTGGTAGAGGGCGCGGGCGCCCGGGTCGGCGCCGACGGCGGCGTCGAGCAGCTCCCGGTCGGCGGCGGAGAGGCGGGCCACCTCCTCGGCCGGCACGTCGCCGGCGGCCGGGGGCAGGTTGGCGAAGCGCAGCTGCCGGTCGCCGCCGGCGTGCAGCACGGTCACCTCCACCGCGTGTACCCGCTCCGCGCCACCGAGCTCCGCCAGCAGCCGCGCGGCCTCCGCCACCGCCGGGTCGTACTGCTTCATGTAGCCGACCATCAGCGCCGCGGTGCCGGCGCCCAGCTCGGCCAGCCGGGCGGTCTCGGCGAGCGTGTAGGCCAGCGGCTTCTCGCAGAGCACCGGCAGTCCGGCGCGCAGCGCCAGCGCGGCCAGCTCGCCGTGTGAGCCGGAGGTGGCCAGCAGCACGCCGTCGCAGCCGCCGTCGGTCACCATCCGGACCGCGTCGGTGTAGCGGCGGGACGGCTCGACGCCGTACCGCTCGCCCAGCTCGGTCACTCGCGACGGGGACAGATCGGCCAGCGCCACGATCTCGAACAGGTCGTCACGGCGTTGCAGCAGCGGCAGATGCACGGTGCGGGCGATGATGCCCAGCCCGGCCACCGCGATCCGGATCCGCTTACCCGGCTCGGTCATCGCAGGACCTCCTCGAGCCACCGTGCGTTGCCGTGCTGGTCGGCGCGGATCCGGTCCAGGTCCCGGCCGTCCTCGGGAGCGTCCTGCTCGATCACCAGCCAACCGGTGTAGCCGATGTCGTCGAGGCCGGCGAGCACCCCGGCGAGGTCGACGTCGCCGCGGCCCAGGGCGCAGAAGCCGCCGGCGGCGACCACGTCCATCAGGCCGCCCCCGGCCGCCCGGACCCGGGCGTGGGTGGCGAGGTCGGCGTCCTTCAGGTGCACCTGGCCGATCCGCCCGGCCCAGTGGCGTACCGCGGCCACCGGGTCGCCGCCGGCCAGCGCCAGGTGTCCGGTGTCCAGGCAGATGGCGATGTCGGTGAGTTCGAGCAGCCGGTCGGCCTCCGCCTCGGTCTCCACGTCGGTGCCGAGGTGGTAGTGGAACACCGGTTCCAGGCCGCGGTCGCGGCACCGGTCGGCGGCCTGCTGCACCCGGGCGGCGAAGTCCGGCCAGGCCGCGGCGGGCAGCGCCGACGCCAGGTCGATCGGGGTGCCCGGGCGGGCCATCCGGGCCGGGTTGCCAGGGCAGGCCAGCGTCGGCCGGGGGGCGAACCGGGGGTCCTCGGCCGGCGCGGCGGTGAACACGTCGAGCGCGGCGTCGAGTTGGGCCAGGTCCTCGGCGAAGCCGGCCGGGTCGGCGAAGCGCAGGTCGACCCAGCCGCCGGCGAGGCCGATGCCGGCCGCGGCCAGCCGTTGCGCCAGGGTCTCGCCGGTGCCGAGGTAGCCGATGGGGCCGGAATCCACGCCGGTGTAGCCGTCGCGGGCCAGTGCCGCGAGCAGGTCCCCGGGGCCGACGGGCGCGCCGGTGGGTTGGTAGATGCCGTAGTTGACGGGGGCGCCGGCCACCCGTGTGCGTCCGGTCAGCTGCACAGTGCGATCACCTCCATGCGGTGGGACTCCAGGACGTGCAGCCCGTCGCCGGCCGGTAGCAGGCACCGGTCGCCGCGGACCAGCCGGTGCCGCCCGTCCGGGTAGGCCAGCAGCGCGCCGTCGGCGTCGAGCGCCAGCAGCTCGTCGCCCAGCCGCAGCAGCAGCGGCCCGTCGGGGTCGGCAGAGATGGCGGTACGGCCGCCGCGCAGCGCGTCCAGCACGGCGTCCCCGGGTGGCGCGTCGCGGTCGGCGAGCAGCCAGGTGGTGGGGGAGCCGGGCAGCGCGTCGGCGCCGGGCCGGTGGAAGTCGCTGCCACCGACCGGTACGACGTCCGCCCGCCACGCCCGCGCCCAGGCCAGCGGAGCGCCCCAGGTGCGGTCCCACCAGCCGGAGTGCCACACCTCGACCAGGGGGGTGCGATCGGCAAGCGGCTGGCGCCAGGCGCAGTCGCCGCCGAGGGGGTGGTTGACCGACATGAGTCCGCCGTCGCGTCGCGCGGCGGCGAGCCACTCGTCGGGTGGCCGGCGGAAGTCGACCCAGCCCACCGGGCCGAACACGTTGGCGTGCCCCCGGTCGGTGGTCACCTCCTGGCCGGGCAGGAGGGTGATGCCGTAGCGGGCGGAGGCGTCCGGCAGCCACGGGTGGTGGCTGACCGTGTTGTGGTCGGTGACGGCGAGGAAGTCCAGGCCGCGGGAGGCGGCGAGCGCGGCGAGTTCGTCGATGGTGTGCGCGCCGTCGCTGTGCACGGTGTGCGCGTGCAGGTCACCGGCGAGCCAGCGCCGGCCGTCGACGTCGGGGAGGTCCCGGCGGGGCGGCCGGTCGGGCCGCGGAGGCGCGGCCGGCTGCTCGGGTGCGGGTGGCGGCGTGGTGCTGGTGGTGGCGGTGACCTCGTAGTCCAGCCCGTCGGGCGGGATGCGGTGCAGCCGCAGCAGCACCTGCCACTCGCCGGGTTCCAGCTCACCCGCCAGGTAGCCGGGGGTGGCCCGGTCGGCGGCGATGGTGTAGCCGTCGCGGGCACCGCCCGACCAGCCGCGGAAGCCGTCCGGTCCGACGCAGCCGAGGTCGAGCACCCCGGCCTGACGCGGGTAGTCCAGCCGGACGGTGAGCGCGGCGGTGCCGGGCGCGACGGTGACCGGCAGGGCCCGCATCACGTCGTCGGCGCGGTCCTGCAGCGTCCACCTGCCCCGGTGCACGACCATGGTCAGCCCTGCACGCCGGCGCCGGCGCGGGGGGCCGGCACGCTCGCCGGTTCGGCGGCGGTGATCAGGTCGCCGTCGCGGTAGAGCAGGGACCGGCCGGGTCGGGGCACCACCCAGCCGGTGTCGCCCGGTTCGGGTTCGCGGCCCTCCGCGACGACGACCTGCACGCTGGTCCGGCCGACGGCGCCGGCATCGCCCGGGTCGCCGGCGTCGGCGGTGTCCGCGGCGGGTACGTCCAGGGAGACCAGGGAGACGCTGCCCAGGTTCTCCACGACCACGACCTGCCCGGACAGCGCGCCCGGGACCGGGGTGGGGGAGTAGTCGAGGTATTCCGGGCGGACCCCGTAGACCAGCCGTTCCCCGTCGGTGACCTGGCCGCGGGTGTCGTCGGGCAGCGGCAGGCGGGCCTGTCCCACGGCCAGTTCGTCGCCGTGCACCCGGGCGTCGACGAGGTTCATCGGGGTGGAGCCGATGAACCCGGCGACGAAGGTGTTGGCGGGGCGGCGGAACACCTCGGTGGGGGTGCCGACCTGGCGGATCCGGCCGCCGTCCATGACCGCGATCCGGTCGGCCAGGGCGAGCGCCTCGGCCTGGTCGTGGGTGACGAAGACGGTGGTGACGCCGAGTTCCCGTTGCAGTCGCTTGAGGAAGGTGCGCGCCTCCAGCCGGAGCCGGGCGTCGAGGTTGGACAGCGGTTCGTCGAGCAGGAACACCTGGGGGTGGCAGGCCATCGCCCGGGCGAGCGCAACCCGCTGCTGCTGGCCGCCGGAGAGCTGCCCCGGGCGCCGTTGCAGCAGTGCGGACAGGCCGAGTTCGTCGGCGGTCTCGGCGGCCTTGCTGGCCCGGCCACGCCGGTCGACCTTCTTGATCCGCAGCGGGTAGGCGATGTTGTCCTGGACGGTCATGTGCGGGAAGAGGGCGTAGTCCTGGAAGACCATGGCGACGTCCCGCTTGCCCGGCGGCAGGTTGGTGACGTTGCGGTCGCCGATGCGCACCCTGCCCCCGGACGCGACCTCCAGCCCGGCGATGGTGCGCAGCAACGTCGTCTTGCCGCAGCCGGACGGGCCGAGCAGGGCGAAGAACTCGCCGTCGGCGATCTCCAGGTCGAGGGCGTCCAGGGCGCGTACCCCGCCGGGGTAGACCTTGGTCAGCTCGCGCATGGTGATGGCGGACATCAGCGCTTGATCCCTCCGTGGAAGCGGAATCCGTACCGGCTGCTGACGAAGACGAACATGAGCGCCACCGGCAGCGAGTAGAGCAGCGAGAAGGTGGAGAGCAGCCGCAGGTCGGCCTGGCCGCCCTCGGTGTAGAGGGTGTACATGATCACCGCGGCGGGGGCCTTCTCCGGGCCGCGCAGCAGCAGGAACGGCACCAGGAAGTTGCCCCAGACGTTGGCGACCGCCCAGACGCCGACGGTGGCCAGGCCGGGGCGGACCAGCGGCACCACGATGTGCCGCAGGATCTGCAACGGGCTGGCGCCGAAGACCCGGGCGGACTCCTCGTAGGACGTCGGGGTCGCGTCCATGAAGTCCTTCAGGATGAAGATGGCCGCGGGCAGCAGCCCGCCGCTGAGGATCAGGATGACGCCGAGCCGGGAGTCGATCAGGTTGAGCCGGAAGGCCAGCTCGAACAGCGGCACCATGGTGGCGGTGCCGGTGACGATCGACGACAGCAGCAGCAGCCCGTAGAGCAGCGCGTCCCGGCCGGGCACCCGGACCCGGCTCAGCGCGTACGCGGCGAGCGCCGCGAACGTCACCACCAGCGCCGCGGTGCCGGCGGCCAGGTAGACAGAGTTGCGCAGGGAGCTGAGCGCGTACGGGTTGTCCAGCAGGGCGCGGAAGTTGTCCAGGGTGAACTGCGGCAGCGAGGCGGTGATCGTCGGGGTGTCGTCGAACGGGGCGGTCGCCAGCCACAGCAGCGGCAGCGCGAAGAACCCGAGGACGGCGCAGAGGAAGACGTAGCGGCCGATCCGGGCGAGCAGGTGCCGGACCGCGATGGTCGGGCCGTCGGGCGCCGGGTCGGTGGCCGGCGCGGGCGCCGTGGTGGTCGCGGTGCTCACGCCTTCTCCTTCCGGCGGCCCAGCATGCGCAGGTAGACCAGCGCGATGACCAGGTTGATCAGCAGCATGATGAACGAGATCGCGGCGCCGAAGCCGAGTTCGCCGCCGGAGAGCGCCACCTTGTAGACGTAGACCGGCAGGATCTCGGAACGCTGTTCGGGGCCGCCGGCGGTGATGAGGAACGGCGCGAAGTCGTTGAACGTCCAGAGGCTGATCAGCAGCAGGTTGGTCAGCACGTGCCCGCGGATGCGCGGGAAGACGACGTCGCGCAGCTGCTGCCAGGTGGACGCGCCGGCCAGCCGGGCGGTCTCCAGGTGCGAGCGGGGGACGTTCTCGAGCGCGGCGGCGTAGAGCATCATCGAGAACGCGGTGCCGCGCCAGGTGTTGAAGATGATGATCGACAGCATCGGGTGGTCGAGCAGCCAGGCCGTCCCGGGGATGCTGAGCAGCGCGTTGAGCGTGCCGCCGTCGCGGTCCAGCAGGGCGATCCAGAGGAACGCGACCACCGAGCTGGGCAGGATCCACGAGAGCAGGACGAACCCCTCGACCATCCGACGCAGCGGACCGCGGCGGTCGCGCAGCGCGAAGGCGATGGCGAAGCCCAGCCCGGCCTGGCCGATGACCGCCGAGCCGAGGACGAACTGCAGGGTCAGCAGCAGCGAGTTGCGGAACCGCTCGTCGCCCAGCGCGGCAGTGTAGTTGTCCAGACCGACGATCTCCGGGCTGGCGGCGGCCAGGCCGGTCAGCCGGTAGTTGGTGATGCCCAGGTAGATCGTCCAGACGGCCGGCACCACGAGGAAGAGCAGGATCAGCACCATGCTCGGGACGAGGAAGCCGGCGGCGCGGGCCCGGCCGAGCCCGGCGGCGTCGGGGGCGGGGGAGGCGCCCGTCGCCGGGCGCGCTCCCTCGACCGTCTCGTCAGGACGAGACGTTACCTGGACCACCGACGATCCCTTCGACCTTCTTCTGGTACGCGGTGGCCGCCTCGTCGGCACTCTTGCCGGACGCGGCCGCTGCGGTCGCCTCCTGCAGCGCCACCGACACCTGTGGGTACACCGCCAGCGGCGGCCGGTACGCGGTCACCGGCAGCACCTTCTCGGCGACGAAGTTGAGCATCGGGTCGGCCGCGAGGACCTCCTTGTTCACGTCGGTCCGGGCGGTGATCCGGGTGGCCCCGGCCAGTTCGGCCTTGACCGCCTCCGCCGAGTGCATGAACGACAGCAGCTCCCACGCCTGGGACGGGAACTTGGAGTTGGGGTTGAGCGCCCGCACGCCGCCGCCGGACATGCTGACGAAGTCCTGCCCGCGGATGCCGGCGCCGGGCTGCTTGGCCGGGATCAGTGCGTACCCGACGGTGGTGTCCCGGTCGGCCATCTTGGCGATGCCGTCCTTGGGGTTCACCACGCCGCGCCAGAAGTAGTCGCCCTCGGCCAGGATGCCGATCTTGCCGGCGGCGAACTCGGTGAACGACTTGTCGCGCCCCTTGGCCTCCTGCTGGAGCTTCGGGTCGCCCAGGCCGCCGCCGTAGACCTTGGTGTAGAAGTCGAGCATGTCCCTGACCGGTTGGCTGGCACCGGCCCACTTGCCGTCCTTGTAGATCTCGCCGCCGGCGCCGACCAGCAGCGGCAGCGCGCCCTGCATGGAGGTGGCCTCGCCCATCGCGGTGCCGGCGTTGATCTGGATCGGGGTCACCCCGGGCAGCGCCTTGAGCTTGGCGCCGGCGTCGAGGATCTCCTGCCAGCTCCTGGGCTGCCAGTCGGCGGGCAGGCCGGCCTGGGCGAAGAGCTTCTTGTTGTAGTAGAGGACCCGGCCGTCGGTGCCGAGCGGGATGGCGTAGCGCTTGTCCTCGAACGAGCCGAGGCCCTGCACGGTGTCGGGGATCTGCGACCAGCCCTCCCAGGAGTCGACCTGGTCCCCGGCCACCTCGGACAGTGGCTTGAGGTAGCCGGCCTGGACGAACTCGCCGACCCAGATGCCGTCCACGGCGATCACGTCGGCGCCGCCCTTGGACCGCAGGTCCAGGGCCAGCTTGGTCTTGTACTGCTCGTCGTCGACGCCGCTGGGCACGAACGTCACCTTGGCGGTGACGCCCTTGGCCTTCTGCGCCTCGACGAACTTCGGGATGACCCACTTCTCGATCCACTCCGCACCCGCGGAGTTCTTGCCGCCGGCGATCGCGTTGGCGGAGATGGTGAGGGTGATGTTCTTGGCGTCCTTGCCGGCGGGCTCGTCCGAGCCGCCGCACGCCGTGGCGGCGAGGGCGACGGCGGTGAGTGCGGCGAGCACGCCCGCTGCGTGTCTCGGCTTGGCTGACATGGGCTGTTTCCCTTCGCAAGGAGAGACTTCGAAGAGACTCGCGGAGGTCGCCCGCCGGCCGCACGTCCGCCGCCGGCGGTGCTTGCGGCCACAATGTCATGACAGCTTGACGACGTAAATACCTGTCACTGAAATGAGCCGGAAACATCCACCGTCACCGCTCGGCGACGGTCACCTCGAGGGAGTAGCGGCTGGCCCGGTAGATGTGCGCGCCGTGCTCGACGTAGCGGCCCTGGTCGTCATACGCGGTGCGGGTCATGGTGAGCAGCGGCGCGCCGCGCCGCTCGCCCAGCATCCGCGCCTCGGCGGCGGTGGCGGCCCGCGCGCCGATCCGCTGGTGGGCGCCCCGGATCCGCCGTCCGCCGGCGCGCAGGATCGCGTACAGGCCGTCGGCCTGCAACGCCTCCATGGTGAGCCGCGGCAGGTCGACCGGGAGCCAGTTCTCCATCACCGCGAGGGGTTCCCCGTCGGAGAACCGCAGCCGGCGCAGGTGCTGCACCTCGCCGCCGGGCGGCACTCCGAGCGCCGCGGCGACCGCCGGTGGGCAGGCCACGACTGCCAGTTCCAGCACCGAGGTGGACGGTCGCTGGCCGGCGCGGACCAGGTCGTCGTGCAGGCTGGTCAGCTCGACCGCGCGGCGGACCTCACCCCGGACCACCTGGGTGCCCACGCCGCGACGGCGCACGATCAGTCCCTTGTCGACCAGGTGCTGGATCGCCTGCCGCACGGTGGGCCGGGACAGCCCCAGCCGGTCCGCCAGTTGCAACTCGCTGTCCAGGCGGTCGCCCGGGACCAGGTCACCCCGCTGGATCGCCGCGGCGAACTGCTCGGCGACCTGGAAGTAGAGCGGGACCGGGCTGCTGCGGTCGACCGCGATCTCGGGGCCGGTCACGGAATCCTCCTCGCTTCGGCTGCGCGGGGTCGGGCGTGATGATGGGCGCCACTGTACCGAAGGGGTCACCGAGCGCAGAGCGCGGATGTCATGACAACACATTGACACAACTCGTAGAGCACTGTTACCAATCAGGGACGGGATCGAGCTGGCGGGCACGCCGACGCCGGCCGGGACGGAGGGCGCCGCATGCTCGATGTGCTCACCATCGGCCGGGTCGGGGTGGACATCTATCCGTTGCAGGTCGCCACGCCGCTGGCTGACGTCGAGACGTTCGGCAGGTTCCTCGGCGGCAGCCCCACCAACGTGGCGGTCGCGGCCAGCCGGCAAGGCCTGCGCGCCGGGGTCATCACCCGCACCGGCGCCGACGCGTTCGCCGGCTACGTGCACCGGGCGCTGCGGGAGTTCGGGGTGGACGACAGCCAGGTGCTCCCGGTCGAGGGGCTGCCCACCCCGATCACCTTCTGCGAGATCTTCCCACCGGACCACTTCCCGCTCTGGTTCTACCGCACCCCCACCGCCCCGGACCTGCAGATCCGCCCCGAGGAGCTGGACCTCGACGCCATCGTCGGCGCCCGCGTCCTCTGGCTCACCGGCACCGGACTGTGCCAGCAGCCCAGCCGCGACGCGCACACCGCCGCGCTGGCCGCCCGGGACGGCCGCCCGCACACCGTGCTGGACCTGGACTACCGGCCGATGTTCTGGCCCGACCCGGTCGCCGCGACCGCCGCCGTCGCCGAGGCGCTGCCCCGGGTCACCGTCGCCGTCGGCAACCTCGACGAGGTGGAGATCGCGGTCGGCACCCGCGACCCGGACCGGGCCGCGGACCTGCTGCTCGCACGCGGGCCCCGGCTCGCCGTGGTCAAGCTCGGCCCGGCCGGGGTGCTCGCCCGCACCGCCGAGCAGAGTGTACGGGTGCCGCCGGTGCCGGTGGACGTGGTCAACGGGCTCGGCGCCGGCGACGCGTTCGGCGGCGCGCTCTGCCTGGGGCTGCTGCGCGGCTGGCCACTGGAACGGACGCTGCGCTTCGCCAACGCCGCCGGCGCCATCGTCGCCTCCCGCCTGGCCTGCTCCGCCGCCATGCCCGACTACGCCGAGACCGCGGCGCTGGCCGGGGACGCCGGGCCGCGGCCGGCGTCGTCGACCGCCGTCCTGACAGGAGATGACCGGTGAGCACCGAGTACGACGCGCTGACCCGCACCCGCGCGCACCGGCCGCAGGCGATCGCCGAAGCCGCAGCCCGCCGTACCCGCCGGCCGTGGCCCGAGCCGGGCCGGCCGCTGTTCGTCATCGCCGCCGACCACCCGGCCCGGGGCGCCCTCGGCGTGCGGGACCGGCCGATGGCCATGGCCGGGCGGGTGGACCTGCTCGACCGGCTGCGCGTGGCGCTGTCCCGGCCGGGCGTCGACGGCGTGCTCGGCACCCCGGACATCCTGGAGGACCTGCTGTTGCTCGGCGCGCTGGAGAACCGCCTGGCCATCGGCTCGATGAACCGTGGCGGCCTCTCCGGCGCCACCTTCGAACTCGACGACCGGTTCACCGCCTACGACGCCGACAGCATCGCCGCCATGGGCTACGACGGCGGCAAGATGCTCTGCCGGATCGACCCGGACGACCCGGGCAGCGCCTCCACCCTGCAGGCCTGCGCCCAGGCGGTCACCGCGCTCGCGGCCCACCGCACCGTGGCTCTGGTCGAGCCGCTGTGGGTGGCCCGCAACGATGGCCGGGTCAGCGCCGACCTGCGCCCGGAGGCGGTCATCAAGGGCGTCAGCGTCGGGCAGGCGCTCGGGTCGACCAGCGCGTACACGTGGTTGAAGCTGCCGGCCATCGACGAGATGGAGCGGGTGATGGCCGCGACCACCCTGCCGGTCCTGCTGCTCGGCGGCGACCCGGTGGAGGCGCCGGACGTGGTGTACGCGCGGTGGCAGCGGGCGCTGCGGCTACCCGGCGTGCGCGGCCTGGTGGTCGGCCGGGCGCTGCTCTACCCGCCCGACGACGACGTGGCCGCCGCGGTGGACCTCGCCGGGTCACTGCTGCCCACCGGGCAGGACGCGTGAGGACTGGCGAGGCGCACCTGACCTGGGGCGGCGCCGCCCGCGCGCCGTGGGCGCTGGAGGTCACTCCGGAGCGGGCCGGCTGGCGGTACGCGGGACTGCGGGTGCTCACCCTGCCCGCCGGCGGCGAGGTCAGCTTCGCCACCGGAGACGAGGAGATGCTGGTCCTGCCGCTGGCCGGCGCCGCCACCGTGCACTGCGACGGGCTGCGGCTCACCCTGACCGGGCGTACGTCGGTGTTCGCCGCGGTCACCGACTTCGCCTACCTGCCCCGGGACGCCACGGCGACGATCCGCGGCGAGGGCCGCTTCGCCCTGCCGTCCGCCCGGGCCGGCCGCCGGCTGTCGCCCCGCTACGGCGCGGCTCGGGACGTGCCGGTGGAACTGCGCGGCGCCGGGCCGGCCAGCCGGCAGGTCAACAACTTCTGCGCGCCGGACGCCTTCGACTGCGACCGGCTGGTCGCCGTGGAGGTGCTCACCCCCGGCGGGAACTGGTCGTCGTACCCGCCGCACAAGCACGAGGAGGACCGGGCCTACGACGACGGACGGGTGGAGGCGGCGCTGGAGGAGATCTACTACTTCGAGGTGGCCGGCGGCGCGCCCGGCGAGGGTCCGGCGGGCTACCAGCGGGTCTACGGCACCGCAGACCGGCCGATAGACGTGCTGGCCGAGGTGCGCACCGGTGACGTGGTGCTCGTCCCGTACGGCTACCACGGGCCGTCGATGGCCGCCCCCGGCTACGACCTGTACTACCTCAACGTGCTGGCCGGACCCGGCGCCGCCCGCACCATGGCCTGTGTGGACGATCCCCGGCACGGCTGGATCCGGGGCAGCTGGGCCGGGCAGCAGGTCGACCCGCGGCTGCCGCTGACCCGGCCCGGAACGAAAGAGGCGTCATGCCCAGGTTGACGGTGGCGCAGGCGGTGGTGGTGTTCCTGGCCCGGCAGTGGTCCCAGCGCGACGGGCGCCGGCAGCGGCTGATCCCCGCCTGCTTCGGCATCTTCGGCCACGGCAACGTCGCCGGGATCGGCGAAGCCCTGGTCACCGCCGGCGCCGACCTCCCGTACCACCTTTGCCGCACCGAGCAGGGCATGGTGCACACGGCGGCGGCGTACGCCCGGATGACCGACCGGCTCAGCACCCTGGCCTGCACCACCTCGATCGGACCCGGCGCGACCAACCTGGTCACCGGCGCTGCCGGCGCCACCATCAACCGGCTGCCGGTGCTGCTGCTGCCCGGCGACATCTTCGCCACCCGGGTGGCCAACCCCGTGCTGCAGGAGCTGGAGGACCAGCGCTCCTACGACGTCAGCGTCACCGACGCGCTTCGGCCCGTCTCCCGCTACTGGGACCGGATCAACCGGCCGGAACAGCTGCCGGCGGCGCTGCTGGCCGCCATGCGGGTGCTGACCGACCCGGCGGAGACCGGCGCGGTCACCCTCGCCCTGCCGCAGGACGTGCAGGCCCAGGCGTACGACTGGCCGGACGAGCTGTTCGCCGAACGGGTCTGGCACGTGCCGCGCCCCCGCGCCGACGAGGCGGCGCTGGCCCGGGCGGCCGGGATCGTGCGGGCGGCCCGCCGGCCGCTCGTGGTGGCCGGCGGTGGGGTGATCTACAGCGGGGCCACCGAGGCGCTGCGCCGGTTCGCCGAGGAGCACGGGGTGCCCGTGGCCGAGACCCAGGCCGGCACCGGCGCGATGCGGTACGGCCATCCGCTCGCCCTCGGCGCGGTCGGCGTCACCGGGACCACCGCGGCCAACGAGATCGCGGCCGGCGCGGACGTGGTGATCGGGGTGGGCACCCGCTACAGCGACTTCACCACCGCCTCCGGCACCCTGTTCGGCGACGAGGTGCGTTTCGTGAACCTGAACCTCACCGGCTTCGACGCGGCCAAACTGTCCGGTACGCAGGTCGTCGGCGACGCGCGGGAGAGCCTTACCGCCCTCCGCGAGGCCTGCGCCGGCTGGGCCACCGAGCCGGCGTACCGGGTCTCGGTGAGCCAACTGCGGGAGCGGTGGACGGCCGTCGCGGACCGTGCCCGGCACGTCGCCCCGGACGCGCCGCTCACCCAGACCGCGGTGATCGGCGCGGTCAACGACGCCGCCGGCGCGCGCGGCGTGGTGGTGTGCGCGGCCGGGTCCATGCCCGGTGACCTGCACCGGCTGTGGCGCAGCGGCGACCCGAAGAGCTACCACGTCGAGTACGGCTACTCCTGCATGGGTTACGAGATCGCCGGCGGGATCGGGGTGAAGCTGGCCGCGCCGGAGCGCGAGGTGTTCGTGCTGGTCGGCGACGGGTCCTACCTGATGCTGCCGAGCGAGCTGGCCACCGCGGTCGCCGAGGGCCTCAAGCTGGTGGTGGTGCTGGTCGACAACTCCGGCTTCGCCTCGATCGGCCGGCTGTCGGAGAGCGTCGGCGCGCACCGGCTCGGTACCGCCTACCTCGACCGGACCGGGGCGCCGCTGCCGATCGACCTCGGCGCCAACGCGGCCAGCCTCGGTGCCGACCTGATCCGGGTGTCGACCATGGAGCAGCTTCGTACGGCTCTGGCGACGGCGAAGGCGGCGACCCGGACCAGCGTGCTGCACGTGCAGACCGACCGGTTCCAGGCCGGTCCGGACGCTGGCGCCTGGTGGGACGTTCCGGTCGCCGAGGTCGCCACCACCGCGGAGGGGCGGGCCGCCCGGGCCGCGTACGAGGCGGGGCGCAAGAGCCGGCGCACCCACCTGCGTCCCGCCTGACCGGTTGGGGGTCGGGCCGGTTCTGGACCCATCGCCGAGCGGGCGCCGGGGATCCCCTGATCCCCGGCGCCCGGCCCGAGAAGCTGCCCGATCCGGGACTGCTACTCGCAGCCCAGGGCCTGTCGGTACCCGGCGGGCGGCTCTCCGGCGGCCACCTTGTCGGCGGTCTCCCAGAACACCTCCGGCCAGTCACCCTCGTCGTTCATCTGGTGCAGCACCTTCCACTTGTGGCTGCTGCGCAACGCGTCACCGGCCCGCTGGACGGCGGCGTCGTCGCCGGCCTTCTTCGCGCGCAGCCATTCGGCGATCCACCCGCAGCCGACCCGGCTGGTCACCCCGGCACCGAACTGATAGGCGTCGTTGGTGCCGAGGTCGTTCAGCGCGGCAGTGTCGAAGCCCGGAGGGAGCGGCACGTCGACGAGTACCTCGGCCGCCCGCTCGGCCACCCGCTCCGGTGTGACGATCTCCGCCGGAAGCGCGGCCAGCCACGTGCGGGCGTCGACGCGGATCACGTCGGCGAGAACCTGATCGAACTCGCTACGCGTCCAGGCGCCCCCGGTGCGCAGTTCGACGAAGGAACCGTCCCGGGGACGGAGCATGACCGCGAAGTCGCTCGCGCTGTACCGGAACAGGTCGCCCGGCCAGCCGTCGACCTTCACCGGCTCCGGCTTGCTGACCCGGAGCCGATCCTCGTGGTAGCCGCCGTACTGGCCGGCCGGGTACCAGTTCATCTCCAGCTGCCGTTCGCCGTTGCTGAACGCGATGGTGCCTGCCTTCTCGGCGAATCCGTAGACGGTGGTCGCCTTCCAGCCGGGCTGGTCGATCAGCAACCGCGGGTTCTCCTCGGCCGCTTTGAGCACCATCGCCGGATAAGAGGTTGTCCTCGTCGCTTCGGAGGTGGTCGTCGGGGAAGCCGGGCCGCCTCCCGGCTGGTCGTCATTCATGATCGAGACAGCCAGGACACCGGCGAGAACGGTGGCCGCGACGCTTGCGCCGGCGAGGCCGCTCATCATGCCGCGGCGTGCCCGGAGGCGCTTGCCCGGCGGTTCGTCGACGCGTTCGAGGGCCGGTACGGACATGATCTCCTCCAGGAGGTTCTGCGCGGCCCCGTCGAGGTGCCTGATGACATCGGCGCGGTACGGGTCGGCGTCTCGGACCATCCGGTCGAGGTGCTCGTCGGTCATCTGCCCTCCTCCGAGGCGGGTGCGGCCATGACGTCAAGTACATGTCCGGGCGGGTCGAGGTCGTCACCGACGAGATCTCGCAACCGGGCCCGGGCACGCGACAGCCGGGTACGGACCGCGGCCGGGCTCACGCGCAGGACCGAGGCGGCCTCGCGCGGCTCCAGGCCCTCCCAGAAGGTCAGCATCAACACCTCCCGGTCCAACTCACCCAGCCGGGCCAGCGCGGCCTGGACCGTGAGTCGTCGGGGTACCTCGCTGCCCGGGTCGACGGCGACGGCGACCTTCAGCCGTTGCCGCAGCCGTTCGCCCAGCCGTTCCCGGCGCACCCCGCCGCGGTGGTGGTTGGCCAGGACCCGCCGAGCCACGCCGTACAGCCACAGCCGGGCCTCGGCCTCGGGCGGCATGTCCCGGCTGCGCCGCCAGGCGACGAGGAAGGTCTCGGCGACCACGTCGGCCGCGTCTTCCGGCTGCTCGACGCGCCGCGTCGCGTACGCCAAGAGCGGCTCAAAGTTGACCGCGTAGACGCGTCGGAAGCGGTCCTCGTGCTCAGTCCCGGAACTCACGTCTACTCCATGTCCGGTCGAGCGCCCATCGTGACAGGCCCGATCCAGGGAACCGCTGTGCTCGCCGGCCGGCCTCGACCACCGCAACGGGTTCGGCCGACTGCTGCTACCCCGGCTTACTGATCGGCGCTGCTCAGATGGGGGTTCAACGAGTCGGTGCCGTCATCGAGCTCACCGACGAGCGAGTCCGGGGCACGCATGCGCCACGCGTCGGTGACGAGCTCCTTCAGACGATCCACGTCCACCTGCGCCAGCCGCAGCATGACCAGGGGCAACCCATCGTACGCGGGCGTGGTGAAGAACAGCTCGGGCTCGCCGAGGAGTAACGCCTGCTTCTCCGCTTCGTCGCCCACGTACAGCACCGCGATGTCGGTCCGGATGATGCGCGGCGTACCGGGTCTGCGCTCCGGGTAGGACCAGACGAACCGTTGCGGATGAGCGCTCTTGAGTGCTCATGCAGCCGCGCCTTGCGGTGCGGCGGTCCCGGTCTTACCCACGGGCGCGGTGCCGGGTTGACGCTTCGCAGCCACCGGCCCGCCGGGGCGGGTCTTACGGTCGGCTCCACGTCCAGCCACCGGGCCACTCCCGGCGGTGAATGCATCAGCCGCGATCGCGGCTAGGTTGCGGGCGGCGTTGAGGTCCCGGTCCAGCACCAGGCCGCACGCCTCGCAGTCGTACTCGCGCTCGGACAGGGCGAGCTTGGTTTTCACCGCGCCACAGTCCGAGCAGGTCTTGGAGGACGGATACCAGCGGTC